>NZ_JAYSEG010000005.1:13857-104166 GCF_041913985.1 Arenimonas sp.
GGTTCACTTATGCGGGCGTGATGGATCGCCCTGCGCGCCACACCCGGGCCGCATAAGTGAACCTGACCCCCTTCTTAGACCCCCTTCTTACATCCGGAAGACGCCGAAGCGGTCTTTTTCGATGGGGGCGTTGAGGCTGGCCGAGAGCGCCAGGCCGAGCACGCGGCGGGTGTCGGCGGGGTCGATGATGCCGTCGTCCCAGAGGCGGGCGGTGGCGTAGTAGGGGTGGCCCTGGCGCTCGTACTGCTCACGGATGGGCGCCTTGAAGGCTTCCTCTTCCTCGGCGCTCCAGGCCTTGCCCGCGGCTTCCAGGCCGTCGCGCTTCACGGTGGCCAGCACGCTGGCGGCCTGCTCGCCGCCCATCACGGAAATGCGCGCGTTCGGCCAGGTCCACAGGAAGCGGGCGCCGTAGGCGCGGCCGCACATGGCGTAGTTGCCGGCGCCGAACGAGCCGCCGATGACCACGGTGAACTTCGGCACGTGGCTGCAGGCCACCGCGGTGACCATCTTGGCGCCGTCCTTGGCGATGCCGGCGTTTTCGTACTTCTTGCCCACCATGAAGCCGGTGATGTTCTGCAGGAACACCAGCGGGATGTCGCGCTGGTTGCACAGCTCGATGAAGTGCGCGCCCTTGAGCGCGCTCTCGGCGAACAGGATGCCGTTGTTGGCGACGATGCCCACCGGGTAGCCGTGGATGTGCGCGAAGCCGCAGACCAGGGTCTTGCCGTAGCGCGCCTTGAATTCCTGGAACTCACTGCCGTCCACCACGCGGGCGATGACCTCGCGGATGTCGAAGGGCCGGCGGGTGTCGCGCGGGATGACGCCGTAGAGCTCCTCGGCCGGGTACAGCGGCTCGCGCGGCGGCTGCACGGCCACCGGCAGCGGCTTGCGGCGGTTGAGGTGTTTGACGATGTCGCGGGCGATCTGCAGCGCGTGGCGGTCGTTTTCGGCGTAGTGGTCGGCCACGCCGCTCACCGAGGTGTGCACGTCGGCGCCGCCCAGGGATTCGGCGTCCACCACCTCGCCGGTGGCGGCCTTCACCAGCGGCGGGCCGCCCAGGAAGATGGTGCCCTGTTCGCGCACGATGATCGATTCGTCGCACATGGCCGGCACGTAGGCGCCGCCGGCGGTGCAGCTGCCCATCACCACGGCGATCTGCGGGATGTTCTTCGCGCTCAGCCGGGCCTGGTTGTAGAAGATGCGGCCGAAGTGCTCCTTGTCGGGGAAGACCTCGTCCTGCAGCGGCAGGAAGGCGCCGCCGGAGTCGACCAGGTACAGGCAGGGCAGGTGGTTTTCCAGCGCCACTTCCTGCGCGCGCAGGTGCTTCTTCACCGTCATGGGGAAGTAGGTGCCGCCCTTGACGGTGGCGTCGTTGGCGACCACCACCACTTCGGTGCCGTGCACGCGGCCGATGCCGGTGATGATGCCGGCGGCGGGCGCGGCGTCGTCGTACATGCCGCCCGCGGCCAGGGCCGAGAGTTCGAGGAAGGGCGAGCCCGGGTCGAGCAGGGCGGCGATGCGCTCGCGCGGCAGCAGCTTGCCGCGTTCGGTGTGCTTGGCGCGGGCCTTTTCGCCGCCGCCGAGCGCGGCGCGCGCCAGCTGCGCCTCGAAGTCGGCCACGGCGGCGCGCAGCTGCGCGGCGTTGCCCTGGAATTCGGGGTCGCGGGGGTCGATGTGGCTGGTGAGCGTGCTCATGCGGGTCCGTCCGAGCGGGAACCCGACGAGTTTAAAAGAAAACGGGCGCGACTCGCGTCGCGCCCGTTCGCTGGGTACCGCAGGCGGGGATTACTCGCCGTCGGTGGTCTCTTCGGCGGCGTCGGTGGCAGCCTCTTCGACGGCCTCGGCGGCGTCGGAAGCAGCCGCGGCGGCGTCGTCGGCCATCTCGGCAGCGCCTTCGGCCATCGCCTCGGCACCCTCGGCGGCGGCTTCGGCACCCTCGGCGGCGGCGTCGGCGGTGGCCTCGGCAGCAGCGTCGGTGGCTTCGACGGCGGCGTCAGCAGCGGCGTCGGTGGCAGCGGCGGCGGCGTCCGCAGCCTCGGTGGCGGCGGTTTCGGCAGCAGCAGCGGCTTCGTCGGCCGCGTCAGCCGCCTGCTCGGCCTGGTTCGAGCAGGCCGCCAGGGCCAGGCCCAGGGCCATGGCGAGCAGGGTCTTGTTCAGGGACATGGGTGAATTCCTCGTCTAGACGTATGAAATTTCAGAACGTACCCAACCGGGTACGTCGTCAAAATCATGTCAGGTACACGCTGAGAGTCAATAGCAAAGCGGGTTTGGGCGAAAATAAATTTCCGCCGGCCACCGTACGGTGCTCAGGCCAGCTCGACCGCGATGGCCGTGGCCTCGCCACCGCCGATGCACAGGGAAGCCACGCCCCGCTTGCCTCCCCGGCGCTTGAGGGCGTTCACCAGGGTCACCACCAGGCGGGCGCCGGAGGCGCCGATGGGGTGGCCCAGGGCGCAGGCGCCGCCATTGACGTTGAGCTTGTCGTGGGGGATGCCCAGCTCCTTCATGGGGGCCATGGCCACCACGGCGAAGGCTTCGTTGACCTCGAACAGGTCCACGTCGCCCACCTGCCAGCCGGCCTTGGCCAGCACGTTGGCGATGGCCGCCACCGGGGCGGTGGTGAACCATTCCGGGGCCTGGGCGTGGCCGGCATGGGCCACGATGGTGGCGATCGGGGCCAGGCCCTGGGCCTTGGCGGCCTCCTCTGAGGCCAGCACCAGGGCGGCGGCGCCGTCGTTGATGGAGCTCGAGGCGGCGGCGGTGATGGTGCCGTCCTTCTTGAAGGCCGGGCGCAGGGTGGGGATCTTGGCGATGTCGCAGCGGCCGGGCTGCTCGTCGGTGTCGATCACCATGTCGCCCTTGCGGCCGGCCACGGTGACCGGGGCGATCTCGTCCTTGAAGGCGCCGTCGGCCTGGGCGGCCAGGGCGCGGCGCACGGATTCGGCGGCGTAGGCGTCCTGATCGGCGCGGCTGAAGGCGTACTTCTCGGCGCACAGCTCGCCGAACACGCCCATGGCCTGCTTGTCGTAGGGGTTGGTCAGGCCGTCCCAGGCCATGTGGTCGAGCATTTCCATGCTGCCGTACTTGGTGCCGGTACGGGAGTTCATGAGCAGGTGCGGGGCGTTGGTCATCGACTCCATGCCGCCGGCGACCACCAGGCTGGCCGAGCCGGCCTTGATCAGGTCGTGGCCCATCATGATGGCCTTCATGCCTGAGCCGCAGACCTTGTTGATGGTGGTGCAGCCGGTGGCGGTGGCCAGGCCGGCGCCCAGCGCGGCCTGGCGGGCCGGGGCCTGGCCCAGGCCGGCGGGCAGCACGCAGCCCATGATCACCTCGTCCACCTTGTCGGCGGCCACGCCGGCCTGCTCCATGGCGGCCTTGATGGCGGTGGCGCCGAGCTGGGTGGCCGGCACGCCGGTGAACTGGCCCAGCAGGGCCCCGAGGGCGGTGCGCTTGGCACCCGCGATGACGACCTTGGACATGGAAACTCCCGGAAGAAGAAGGGCAAACCCGGATTATGCCACCCCGGAAATGGGGCGGCAGGGCGGAAACGGACGCGGTGGCGGGATCAGCTGCGTCCGTCGAACAGTTCGCGGCCGATCAGCATGCGGCGGATCTCGTTGGTGCCGGCGCCGATGGCGTAGAGCTTGGCGTCGCGCAGGATGCGGCCGGTGGCGTATTCGTTGATGTAGCCGTTGCCGCCCAGGGCCTGGATGCCTTCCAGCGCCACCTGCACGGCGGCCTCGGAGGCGTGCAGCAGGCAGGCGGCGGCGTCGATGCGGCTGGAATGGCCGGCGTCGTAGTCGCGCGCCACGGTGTAGGCGAAGGCGCGGCTGGACTGCAGCGCGGTGTACATGTCGGCGATCTTGGCCTGCATGATGCCGAAGGTGCCGATGGCCGCATCGAACTGCTTGCGCTCGCGCACGTAGGGCAGGGCGATGTCCAGCGCCGCCTGCATCAGGCCCAGCGGGCCGCCGGTGAGCACCAGGCGTTCGGTGTTCAGGCCGCCCATCAGCACCTTCACGCCCTGGTTCACCTCGCCCAGGACGTTTTCGGCGGGGATCTCGCAGTTCTCGAACACCAGCTCGCAGGTGTTCGAGCCGCGCATGCCCAGCTTGTCGAGCTTCTGGGCGGTGGAGAAGCCCTTCATGCCCTTCTCGACCAGGAAGGCGGTCATGCAGCGCGAGCCCGCTTCCTTGCCGGCGGTGCGCATGTAGACGATCAGCACGTCGGCCTCGGGGCCGTTGGTGATCCACATCTTGTTGCCGTTGGCCACCCAGGTGCCGTTGCGCAGCTCGGCGCGGCAGCTCATCGAGCCCACCACGTCGGAACCGGCGCCCGGCTCGCTCATGGCCAGCGCGCCCTTCCACTCGCCGCTGCACAGCTTCGGCAGGTACTTCTGGCGCTGGGCCTCGGTGCCGTTGGCGTAGAGGTTGGCCACGCACAGGTTCGAATGCGCGCCGTAGCTCAGGCCGATGGCGCCGGAGGCGCGGGAGATTTCCTCCATCGCCACCAGGTGGGCCAGGTAGCCCATGCCCGAGCCGCCGTATTCGGCGGGCACGGTCATGCCCAGCAGGCCCATTTCGCCCAGCTTGGGCCACAGGTCCTGCGGGAAGGCGTTGTCGTGGTCCACCTGCGCGGCCCGCGGCGCGATCTCGGTCTCGGCGAAGCGCCGGACGGCGTCGCGCAGGGCATCGAGGTCTTCACCGAGGGGGAACGTGCGCATCAATTTCTCCGACAAGACTCAGGGGCAAGAAGGGGGTCAGGTTCACTTCCCGCCCGTGGATTCGCGATGAAGAGGGGGCCAGGAAGTGAACCTGACCCCCTTCTTGCATCAGTTGCCGCGGCGGCCCTGGAAACGGGGGGCGGCGGCGCCCAGGTGCGGCAGGCGCAGCTTGCCGATGGCGGTGATGCGCTCTTCGGCCATGCGGTCGGCGGCCTTGTAGGTCGGGATGCCGTCGCGCTTGGCGATCTCGAAGATGCGGCCCAGGTTGTAGTAGATGGTGCGCATCATGCGCATGGCGCGCTCGCGGTTGTAGCCGTCGATCTCGAGCGAGACGTTCATCAGGCCGCCGGCGTTCACCGCGTAATCCGGCGCGTACAGCATGCCGCGCTTCTCGAGCTCCACGCCGATCTCGTCGTTCGCCAGCTGGTTGTTGGCGGCGCCGCAGATGACCTTGCACTTCAGGCGGGGCAGGGTCTTCTCGTTCACCGTGCCGCCCAGGGCGGTCGGGGAGTAGACGTCGGCGTCCACGTCGTAGATCTCGTCCAGGGCCACGGCCTCGCAGCCGAACTCGTCCACGGCGCGCTGCACCGCGTCCTTGTTGATGTCGGTGACGAACACCTTGGCGCCGCGCTCGCGCAGCAGCTTCACGAACTCCATGCCCACGTGGCCCACGCCCTGCACGGCGTAGGAGTAGTTGCCCACTTCCTCGTTGCCGAACTTGACCTGCAGCGCGGCCATCAGGCCCTGCAGGGTGCCGTAGGCGGTGAACGGCGACGGGTCGCCCGAGCCGCCGTGCACCTGGTGCACGCCGGTGACGTACTCGGTCTCGCGCAGCACGTATTCCATGTCGTTGACGTCGATGCCGACGTCCTCGGCGGTGATGTAGCGGCCGCCGAGCGAGTTGACGAAGCGGCCGAAGGCGCGGAACAGCGCCTCGGACTTGTCCTTGTTCGGGTCGCCCCAGATCACCGCCTTGCCGCCGCCCAGGTTCAGGCCCGACACCGCCGCCTTGTAGGTCATGCCGCGGCTCAGGCGCAGCACGTCCTTCAGGGCCTCTTCCTCGCTGGCGTAAGGCCACATGCGCGTGCCGCCCAGGGCCGGGCCCAGCACGGTGTTGTGGATCGCGATGATGGCCTTCAGGCCCGCGTCCTTGTTGTGGCAGTACACCACTTCCTCGTGGTTCGAGGTCGAGATGGTTTCGAAGATCATGGGAGGCTCCGGTCTGGCGGACTGCGCGGATCCGGGGGCGGATTCGCGTGCGAAAGATGGTGAAAAAAGGTCCGCAAGTGATTGATTTAAATGGCCTGCGTTCATCGAACACAGGACCCCGCCGGTTTACGGCGCGCCGTAGTGTAAAGCAAACGCTCTAGACGGGCAGGCCGGCCCCGGCCCCAGGGGCCAGGGCGCGTCCGTCGGCCGCGCGCCGCCGTCCGGCGGCCCCCGAAAAAGTCTTGGCCGGTCGCGCCGGGGCGCGGCGTTCGCCAATGTGCCTGGCGGTTTTGTCTCTCCCCGGAGAACCGCCGGCCTCCAACCCTTAGAGCAGGGTTCATTGGGCGACTACCCCGTAGTCGCCCCTTTTTTTTTTGTCCCGCCCGCCGGTTGCCACTACGATGCGCGGATGGGCGAAATCACGCGCGTCGACGACCTACCGGGCAGCTTCGGCTACGGCGCCGGCGTGCTGTACGGGCTGCCGCAGCCGCCGCGCTGGATGGGCGAGGTGCAGCCCGACCTGCACAAGGCCATCCTGCTGCTGGCGCCGGGCGAACTGCTGTACGGCCACCTCACCGGCCTGGACTGGGAGGGCGGCAACGTCATCCTGCGCGCCGGCGACGAAACGCTTTCCAACCCCATCGCCGACCTGCGCGGCATCCTGCTTTCGGGCGAGGCCCGGCTGGGCCGGCCGCCGCTGGCGCCCACCGCCACCGTGGTCAGCACCCTGAAGTACCGCGACGGCGGCGACTGGATGCTGCAGGCCCACGCCGCCCACGTGGACCTGTTCGGCGCCGGCTTCTTCACCGTGGCCGACGAGCAGCTGCACGCCATCTTCGTGCCCTGGCGCGTACTGGCCGACAACGAACTGACCCTGCGCTCGGGCCTGAGCGACCACGTGCGCGCCCGCGTGCAGCGCGAGGTGGCCTTCCGCCGCGGCGCCGACATCGACCGCCTGCAGGCCGCCCGCCTGACCCACGTGGCCGGCAGCGCCCGCGACGACGCCGACATCCGCCGCAGCGCCTTCGCCAAGGCCTTCTGCAAGGCGCTGGGGGGCTGAAGTGACGGCAGGCTTCGATCCGCTGGCGACCTGGCAGGCCGCCGAACAGCACCGCGCCCGGGGCGAGGACGCCGCCGCCCGCGCCGCCTTCGAGCGCCTGGCCACGCACCCCGAATGGGTGGCACCGGCGCGCCTGCGCCTGGGCCACCTGGCCCTGGCCCAGGGCCGCCTGCGCGACGCCGTAGCCGAGGCCCTGGCTGCCCGCGCCGCCGACGAGGCCGACCCGGTGGTGCTGGAAGCCATCGTCGAGTTGCTGTGCCAGGTGGGCGAACTGCAGGCCGCGCTGGAGCTGGCGCAGTCGCCGGCCCTGCGCGACGCGCCCGACCCGGCCGTGCAGCAGGGCCTGGGCCAGCGCCTGTCGGAGCAGTCGTTCGCGGCCGAGGCGCGGCCCTTCCTGCAGCGTGCCCGCGCGCTGGGCGCCGACAACCCCACGCTGCACTACCAGCTCGGGCTCACCGCGCTCTACGCCGGCGAACCCGACGCCGCCGAAGCCGCCTTCGAAGCCTGCCTGGCCCGCCAGCCGCTGCACGGCGCCGCGCACCGCCAGCTGGCCAAGCTGCGCACCGCCACGCCAGCGAAGAACCACGTGGACCGCCTGCGCGCCGCCATCGCCCGTGCCGGCGAAAACCACCCCGACGCGCCGCCGCTGTATTACGCGCTGTTCAAGGAACTCGACGACCTGGGCGACACCGCCGCTGCCTGGCCCGCGCTGGAAGCCGGCATGCGCGCCCGCCGCCGCCAGGTCAGCTACGACCCCGCCGCCGAGCAGGCCGTGTTCGACCAGCTGATGCGCGTGGACGGGCAAGGCGCCAACACCCAGGCCGAACCCGGCCCGGCGCCGGTGTTCATCCTGGGCCAGCCGCGTTCGGGCACCACGCTGCTCGAGCGCATCCTGGGCGGCGCGCCCGGCGTGGCCGACGCCGGCGAACTGCGCGACTTCGGCTTCCAGCTGCGCTGGTGCGCCGACTTGGCCGGCCCGCCCGGGCCCGACCTGGCGCTGCTGGCCGCCGCCGAACGCGTGGACCCGGCGGAACTCGGCCGCCGCTACCTCGGTCATACCCAGTGGCGCGCCGGCGGCAAGCCGCTTTACACCGACAAGCTGCCGGCGAACTTCCTGTGGCTGGGCCATATCGCCCGCGCGCTGCCGCAGGCGAAATTCCTGCACCTGGTGCGCGAGCCGATGGACGTGTGTTTCTCCAATCTCAAGGAACTGTTCGCGGGCGCCTACCCGCACAGCTACGACCAGCGCGAGATGGCCGGCCACTTCCGCCGCTACCAGGCGTTGATGGCGCACTGGCACGCCGCCTTCCCGGGCCGGGTGCTGGACGTGCCCTACGACGCGCTCGTGACCCGCACCGAAGACGTGGCGCGCGAGGTGCTGGCCTTCCTGGGCCTGCCACCCGCGCCCGGCGTGGCCGACATCGCCCGCCGCACCGGCGTCGTGGCCACCGCCAGCGCGGTGCAGCTGCGCGAGCCGGTGCACGCGCGTTTCCTCGGCCAGTGGCGCCGCTATGAAACACAGCTGCAGCCGCTGCGGCTGGCCCTGCAAACCCCCTGACTTTTCCGGAAAGACCCATGCGCAAGACCCTGCTTTGCCTCGCTCTGCTGCTCTCCACCGCCAGCTTCGCCGCCACGCCGCCCGCCGGCGACGACCTGCTGCGCCAGGCCAACACCGCCTACGACGCCGGCCGCGAGGAAGAGGGCCTCAAGCTCTACGAGCAGGCCGTGGAAGCCGGCAATGCCAAGGCCATGGCGGCGCTGGGCTGGCTCTACCTCAACACCACCGAAGGCCTGCCCAAGCCAAACTTCGCCCGCGGGCTGGCGCTGTACGAGCAGGCTGCCTACCTGGGCAACGCCGAGGCGGCCAACAACCTGGCCGTGCACTACGCCCACGGCATTGCCGTGGCCGCCGACCTGCCGCGCAGCCTGGAGTGGTTCAAGCGCGCCGCCGGGCTGGGCCACGCCCCGGCCATGGTGTCGGTGGGCCTGTACTACGAAACCGGCACCGTGGTGCCGGTGGACCTGGCCGAAGCCCAGGCCTGGTACCGCAAGGCCGCCGAGGCCGGCAACGCGCAGGGCATGCACAACCTGGGCATGTTCCTGCTGCGCGGCGTGGCCGGCCCGGCCCAGCCCGAGGAAGGCCGCCGCTGGCTGCAGAAATCGGCCGACGCGGGTGACGAAAACGCGAAGGCCGCGCTGAAGGAACTCGAGGCCAGGCCCGCCGCCAAGGGCTGAGCCTCCGGGGCGGCCCGGACGGGGTAGGGCGGACCATACGGTCGGCGCTACAATCGGGAAATTCCCGTCTTTGCCGTATGAGTGCCGCCCCATGAGCACCCCCGCCAACCAGCTCCCCGAGTCCAACGCCGAGCGCAGCCCGCTGCGCTTCGTCACCGCCGCCAGCCTGTTCGACGGCCACGACGCCGCCATCAACATCATGCGCCGCCTGATCCAGGCGCAGGGCGTGGAAGTGGTGCACCTGGGCCACAACCGCAGCGTGGAAGACGTGGTGCGCGCCGCGCTGCAGGAAGACGCCGACGGCATCGCGCTTTCCAGCTACCAGGGCGGCCACACCGAGTACTTCAAGTACATGGTGGACATGCTGCGCGAACGCGGCGCCGGCCACATCCGCGTGTTCGGCGGCGGCGGCGGCACCATCACGCCGGAAGAGATCAAGGAACTGCAGGACTACGGCGTCGAGCGCATCTACCACCCGAACGACGGCATGCAGATGGGCCTGGTGGCCATGATCGAAGACCTCGTCCGCCGCACCGAAAGCGCACGAAAAACGTACCAGGTACATTTTTCCGGCGAAGAAAGCGGCGGAAAGGGCAAGGCTGCGGCCCGGAAAAATGTACCTGGTACGTTGGCTTCAGCTTCCCAGGCGCTGCTCGACATCAACGACGAGATCGCCATCGGCAAGATGCTCAGCGCCATCGAGGAAGGCGCCATCGACGAAGCCACGCTCGCCACCCTGCGCAAAGAATGGCAGCTGGCCGGCGGCAAGACCCCGGTAGTGGGCCTGACCGGCACCGGCGGTGCCGGCAAGTCGTCGGTCACCGACGAGCTGATGAACCGCTTCCTGCAGCACTTCCCGGAAATGCGCATCGCCGTGATTTCCGTGGACCCCACCCGCCGCCGCACCGGCGGCGCGCTGCTGGGCGACCGCATCCGCATGAACAGCCTGCGCAGCCCGCGCGTGTTCATGCGTTCCATGGCCACCCGCCGCCAGCACGTGGCCACCAACGCCGTGCTCAAGGACTGCGTGGCCTTCCTGCGCGCCCAGGGCTACGACCTGGTGATGGTGGAAACCGCCGGCATCGGCCAGAGCGATTCGGAAATCGTGGACCTGGTGGATTTCCCGGTCTACGTGATGACCAGCGACTTCGGCGCCCCCAGCCAGCTCGAGAAGATCGACATGCTCGACTACGCCGAGCTGGTGGTGCTGAACAAGTTCGACAAGCGCGGCGCCGAAGACGCCCTGCGCGACGTGCGCAAGCAGTGGAAGCGCAACCGCACCGCCTTCCAGATGAAGGACGAGGACGTGCCGGTGTACCCCACCATCGCCAGCCAGTTCAACGACCCGGGCGTGACCTGGATGTTCGCGAACCTGTGCCGCCTGGTGCGCCAGAAGACCAGCGCCAACACCCCGCGCTGCAGCTTCGAACCGGTGGTGGACACTTCGCTGAAGGAGCCGCGCGCCACCGTGCTGATTCCCGGCGCGCGCACCCGCTACCTGGCGGAAATCGCCGAGCAGGGTCGCCAGATCAACGCCTCCATCGAGCGCCAGGCCGAAGCCGCCGACCGCGCCCAGCACTACTGGGAAGCGCTGCGCGAACTGGGCTGCCCGAACCTGCCCAAGCAGCTGGGCCTGTACGACCCGCACCACCTGATCGTGCCCACGCCCGCCGCGCCCAGCGCCGGCAAGGACGGCGCGCAGTGGCCAGACTGCGGCGAGCGCCGCCAGGGCCTGCCCGACCGCCGCAAGGTGGTGTTCCAGTGGGAGCGCCGCCAGGGCGCCAGCACCGGCGACAACCCCAACGCCCCGCACGTGGTGGTGGACCGCAGCCTGGTCACCCTGCGCCAGCGCTACAACGACGCGGTGAAGGCGCTCAGCGCCGAGTCGGTGAACCTGCTGCTGGAATGGCCGCAGCGCCTGAAGTCCATCACCGACGAGGTGGGTGAATACCAGGTGCGCGACAAGCTGATCCGCGTGGAGAACTACCGCGAATCGCTGAGCCACCAGAAGATCCCGAAGATCGCCGCGCCCAAGTACACCAGCTGGGGCGAACTGCTCACCTTCCTGGGCAAGGAAAACCTGCCCGGCGCCTACCCCTACACCGGCGGCGTGTACCCCTACCGCCGCACCGGCGAAGACCCCATCCGCATGTTCGCGGGCGAGGGCACGCCCGAGCGCACCAACCGCCGCTTCCACTACCTGAGCGTGGGCCAGCCGGCGGCGCGCCTGTCCACCGCCTTCGACAGCGTGACGCTGTACGGCGAAGACCCGGCCGAGCGCCCCGACATCTACGGCAAGATCGGCAACAGCGGCGTGTCCATCGCCACTCTCGACGACATGAAGAAGCTGTACTCCGGCTTCGACCTGTGCGCGCCCACCACCAGCGTGAGCATGACCATCAACGGCCCGGCGCCGATGATCCTGGCCATGTTCATGAACACGGCGATTGACCAGCAGGTGGAGAAGTACCTGCGGGAAGACCAGGCCCGCTGGGACGCCGCGCACGCCAAGATCGAGGCCTTCTTCGAGGGCAAGAAGCGCCCCGAGTACCACGGCGAACTGCCGCCCACCAACGACGGCCTGGGCCTGGGCCTGCTGGGCATCACCGGCGACCAGCTGGTGGACGCCGAGACCTACGAGAAGATCAAGGCGCACACCCTGCGCACCGTGCGCGGCACCGTGCAGGCCGACATCCTGAAGGAAGACCAGGCGCAGAACACCTGCATCTTCAGCACCGAATTCGCCCTGCGCATGATGGGCGACATCCAGCAGTATTTCGTGGACCAGAAGGTCCGCAACTTCTACTCGGTGTCGATCAGCGGTTACCACATTGCCGAAGCGGGCGCGAACCCGATTTCGCAGCTGGCGTTCACGCTGAGCAACGGCTTCACGATTGTCGAGTACTACCTGGCGCGCGGCATGAAGGTGGACGACTTCGCGCCGAACCTGAGCTTCTTCTTCTCGAACGGCATGGACCCGGAGTACACGGTGATTGGCCGCGTGGCCCGCCGCATCTGGGCCCGCGCCATGCGCGAGCGCTACGGCGCGAACGAGCGCAGCCAGATGCTGAAGTACCACATCCAGACCAGCGGCCGTTCGCTGCACGCGCAGGAAATCCAGTTCAACGACATCCGCACCACGCTGCAGGCGCTGTACGCGCTGTTCGACAACTGCAACAGCCTGCACACCAACGCCTACGACGAGGCCATCACCACGCCGACGGAAGAGAGCGTGCGCCGCGCGGTGGCGATCCAGATGATCATCAACAAGGAGCTGGGGCTGAACTTCAACGAGAACCCCTGGCAGGGCAGCTTCATCGTCGACCAGCTCACCGATCTGGTGGAAGAGGCCGTGTACAAGGAGTTCGAGGCCATCAGCGAGCGCGGCGGCGTGCTGGGCGCCATGGACACCATGTACCAGCGCGGCAAGATCCAGGAAGAAAGCCTTTACTACGAACACAAGAAACACGACGGCAGCCTGCCCCTGGTGGGCGTGAACACCTTCCTGCCCAAGGACCACGCCGGCGAGGTGGCCACCACCATCGAACTGATCCGCAGCACCGAAGCCGAAAAGGCCGCCCAGATCGCCAACGTGCGCACCTTCCAGGCCGCGAGAAATTCTCTCATTGTTGTAGGAGCGGCTTCAGCCGCGAATAGGCCCCTGGCCTACCTCCAAAACACCGCCCGTGACCGCAAGAACATCTTCGCGGCGTTGATGGAAGCAGTGAAGACCCACAGCCTCGGGCAGATCAGCCATGCGCTGTATGAGGTGGGTGGGGAGTATCGGCGGAATATGTGAGATTGTCGAAACGATTGGCGGGGGTGGAGGACTAGATGGAATTTCAATCGGCGACTTACACGATCGACAGGCTGGTGTCGCTTGTAAGGTCCGGCAGATTGGCCCTGCCCGAGTTTCAGCGTGATTTTGTCTGGAATCCGTCTAAGGTCGTTGAATTGCTGGACAGTGTTGCTCGGGCTTGGCCAGTCGGGTCCTTGTTGATGTTGAAGGGCCCCCAACCGTTCGGTGCCAAAGAAATTGATGCTGGACCACAGTTGCGTGGCAAGCCAGAGCTCTTTGCGCTAGATGGCCAGCAGCGGATTACTGCCCTTTACCATGCGGTTGCCGATATTTCGGATGTGGTTTATTTCATTGACTTCATTGCGCTATCGGATGGGGTCAATGAGGCGATTCAATGGCGTCGTCGCGACGCTTTTGTTCGAGAGTTCGGCGATGCTCGTGAGCGCGCGAGTCGCGGTATCGCTACAGTCAGCGAAGTATTCGATAATGAGCGGTTCTTCAAGTGGCAGTCTTGGCTTCCGACGGATCGTGCGCGAGAGGTTCTAGTCTTGCGCGAGTCGGAGCTGTCTGGGCTTAAATCGCAGGTCTATCGCGTTCCAGCAATTGAACTTGAGCATGAGATTGGCCTGGAAGCGCTCGCTCGAATTTTTGAAACGATTAATCGCACCGGGGTCCGCCTCAATGCATTTGATCTAATGGTGGCGGTGCTTTACCCGCACGGATTTAGGCTTAGAGATGAATGGGACTCTGCCCTTATCGATAATCCTTTTCTAAGCCTCTTCGAGATCGACGGAGTTGAAATACTAAAGTTGATCGCGATATGGGTTCGCCGAAAGCAGCAGAGGAGTGGGAAGAAAATCACTGTTCGCGGCGTCCGTCAGGGCGACGTCTTGGCGGTCCCGCCCGGTGAGGTGAAATCAAACTGGTCTCGGGCGATTTCCTCCTATGAAAAGGCGCTTGGTCACCTGGTCGGCCGACTTGGTGTGGTGAGCCCCTCAATCGCGCCGCCCCCCGCGATGATCTTGGCTGTGGCTGCCTTTTGTGATTCGGAGGGCGAAACCTCAATCGACAAGACAGTCCTGTCGAGGTGGTACTGGGCGAGCATCCGTGGTCAAAGCTATTCGCAGGGTGCTAATACGCGTGCGGTCTCTGATGTTGATCGCCTCACACGAGGCGATGATGGGCGGGTGTCACTCGGCGACAACGATGTTCCGGATTTGGCGTCCGAGCCAGTTAGGCGAAATAGAATTCTTGCGAACGGAATTGGCGCGCTTCTTGCTCAGTACGGTGCGCGAGACTTGCTTTCGGGAGAGCTGCTGGCTGCTGGTGGTGAGGGGGAGGTCGAGTACCGATCCATCTCTAGGCTAATGGACGGCAGCGCAAGGGCGGATGAGCGTGCGCCTGTGGCGAGTTTGGTGTTCGGGCGCGCAGGTTCGTTCGCGAAGATCGCCGCTTTGGTTCGGAGCGGCCAAGATTTTGGCAGGGTGTGTAACTCAGCAGCGCTGATCTCTCAGTTGGTTGATGATTCGAGTCTGATCGGAGATTTTAGGCGCAGGTCCGAGCGGCTCACGAGGCTCTTAATGGAGGGCGGCAATGCTGAGTAGGCCTCTTGGTAAGAAGTGGATTATTGCTGCGGGTCTAATGGTTGTAGTCCTGTGGGCATTGTCGCATCTGGGTGTGCGCGTTGCGGCGACGCATTTGTATGGTGGCGGGGCATGCGCCATTGGCGAGTCAAAAAAAACAGACGACGTTGAGCGGTACCAGCAATGCCTGCTCGCCAAGAATGAGGCTCAAGGAGCGTTCGGCGATTCGTTCGGCGCAGTCAATGCGCTGTTTACGGGTCTGGCGCTGGCAGGGCTTGTTCTCACGCTTGTGATGCACTCTGAAGGCGCGAGACGCGTTGCAAAGCCGTTTGTGATTCCAGCTCTTGATCGCGCGGAGCCTGAAGCTAGGGTGTCGGTTGGTCTTCCGAATAGGGCGGCTGGCCAAGTGACTCTCCCGATTGAGGTTGTGCTGCCGATCCGCAACGAAAGCGATCATCCGGCACTCAACCTCACGATTATCCTGTCTGCTCCTGGTGCTCGCCTTGAGGTTGACCGAGTGGTTGACTTGCCGATTGCAGGGCGATCGGGGAGAGTGACTGCAATTCAATCTTCTGTTTCGGGGGATGCGGCCAGCGACTTTGTTGCTCGTGTCTCGGCGGAGGGCTTGGAGCTCTCAGTGGAGTTGGTGTGCGAGAGTGTCGAGGGTGTTAAGTGGCGTTCAAGTGTTAGATATCTCGTTCGCGTTGACCCTGCTCGGGCAGTGGATTTGGATCTCCTTAGGCAGGCGATTGACGGGCCGGTGGCAGAGCCGGCGCTATGGGCTGGTAATGCCCAAGTTGATCTGCTGTTTGCGGCAGTCCCCGGCTCTTGGAGTTATCAGGAAGTTGCTGGCGTACGTGCCCGATCTCATCGGGACGGGCGAGACAAACGAGGCTTTTGGCAGCGATTGCTTTCAGTCATAAGTTGGTTTTCCAAGTGAGGAATTTGCGACGCTGCGCTTCCGGCCGGCCTGGCGAGTGCTATGGCCGACAGCAGATTTTGGTTGGTACGTGCAAATTCCTGCTGACAAAGTGTCAAGGTGGGCATGCGATCTAATTGTCTATGCCTTGGCCGCAGCAGGGCGCTTAGTCAGGCTAGATAGTCGCCGGTCTCAGGTCCCGACGATGCTGTTGCGCTTTTCCGTGGTGAGGCCCGCCAGTCGATGGAACAGCGGATTGTCCACGTGCTGCCCGAGCAGCACACTGCGAAGAAGTAGGCCTCGCTAAGTCTGACTGGCCCGCGCATCACTAGCAGGTGGGGCCGCCGAACCAAGTGCGGGTGGTGAATCGCGAGCGTCTCAGAGACTCGGTGCTTCCACCTCGCGTAGCGCATTGAAATCCTCAGGGCTGGCGATCGGCACCTTGATCGTGCCGTAGTACTTCTCCGGCGCCGTGTAGAAGGTGAAGCAGGTGTAGGGGCGGCCCGGCGTGGAGCACTGACTGCCGGCCATCAACACCATGCCGGCTTCGATCTGCTTGTCGTTCGGATGCTCCTTTGCGCCGATGGTGCGTTCGGCGCGGTACCAGCGGCCGGGCGTTGGCAGGTCCACCGGGGTGTCGGTCCAGCCGGGCGGGCGGCCCATGCGGGCCAGCAGCAGGCGCCGGATTTCCGCGCGGTCGGGCTGGGTGCCGATGCGCGCGGCGTCCAGCAGGGTGGCGCCGTCTTCGCGCCGAACCGTGGTGTTGGCGCCCAGCGCAAGCAGTTCCCGCACGGCCTCCACGTTGTCGTAGGCAATGGCTCCGAACAGCAGCTGCGACGTCGCCTGGTCACCGCCATCGAACCGCAGGCCGCGTGAGGCCAGGGCCCGCAGGTCGCTGGCGCCGATGAAAGCGGCGGCGCCTGGCAGGGTGTCGGGCACCACGCGGTCCCAGTGGCCTCGGCGCATCGGTTCGGCGAAAAGGGCATAGACGGCCGGGAACGTGTTCTTGCCATCGGCAAGGTGGTGCGCGTGTTCGGTCGGCTCGGCTGCGATGGAGAGGAACTCCTCGAGGTAGGGCGCCGCAAGCGCTTCCTTCCCGTTCCTGACGGCCAGGCCGGCCTTGACCATCAGGCCGTCGGCCAGCGTGTGGATCGCGACCTCGAACACCATGACATCGAGAGCCGCGCGGCTGTCCGCGATGGCCGCATCCACGCGGCCGGCATCGAGATTCACGCGTGCGCGGGCGTCCAGGGTGAAGGCCAGGTCGCTCCCTTCGAACCCGGCGATGGCGCTGGTGAGGGCGCCGATGGCCTCGTCATGGTTGCCCAGGTTCGCCTGTATCTCGCCCACCTGGCGCAAGGCGATGAATTCCAGGCGGCTGTCCGGTGGCGGTTGGATGGCGCGCCCGTATTCCACCACGGCTTTGCTCAGGTACACGTTGTCGCCGGTATAGGCGGCCATGGCCTGCAGGGTGTCGCCCTTGTGCAGGCGCATCAGTGCGCTGTCCGGCTGCAGCGCTTCGGCCCGCTCCAGGTACGCCAGGCTCTGGCGTGGGTCTCCCAGCGCCAGCGTGGTGCGGCCCCGCATGCGCCAGGCCTCGGCCAGCTCGGGATTCGTTTCGGTGGCGCGAACCGCCCACTGGTCGGCCGAGCGCATCAGCGGCCAGTCGAAGTTCAGGCGCGACTTGTCGGTCGGCTGCGCGCGCCCGGCCACGGCCTGGCTGTATTCAAGCCGCGCCATCAGGGCCTGCAGGTCGGCGCTTTCGGGGAACTTCGCCTGCAGCGCGCGCAGCTTCGCCTCGATTTGGTTTTCCTGCCCCTGCTCGAAGGCGTCGGAGATCTCCCTGAGCTCCGCCTCGGGCGGCGGCATCGCCGCGGCCGCTGGCGCGGAGGCCGGGGCAGGCGGCGGGGACGCTAGCACCGGGGCAGGTCCCGTGTACTGCGGCGGCTTCGTGGCTTGTTGGTACGCGAATACGCCCGCCAACAGCACCAAGGACAGCAGCAGGAACGGGAGCGTGCGCATGCGGTATTCCCTTTGGAATTGAAATGCGGCCGGGGCTGGCCGGCGGCTATCGAACCCGCTTCACCCGATTCCGATACGCCTTTACGTTGTCCCCGGGAATGCGGCTGTTCCGCACCCCCTCCACATCACCAATCTTCACGTCGGTGCCAGTAACCGGCTTCGCATCCACCTTCGTCTCCCGCTCGAAGGCGTGCGATTTGTCGGTGTTGCGGTAGTAGCGGTAGATCGCCCAGTACAGCGCGGCGGCGCCGGCAGGGCCGAGGGCCAGCAGCCATACGCCATTGTCGTCGCTCATGCCTGCGCTCCGAGGATGGCGAGCACGATCGCCTCGATGAAGGTGCCCGCGGTGATGGCCGCCATCAGCAGCTTCCACTGCTGGATGGGAATGCTGCCCATGGTTTCGCCGGTGCGGCCGTTCACGGCAATGTAGTGCAGCATGCCGGTGCCGGGCTGCTGGTAGGAGTACAGCCACACCGGCAGGTACATGGCCACCCAGCGGGTGCCGTACACGTCCAGGCTTTCTTCTTCCCAGCGCACGCCGCGGTCGTAGCGCTGCGTGCTGGCCTCCACCTGGTGCCGGGCGATGGACAGCAGCTGGTCCTCCAGCCGCGGCCGCAGCTGCTCCACGTCGCTGTCGCGCTTTTCCGAGGTGAAGCCCGCCAGGTACGAGGCGTTCCACTTCACCGCGTTCTTGGTGTCGAAGGGCAGGATGGTGTTGATGATGTTGTTGGTGTTCACGCTGGTGTCGAGCTGGCCGCGCGCGCGGTTCGATTCCAGGTGCAGGTCGTCCACCGTGAAGTCCACCTGGCGCCGCACCTGGTACACGTCGGCGTCGTAGTAGGTCTTCTTGTTGTTGCCGGTGCCGCGGGTGTATTCGCGGGTCTTGATCTCGCCTTCGCCGGCCACGGCGGCGCTGCAGCGGCCGTCCACGATCATGTAGGGCAGGTACACGCCCACCACGTTTTCGGGCGTGAACTGTTCCTTGAATTCCTTCAGCGCGAACAGGCGCCGCTTGTCCACGAACTGGCGGATGCGCTGCACCGCATCGTCCTTCTTGATGCGGAAGGGCAGCACGGCATCGGGCACGGCGCCGTTGGCCACCTGTTCGTTCACGCCGAACTGGTGCCGGCACCAGTGGCAGCGCGCCGTCATGGCGTTTTCCGTGTTCACGGTCACTTCGGCGCCGCAGCCGGTGCACTTGAAGGTCATCAGGTGCGTGGCGTCGTCGGCGATGTCCTTCGCGCCCGAGGCCACCACCGTGCCCTGCAGGTCGTCCAGGCCTTCGCCCAGGCCGAAGGCTTCTTCCACGCCCTGGCCGTGCCATTCGTGCCGGCAGTACAGGCACACCAGCTTGTCGGTGCCGGGGCGCTGGCGGATGTCGGTGGCGCCGCACTTGGGGCAGTGGTTCTGGCCGTCCTTCAGCTCTTCCGAAGAGGTGTCGATGGCGGCCGGGTCGGGCGCCAGCACTTCGTCGCGGATGGGCTTGGGCAGGGTGGCCGGGTCCACCGGGAAGGTGCCCGGCAGCGGCGGCACCTCCTGCGGCGAACCCGGGCCGATGCCGGGCGGCAGCGGCGGCGGGGTGGGGCCCGTGGGGTTGGACATGGACGCGGGCCCGGCTTACAGGCCCAGGGCCTTGGCCTTGAGCGCGTCGTAGTCGGCCTGGGTGATCAGGCCCAGGTCGAGCATTTCCTTGGCCTTCTTGAGCTTGGCCACCGGGTCGTCGGCCGCCGGCGCCGCCGGGGTGGCCGGCTGCTGCAGGCTGCCGATGCCGCCCATCATGCCGCCCGCCATGCCCAGGCCCACCAGGCCGGCCGCGCCGCCGTTCTCGCCGGCGGCCTGCATGCCCGCGGCCACGCTGGCCTGCAGGTTGGAATTGCCGCGGCTGCCCGAGAGCGCGTCGGCGCGCTGCACGGTCTTGAGCAGTTCCTTGGTGTTGGCGTCGTACTCGATGGAAACGATGGCGGTCTTGACGATGGCCAGGCCGCGGTCGGTGGTCCACTGGTAGGCGTTTTCCACCGCGGCCGAGAGGCTCCTGGCGAAGCCGATCGAGTCCTGCTGCAGCTTGGTGATGCGGTTGCCCTTGGCCGGGTCGTTCGAGTACAGGCTGAAGGCGGGCGCCAGCGAGCCCACCACCTCGTTGAAGAGCTGGCCGGCGGCGGCGTTGTCGAGGTCGGTGAAGTCGAACACCTGGCCCGGCTGCAGGTAGGTGGCCGGCACGAAGTTCTTCACGAACAGGATGGGGTCGACGATGCGCAGCGTGTACGAGCCGCGCGTCACCGCGCCCACCTGGGTGTTGAGGAAGCCGTCGTCCCAGTAGATCTCCGACTGGGTGCCGAAGCGGTTGTCCGGCAGCTCCTTGAGCGAGACGAAGAAGGCCAGCTGCTGGCCACCCGGCTGGCCGCCGAACTTGAAGCGCTCCCAGCTCTGCTTGATCAGCGGGGAAACGATGCCGTCGCCGGCGAAGATGGACTGGGAATTGACGTCGTCCGAGCGCCACTCGTAGCCGCCGGCCTCGGCGGCGAAGCCGGTGATCTTGCCGTCCTGCATCAGGAGCAGGCCGTAGCCTTCGGGCACTACGATCTTCGAGCCGTTGCTGATGATGTTGCTCGAGCCCTTGGTGTTGGCGCCGCGCCCGGCGTTGGTGCCCTGCGGCACCGCGGCGAACAGCGCCGCCGTGGCCGGCAGGCCGGCCGGCACCGTGTAGAAGTCCTTCCACTGGTCGGCCAGCATGCCGCCCACCGCGCCCTTCACCGCCTGAACAAGACCCATGGCAACGTCTCCGTTTCGCGGCCGGCAGGGCGCCGGCCAAGCCTGTCGAACTATAACGCCCGTGCGCCGGCTGGCGAGGGTGTCGGAAGTACCCTCCGGATACTCCGCCGCGGGCGGGGACAATCTGGAATCACGTCCTGCGGCTGCGCCGGCGGCCATGGCCGCCGCGGACCCTGGCGGTGCGGTTTTCCGCTCAGGCGGAGTCGTGCCGTTCCACCACCAGGATGCGCGCGGCGCCGCGCGGGTGCGCCACGTGGCGGTCGCCCTCGCGGAACACGGCCACCTGGCCGGGGCGCAGTTCCACCACGCGCGGCGTTTCGTGTTCGGCGCTGGCGTAGTGCATGTCCACCACGCCGTCGAGCACCACGAACAGCTCCTCGCCGTCGTTCTCGTGCCATTCGAAGGGCGCGTCGGTCCAGTGCAGCTTGGCGCGGAACTCGCCCATGTCCATCAGCAGCTGGCTGCCCCAGGCGCGGCTGGCGGTGAAACGGGTGGCGTCGATGAGGTCCATGGGGTTTTCCTTGGGGGTCGGGTGGGTCAGGTGGCGTGTGCCCGGAAGCGGGCGCGGTATTCGGTGGGGCTTACGCCCAGGCGCGCCTGGAAGCGGCGGATGAAGGACGAGGCGCTGAGGTAGCCGCAGCGGCGGGCGATGTCGGCCACGGTGGCGTCGCCGTCGGCCAGCAAACGCTGCGCGCGCTCAAGCACGGTGCCCTGGATGAAGTCGCGCGGGCTCATGCCCAGCTCCTGCTTGAACAGGCGGCGCAGGTGGCGTTCCGAAACGAGGGCGCGTTCGGCCAGCTGCGCCACGGACCAGGCCAGGTTGGGGCGGTCGAGGATGGCCTGCCGGGCGCGGTCCAGCGTGGCGTGTTCCGACGACTGCGCCTGCAGCGGCAGGCTGAACTGGCTCTGCCCGCCGGGGCGCTTGAGGTACACCACCAGTGCCCGCGCGGTGTCGAGCGCCAGGGCCTGGCCGTGGTCGGCTTCCACCAGCGCCAGCGCCAGGTCCATGCCGGCGCTCACGCCGGCCGAAGTCCAGACGTTTTCGTCCTGGAGGTAGATGGCGTCGGGCTCCACCCTCACCGTGGGGAAGCGCCGGGCCAGGTCGGCGGCATGGCGCCAGTGCGTGGTGGCGCGGCGGCCGTCGAGCAGGCCGGCGGCCGCCAGCAGGAAGGCGCCGGTGCAGATCGACACCACGCGCTCGGAGCGCCTGGCGAGCCGGCGGATGGCGTCGAGCAGGGCTTCGTCGGCCATCGCGGCGGCCAGGTTCGTGCAGCCGGGCACCACCAGGGTGTGGATGCGCGCCGGGCCGGGCGCGAGGCCGCGTTCGGCCAGCAGGGCCAGGCCGCTGCTGCTGCGCACCGGGCCCGGCTGCGCCGCGCACAGCGTGAGCCGGTAGTCGGCGTGCGGGTCGCGGTCGCGGGCGGCGTCGAACACGGCCGCGGGGCCGGTGGCGTCGAGCAGGTCGAAGCCCGGGTAGAGCAGGGTGACGATGTTTCGCGGCTGGCTCATGTTGGCCATCATGCGCTGCGAACGAATGGCCGTTCGGACGCAGTATTGTCCGTTTCGGACAGATTGGGGGCGTCGATCCATTCCCCGGTGTCTTTGTGGGCGTTTTCCGATGGGACGCGGTCGAGCCATGTCCGACCTTGGAAGCGGGCGGTTGTCGCCTATACCAAAACGGATATAGCATGGCGTCGAAGCCGGTTGTGCTCCTCGGAGATGCCTTGGAACGCCTCCGCGAATTCCCCGATGACGCCAGGCGCGAGGCGGGCTACCAGTTGGACCGATTGCAGCATGGCCTGCAGCCTGACGACTTCAAGCCCATGCCTAGCATTGGCATGGGTGCCGAGGAGATTCGCGTGCGGGACGGGGCCGGTGCCTTTCGTGTGATCTACACGTCGAGGCAGCGCGAGGCGATCTATGTGCTGCATGCGTTCCAGAAGAAGACCGGGCGCACAGCTCCGCAGGACGTCGAACTGGCGCGGCGACGATACGCGCTCCTGAAGGGAGTAACACCATGAGCAGGGTGACCGAATCGCACTTCAAGAGCGTCTGGGACGCCATCGAGTCGGACGCCTCCCAGGCCGAAAACCTCAAGCTCCGCTCGGCCCTGATGATGGCCATCGCCGAACGGGTGAAGGCCAGGGGCTGGACCCAGTCCGTCGCGGCCAGCCACTGCGGGCTCACCCAGCCCCGGGTGAACGACCTGCTGCGTGGGCGCATTTCGCGCTTCTCCTTGGACGCCTTGGTGAACATCGCGGCAGCTTTGGGAATGCAGGTGCGCCTGGAGGTCGATGCCGCCTGAGGCTCGAGCCGCCGCGGCGTTGGTGACCGCCCGCCTCAACTGCCACAATCCAAACCCATGCGAACCTTCGTCCTCCGCGCCCGCGCCGCCCCCACCGACAGCCAGCGGCTGCTGGCGTCCATCGGCCAGGAAGCGCACCCCGAGATCCTGGCGCACACGCTGATGAACGCCATTTTCGTGGCGCAGTCGCACCGGCCCGACGTGGTGGTGTACCTGGTGCTGGAAAGCACGCAGGATTATTCGCGCACCGTGCGCTTCGAGGTGAACGCCATGCATTCGCTCGGCGGCTTCGACGAGCGGGCGCTGCTGGGCAAGGTGGCCGCCGCGCTGGATGCCTCGCGCGGGCTGGGCAAGGAAGAGAGCCGGCCGGTGGAGTCGGGCGTCACGGTGCGCACCATCAGCTTCGAGCGGCTGGTGCAGGAGCTGGCGGTGGACCACCAGCTGTTCATCATGGACCCCAAGGGCACGCCCATCCGCGAGCAGGTGTTCGAGGGCAAGCCCTGCTTCCTGCTCACCGACCACATTCCCATGCCGAAAAAAACCTTCGGCAGCCTCGAGCGCCTGGGCGCGAAGAAGCTCACGCTGGGCCGGAAGATGCTGTTCGCCTCGCAGTGCGTGGTGCTGATCCACCACGCGCTCGACGAGCGGTGAGCGCGCACCTGCACACGCTGCCGTACGAAGGCCACGCGCTGCGCTACCGGCGCGGCGGGCAGGGGCCGGCGCTGTGGCTGATCCACGGGTTTCCCACGTCGGGCCGCGACTGGCTGCCGCTGTGGCCGGCGCTGGCGGCGCGGCACGAGCTGTTCGCACTCGACATGCTCGGTTTCGGCGCGTCCGACAAGCCGGCCAGCTTCGATTACCGCATCGCCGCCTCGGCCGACCAGTGGGAAGCGCTGGCACAGGCCACCGGCGTGCGCGAGGTGGCGCTGCTCGCGCACGACTACGGCGACACGGTGGCGCAGGAACTGCTGGCCCGCCAGCGCGAGGGGCGGCTGGGGTTTCGCATCACCTCGGCGGTGTTCCTCAACGGCGGCCTGTTCCCTGAAGCCACGCGGCCGCTGCGCCTGCAGCGCCTGCTGGCCGGACCGCTGGGGCCGCTGCTGGCGCGCTTCACCGGCGAGGCGCGCTTCCGGCGGAGCATGGCCCGCATCTGCGCACGGCCCTGGCCCGAGGGCGAACTGGCCGCGGCCTGGCAGGGGCTGGCGGCCAACGGCGGCCGCCGGGTGATGCCCAGGCTGCTCGGCTACATCGCCGAGCGCCAGCGCCACCGAGAGCGCTGGGTGGGCGCGCTGCAGCACGCGGGCGTTCCCATCGCCCACATCAACGGGCTGGAAGATCCCATCTCCGGCCGCGGCATTGCCGCACGCTGGCGTGAGCTGTTGCCAGATGCGCCGGTGTTCGAACTGCCTGGCGTGGGCCACTACCCGCAGCTGGAGGCGCCGGCGGAAGTGCTGGCGGCCTACGAGGGATTCACGGCGGGCATTTCGCAGAGCCAGTGAGGCAGGGCGCGGGCGTCAGTCCAGCACGCCCTTGCGCCCCACCCACGCAATCACGAAATCCCGGAACACCTGCGAACGGTGCGGCAGGTGTTCGCGGCTGGGGTAGACCAGCGCCACCGGCGTGTGCGGCAGCTGCCAGCCTGGCAGCAGTTCCACCAGGCCGCCACGTTCCAACTCTTCGTGCACCAGGTAGCGCGGCAGGCGCGCCACGCCCTGGCCCAGCAGGGCCGCGCGGCGCAGGCCGATGAAGTGGTTGATGGCCAGGTTGCCCTGCACGGGCACCGCCACGCTCTGCTCGCCGCGTTGCAGCAGCCACTGGCCTTCGTCGCGGAAGCTGCGGTTGCGCAGCGCTTCCAGGCCCGACAGCTGCGCGGGTTCGTGCACGCCACCCGGCGCATGCGCGGCCAGGAAGGCGGGGCTGGCCACGATGGCCTCGCGCACCACGCCCAGCGGGCGCGCCACCAGGTTCGGGTCGAGCGTGCGCGCCATGCGGATGGCGAAGTCGAAGCCTTCGGCCACCAGGTCGCGGGTGCCGATGCTCAGGTCCACGTCGAAGCGCACGGCGGGGTAGTGCGCGCGGAAATCCGCCAGCAGGTCCACCAGGAAGCCGTCGCCGAACGAGGTGGGCGCGGTGAGCCTGATCAGCCCGTCCACCTCGGTGCGCACCGCGGATACCGCGCGTTCGCCGTCGCCCAGCGCCTGCCGGGCCTGGCGGGCGAAATCGAGGTAGAGCCGGCCGGCGTCGGTGAGCGCCACCCGGCGGGTGGTGCGGTGCAGCAGCTTCACGCCCAGCGAGGTTTCCAGCGCGGTGACCAGCTTGCTCACCTGCGCCTTCGACAGGCCCAGCCGCTCGGCCGCACGGGTGAACCCACCCGTTTCCGCCACCGTGAGCAGGGCCAGGGCTTCGTTGAACCGGCTGCCGTTTGTTTCCATGGGGAAACAGAATAGGCACTTCCAGCCCGATTAAGCCAGTTCCGGAAGTCATTAGATTGCCCTCCAAGGTCAATCCGGCCGACAAGGAGCGAACAATGAAGATTCTTCTGGTGGGTGCCCTGGGCACCGTGGGCGCCGCGGTGGCGGCGGAACTGGGCGGCCGGCACGAGCTGGTCACGGCGGGTCGGAAGGGCGGCGACCTGCGCCTGGACCTGGCCGACCGGCACAGCATTGAAGCTGCGCTGGCCAAGCTGGGCACGGTGGACGCCATCGTCTCGGCGGCGGGCCAGGTGGGCTGGGCGCCGCTGCTGGAACTTACTCCCGAGCAGTGGGCCTTCAGCCTGGCCAACAAGCTGATGGGCCAGGTGAACCTGGCGCTCATCGGCCAGCGCCACCTGCGCGACGGCGGTTCGATCACGCTCACCAGCGGCGTGCTCAACCACGATCCGGTGGCCTACGGCGCCGCCGCCAGCCTGGCCAACGGCGGCATCGAAGGCTTCGTGTGCGCCGCCGCCGTGGAGCTGCCGCGCGGCCTGCGCATCAACGCCGTCAGCCCGGGCGTGCTGGTGGAATCCATGGGCGACCTGGCACCGTTCTTCCGCGGCTTCCAGCCGGTGCCCGGCGCCCGCGTGGCGCTGGGTTACGCCCGTTCGGTGGAAGGGGGTGAAACGGGCAAGGTGTACGCGGTGCACTAAGGGCTTGGGGTCGGAGCAAGGGTAAACAGCGTTCCTCGTTATTTACCTATATTGCATTAAAGGTAAATTAGTGGCAGCCTTGTTTGACCTTACCTGGCTCCGCACCGATGCGACGACAGGACCTCAGTCCAGCCCTGCAGCCCTTGCTGGTGAAGTGCGACCAGTACCCGCACTGCTGGGCGTTGGTCGCACCCCCCACGCCCCGTTGGCTTCCGGAAGCGGCCGACGTGACCCGCGAGGTGTCCGGGGCGATGCAGGCACTCAGTCGCCTCTGCACCGCAACCGAACTGCTGCCCAGCGTGGATCTCGTGACGCGAACCCTGGCGCGCCGCGAGGCCGTGCAGAGTTCCCAGATCGAGGGCACCCGGACCCAGTTGCATGAGCTCCTGGAGTACGAAGCCACGCAGGGCAGCGACGGTGCTCCCGCGGACGCCGTGGTGACCGGGCGCTATGTGCAAGCCCTGGAGCAGGGCTTGGCGACGATTCGTCGTGCGGGTACCCGGCAAGCGCTGGATACCCGCCTGCTCAGGGCGTTGCATGCCACGCTGATGCAGGACGCGCCGGCATCGCTGCGTGCCGGCGACTACCGGGACACCCAGGCATGGATCGGCAGCGGACGCATCGAGGACGCCACGTTCGTGCCCGCGCCGCCGTCCCGCATAGAGGCGTGCATGGAAGAGCTGGAGGCGTCGATGCTCCGGTATGCCCGCCGCGAGGACGAGGTTTGGGAACTGCCGGTGGTGGGCCAGCTGGCGATTGCACATGCACAGTTTGAAACCATCCACCCCTTTGCCGACGGTAATGGCCGCTGCGGCCGCTTGCTGATGCCGTTGATCCTGGCCGCCGAGGGCTATCCGCCGATCTACCTGTCGGGCACCCTCCTGCGCCAGCGCCGTGCCTACTACGACGCATTGGCCGACGTGCAGTTACGCGCCGACTGGGTGCCCTGGATCAGGCTGCTGTGCCGCGCGGTCGTTGAGGCCTGTGATGGCGCCGTGGCCATCGCCCGCGATCTGGAAGCGATCCGTGCGGAATGGACGCATGGGCTGGCCGATCTTCGCTCCGACGCTGCAGCGCGCCGGCTGCCGGCGTTCCTGCTCGGCCACCCGGTGGTTGCCGTGAAGCAGGTTGCCGAAGGGTTGGGTATTTCATTCAAGTCGGCCAACAAGGCGATCGAAGCGTTGGTCTCCCGGGGCATGCTCTCGGAGCCTACGCGTCGCAGGAACCGGGTATTCCACGCCACCGAAATATTGCGGCGCCTCGAGCAGCCCTGAAGTTTCCGCCGGGGCCACGGCCGGCGCCGCGCCGGGGGTGCGTTCCAAGCTTGGAAGCAGCCATACCCGGTTGCCCGTTGGGAGGACGGAGATGACGATTCTGGGTCGCTCATGGTTGCTGGCGGGCACGATGGCCCTGGTGGCGCTGCCAACGCTCGCAGTGGAGCCGGCCGCTTCCGCCGCGGACGCCGAAGAAGGCGCCCGCGTGGCCCGCCGCGTGGGCTGCGACGGCTGCCACGGCGAAGGCGGCGCCGGCCGGGTGTTCATGGAAGATCCGGCGCAGGGCCGCATCGTGGCGCCCAACCTCACGCAGCGGCGCACGCTTTACCCGGACGAGGCGGCGCTGGCAGGCCTGCTGCACGAAGGCCGCACCCACGACGGCCACGCGCCTTGGGGCATGCCCATCCAGAGCTTCCAGCACCTGAGCCGGCGCGAAGTGCGCGATATCGACGCCTGGCTGCGCGCGCTGCCGGCGGTGGAGAACGCGGCGCTGCCGGCGGGCCAGTGGTCGGCGGAGCTGACCAGGCAAATCAACGACGGCACGCATCCGTGGTTGGCCGACCTCAAACCCACGCCGGGCAACATGCCGCCGCCGGCGCCGCCTACCGAACCGCTGGCGCTGGGCCGGCACATTGCGCTCACCACCTGCGGCGAATGCCACGGCTGGGATTTGAATGGCTTCGGCGACCCGGGCGGCGCGCCGCCGCTGGCCATCGCCAAGGCCTACACCGACGAGCAGTTCGCCAGGCTCATGCGCACCGGCGAGGTGCTTTCCGGCGGCAAGTCCGCCAGCGGCCTGATGAGCGGCGTGGCCGTGTACCGCTTCAACGCCATGACCGACGCCGAGATCCAGGCGCTGAAGGATTACCTCGACAGCCGGTGATGCGGTGCGTCAGCTGGAATAGGGTGCCGTTTCACGACAGCGGGGGAAGCTGGTACAGCCCAGGAAGGCATCACCCGTCTTGCGGTTATGCCGGACTGCCATCGGGCTGCCGCACTTGGGGCATGCCGGACCGGCTTCTGGCGATGCATTCGGGGGCGTCGTGGCGCCTGCCGTCGTTCCCGGTGCGGAGCGGATCATGTCTTCCAGTTGCCGCCCGGAAATGAGCCTTATCGGCTTTCCTTGGGCGAAGCGCGCGGCATCCGGGGTGAAGTTCCCGATGCACACGATCCAGACCTCGTCGGCGCCGTGGTGCTGCAGGAGCCCCCACATTTCGCGGACGGTGGCGACATCCACTCGTTGGCGTCGCCACTGCTTGCACTGAACCAACTCCTTGCGGCCGTCCTTCCGGACAAGCAGATCGATGCCGCCGTCCTTGCCGCCACCGCCGGTTTCTTCCACGTAATAGCCCTTGCGCCGGAACCACTCGCCCACGAGCTGCTCGAACTCGCGCCAGCTCAGTGCAGTGAGGCGCGGGTTCAGGGCCTGGCTGTCGAGCAGGCGCGCGCGGTGTCGCCGCGTGGCAAATGAGACAGCGCTGGCGAGCCAGCAGATGAGCAGCAGGCTCCATGCGAGCACGCCCAAGCCGTGCGCGGCCTGGCCCGACGCAAACGCCTGGCCGAGCGTGCCACCCGACCGCCCCAGGTACCACGGCACGCCATACCGAACCGCCAGGAACGCCAGTACGCCGGCAATGAGGCCCACTGGCCACGGCATGCTGGCCAGAACATCGAAACCACTTTCTCGTCGTCGTGCCATGCTTGCTCAGCCGCCAATTCGCTTGAGTTTCCCCTGCTGCTCCAGTTCCGCCGGCGAGGCCCCGGCTTCGCCCGGCGCGGCGTCCACGCCGGTGAAACCCGTCCAGCGGTCGCGGCCGGCGTTCTTGCTGCAGTACACGCCGTAGTCGGCGATGCGCAGCGCGGCGTCCCAGTCGGGCGCGGCGCCGGGCCAGGTGGGCAGGGGCACGAAACCCAGCGAGGCGGTGACGGGCAGCGGCTGGCCGCCCACGTCGAGCGGGTTCTCGCGCAGCTGGCGCAGCAGGCGGTCGCACAGGGCCGGGCCCCGGCTGGCGTCGGCGCCGCGGCAGATCCATATGAATTCCTCGCCGCCCCAGCGCACCATCAGGTCGCCGCCGCGGGCCACGGCGCGCAGCGCGTCGGCGAACAGGCGCAGGGCGCGGTCGCCGGTTTCGTGGCCGTGCTGGTCGTTGATGGCCTTGAAGTGGTCCAGGTCGGCCATCACCACCAGGCTGCCGGTGGCCTGCGCCTCGGCCATCACTTCGAGCAGGCGGCGGCGGTTGCCCAGGCCGGTGAGCGCGTCTTCGCGGCTCAGCTGCTCGATCACCTCGTTGCGGGCGCTGAGCTCGCGCGTGGTGCGGGCGCGGATGCGCACGGTGCGCCAGAGCAGCGCCAGCAGCGCCGCCAGCGCCACCAGGCTGGCCGCCAGGGCGATGTTGATGGCGCGCGCGCGCTCCTGGCCGGCCTGCAGGGCTTCGTTGGCGGCGCGCTGCAGCTCGTTCGCGGCCTCGGCTTCGGCCAGGGCCTTTTCCTTGCGCTCCAGGTCGATGGCGTTCTCGAGCTGGCCGATGCGCGTCTGCGATTCGGCGTTGATGGTTTCGTCGCTCAGCGCCTTGAACTCGCGCATGGCGGCCAGGGCTTCGGCGTGGCGGCCCAGGGCCTCGAGGTTGTCGATCAGCACCGGGTAGAGCTCGAGCCGCTTGGGGCGCACGTCGGCGGTTTCATAGAGCTCGCGGGCGGACTGCAGGTGGCCGGCGGCTTCGGCGCGGCGGCCCAGGGCCACCAGGGTTTCGCCGATGTTCTTCTGCAGCACGCCGCGGATCTCGGGCGCATCGGTGGGCGCCACCTGCGAGGTGAGTTCCTGGTAGATCGCCAGCGCTTCGGCGTGGCGGCCGGTGTCGCGCAGCAGGGTGGCGTAGTTGTTGAGCTCGGCCGTCACCGGCAGCCCGTGCTCGCGGCCGAAGGCGATGGCGGTTTCCGACCAGCGCTGGCCCTGTTCGAAGTCCTTGGCGCTGATGTAGGCCGTGGCCAGCACCGACAGCATGCCCTTGCGCACATTCGGCGCGGGCGGCGGGTCCTGCTTGCGCTGGGCCTCCTCGCCGCGCCGTGCGTAATCGATGGCGCGGTCGAACTCGCCCAGGCCGATGAACAGGCCGGCGAGGTTGCGCAGCAGGTTGGGGTTCTCGGGCAGGCCCAGGGCCTGGCCCATCTTTTCGGCGCGGTGCAGGGCCTCGATGGCCTCGGCGTTCTGGCCCTGCATGGCGTGCACGGCGCCCTTGGCGCTGAGGGCGTCGAGCAGCTGCCGGTCCGGGGCGTCGCCCAGGAGGGTCTCTATCTGGGAAAACACGGCCAGCGCGTCGGCGAAGCGCGGCACCCGGCTGTAGAGCGACGCCAGTTGGTGCAGCAGGTGCGCGCGGTCGGCGGCTGGCAGCCCGCTGTCCGCGGCCAGGGCCTGCACCCGGGGTTCGAGCTGCGGAATCTTCGCCAGGTCGCCGGCGAGGAACAGGCCCTTCATCCAGATAGTGAGGATCTCGGCTTCCCGCGCCGGCGGCAGGCCGGGGGCGGCCAGCAGGGTGTCGGCCAGGGCGTTGGCCTCGTCGAAACGGCGCTCGGCCAGCAGGGTGCGCAGCTGCTCCGGGCTGGCTTCGGCCACCGCGGCGCGTTCGGCGGCAGGCGCCGCGGCGGGCGTGGCCGCGGCGGCCAGTGGCAGGAGCAATGCGCCCAGCAGCGCACGGCAGGCGGCGGCGCGAAGCCGCGTCGAAAGGTTCATTCCCGGTCCCCTGGCTGAAGCGTGATTCCCCGGTGCCAGCATTGCCTACCCGGGGCGGGGACCGCAACCGGGGTTCAGCCGATGTCGAGCACCGGCTGGAAGCCGCCGAAGATCATGCGCTTGCCGTCGAAGGGCATGGGGTTGTCCTTCGGGTCCATGCGCGGGTCTTCCATCATCTTCTTCATGCCGGCGTCGCGGGTGGCCTTGTCGGGCCATTCGATCCACGCGAAGCAGGTGACCTCGTTCTCCTTGGCCTCCACGGCGCGGTAGAAGTCGGTCTGCTTGCCGTGCGGCACGTCGTCGCCCCAGCACTCCACCACGCGGGTGGCGCCGAACTCGAGCATCAGCGGGTCGAACTTGTGCACGAAATCGATGAACACCTGCTTGTCCGCGGCGGGCACCGCGAAGACGAAACCGTCGATATAGGCCATGGCTGGCTCCGGGTGGCGGGGCAAGCGCCCCGCGGCAAGCCTACCGCAGCGCGCGCCCCGGGGCCTTGACCGTCACGCACCGGCGACGGGCGCGGCGCTGCAATGCGCCTCCACCACCGGGCGTTCGCCATGCGGGCCTTTCTTCCAGTCACGTTTGCCTTGTTGCTGGCCGCCACGGCCCACGCCGCCCCGGAGCCGCGCATGAAGACCCTGATGAGTTTCGAGGACGGCGCCGACGAGCCACGCTGGGTGGCCGTGAACGACGGCGTGATGGGCGGCCGCTCGCAGGGCGGCACGGAAGTGGCCGGCGGCCTGCTGCGCTTCAGCGGCGTGCTGTCGCTGGAGAACAACGGCGGCTTTTCCTCGGCGCGCACGGTGGGGCGGGAGTTTGATTTCAGCGGCGCCAGCGCCGTCGTGCTGCGCGTGCGCGGCGACGGCCGCCGCTACCAGCTGCGCCTGGCCACCGACGCCAGCTTCCGCGGCATCACCGTCTCCTGGGGCAGCGAATTCCCCACCCTGGCCGGGCAGTGGACCGAAGTGCGCGTGCCCCTGGCCGAGCTTCGCCCCAGCGTGCGCGGCGTGGCGCTGAAGGGCCCGCCCATGGAGCCGTCCCGGGTGCGCGAGCTGGGCCTGCTGCTGGGCGACAAGCGCGAGGGTCCGTTCCAGCTGGAAGTGGACTGGATCGGCCTGGAATAAGGCGGTGCTAAAGTGCGGGGCATGAACACGACCACCGCCTTTTATCCCATCGGCACCCCGGGCCAGCCCTGGGGCGCCGCCGAACGCGCCGCCTGGCGCGCCCGCCAGATGAAGCAGCGCAGCTACGCCGACGACGTGCTCACGGTCGTCGACCGCCTGGGCGCCCGGTTCGACGTGCAGCAGTACGGCGAACTCGACGCCGGCCCCGACGGCCGCTTCCCGGTGTTCGCGCTGCGCAGCAAGGACTGGCGCGACGGCCTGCCCAGCGCCCTGGTCACCGGCGGCGTGCACGGCTATGAAACCAGCGGCGTGCACGGCGCCCTGCAGTTCGCGGAAAAGCACGCGGCGGAGTACGCGGGCCGGATGAACCTGCTCATCGTGCCCTGCGTCAGCCCCTGGGCCTACGAGCGCATCCAGCGCTGGAACGCCGAGGCCATCGACCCGAACCGTTCGTTCGGCGACGACGGCAGGGCGGCCGAGTCGGCCATGCTCAAGGCCCTGGTGGCGCCGCTGAAGGACGCCTTCCTGGTGCACATCGACCTGCACGAAACCACCGACAGCGACGAAGGCGAATTCCGCCCGGCCAAGGCCGCGCGCGACGGCCAGCCCTTCGAGCCCGGCGAAATCCCCGACGGCTTCTACACCGTGGGCGACAGCGAAGACCCGCAGCCGGACTTCCAGCAGGCCATCATCGCCGGCGTGGCGAAGGTGACCCACATCGCCCCGGCCGACGCCAAGGGCGAGATCATCGGTTCGCCGGTGGTGGCGCACGGCGTCATCAACTACCCCTGCCGCGAACTGGGCCTGTGCGCCAGCGTCACCCGCGCGCGTTTCCGCAGCACCACCGAGGTCTATCCCGACAGCCCGCGCGCTTCGCCCGGGCAGTGCAACGCCGCGCAGGTGGCCGCGGTGCGCGCCGCGCTGGACTACGCGCTGGCGCACGCGGGCTGAGTCACCCAGGCCACGCTTGCGTGGCAGGCGCGGCGCCCGGATAGACTGGGCCCGTGCCGGAACGGGGAGCGGGGCATGGGGCGTCACGGCGGGTGGGTCTTTGCGGTCTGGCTGGGTGTGCTGCTCCTGGCGGGCTGCAACAGCGCGTATTTCGGTACGCCCGAGCTGCAGGGCCGGCCCGGCATGGTGCAGGCCGGCGAAGACACGGCACTGTGGGTGCTGCAGAAGCAGGAAGAAATCCGGCGCGTCGGCGTGGGCGGCGGCAGCACGCGCCGCGGTGGCGGCACCTACTGGCGCGAAGACACCTACTACCACTTCGACGTGCAGGCTTTCGACCCGGTGGCGGCGCGGCCGCGGTGGTCGCGCCGGCTGGTGACCTATTCCGACCCCGACCTGAAACCGACCCAGCGCAAGCCTTCCCGCGTGATCGGCTCGGCGGTGTCGGGCCGCCTGCTGGGCCAGGCCGACGGCCGCGTGTGGGTGCTGGTGGCCGACAACCCCTACGTGCTCGAAGCGGCGGACGGCACGCTGGCCTTCGACCGCGCCGGGCTGCTGGCGCAGCGCCCTGAACTTGAAGGCCTGCTGCCCAGCGACCCGCAGCTCTGGCGCTTCGACCAGGGCCCCGTGCTGACCCTGGCCGACGGCCGCACCGTGCGCCTGCGCGGCCCCGGGCTCGAGCCCGAGGACTACGTGCCGCGCGTGGCGCCGGCCGCCGCCGTGCCCACCTGGGCCAACGGCCGCGCGCGCGTGGTGCCGACGCCGCCGATGCACCCGCTGGTGCGCCACGTGCCGCGCGGCCCGGACCGCTGGCTGGCGCTGTTCAACGAAGTGGAGGCCGCCGACGCCGTGCAGGACACCTTCGGCGACCACGCGCTGTTCCCGTATTCGATCCAGGACGCCGGCCCGCTGGCGCGCCGGCGTTTCCACGACGTGCGGCTGGAGCAAACCACGCGCTTCGACGACACCTACCTGCGCGTGGCCTCGGCCGAACCCATCGAAGGCTCCCCCGTGCTGCTCAAGGGCCGCTACGTGCGCGACCCGGTGACGGGCGAGGCGCTGTCGCCGGGCGAGGGCGACCTGCTGGTGTGGCACCTGGACCGCATCGACAGCGCCGGCCGCCTGCAGCTGAGCCGCTTCGACGCGCAGCTGCGCCCGCGCTGGCAGACGCCGCTACCGCTGAGTGAATCGGGCACCGCCAACCCGGTGTCGTTCTGGCGAATCGGCGAACACCTGGTGGTGTCGGGCGACTGGGAAACCCGCAAGGACGACATCGTCACGCGCGCGCCGCACGTGGCCAGCGTGTCGCTGGCCGACGGTTCCGTGCAGGCCTGGAACCTGGGCACCGCGGCGCCGGCGGGCGACAGCGCCGCGCCGGCGAAGCCCGCGCAATGAGTGCCGGGCTGAAGCTGGCGCTGCTGGCGGCGGGCGCCATCGTCGGCGGCCTGCTGGGCGGGCCCTGGCAGTGGCTGCACTACCTCTGCAAGCCCGCGGCCACGCTGCTGGTGCTGGCCTGGGTGCTGCGCGCGGCGCCGGTGGTGTCGTCGCGCTACCGCCGCGCGGTGGCCTGGGGCCTGGTGTTTTCCCTGGCGGGCGACGTGCTGCTGATGCTGCCTCAGGGGCTGTTCCTGGGCGGGCTGGTGGCCTTCCTGCTGGCGCACCTGTGTTTCATCGCGGCGCTGTGGCCGGGCGGCGGCGTGCGCGCCAATGCACTGGCGCTGCTGGCTTATGCCGCGCTGGCCGCGGTGGACCTGGGCCTGCTGTGGCCGCACGTGCCGGGCGAGATGCGCCTGCCCGTGCTGGCCTATGTTTCCGTGCTGGTGCTGATGGCGGCGCTGGCCGCGGCGCGGGCCTGGGCGCTGCGCGCCGACGCCATGCTGGCCGCGCCGGCGCGCCTGGCCGCCGTGGGCGGCGCGCTGTTCGTGCTCAGCGATTCGCTGCTGGCCTGGAACCGCTTCCACGGCGCGCTGCCGCTGGCGCTGCTGTGGGTGCTGGCCACGTATTACGCCTCGCTGTGGTGCATTGCCCGTTCGGTGGCGCGGCGCGCGGGGCAGGGCGCATGAGGCGGCTCCTGCGCGCCAGTGCCTGTGCCTTGGTGCTGCTGCTCGCGGCCTGTGCCACCACGCGGCCCGGTCCCACGCCGGCGCAGGTGCGCAAAGACATCGAGCGGCGCATCCAGGCGAACGTGGCCGACCGCGCCGGCTGGGCCACCGACATCCAGGTGGCCTTCGAGGCGCAGTCCATCACGCCCAACCCCGAGAACATCTGCGCGGTGCTGGCCGTGCTCGAGCAGGAATCGGGCTACGTGGCCGACCCGGTGGTGCCGAACCTGGCGAGGATTTCCCGCGCCGAGCTCGAGCGCCGCGCGAAGGCGAAACACATCCCGGCCTTCGCGCTCAACGCCGCGCTGAAGCTGCCTTCCACCGACGGCCGCAGCTACGACGAGCGCCTGGCCACCGTGCGCACCGAGCGCGAGCTGAGTGAAATCTTCGAGGACCTGGTGGGCCGCGTGCCGCTGGGCAAGCGACTGTTCGAAGGCTGGAACCCGGTGCAGACCGGCGGCCCCATGCAGGTGTCGATCGCCTTCGCCGAGGCGCAGGCGGAAGGCTACCCGTACCCGATGCCGGGCAGCGTGCGCCGCGAGGTGTTCACGCGCCGCGGCGGCATGTACTTCGGCATCAAACACCTGCTGGGCTACGACACGCCCTACACCCGCAAGGTGCACCGCTTCGCCGACTTCAACGCGGGCTGGTACGCCAGCCGCAACGCCGCCTTCCAGAACGCGGTGGCCATCGCCAGTGGCCGCCGGCTGGCGCTCGACGGCGACCTGCTGGTGCCCGGCGCGCCGCTCTCGCAGCCCGGCGAAACCGAGCGTGCCGTGCGGTCGCTGGCTCCGCAGCTGGGGATGGACGAGCGCGAGATCCGCGAGGCGCTGTCCTTCGGCCGCCGGCTCGACTTCAACGACAGCGACCTGTTCCGGCAGGTTTTCGAGCTGGCCGAGGCGAAGGCGGGCAAGGCCCTGCCGCGCGCCATGCTCCCGGGCATTACGCTCGAAAGCCCCAAGATCACCCGCGAACTGAGCACCGCCTGGTTCGCCACCCGCGTCGACGGCCGCTACCGGCAGTGCCTGGCGCGCTGAGCCCGACCCCCGACTTTCGACAGGGGCGCCCGCCGCCGGGGAGTGCCAAGGTGCGCCATCCAACCCAGGGACCCTGCCATGACCACCCGTCGCGACCTGCTCAAGTTCGGCGCCCTCGCCACCGCCGCCGCCGCGCTGCCGGCCTTCGCCAGCTCCGCCAGCGTTGGCAATGCCATTCCCAAGGCGGCCAAGCCGCTGCGTATCCTCATCCTCGGCGGCACCGGTTTCACCGGCCCGTTCCAGGTGGAGTACGCGCTGGCGCGCGGCCACAAGGTGACCACCTTCAACCGCGGCCGCCGGCCGATTGCCGAATGGGGCGACAGGGTTGAGCAGCTCATCGGCGACCGCACCACCGGCGACCTCAAGGCGCTGGAAGGCCGCGAGTGGGACGTGTGCATCGACAACCCCACCAGCCTGCCGTACTGGGTGCGCGACGCCGGCCAGGTGCTGGCGGGCAAGGTGGGCCACTACCTCTTCATCTCCACCATTTCCGTTTATGCCGACGGCACGAAGCACGGCATGGACGAGGACGCGCCGCTGGCCGTGTACAAGGGCAAGGACGCGATGGCGGAAACCCGCGAGACGCTGGTGGCCGACATCGAGAACCTGTACGGCCCGCTGAAGGCGCTGAGCGAGGCCGAGGCGCACAAGCAGTTCGGCAAGAACGTCACCATCGTGCGCCCGGGCTACATCGTGGGCCCGCGCGACGAGACCGACCGCTTCACCTACTGGCCCAAGCGCATCGCCCAGGGCGGCGAGGTGATGCTGCCGGGCGACGGCCTGGACCCGATCCAGGTAATCGACGGCCGCGACCTGGGCGAGTGGATGATCCGCCTGGCCGAGAACGGCACCACCGGCGTGTTCAACGCCTGCGGCCCGGACTACACGCTCACCACCGACGCCATGGCGCACGGCTGCCACGCCGTCACCGGCGGCCCCATCAAGTTCACCCACGTGCCGGCGGAATTCATTGCCAAGCACGAGGCCGACATGACCGTGTGGCAGCCGCGCGAAGGCTCGCCGTACTCCGGCTACGGCGACGTGAGCAACGCCCGCGCCATCGCCGCCGGCCTCACCTTCCGCCCGCTGGCCACGACGGTCACCGACCTGCTGGGCTGGTACCGCAGCCTGCCGGCCGAGCGCCAGGCCGAAACCCGCGCCGGCATCACCCGCGAGAAGGAAGCGGAAGTGCTGAAGGCCTGGCACGCCCAGAAGGGCTGAGGCGCGGGCAGGTAGATCACTGTCCGTAAATTCTCGGCCAGAACGCTTGCGACGCGATGGGGGAGTGGTTCCAATGCGGAACCACTCCCTCACTTTGCTGGCGATGATCCGTACCAAGCGCACCGAACTGGTTGTTTCCCGACTGGCGATTTGTTCCGTCGCGGTCGCGTGGATTCTCTCCGGTTGCGGGCAGTCCGCAGCGCCCGCCGAGGACGAGCGTCGCCCCGAGCAGGCAGGGCAGCCCATTGACCCTGCGAAGTTCGTGGGCCGCGTCGCGGCAGCACGGGCCGCGGCGGCGACGGGGAACCAGGAGGCGGTCGTCGCGCAGGTCGATGCCATGCAGGATGACCTCCGTCGCGCCATGAAGCTCGCGGACCCCGCGCGCGCCGTGGACCGTGAGGCTGCCCGTCAGGCGGCCAGGCAGGTGGAAGGCGTGCGGTCGGTGGCGTGGCTCGACCGCGAGAACCTGTTCGTCATCGTGGAGCGGAACGAGCACCGGACCTACGACACCATCGATGCCGTGTGCCTTGAACTGGAACCACTGGGCGATACGCTTGGCGTGGTCGTGAATCTGCAAAGCGGCGCCGCGGGCAATGGTGATGAGCTCGAGATCCTGAGCAGGAATTGCCAGCTTGCGCCGGGTGACCGTGCATTGTTGTCCCGGCATCGCCAGGTGGACGTCATCAGCCCCGAGCTTCGCGACCAGCATCGCCGAAGCCAGGCGCAGGCGCTGAAAGACGCCGAGTGGGAGCGAAAGAACGCCGAGGCGATGGAAATCCTCGAGAAGACCACGCCCTCCGTGCACGATTGAGCGGCCGGCGCAGTGGGCGCCGGCCGACACGGGCAAGACGCTACGGCGCCCGCCGCGTGTAGGTGATCTGCATCATCTTCATTTCCTTGCCGTCCGGGCCGGGGCCGAACATCTCGAAGATTTCGGTGTTGGCGTCGGGCCAGCGGCTGGTCATGCGCGCCGTGATCCTGCCCTTGGTGACCGGGTCGTTCCAGCTGCCGGTGAAGGTGCAGCTGCCCTGGTCGTCGCAGTCGCCCTCGGCCACCATCAGGCCGGTGCCGACGCTGTCGTTCCAGGTGGCCCAGTACTTGCCGCTGACGTTGTCGAAGCCGTGCAGGCCCAGGCCGTCGAAGGGCTGGCCCATCATGGTGGCCTTGGCTTCCTCCACCATCACGCGGCCGCCGAGCACCATGCGGCGCGTGCTGGTGCCGGTGTCGGAGGTGGGCGGCGCGTCGGGCGACTGCCAGCTGAGCACCGCCATGTCGAAGCTGCCCACCGACTCGGCCATCTTCGCGTGCTGCGGTCCGGGCGTGGCCGCCTTCTGGTAGGCCTCCATCACCGCCTGCTCCTCGGGCGAGGGCGCCGCGGGCGCGGCCTCCTGCGCGGCGGCGGGCAGGGCAAGCGAACAGGCAAGGGCAATCAGGGAGAGACGGAACGAACGGCGCATGGCGACCTCCATCAGGGGTAGGCATTCCGGGGAACCGCCGGGCGAGTCTGCTCCCGGACCCCGCGCGCTTCCAGTGCCGCCGGGGCATACTCCGGCCGACGCGTTCCCGAGCCCGCCCGATGGCCTCTCCCCGACCCGCGAACCCTTACGCCGCACCGCGCAGCCGCTTTTTCCTGGGCATCGCGCTCTATGCGCTGGCCGTCTCGCTGGTGGGCTTCGCCAAGACTTTCTTCCTGCCGCTGGCGACGGGGCAGGGAAGCTTCCACTGGATCGTGATGGTCCATGGAGCGGCCTTCTTCGCGTGGATGCTGCTGTTCACCGCGCAGGCGGCGCTGATTCCCGCAGGCCGGCGGCAGTGGCACCGGCGGCTCGGCCTGGCCTCGGTGCCGCTGGCGCTGGTGATGGTGGCCAGCTGCATCGCCGTGGGCGCCCTGCTGGCCCGGACGGAACTGGCGGGGAGGGTCGAGAACGGCGGCGTGGACGGCTTCGCCGGCGTGGTGGGGGCCATGGTGGTCTTCTCGCTGCTCTACACGGCGGCGCTGCTGCAGCGGCAGCGGCCCGAGGTGCACAAGCGGCTCATGTTCCTGGCCACGGTGGCCATCCTGTGGCCGGCCTGGTTCCGCTTCCGCCACTATTTCCCCGAGGTGCCGCGCCCCGAGCTCAGCTTCGGCCTGCTGGCCTCGGACGCCGTGATCGCGGTGGCGATGCTGCGCGACCGGCTGCGCTTTGGCCGCGTGCATCCGGTGCTGCTGTGGGTGGGCACGGCCCTGTTCCTTGAGCACGTGCTGGAGCTGGCGCTGTTCGGCACGCCGGCCTGGCGGGCGCTGTCGCTGTGGCTGCTGGGGGCCTGAAAGCAGAAAGGCCAGCCCGGGGGCTGGCCTTTCCTTCGTGCGGCGGCGCGGCTGGCTCAGCGGATGCTGCGCAGGCGGGCGGCGCGGCGACGGGCGCGGGCTTTCTTCTTCATGGCTGGGGCCTGAGGGTGGGGAAATGGGCCGGCAGTGTCCCACATCCGGGCGCCGGCGTCCCGTTTCCATGACCATCCGCCCGTGGCAAGGCCCGCGCGGGGCGGGTAGCGTGGTATTTGCGCCCGGACTGGGCGCGTAGCCGGAACGGGCCGATGAGGCGCAAGCGCAAAGGCGGGTGGGGCTGGAAGGCCGCGGGCGTGGCGGGCGTGCTGCTGGCCGGCGCGCTGGCCCTGTCCTGGGCGCCGGACGTGCCGGTGGCCGCGCTGGAAGCCCGCTGGGCGCCGCCGCCCTCGCGCTTCGTCGAAGTGGACGGCCTGCGCGTGCACCTGCGCGACCAGGGCCCGCGCGACGATGCCAGTCCGATCATCCTGCTGCACGGCACCTCGGCCAGCCTGCACACCTGGGAAGGCTGGGTGTCGCACCTGCCCGGCGAACGCGTGGTGAGCATGGACCTGCCGGGTTTCGGCCTCACCGGCCCCGACCCGCGCGGGCAATATGAAACGCTGCGCTACGTGCGCTTCCTGGAAGCGCTGATGGACGAACTGGGCATCGAGTCGGCCGTCGTCGCCGGCAATTCCTTCGGCGGCCAGGTGGCCATCGAATTCGCGCTGGCGCACCCGGCGCGCGTGCAGAAGCTGGTGCTGGTGGACGCGCTGGCCTATCCGCGCAACGCCGAATCGGTGCCGCTGGGCTTCCGGCTGGCAGCGATGCCGGCGGTGAACGGGGTGATGCAGCACTTCCTGCCGCGCTTCGTGATCGCCAACAGCGTGCGCGACGTTTACGGCAACCCGGACCGGGTGTCGCCGGCGCTGGTGGAGCGCTACTACGACCTGGCCGTGCGCGAGGGCAACCGCGCCGCGCTGGGCCAGCGCTTCCGGCACCTGCCCACGGAAGCCGACGCCGCCCGCGTGGCCACGCTGCGCGTGCCCACCCTGGTGCTCTGGGGCGGGCGCGACCGGCTGATCCCGCCCGACAACGGCCAGCGCCTGCATCGCGACATCGCCGGCAGCCAGCTGGTGGTGTTCCCCGAACTCGGCCACGTGCCGCAGGAAGAAGACCCGGCGGCCACCGTGCAGCCGGTCATCGCCTTCCTGCGCCAGCCCTGAGCCCGCCCGGCGGAAACACGCCGGCTTGACCCGGGTCAGGGCGCGGCGGGCGCCACGGCCCGACCCTGTGCGCCACAGGCGCCGCCCCGGCGCCCCGACGCGAGGGTGGAAGCATGGAATACGAAGTCAACATCGCCGGCGTGGCCGCCGACCTGGGTGCCATCAACGAAGTGCTCTGCGCCGCCGACCCGGCCGCGGTGGTCGACCTGGACCCGTTCACCCCCGTGCTGCGCGTGTCGGCCGCGGTGACCACCGGCGAACTGCTCGGCCTGCTGCACGAAACCGGCTGCGAGGTGCCGCCGAACGCCGTGCGCCCGCGTCCCTCGGTGTGCTGCGGCGGCTGCGGCGGCTGAGCGCGCCGCGCCCGTTCAGGGCGTGACGAACTTGATGGCCGCCACGGCGGTTTCCCAGGCGCGCTGCACCAGGGCCGGGTCGGCCTTGATGCGAAGCGGCCCGCGCAGCGTGTCGTAGAAGCCCAGGGCATCGTTCAAGGGCCGGCGCTCCACTTCGGAAAGTTGCCGGTCAAGCCGCACCAGGTCGGTGCCCTGCACGGTGAGCAGGCCGCCGGGCACGGGCAGGGTGCACATGAGCCGGTGCCTGAGCGGCGAACGCTTCCACGAGGAGATGAAGTGGTTGGCGGCCTGGATGTCGGTGCTGCGCGTCTGCGCCAGTGACAGCAGGAAAAGTCCGTTCCATTCGTTGCCGACCTTTCGCTGCAGGTGCAGGTCGCCGCCGAAGCTGGGCACCAGCCGGAACTGCGTGCCTTCGACCGTGTGGACCTTGGACGCCACGATCGGCAGCGGGCGCTCGGGGCCGGGGCCGCCGAATCCCACGTCCACCAGCCACTCCTGGCCGTCGCATTTCACCACCAGCGCCTGGTGCGTGGCCGGTCCAGGCACGGTGCGCCCGTAGGTGACGCGTGCCATCACCGGCCGCACGTCGAACCCGGCGGCCTCGAGCGCGCCGGACATCAGCGCGTTTAGCTCGAAGCAATAGCCGCCGCGGCCGGCGCCCAGGATCTTCTCGTACACGATCGCGCGGTCGAGCCGCACCGGCACGCCGGCGAGCACGTCGAGGTTCTCGAAGGCGATCGATCGCACCTGCGCCAGCACCAGTTCCGACAGGCCGTCGGCGGTCGGCGGCGGCAGCGCAGGCAGCCCGACGCGCGCAAGGTAGGCCCGGGTCGGGAACTGCGTCGAGGTGTGCAGGGCCCTCATCATGCAGCGAGCGCCTCGCCGGTACCTTCCAGCGAGGCCAGCAGTTTGCGCATCAGGCGGTCTGCCTGCTTCTGGTCGCTGCCTTCGAGCAGCCGCGAAAGGAGTTCGTTGTCGGTAAGCCGGTCGAAGATCGCCGCCTTGACCACCCGCGTGCCTTCGGCCGTTATCCTGACCTCGATCCGGCGGCGGTCCTTCGGGCACTGGGTCCGTTCCACCAGGCCCGACGACACCAGCTGGCTGATCATCGCCGTGACCGAGCCTGACGTGAGCATGCTTGCCGCCATCAGGTCCTGTGCACTGAGCGGCGTCGGCGAATGCCGGAGCAGGGCGGACAGCGCTTCATATTGCGATGGCGTCAGGCCATGCCGCGTGCAGCAGGCCTCCACGCGCTGGCTAAGGAGCTTGCAGATGCGGACCATGCGGTACAGGTAGTGCACGTCCTCCCGGATATCGATGCCGGGTATCGCCTGGGCGCGCCAGCGGGCGAAAAAGTGATCAATGCTGTCAGCCATGGCATTCCCCGCATATCTTGATATGAAGATGATAGGCAGGGGCGTGCCGGTGGCTGACCATGCAGGTTGTCACCCTGGCGTGCAGGCTTTCCGGTATTCGTATGCCGGGATTGCGCGCACGATGTGCCAGGCGCACCCATCAGGACGGGCGGTATAATCCGTTACCCGGACCAGGATCTTGCCAATGCCCACGCTTCCCCCTTGCCCCGCCTGCGGCATGGAAAACACCTACCCCGACGGCAGCCAGCTGGTCTGCGCCGACTGCGGCCATGAGTGGGACCCGAAGGCGGCCGCGGCCGAGGCCGGCGAGGAGCGCCTGGAAGTGCGCGACGCCAACGGCAACCTGCTGCAGGACGGCGACGACGTGGTGCTGGTGAAGGACCTGAAGGTGAAGGGCTCCTCGCTCACCCTCAAGCAGGGCACCAAGGTGCGCAACCTGCGCGTGGTCGGCGGCGACCACGACGTCGAAGGCCGCGTGGACGGCAGCCCGATGCAGCTCAAGGCCATCTACCTCAAGAAGGTCTGAGCGCCGCCTCGACGCGCTGGCGCCCGGCCAGCAGCACGGCCAGCTCGGCCGGCGGCATCGGCCGCGCGAAGTGGTAGCCCTGGCCCTGCTGGCAGCCCAGGGCCACCAGCCGTTCGGCGGTGGCGGCGTCCTCGACGCCTTCGGCGATGGTGCCCAGGCCCAGCGAGCGCGCCAGTTGCACGATGGTCGACACGATCACCTGCGCGTCGCCTTCCTCGCCCAGGCGGCGCACGAAGGACTGGTCGATCTTGAGCTTGTCCACCGGGAAGTGCTGCAGGTAGGCCAGGCTGGAATAGCCGGTGCCGAAGTCGTCTATCGACAGGTGCACGCCCAGGCCGCGCAGCTTGTGCACGGTGGCCAGCACCGTGTCGGCGCCCTTGAGCAGGATCGATTCGGTGAGCTCGAGTTCCAGCGCCGTCGGCGGCAGGCCGGCGGCCGACAGCGCCTCGAGTACGTCGGTGGCCACGTCGCCGCGCTGGAACTGCTTGGCCGAAAGGTTCACCGCCACGCGCGGCACGTCCAGCCCGGCCTGGCGCCACGCGGCCGCCTGCCGGCAGGCCTCGCGCAGGATCCACAGCCCGATCGGCACGATCAGGCCACTGTCCTCGGCCTCGGGGATGAAGCGCATCGGCGCCACCATGCCGTGTTCGGGGTGGCGCCAGCGCACCAGCGCCTCCACGCCCACCAGCGCGCCGTCGTCGAGCGAGAACTGCGGCTGGTAGTGCAGCACGAACTCGCCGCGCTCCAGCGCCTGGCGCAGGCCGTTGCGCAGCGCCAGGCGTTCGCTCACTTCCTCGTTCATGGTGGCGTCGTAGAAACGCCAGCCGTTGCCACCCGCTTCCTTGACGCGGTGCTGGGCGGTGCCGGCGTTCTGCAGCAGGGTGTCGAAATCCTGGCCGTCGCCCGGCGACAGCGCGGCACCCATGGACACCGTGATGCGCAGTTCGCGCCCGGCCACCGGCACCGGTTCGGCCAGCGCGGCCAGGATGCGCTCCTGCGCGGCGGCCACGCTGCCGGCGTCGCACACTTCGCGCAGCAGCACCGCGAATTCGTCGCCGCCCAGGCACGACACCGTGTCCGGTTCGCCGACCTGCGCCGGCAGCCGGTGCGCCAGCTCGCGCAGCAGGGCGTCGCCGGCGGCGTGGCCCAGTGAATCGTTGATGTGCTTGAAGCCGTCGATGTTGAGAAGAAGCAGCGCGGCGTGTCCGTTGTCCTGGCTGCGCGCGGCCAGCACCTGGGTGCAGCGGTCGCGCAGCAGGGCGCGGTTGGGCAGGCCGGTGGTGCGGTCGTAGAAGGCCAGCGCCTCGACCTGCTGCTCGGCGGCCCGGCTGCGCGCGGTTTCCACCGCCAGCCGTTCGTAGGGTTCGCGCACGCTGGCCACGAACACCACGCGGTACACCAGCAGGTAGGCCAGCACCTTGTACACGTGCCCGACCAGGCTGAAGAGGTCGTTGACGTTCTCGTACATCGTCAGGCACAGCTCGGACAGGATCCACAGCGCCGACGCCGCGACCAGCCCGCGGGTATCGAAGGTGGGGTAGAGCTCGCCCACGTGCAGCAGGCGCAGCATGGCCACGGCCATCATGGCCACCACCGTCGCTTCCAGCAGCACCTTCAGCAGCGTCAGGCCCTGGCCGGGCACGAAGAAGGTGGGCCACCATTCCGGGTGCGCCAGTTGCAGCCACGCCACCGCAGCCACGTAGGCCAGCGCGCCGGCCAGCCAGGCGTAGCGCGTGCCGGGGCGGCGGAACGGCACCCAGGGCCGGAACACCACGTAGAGCACGGCCAGCGCGCCGACGATGCGGGCGCCGAGCCAGAAGGAAATGGCCTTCTGCGGCGCCGCGGGCGTGACCAGGTCGGGCATGCCGCGGTAGGACATCATGTGCGCGAAGTCGAGCAGGGCCACGGCCAGGAAGGCGCAGGCCAGCACGATCAGGTTGCCCGGACGCTCGGGCCGGTGCGCGTGCCAGGACACCGAGAACACCATCGCCGCCACCACGATGGCGAAGACCTCGGTGGCGGCGTGCAGCGACACCGGGAACCAGGAAGTGTCCTGGCGCACGCCCTGCTCGGGCACCACCAGCCAGACCAGCAGGAAGCCAAGTGTGCAGGCGCCCACCAGCAGCGCGCGGAAGACGCCCGAATCCAGCCAGCCGCCCTGGCTGGCGAAGCGCTGGGGTGTGTCGTCGATGGCCATGCCGCCCCCTGGTTGCGGCCCTGACATTGCCAGCCCCGCCGCGGGAAATCCATGCCCGCCTTGGAACCCGGCCGCCCCGCCCACAGAATAGGGGTCAGACCCCTGTTTCATGGAGAAGGGCATGGCTACCGGGTGGGCGGGCGACGGCGCGGTGCAGGACCAGATCGACGCGACCGTGAAGGACGCCATCAAGCGCGCGCGCCAGCAACTGCCCAAGGGCCCGTCGCTGGAGCGCTGTGAAGAGTGCGAGGCCCCGATCCCCGAGGCCCGGCGCCAGGCGCTGCCCGGCGTGCGCCTGTGCGTGCCCTGCCAGGAAGCGCACGACCGCGAGCAGCGCGCCGCCAGCGGCTACAACCGCCGCGGCAGCAAGGACAGCCAGCTGCGCTGAACCCCCGTCAGAGGCCCAGCACCGCCGGGCCCTGCCTGAACACGATGTCCACCGGGATGCCGGCGGCCTGCACGCGGTCCAGGTCGGCCTGCAGGTCGGGGCCGATGTTGCCCATTTCCTCGAACAGCGCCTTCGCGCCGGCGTAGTCGCCGTCGCCCTGCAGCGTGAGGATCTTGGCCGACAGCGAATCGACCGCCGCCTGCATCTTGTCGAAGTCCACGCGGTAGCGGCCGGTGGCGGGGTCGCGGGCGAAGGCGCCTTCGCGCTGCAGCCAGTTGAAGGCCACCATGTTGGCCTTGCCGTGCGCGCTGGAGGCGCCGAAGCGCACCGAGCGGAAGATGCCGGCCAGGAAGGTCACGTAGTTGTCGTTGCGCCTGGCGGCGTCGAGTTCGCCCATCTCGCCGAGCTTGCCGATCATGTACAGGCCCAGGATGTCGGCCTTGCCCTCCTCGTAGCCGCTGGCCAGGTCGGTGAGCGCCTCGCGCACCGTGCCCTTGCCGTCGAGCGTGTTCTTGATGCCCAGGCCGTGCGCCACTTCGTGGAACATCACGTTCTCGAAGAAGGCGTCGAAGGTGATGTGCGCCCGCTGGTCCTCGGCCACCAGCGCGTCGGCGATGGGCACCAGGATGGTGTCGAACTTCGCGCGCATGCTGTTTTCCAGCTGCAGGCGGCGCGAGCCCTTGGCCAGCTGCACCTGTTCGTCGTTGGGCAGGTTGATGGCGATGGTCTTGGCGCCGGAATTGGCGTCGCCGCCGTAGTAGATGGCGAAGTAGGCGTTTAGGTCGGCGTCGGTGCCGGGCATCTCGGCCTTGTAGGCCCCGGGCACCGGCAGGCCGCGCTGCAGCGCCGGCAGGTGCGCGGCGAAGCGCGCCAGGCGCTGGCTCCATTCGATGTCCTTGACCAGCACGAAGGCCTCGAACGCGGCCTTGGTGCCGAACAGCGCGTCCTGGTAGCTCTCGATGGGACCGATGACCACGTCGATGGGGCTGGTCTTCATGTCCATCCAGGCCATGTCGCTGGCCTGGTACTCGCCGCTGAGCAGCGCGTCGGCGCGCAGGCGCAGGTAGTTGCGGAAGCTCTCGTCGGTGGCCACTTCGGCGGCCTGGCGCAGCAGGTCGGCGGCCTGGCCGAGTTCGGCCGCGTATTCCACGTGGTAGGGCACCACGGTGAGCTTGCCGGCCTCGTCGCGGCGGATCAGCGTGTACAGGCCGTCCTTGCCGGGCAGGTCGGCGGCGGCGAATTCTTCCTTCGTCATGTCTTCCGGGTAGAAGCGCGCGCCGGGCGGGCGCGGGCCGATGCCTTCGACGAAGGGCGCGTCGTTGTCCAGGCGGTCCCAGGGGCCGTAGTTGATCTCGGCGAAGCGGCGCGTGGCCGGGTCGCTGATGCCCGAGAGCAGGGCGTCCTTGTCGCCCCAGGTCTGCTTCCAGAACAGCGCGTCCATGATCTCGCCGGCCTGCAGCAGCAGGCGGATGGCCTGGCGGTCGCCCTCGGCAAGCTGCGACAGGTCGGCCGTGAGCGGCACCTCGGCGTAGGCGGCCACCTTCGCGGCGATGTCGTTGGCGGGCTGGGCGGCGTCGGCGGCGGCGTCGGCGCTGGCCTCGGTGGGCGCGGGCGCCTGTTCGGCGCGCTGGCAGGCGGCCAGGCCGGTGGCGAAGGTGAGCGCGATGGCGAGGCTGAGCGGGCGAAGCGACATGCGGGACTCCGGAGCGGCGTGAAGGCCTCCATCCTAGTCCATCACCCGGCCCTCGGTGCGGTTGCGGCCGCCATGTTTGGCGCGATAGAGCGCCTGGTCAGCGGCTTCCATCCAGTCGCGCAGTTCGCCGCCGGCGGGCGCTTCCGCCAGCCCCAGGCTGATTGAAAACTTCAGGCCCGGCTGCCCTTCCAACACCGCCGCTTGCACCGCCTCGCGCAGGCGCTCTGCCTCGCATTTGGCGCCGGCCTGGCCGAGCGGCAGCAGCACGGCGAACTCGTCGCCGCCCAGGCGGCCGGCCACCTGGCCCGGGGGCAGGGTGTCGCGCACCAGGGCGGCCAGCGTGCGCAGCACGTCGTCGCCGGCGGCGTGGCCGAAGTGGTCGTTGATGTCCTTGAAATGGTCGATGTCGATCAACACCAGCGTCAGCGGCGGTGCATCGGACCCTCGGCGTTCCAGCTGGCGGCGGGCCTGCGACTGCCAGTGGCCGCGGCTGTCGAGCCCGGTGAGTGAATCACGCCGCGCCAGTTCCTCCAGCTGCTGGTTCTGCTGCTGCACGCGCCGCATCAGGCGGTAGAGGTTGGCGCTGACGGCCAGCGTGTGGATCACCAGGATGGGCAGGCAGGCCAGCACCACCGCGGTGCGGCTGGGGTAGTCCACCGCGAAGCCGGTGGCCAGGCCCACGGCCAGCATCGCCAGCAGCGTGCCGGGCAGCGCCTTGAGCCACAGGCGCGGCACGCCCGAGTTCACCTTGTCGGCCGTGACCACGGTGAGCAGCACCGCGCTGGGCAGCAGGTTGAAGTGCATCAGCGGCAGCCAGCTGCCGGCGAACACCGAGTCGATGACGAAGTTGCGGGCCTCGGCCGCGTAAGGGTCGCGGCTGCGCACCGCCAGCCAGTAGGCCAGGTGCGGCCAGGCGAAGCAGGTGGCCGCCACCCAGGCCCAGGCCGGCCAGCCGGCGTCGAGGTCGTGCAGCACCACGGCCAGCGGCAGCGCGGCCAGGCCCATGCCGAGCACGCGGAAGCGGTAGGTCAGTCGGGGCAGGACGCGCGGGCGGGCGGACATCGCCCCATCAAACCACAACTACCGGGCGGCCTGCCGCCCGGTTGGATGCGTCCGCCCGGCGCGGTTCAGCGCGGCAGCTTGCGGTGGATGTAGCGCTGCTGGTGGTCGTTGAGCCGCACCTGCGAGTCGTGCGGCCCCGGCAGTTCGCGCTGCAGCGGCACGTGCGCCTTGCTCGAACGCACCTGCTGCGGGCCCTTGGCGCCGTCGAGCGGCGAGGCGTGGGGGGGCTCGGCCGGCGCGGGCGGCGTGCCCAGGAACGGCGGCGCGCCGACCACCGGCGCCGGCCTGGCCTGTGGCGGCGGCGCCATGGCCGCGGTGGGCTTCGGCGGGGCGGCCTTCCTGATGACGGATTTCTTCGCGGCGGTCTTGCTGGCCGCGGCCTTCTTCACGGCCGGCTTGCTCGCGGCGGACTTCCTTGCCACCGATTTCTTCGCGACGGACTTCCTGGCGACCGATTTCTTCGCCACGGATTTCTTGGACACGGACTTCCTTGCGGCAGACTTCTTCGCCACAGACTTCTTCGCGACGGATTTTTTCGCGACGGATTTCTTCGCAACCGACTTCCGTGCGACCGACTTCTTCGCGACGGGTTTCTTCTTCGCCGCGACTTTCCTGCTGGCGGTCTTCTTCGCGGCCGTCTTGCGCGCCACGGCCTTTTTCGGCGTGGACTTCTTCGCGGCGGCCTTGCGGCGGGGCTTGCTGGCGGCGGTGGCCATGACATCCTCCTGGGCGGGCGGGAACCGGATGGCCCGAGTCTAGACCTTGCTGCAATGCAATATCCCCCTTGCCGGGGCGCCGTCCTGGCCTATGATCAAAAGCCCCCCGATCCGGAACGACCCGATGCGCCGAACGCCCCTGGTTCCCGCCCTCGCCATGGCGCTGCTGCTGTCGCCCGCGGCGCACGCCGCCGTCTACAAGTGCGACATCAACGGCGAAACCCGCTACCAGGACAATCCCTGCCCGGGCCAGAAGGACCAGAAACCGCACATCGAGGACGCCCCGGCGCCCGCCGCGGGCACCAGGCAGGCCCCGGCCCCGGTCGGCGCCGAAGAAGCGCCGCGCCCGCGCGGCCGCACCGCGCCCAAGCCGCCGCTCCCCGAGGACGACGGCAGCCCGCTCGACCGCGTCGGCCAGCTCTACCACGAGATCAATTCGGCCCAGGCCGCGCAGCGCGGCGTGATGCGGGACTACCGCGAGGCGGTGCGGGCGCTCAACGCCGCCCAGAAGGGCCGCGAACAGGCCCCGGAAGCCGAGGCCGAACGAAAGATGCTCGAGCACGAGTGGCAGGAGCGGCGCCTGGCCGCCGGCGACCGGGTGCGCTCCCTGCAGGCCGAGCTGCGCCGCCTGTGCCCGAACGGCACCATGATGGAAGGCGCGCGCCAGGTATGCCGCTGAGGCTCTGGTTCGCCGTCCTGCTGCTGGCACTGGCCTGCCTGCCGGCGCAGGCCGCCGCGCCGCAGTCGCTGCGCGTGGGCGGCGACCCGAACTACCGCCCCTTCCACTACCTGGCCGAGGACGGCACGCCGCAGGGCCTCGACGTGGCCGTCATGCAGGCTATCGCCCGCGAGCGCGGGCTGTCGCCCCGCTTCGAGTTCGGCGAGTGGGGCCGCATGCTCGACCGCCTCGAGCACGGCGAAGTGGATGCCGTGCCCATGTTCATTTCCGAAGACCGCGCCCAGCGCTTCCGCTTCAGCCGGCCCTTCCTGCGCCGCCACCACGTGCTCTACGGGCGGCGCGGCCAGCAGGTGGGCACGCCCGACCAGCTGGCCGGGCGCCGCGTGGCCGTGCAGTTCGGCGGCATGGCCTGGGAATGGCTGATCAGCCGGGAAGCCAACGCCGTGCTGCGGCCGATGAACGACGAAGCCGCGGCGCTGGCCGCCGTGGCCGCCGGCAATGCCGACTACGCGCTGCTGCCCTCCGACATCGCCGAGCGCGCCATCGCCCGGGGCGGACTGGACGAGGTGCAGCCGGTCGGCCCGCCGTGGCTGGAGCGCAACTACGCCTTCGGGGTGAACCCGGCGCGCCCGGAACTGGTGGCGGAACTGGACGCGGGGCTCGCGGCCCTCGAGGCCAGCGGCGAGCTGGCGCGGCTGCAGCAGCGCTGGCTGCAGCCGGCGGCGGCCCGGGAAAAGAGCGAGCCGCTGCCCGTGTGGCTGCCCATGGTGCCGGTGGCGCTGGTGCTGCTGGGCGCGCTGGGCTTCGTGCTGCGACGTGGCGGCGCCGGGCGCGACTGAATCAGACCGGCTGGGCCGAGGTCCCGGCGGCCTGGCTGGCGGTGCGGTTGCGGCCGCCGTGCTTGGCGCGGTAGAGCGCCTTGTCGGCCGACTCGATCCACTCGCGCAGGCCCAGGTCGTGGTCGCGCGCCTGCGCCAGGCCGATGCTCACCGAACAGCGCAGGCCCGGCGCCTGCGGCAGCGAGAAGGCTTCCACCGAGGCGCGCAGCCGCTCGGCCATGGCCTCGGCCTCGGCCTGCGTGGCCGGCAGCGCGATGGCGAACTCGTCGCCGCCCAGGCGGCCGGCGTGGGCCTCGGGCCCGGCCGCACGGCGCACCAGCGCGGCGATGCCACGCAGCACGTCGTCGCCCACGGCGTGGCCGTGCTGGTCGTTGATGTCCTTGAACCAGTCCAGGTCCACCAGCGCCAGCGTGGCCGGCAGGCCGGTGGCGTGCCGGCACTGCAGCAGGCGCCCGGCCTGGTCCTGCCAGTGGCGCCGGCTGTCGAGGCCGGTGAGCACGTCGACGCGGCTCAGTTCGTCGAGCTGCCGGTTCTGCAGCTGCACGCGCCGCACCAGCATGAAGCTGTTGAGGCTCACCGCCAGCGTGTGGATCACCATGATCGGCAGGCAGGCCAGCAGCACCGGCATGGAGGTGGCCGGCGCGAACGCGAAGCCGGTGAGCAGGCCGCCCGCCAGCACCGCCAGCAGCATGCCCGGCAGCGAACGCAGCCACAGCCCGCGGATGCCGGTGTTGATCTTGTCGGCCGTGGCCACCGACATCAGCAGCACCGAGGGCAGGGCGTTGAAGTGCAGCAGCGGCGCCCACAGCCCTGCGACCATCGAGTCGACCATCAGGTTGCGCAGTTCGGCCTGGAAGGGGTCGGCGCTGCGCCGCGCCAGCCACCAGGCCAGGTGCGGCCAGGCGAAACACGAGGCCAGCAGCCAGGCCCAGCTCGCCAGCGGCGCGTCGAGCTCGCGCAGCACCAGCGCCACCGGGAGCGCGGCCAGCCCCATGCCCAGCACGCGGAAGCGGTACACGCGCCGCGGCAGCAGGTGCAGGTCGCTCAGGCGGGCGGAGTGCTCCGCCTGCGGGTGGGATGGCGCGGCCATCGGCATATCCGGTGGGGTATGGCCCGATGATAGCCCGGCCGGGCCCGCCCGCCAGCCTTCGCAGGTGGCCGCCCGGCAGAAGGGCATGCGTATCCAAGGACAGATGAGCCCGCGCCTGCCCCTGCTGTTCGCCCTGCTGCTGTCGCCCCTGGCGGGCTGCGGCGACGCCTGGGTCGCGCAGGCGGCGGGCACGCCGGCGCCGGTCGTGGCGCCGCTGGCCGACGAAGCGCCGGCGGCCGGCAACCAGGCCCGCTTCGTGGTGGACGGGCACGAGTTCCGCTTCAGCACGCCCGGCATCCGCCGCAGCCGCGCCCGCGCCGGCGAGGGCGTGGTGGCGCACAGCATCGAACTGGCCAACGACGACAATTCGCTCTACGCCCGCGTGGTGCTGCAGGTGCCGGCGGGCCAGGGCTCGCTCGACGGCGACTACCGCGCCATGCCGCTCGGCGCACCGGGTGCCGTGGGCCAGGCGGGGGTAGGCGAGGTGGTGCTGGCCGAGGAAACCGACGCCCGGCGCGGCCGCCGCATGCTGCCCAGCGGCAGCGGCAGCATCCGCGTGCGGCGCGAGGACGGCGATTACGTGGTGGCCTTCGAAGTGCGCGGCGACGACCTGTTCCGGCCGGCCGACGCGCCGGCCATCACCGGCGAACTGCGTTTCTCCGCCGGATCCTGAGCCGGGCCCGGAACTGTGACCGCGCTCTTGGGCGACCGCCGCGGCTTGGGGTAACGTGGGCCGGGTACGTTGCGGGCAGGGGGTCCGATGACCGGTGAAAGCGGCGCCAGGGCGCGCGTCCTGGTGGTGGATGATTCCAAGCTGATGCGCAAGGCCGCCCACAAGATGCTTGGCGAGGAATTCGACGTCGTCACCGGCGACGACGGCGTCGATGCCTGGGCGCAGATCCAGCAGGACCCGGGCATCCAGGTGGTCTTCACCGACCTCAACATGCCGCGCATGGACGGCTACGAGCTGCTGCGCACCATCCGCGGCGCCGACGACCCGGGCGTGCAGGGCCTGCCTGTGATCGTGGTCACCGGCGCCGAGAACGACGAGGCCGCGCGCATGAAGGCGCTCGACCAGGGCGCCACCGACTTCATCACCAAGCCCTTCACCACCTCCGACCTGGTGGCGCGCGCCCGCGCCCACGCCAACTACCAGCGCGTCACGCGCCAGCTGCAGTCGCAGGTGGCGGTGGACGCGCTCACCGGCCTGGCAAACAAGGCCGGCTTCCTGGAACGCCTGCAGCAGGACATCGCCTACGCCCGCCGGCACCAGCAGCCGCTGTGCCTGGTGCGGCTGGAGGTGGAGGATTTCCGCCGCTTCTTCCTGTACTACGGCCGCGACCTGGCCGAGGCCCTGGTGCTGCAGTTGGCGCGCCAGCTGCGCGGCCGCATCCGCAAGGAAGACACCGCGGCGCGTTTCGGCCTGGGCGGTTTCGCGCTGTCGCTGCCGGGCGGGCAGGAGGCCGGCATCGTCGCCATGGTCGAACGCCTGCAGGCCGAGGTGCTGGCGAACCCGCCGGTGTTCGAGGGCGAACCGGTGGCGGTGAAGCTGCATGCCGCCGTGCTCAGCCCGCTGATGGATTCGGCGATGGGGCCGCAGGAGGCGCTCGACGCCTGCCAGGCGCGGCTGGACGTGGCGCGCGAAGCCGGCGTACCGGTGCTGCCGGTGCAGGAGGCGGCGATGCCCGCCGCGGCACCTGCACCGGTGCCCGAACCGGCCCCGGCACCAACACTTGCACCTGCACCCGCGCCGGAACCGCCGGCCGCCGTGGCCGCGCCTGCGCCGTCACCTGCGCCCGCGGCGGCGCCCGTGTCGGTGGACGCGGTGCTCGAGCTGCTGCGCGAGGGCCGCGCCCAGGAAGCGCTGCCCAAGCTGCCCGCCGTCATCGGCCGGCTGCTGCCGCTGCTGCGGCTGCTGGGCCCGAACCAGCGCGCCCAGCTGATCCAGTTCCTGCAGAAGTAGCCTTCAGCCCGCCAGCGGCCGGGTGGCGCCGCTGACGCGGATGGACGCGCCCGGTTCCGGGCCGATCTCCACGTGCAGGCGCGAAGGCAGGCCCATGTCCACGCCCTGCACGATCTCCACCGCGCCGCCGTGGGGCCAGCCCAGGTCGCGCAGGTAGCCGCCGAGCGCGGCGGCCGCGGCGCCGGTGGCCGGGTCCTCGAACACGCCGCCCACCGCGAAGGCGTTGCGGGCGTGGAAGCGGCGCGGCGTTTCCGCCACCACCAGGGCGATGGTGAGCAGGGCCGCGTCTTCCATCAGCAGGCGGCCGGCCTCGAGGTCGTAGGCCATCGCGGAAAGTTTCGCCGGGTCGCGCAGGGCCAGCAGCAGGTGGTCGGCGCCGGCGTGGATGCGGGCCGGCGGCAGCCGCGGGTCCAGGTCACCCGGCGTGAGCCCGAACAGTTCCAGCGCGCTGGCCAGCAGCCCGGGCGAGGCCGGTTCGCTGCGGGTGGGCGGCGACTGCAGCGCGGCGCGCAGCTGGTCGCCGTCGCGCCAGCCCTGCACGCTGATGCGGGCATGGTTGGTCTGCAGCGGGAACACGCCGTCGCCCTTGGACTTCGCCAGGGCCGCGCCCAGCGCCACGGTGGCGTGGCCGCAGAAGGGCACCTCGGCCAGCGGCGAGAAATAGCGTACGCGCCAGCCGTCGGCATCGGGCGCGGCGAAGGCGGTTTCGGAATAGCCGACGTCGGCGGCGATGCGCTGCATGGTCGCGGCGTCGGGCAGTTCCTCGGCGATGACCACGCCGGCCGGGTTGCCGCCGACGTTGCCGTCGGAAAAGGCGGAGATGCGTTGGATGGTGGGCACGGGGGGATACCAGGGGGAAAGGCGGCATTCTGCGGCCACGCGCCCGCCGCCGCAGCCCCGGGCGCTGCAACAGTGTGGCCCGGATCGGTATGCTCGGGGCAACCTCCACGCGCAGGCGCCCCGATGTCCCGAATTCCCCTGATGCTCCCGGCGCTGCTGCTGGCGCCCGCCCTGGCCGCCGCCACCCCGGCCATGCCCACGCTGCTGGCGCCGCGCGAACGGCCCGCCGTGGAAAACCGCATCCTCGAGTCGCGGCTGGAAACCCTGCTGCCGGCGCTGATGGCGGAAACGAAGCTCGACATGTGGCTGGTGCTCTCGCGCGAATACGCCGAGGACCCGGTGTACTTCACCCTGGTGCCGCAGCCCAGCTTCGCCGCGCGCCGCACCACGCTGCTGGTGTTCCATCGCAAGCCCGACGGCACGGTGGAGCGGCTGGCGGTGAACCGTTACCCGCTGGGCGCGCCGTATTCCGCGGCCTGGGCCGGCGGCGACCTGGACGAGCAATGGCAGGCACTGGGCAAGCTGATCGCCGAACGCGACCCGAAACGCATCGGCGTGAACACCTCGCGCGACTGGGCCATCGCCGACGGCCTGAGCCAGGGCCTGCGCGAGCGCCTGCTGGCCGTGCTGCCCGACGGTTACGCGCAGCGACTGGTGTCGGCCGAAGACCTGGTGGTGCGCTGGACGGAAACCCGCACCGCCGACGAACTGCCGCACCACGCCCAGGCCATGGCCGTGGCGCGCGCCGTGGTGGCCGAGGCCTTCTCGAACCAGGTGATCACGCCCGGCAAGACCACCACCGACGACGTGTCCTGGTACATCCGCAACCGCTTCGAAGCCATGGGCCTGCCGGTGTGGTTCCATCCCGACGTGAACCGCCAGCGCGCCGGCGACGAGTGCGGGCGCGACAGCACCTTCTGCGGCAGCGAAGGCCTGATCGAACGCGGCGACGTGCTGCACACCGACGTGGGCTTCTGCTACCTCAAGCTCTGCACGGACACTCAGGAAATGGGCTACGTGCTGCGCGAAGGCGAAACCGACGTGCCGGCCTCGCTGAAGGCCGCGCTGGCCACCGGCAACCGCTGGCAGGACCTGCTCACCGGCAACTTCGTGGCCGGCCGCAGCGGCGACGCCATCCTGGCCGCCACCCGCGCGGCGGCCGAAGCCGAGGGCATTCCCTCGAGCACCTACAGCCATCCGCTGGGCTTCTTCGGCCACGCCGCCGGCCCCACCATCGGCATGTGGGACGACCAGGACGGCGGCACGCCCGGCGGTGAATGGCCGCTGCATCCGCGCACCGCCTACGCCATCGAAGGCAACGTGCGTGCGCCGGTGGAAGACTGGGGCGACACCTGGGTGCAGGTGAAGCTGGAGCAGGGCGGTTATTTCGACGGGGAGAAACTCACGTACCCGGCGGGCCGCCAGACCGAATGGCACGTCGTCCGATGAGGGCGGCGCTCGCGGCGTGGCTGCTGCTGGGCCTGCTGGCGGCCGCGCCGGCGCTGGCGCGCGACTTCAAGGTGGAGCCTGGCGAAGTACCCGAGCTCCGCCCGGACGAGGGCTTCGTGCTCGTGGCGCTCGACACCAGCGACGACGTGCGCTACCTGAGCGTCAAGAGCACCACCAGCCTCTTCACCGGCGACCGCCTGAAGGACATCCAGGCCGGCCGCAGCTGGGGCCTGTACGTGATGCCCGCCGGCAAGTACCGCTGGGACAGCCTGCACGTGGGCTGGGTGAAGTGGGTGATGCGCGAGGAGCCGGAGTTCCAGTTCGAATCGCGCCCCGGCGAAGTGACCTACGCCGGCGACCTGATCTACCGCGACATGCGCTTCCACGTGGCCAACCGCGGCCTGGCCGCGCTCGACTGGCTTGAGAAGGAGCACCCGGCCATCGCGGCGCGTTACCGCTTCGAGTACTCCGGGCATTACCCGGATCCGTTCCCGGCCTTCTACGCCGCCGAGCGCGGCAAGGCCGGCGCCGGCCCGGAGCGCGACCGCACGCGCCCGGCGCCGGCACCGGGCAAACTGCCCATGGCGGTGGAAACGCTCTGGCGCCAGCCGCAGCTCGAGTCGATCACGCTGGGTCCCGACGGCAATACCGTGGCCGGCGTGCTGCGCATCGAGTCCCCCGGCGTCGCCACGGAAGACACCCCGGAAGGCGAGACGCCCGAGCCGGTGGCGATCTGGTCCGTGGAACTGTACGACCTGGCCGGCGGCGAAGTGCGCCGGCTGGCGACCAGCCGCGGCCCGATAAGCGACCTGGCCTGGCTCGACGAGCGCACGTTCGGCGCCCAGGTGCGCATCCTTCCCGGGATGCCACCGGCGTATTTCCTGTTCCGGCGCCAGGACAACGGCGAGTTCGTTTCCTACCAGGTGCCGCGCACCGGCCAGCTGGTGGACGTGCTCGAGCACGAACCGGGGCACCTGCTCTTCGCCAGCCGGGGCAGCCGGGGCGAGCCGATGGTGCACCGGCTCGATTTCCGCGACGCCCGTGCCCTGAAGGAGTTCAAGTTCCCGATGCGCGAGCGCATCAACGCCGGGCTCGAGGACGACTACGGCTGGTTCACCGATGCCCGCGGCGCCATCCGCGCGGCCCTGGTGCAGCGTGACGACACGCTGGTGCTGGTGTACGGCGGCGAGGGCCGCTTCGAGGACGTGATGGTGCTGGACGGCCCCGAGGCCTTCCAGCCCATGCTGGTCTCCGGCGACGGCCGGCTGATCTACGGCACCTCGGAGGAAGGGCGCGCGCAGCGCGACCTGGTGGAATTCGACCCGGTGGCCAAGCGCATCACGCGCACGCTGTTCAGCAAGCCCGGCGTGGACATCGTCGGCCCCGTGTTCGGCGCCGGCCACCAGCCGGTGGGCGTGAATTATTACGAAGGCGGCCAGCTGGTCACCGAGTATTTCGACGACGGCCGCCGCAAGATCGCCGAAGCGCTGGCGCGCACTTTCCGCGACCGCACCGTGGCCACGCTGGGGCGCAGCCGCGACGGCAGGCGCCTGCTGCTGTGGGTGGACGGCGCCGACCAGCCGCCGCAGATCTACCACCTGGACGTGGACAAGGGCCAGGCCAGCCTGGTGGAGGAGGCGGCGCCGTGGCTGTCGGAAATGCGCTTCACGCCGGCGCAGGTGATGAAGGTGCGCAGCCGTGACGGCCTGGAGCTCGAGGCCTTCCTCACCCTGCCCAAGGGCGAAGGCAAGCGGCCGCTGGTGGTGATGCCGCACGGCGGCCCGATCGGCGTGGCCGACCGCCGCCACTTCAACCCCGAGGTGCAGTTCCTGGCCTCGCTGGGCTACGCGGTGCTGCAGGTGAACTTCCGCGGCTCGGAGGGCTACGGCAAGGCCTTCGAGGAGGCCGGCCACCGCAGCCTGGGCACCGGCATCGAGGACGACATCGACGCCGCCATCGAGGCGGCGCTGGCGCGGTTCCCGCTCGACCCGGCGCGCATGTGCATGGTGGGCGCCAGCTACGGCGGCTATTCGGGCCTGATGTCGGCCATCCGCTGGCCCGGGCGCTTCCGCTGCGTGGTGTCGATGTCGGGCGTGAGCGACCGCAGCCTGTTCTTCACCGCCAGCGACGCCGGCCGCAACGCCGAGCTGCGCCCGCTGATGGAGAAGCTGGTCGGCGACCCGCGCACCCAGCCGGACCTGATGCGCGAGACGTCGCCGCTGTTCCGCTACCAGGAGCTCAAGGTGCCCCTGATGCTGGTGCACGGCGGCGAGGACATCCGCGTGGACTACGAGCACACGCGCCGGCTGGTGCGCATGCTCGGCATGGCCGGGCGGCCGCCGGTGCTGCTGCACCTGGAGAAGGACGGCCACTCGCTTGACCGCGAGGGCACGCCGGTGAAGGTGTGGCAGGGCGTGGCCGGCTTCCTGCGCGAACACCTGGGCGGGGCGCCGCCGGCCACGGCGCCCTGAGCGGGCTCAGTGCGCGGCGGCGCCCTTGCCGCGCAGCTTGCCCCAGGCGGTGACCAGGGCCACCACCACGATGCCGAGTGCGATGCCGACCACGGCGTCGGCCAGCATGGACACCAGCGTGCCCAGGCCGCCCGCCGGCGTGATGGCCGCCACCAGGTGGTGCAGGGCCGGGATGTTGTGGGTGAGGATGCCGCCGCCCACCAGGAACATGGCGGCGGTGCCGGCCACCGAGAGGAATTTCATCAGCCACGGCGCGCTGACCAGGATGCCGCGGCCCAGCGCGCCCACGGCGCCCGGTCTGCGGCTCAGGGCCAGGCCCGCGTCGTCGAGCTTCACGATGCCCGCCACCAGGCCGTAGACGCCCACGGTCATCACCAGCGCGATCGCCACCAGCACGCCCACCTGGCGGGTGAACGCCTGGGTCGCCACGGTGCCGAGCGTGATCACGATGATCTCGGCCGAGAGGATGAAGTCGGTGCGCACGGCGCCCCTGATCTTGTCCTTCTCGTGCTGCACCAGGTCCACGCTTTCGTCGGCCACGGCGCGCACCAGCTCGGCGTGTTCGGCCTCGGCGCCGGCCTTGCCGTGCAGGAACTTGTGCGCCAGCTTCTCCACGCCCTCGAAGCACAGGAAGGCGCCGCCCAGGATCATCAGCGGCGTGATCAGCGGCACGCCCCAGCCGCGCGAGTGCAGCCACAGCTCCAGCGCGCTGATCGCCAGCGCCGCCGGCACCAGGATGGCCTTGTTCACCAGCGAACCCCTGGCCACGGCCCAGACCACGGGCAGTTCGCGCTCGGGGTTCACGCCGGTCACCTGCTGGGCGTTGAGCGCCAGGTCGTCGCCGAGCACGCCGGCGGTTTTCTTGGTGGCGACCTTGGTCATCACCGACACGTCGTCGAGCAGGGTGGCGATGTCGTCGATGAGGGCGAGCAGGCTGGAGGCCATGGGCGAATCCGGTGCGGTGTGGCCCGGGATTCTGGCATCCGCGGGCCGCCGAAGGGGAGGGGATGGCCGCCGGGCGGTGCGGGGCCGGGCGCCGCGCGCCCTTAGACTCGCGGCAACCACCCCCGGAGTCCCGACGATGCGCCGACTGCTGCCGACCCTGCTGCTCCTTCCCCTGCTCGGCCTGGGCGGCTGCGGACGAGGCGACGGCCCGGAGCCGGGGGCAGGCGCCGCCGAGGCGCAGGCGCTGGCCGCGGAGCGCGCGGCACTCGAGGCCACCGAGGCCCAGGTGGCCGCCGACCGCGAGGCCGTGCGCGGCTTCGACATCATCCGCGCCACCTATGCGTACGCGCCCGATCCCCGCACGGGCCAGCCGGCGCCGTCGGTGGAGCTCGTCCTGGCCAACGGCACGAAACTCACGGTGGCGCGCCTGTCGGTGCGCGCCGAGTTCACCCGCGAGGGCGAAACCGCGCCCTGGTGGGGCCAGGAGTTCCATTTCCCGGTGAGCGGCGTGATGGCGCCCGGCGACGAAGCCACCGCGCGCCTCTCGCCCGAACCCGACACCGACTGGGCGCTGCGCGCGCCGGCGGCCGAGGTGCCGGTGCAGGCAAGGGTGCTGCCGGTGGCGCTGGAAACGCCGGAAGGCAAGCGTTACCTCACCGAACACGCCGTCGGACCGGCGCAGCAGGCGCGGCTGGCCGAGCTGCGTGCCGCGCGCTGAATCCCGCCGCGGCTTGCCAGCGCGGCGCGTCGCCGGCTTAATGGGGCCATCCCGCACGGAGACGGCGACCATGCGCCCCATCGCCACCGCCTCGCTCGCGCTCGCGCTGGCCCTGCCCGCGTCCGCCGCGGTGAAGGACAGCAGCCCCTCGGGCTTCACGCTCGAAAACACCGAAGACGTACCCACCGCGCCGGCCGACACCTGGAAAGCCCTGGTGCACGACGTCGGCCGCTGGTGGCCCGCCGACCACACCTGGTGGGGCGACGCCGCCCACCTGTCCATCGAGCCCCGCGCCGGCGGCTGTTTCTGCGAAATCCACGGCGACCAGCAGGCCCGCCACATGGTGGTCACCTTCGTCGACCCGGGCCGCACCCTGCGGATGACCGGCGGCCTCGGCCCGCTGCAGGGCATGGGCCTGCACGGTGCGCTGGAATTCCGGCTGGCGCCGCTGGAGAACGGCGGCACGCGCATTACGCTCTGGTACCGCGTGGGCGGCTACACGCCCGACGACCTGTCGAAGTTCGCGCCGGTGGTGGACGGGGTGCAGGCGCTGCAGCTGGGCGGCCTGGCCGGCTTCCTGCGCGGCGAGCGCGCGCCGGCCACGGCGGAGTAGGGCGCATGCCGGTGCTGCTGCTCAACCTGCGCGACGTGCCCGAGGACGAGGCCGAGGAAGTGCGCGTGCTGCTCGAGGAACGCCGCATCGAGTACTACGAGACGCGCCCTAGCCTGTGGGGCGTGTCGGCCGGCGGCATCTGGCTGGTGCAGGACGAGGACGCCGACGACGCGCGCCGGCACCTGGCCGCCTACCAGTCGGCGCGCGCCGAGCGTTTCCGCGCCGAACGCGTGCAGGCCGAGGCCGAGGGCCGCGCGCCTGGCGCCTGGGCGGCCTTCCGCGAGCACCCGCTGCGGGCGCTGGCCACGGTGCTGGGCATCGTGCTGATGCTGGCGGTGGCCACGCTGCCCTTCCTGCTGTTCGGGCGCTGAGCATGCGGGGAGTGCGCGGCCTCGCCACCGCCCTGCTGTCCGTCGCGGCCGCCGCCGCGCCGCCCCCGGCGGACGACCCGGGGTTCGCCTACACCGAACGCCGCGAGTACTACCGCGTGGACGGCCGCAGCGTCGACACGCTCAAGCGCCAGCTCGACGCCGCGCTCGCCGGCAAGGGCCTGGGCGGCGATGGCGTCGGGCGCACCGTGCAGCACCTCTCCTCGCGCTACGAATTCGAGCCCACGCCCGCCGGCTGCCGCTTCAAGGGCCTCGAGGTGGCGCTCGACGTCACCATCCACCTGCCGCGCTGGGAGCCCAAGGGCGGCCGGCCCAAGGCGCTGGCCGCGCGCTGGGAGCCCATGCTCGACGCCCTGACGCGCCACGAGGAGGGCCACCGCGACATCGCCGTGGACGCCGCCCGCCGCCTGCTCGCCGACCTGCGCGCGCTGCCGGAAACGCTGGACTGCCAGGGCCTGGCGCGCGAGGCGCAGAAGGCCTTCTTCCGCGCCCGGCTGCGCCATTCGATCCGCGACGGCGCCTACGAGCGCCGCACCAACCACGGCATCGCCCAGGGCGCGCGGCTCTAGGCGCGGGCTTGGGCGGGGCGGCCGGGCCGTGCAGAATGGCAGGCCAAGCCCCGCACGGAAGCCCCGGATGACCACTGCCAGCCCCGCCGCGCCGAACGCCGGCCGCGACGCGCCCATGCCGCCGCAGGTGCCCTACATCATCGGCAACGAGGCCTGCGAGCGCTTCAGCTTCTACGGCATGCGCAACATCCTCACGCCGTTCCTGGTCACCAGCCTGCTGCTGTCCTACCCGCTGGCCGACCGCGCCGGCATCGCCAAGGACGTGTTCCACACCTTCGTCATCGGCGTGTATTTCTTCCCGCTGCTGGGCGGCTGGCTGTCGGACCGCTTCTTCGGCAAGTACCGCACGGTGCTGTGGCTGTCGGTGGTGTACTGCATCGGCCACGCCTTCCTCGCGATCTTCGAGGACAACCGGCAGGGCTTCTACGCCGGCCTGTTCCTCATCGCGCTCGGCTCAGGCGGCATCAAGCCCCTGGTCTCGGCCTTCGTGGGCGACCAGTTCGACCAGACCAACAAGCACAAGGCCAAGCTGGTCTACGACGCCTTCTACTGGACCATCAACTTCGGCTCCTTCTTCGCCTCGCTGCTGATGCCGCGCATCCTGGCGGCCTGGGGCCCGGCCTGGGCCTTCGGCATCCCGGGCATCCTGATGGGCATCGCCACGGTGGTCTTCTGGATGGGCCGGAAGAAGTACGTGCACGTGCCGCCGTCGTCGCCGAACCCGCATTCCTTCCTGAACGTGGCGCGCACCGCGCTGATGGCGCCAGGCGCGGTGGCCGGCCGCCTGGTGGCGGGCTTCGGCCTGCTGGCGGCGCTGGGTTCGCTGGCCCTGATCCCGCAGATGGGCTTCGTCATCGCCGCCTGCCTGGCGCTGGGCCTGTTCCTGCTGTTCGGCGGCATCGGCACCGGCCTGGAGCTCGAGCGCGCCCGCGGCGCCCACCCCGACGAGGCGGTGGAAGGCGTGCGCGCGGTGCTGCGCATCCTCATCGTGTTCGCGCTGGTGACGCCGTTCTGGTCGCTGTTCGACCAGAAGGCCTCCACCTGGGTGCTGCAGGGCGGCGCCATGGCCATGCCGCACGACCAGTGGTGGTGGCCGAGCTGGCTGGTGCAGCAGCCGGCGCAGATGCAGGCGCTGAACCCGCTGCTGGTGATGCTGCTGATCCCGTTCAACAACCTGGTGCTGTACCCGGCGCTGCGGCGCCTGGGCTTCGAGCCCACCGCGCTGCGGCGCATGGGCTTCGGCATCGCCGTCTCGGGCCTGGCCTGGGTGGTGGCGGGCGCCATCCAGCTCTACCTCGACGGCGGCCATCCGGCCTCCATCGCCTGGCAGATCCTGCCGTACGCGCTGCTCACCTTCGGCGAGGTGCTGGTCTCGGCCACGGGCCTGGAGTTCGCCTACAGCCAGTCGCCGCCGTCCATGAAGGGCACCATCATGAGCTTCTGGCTGCTGTCGGTGACCTTCGGCAACCTGTGGGTGCTGATGACCAATGCCGCCCTGCGCAACGAACTGGTCAGCGGCTGGATCACCAACAGCGGCCTGAGCGAGACGGCCTTCCTGATGTTCTTCTTCGCCGGCTTCGCGCTGGTGGCGGCGGCGGTGTTCGGCCTGTACGCCACGCGCTACAAGCTGGTGGACCACTACCGGGCCGCCTGAACATGCGCGCTTTCCTCGCCGCCGTGCTGGTGCTGGGCAACACGGGCCTGCAGGGCGGCGCGCTGCTGCTGGCCGCGCTGCTGAAGGTGCTGCTGCCGGTGCCGGCGGTGCGCCGCGCGCTCGACCGCCTGCTGCCGGCCATCGCCGAGAGCTGGATCGCGGTGAACAGCGCGCTCATCGACCGCTTCACCCGCACCCGCTTCGAGGTGCAGGGGCTGGACGCGCTGCGCCCCGACGGCCGCTACCTGGTGCTGGCCAACCACCGCAGCTGGGTGGACATCCCGGTGCTGCAGAAGGTGTTCAACCGGCGCATCCCGCTGCTGCGCTTCTTCCTCAAGCACACGCTGATCTGGGTGCCGGTGCTGGGCCTGTGCTGGTGGGCGCTGGATTTCCCCTTCATGCGCCGGCACACCAAGAGCCAGCTGGCGAAGCGGCCCGAGCTGGCGGGCAAGGACCTGGCCGCCACGCGCAAGGCCTGCGAAAAGTTCCGGCACATCCCGGTGTCGGTGATGAACTTCGTCGAGGGCACGCGCTTCACGCCGGCCAAGCACGCGGGGCAGGGCGGCGCCTACCGCCACCTGCTGCGGCCCAAGGCCGGCGGCGCCGCCTTCGTGCTGGGCGCCATGGGCGAATCCCTGGACGCGGTGCTGGACGTGACGCTGCACTACGAGCCGGCCTCGCCCACGCTGGCCGACCTGTTCGCCAACCGCGTGCGCACGGTGCGCGTGCACGTGCAGCAGCGGCCGATCCCCGAGGGTTTCGCCGGCGCCGACTACGAGGGCGACCGCGAGTTCCGCAAGCGCTTCCAGACCTGGATGAACGCGCTCTGGAACGAGAAGGACGAACGCCTGGCCGGCTGGAACGAGACCGCCGGCTGAGGCTTCAGCGCAGGCGCACCGCGCGGCCGTCGGCCAGGGCTCGGTCGGGGTGCACCACCACGCGGTCGCCGGCCGCGAGGCCTTCGCTTATTTCCGCCCAGGCGCCACCGCGCAGGCCGAGCGTGACCGGCGTGAGCACGGCCTCGTCGTCGACCACCCGGAACACGGCCCAGGCTTCGCCCTCGCGGAACAGCGCGCTGGTGGGCACGCGCACCACGCCTTCGCGGCGGGCCAGTTCGAAGCGGGCGTTGACGCGGTAGGCATCGCCCAGGCGCAGCCAGCGTTCGCGGTCGCTGGTGATCTCCACGATCACCCAGACCCGCTGCTCCTCGACGCCCAGCGCCGAGACCTTGGTGAAGCCGGCGGGTTCCACCCGGCGCACGCGGCCGTCGAGCGGGGCGTCCTCGCCCCAGCGGAACAGCTGCACCGGCATGCCGTCGCGCAGGCGCACGGCGTCGGCGGAAAGCACGTCCACCTCGATCTCCATCGCCGCCGGGTCGCCGATTTCCAGCAGCGGTTCGCCGGCCTGCACCGGGCGGCTGCTCTCGTGGTAGCGGCGCAGCACGACGCCGGCCACGGGCGCGGTGAGCTCGAGCGCGGGTTCGTCGCTGCGGGCGCGGCTGCCCAGGGCCAGGGCGGCGCGCGCGGCTTCCAGCTGGTGGCGGGCGGTGGCCTGGCGGAAGCGGGCGCTGGCGGCCTCGCGCGCGGCGCGCTGCTGCAGGGTGCGGGCGCGCTCCACCGCTTCGCGCGCGACCAGGTCGCGTTGGCCCAGGGATTCCAGCCGCGCCAGTTCGCTGGCGGCCTGCGCGGCCGCGGCCTCGGCGGCGGCCAGGTCTTCGCCGGCGCCACGCAGCTGGCTGTCGGCCGCCTCGGCGGTGGCGGTGGCTTCGGCGCGCGCGCGCGGGTCGAGCGCCGGCGCGGGCAGGGGGTCGAGCACCACCAGCACCTGGTCCACGGCCACCGCATCGCCCACCTCCAGCAACTGGCGGCGGGCCTGGGCGGCAATGGGTGCGGTGATCAGGTAGCGGTCGAGCAGGCGCGTGCGGCCCTCGGCCTCGACGCTGTCCACCACCTCGCCGGTGTCGGCCAGCACCGTGTCCACCGGCACCGGCGTCGGGCGCAGCGCCAGCCAGGCCAGTGCCAGGACGGCGGCGGCGGAGGCGCTGTAGCGGAGCAGGCGGGCGCGGGTCATGGGTCAGTCCTTGGTCTTGAGTACCGCAATCAGGTCCAGCCGGTCCAGTCGCCGGCGCACCAGCAGGGCCGAACCGGCGGTGGCGGCCAGCACCACCAGCCCGGCCGTGCCCAGGCCGGCCGGGGACACCGCCAGCGGGATGCGGTAGAGCTCGGATTCGAAGCCCAGCACCAGCAGCGCGCACAGGCCGTAGCCCAGCGCGAAGCCCGGCAGCAGGGCCAGGCCGGCCAGCGTGAACAATTCGCCCAGCATCAGCCCGCGCACTTCGGCCCGGGTGTAGCCGAGCACGCGCAGGCTGGCCAGTTCGCGGCTGCGTTCCGACAGCGAGATGCGCGCGCTGTTGTAGACCACGCCCACCGCGATGGCCGCGGCCATCGCGGTGGCGACGAACATGAAGATGACGATCACTTCGGCCATGGTGCTGCGGAAGCCTTCGATCATGGCGGCGCGGTCGCTGGCGGCGGCCACGCCGGGGCGTTCGCGCAGGGCCTTGACCACGGTTGCCCGTGCGCCCGGTTCGAGCCGCAGCCAGGCGCCGGAAAGGCTGGACTGCTCGCCGCGCAGGCGCTGCAGCGCGCCGAGCTCGAGGTAGGCGCCGACGCCGAGGTATTCGTAGCTCAGCGCGCGCACGGTGAGCGGCACCGTTTCGCGCCGGCCGTCCAGGAACTCCACCTCGAGCGTGTCGCCGGGCTTCACCGCCAGCATTCCCGCGAGGTAATCGGTGATGACCAGGCCGTCCTCCGGCAGCGGCAGCGGCGCCAGGGACGGACCGAGCAGGCGCTTGAGGTCGCCTTCGCGGGTCAGGCCCAGCAGGGCCAGGCGGTGGCTGCGGTGGCCGTGGCGCAGCACCACCGGCGCCTGCCGGAAGGGTTCCACCGCGGCGACGCCGGGCAGCGATCGCAGTTCCAGCGCCGCGCGCGCGGGGCGCGTTTCGATGAAGGTGACCGCCAGGTCGTCGCGCTGCGCGAAGCCCAGCTGCACTTCGATCATTTCGTTGATGGCCGCGTCCTGGAAGCGCGACATCACCAGGATGCCGCAGGCCAGGCCGATGCCGAGCACGCTCAGCGCCGTGCGCAGCGGCCGGCGCGCCAGCGTGCGCAGCACCATGCGCGCGGCGGGGTCGAGCCAGCGGTAGAGGCCCAGGCGCTCGAGCAGGCTGCGGCGGTAGGGCGGCGGCGACTCCGGGCGCATGCCCTCGGCCGGCGACAGCGCGAAGGCGCGGTACAGGCCGGTGGCCGTGCCCAGCACCGCCACCGCCAGCGCGAAGCCCGTGGCCAGCGCGAGCACGCCCGGGTCGAGGTTCCAGTCGAGGTAGGGGAAGCGGAAGAACTCCGCGTACAGGTCGGCCATGCTGCGGCCCAGCCAGGCGCCGGCCAGCACGCCCGGCGGCAAGCCCGCGAACACCATCAGCCCCACCAGCGCGGCGTAGTGGCGGCCCACTTCGAAGCGGCTGTAGCCGAAGGCCTTGAGCACCGCGATCTGCTCGCGCTGGGTGTTCACCAGCCGGCCGATGACGATGTTGAGCAGGAAGGCCGCCACGCCCAGGAACACCGAGGAGAACAGCCGCACCATCACCTGCAGCTGGCCCAGCTCTTCGTCCAGGAAGCGGTGCGAGGTCTGCAGCTCGCGGCCGTGCGCGCCCAGGCCGCCGTAGGGCGCCAGCAGCGCGTCCACGCGGGCGATGACGTCGGCCTCGAGCGCGCCGTGCTCGAGCACCAGCACCAGGTCGTTGAAGGCGCCGTCGAGGTCGAAGGCGGCGGCCAGCGGCTCGCGCTGCATCCACACCACGCCGTAGCGCAGGTGGTCGGGGAAGGCGTCGCCGGGGCGGATCTGGTAGACGAATTCGGGCGAGAGGCCGATGCCGGCGATTTCCAGCATCTGCCGCCGGCCGTTGAGGATGGCCGCGAAGCGGTCGCCCGGGTGCAGGCCGTGCGCCTGGGCGAAGGCTTCGCCCAGCACCACCTCGTTCGCGCGCAGCGGGTCGGGCAGGCGGCCCTCGCGCAGGAAGAGCTGGTTCAGGCCGCCCTGCCGGGCATCGGGCAGCGACACCACCAGTCCGTTCACCGCGTCGTCGAAGCCGGCCACCTCCAGGTTCACGCCCGCCACCACCCGGCCTTCGGCGCGCTGCACGCCGGGCAGCCGGCGCAGGTCTTCGAGCAGCGGCCAGGGCGCCCGCACCACGCGCGCGAACACCTCGGCGAAGCGGTATTCGCCGTAGAACTGCGCGCGGGTGTCGTGCAGCGCGCGGTAGGCGGTGAGCGACATCACCAGCGTGGCGATGCCGGCCACCAGCACCAGGGCGATGGCGACGGTCTGGCCGCGCAGCTGGCGCAGGTCGCGCAGCAGCTTGCGGTCCAGCGCCTTCACCAGCTCAGCTCCGAGGGTTCCGCGCGCGTGGCGTTGCGCTGTTCGCCGGCGATGCGCCCGTCGCTGAGCTGGATGACGCGGTCGGCCATGCGGGCGATCACCGCGTTGTGGGTGATGATGACCGTGAGCGCGCCGGTTTCGCGGTGCGTGCGCGCCAGCGCCTCGAGCACGGCGATGCCGGTCTGCGAGTCGAGCGCGCCGGTGGGTTCGTCGCACAGCATCACCGCCGGCCGCTTGGCGATGGCGCGGGCGATGGCCACGCGCTGCTGCTCGCCGCCCGAAAGCTGGGAAGGGAAGTGGTCCATGCGCGACTGCAGGCCCACCATGGCCAGCGCGTCCTCGGGCCGCATCGGGTCCTGGGCGATCTCGGTGACCAGGGCCACGTTCTCGCGCGCGGTGAGGCTGGGGATGAGGTTGTAGAACTGGAACACGAAGCCCACGTGCTCGCGCCGGAAGCGCGTGAGCGCGGCCTCGCCGGCGCCGGTGAGCGGGTGGCCCTGGCAGCTCACTTCGCCGGAAGTGGCGGCGTCGAGCCCGCCCAGGATGTTGAGCAGGGTGGACTTGCCGCTGCCCGAGGCGCCGAGCAGCACCACGAATTCACCGGGCCACAGGTCGAGGTCGATGCCGCGCAGCGCCGGCACCTCGACCTCGCCCATGCGGTAGGTCTTGGTCAGGCCCCGGGCGCGGAATACCGGGGTGGCGTCGGCGGCGCCGGCCATGGCCCGGGGTCGGTCAGGGCGCGCCGGCGGCGAAGGTGTCGCAGCGGCGCACGTCGCCGGTCTCGAAGCCGGTGCGGAACCAGCGCACGCGCTGTTCGGCGCTGCCGTGGGTGAACGAATCCGGCACCACCTGGCCCTGGCCCTGGCGCTGCAGGGTGTCGTCGCCGATGGCGGTGGCGGTGTTGAGCGCCTCTTCCAGGTCGCCCGGCTCCAGCCAGGCGTGGCGCTTCTGGGCGTGGTGCGCCCACAGGCCGGCGTAGCAGTCGGCCTGCAGCTCCTGGCGCACCAGCGGGCCGTCGGCGCCTTCCACGTTGCCGCCGCGGCGGCGGATCTCGTTCACCCGCGCCGACACGCCGGTCAGCGTCTGCACGTGGTGGCCCACCTCGTGCGCGATCACGTAGGCCTCGGCGAAATCACCGCCGCCGCCCAGGCGCGCCTGCATCTGTTCGAAGAAACTCAGGTCGATGTAGACCTGCTGGTCGCCGGGGCAATAGAACGGGCCCACCGCGGCCGTCGCGCCGCCGCAGGCCGACTGCACCTGGCCGCTGAACAGCACCAGCCGCGCCGGCGTGTACTGCGTGCCGTTGGCTTCGAACACCGCGCCCCAGACGTCTTCGGTTTCGCCCAGGATGCTGGCGATGAACTGCGAGGCCTCGTCGTTGGCCTGCGCCGGCGGCGCCTGCGGGCCGGCGGGTGCCTGTTGCTGCACCTGCGCGACCAGCCCGAGCATTTCCATCGGGCTCTTGCCCAGGAGCAGGCCGATGACCACGACCGCGGCGATGCCGCCCAGGCCGAGCTTCATGCCACCGCCCCCGGGGCCCATGCCCCGGCGGTCCTCGACGTTGCTGCTGCGACGGGCGCTGCGCCATTTCATCGGACGACCTCCGTGGGGGATGTCCGATGATTGTTGCCTATTCCGCCGGGGGCTGCGAGGGGGCGCCGGAGGGCCCGCGCAGCGCGGCGAGGATGCGCTGGCTGGCGCGGCCGTCCACCGGGAGCGCGAGGCGTTCCTGTTCGGCGGCGATGGCTTCGCGCGAGCGCGCGCCGATCATGCCGTCCACCGCGCCGATGGCGTGGCCGCGACCTAGCAGCAGGCCCTGCAGTTCGCGCCGTTCGGCGCGCGACAGACCCGGGTCGTCGGTTGGCCAGGCGTGCTGGAACCCGCCGCCGCCGCGCAGCCGGTCGGACAGGTGGGCGATGGCGATGGCGTAACTTTCCGCCGCGTTGTACGAGTAGATCGCGTCGTAGTTGCGAAACACCAGGAAGGCCGGGCCGTCCTTGCCCGCCGGCAGCAGCAGCGCGGCGGGCGTGTCGCTGGCCGCCACCGGCGCGCCGTCGGCGCGGGTGATGCCGCGGGCGAGCCACAGCTTCAGCGGCCGGCGCGCATTGCGGCCGTTCACCGAGGCGTCGAACCCCGCGGGCAGCACCACTTCGAAGCCCCAGGGCAGGCCGGTGCGCCAGCCGGCCTTGCGCAGGTAGTTCGCGGTGGAGGCGAGCGCGTCGGGGATGCTGCCCACCAGGTCGCGGCGGCCGTCGCCGTCGCCGTCCACGGCGATGCGCGCATAGGTCGAGGGCATGAACTGGGTGTGGCCGAAGGCGCCCGCCCAGGACCCCGCCAGGCCCTCGGCGCCGAGGTCACCCGACTCGATGAGCTTGAGCGTGGCGAACAGTTCCCCGCGGAAGAAAAGCTGGCGCCGGCCTTCGCAGGACAGCGTGGCCAGCGAGCGCAGCAGCGGCTTGCTGCCGAAGGTGCGGCCGTAGTCGCTCTCCACGCCCCAGACCGCGACCACAGTGGCGGCGTCCACGCCGTGTTCGCGTTCGATGCGGGCGAGCAGGGCGGCGTGTTCCTGCAGGCGCGCCTGGCCGTCGGCGACGCGCTCCTCGTCCACCAGGCCGGCCAGGTAGTCCCAGATCGGCGTGCGGAATTCGGGCTGGTAGTCCAACGCCTCGAGAACGCTGGGGTCGCGGTCGAGGCCGTCGAGGTGGCGCCAGCTGGCGTCGCTGATGCCGGCGGCGCGGGCCTGCGGGCGCAGGCCCTCGAGGCAGGGTGCCAGGTCGCCGGCGGCGGCGGGCAGGGCGGCGAGGGCGAGCAGGAAGGCGAGGGCGAAACGGGGGCTGTCCATGCGCGCCACTTTGCCACCACCCGGCGAAATCGTCGCGGAACGGCGGCGGCGTTATGCTGCCGGCTCGCCGACGGGGAAGCCCATGATCAAGGTCCACCACCTCAACAACTCCCGTTCGCAGCGCGTGCTGTGGCTGCTCGAAGAGCTGGGCCTGCCCTACGAGGTGGTGCGCTACGAGCGCGACCCCAGGACCATGCTGGCGCCGGCTGCGTTGCGCGCCGTGCACCCGCTGGGCAAGTCGCCGGTGCTCGAGGACGGGGCGCTGGTGCTGGCCGAATCGGGCGCCATCGTCGAATACCTGGCGGAAACCCATGGTGCCGACCGCCTGCTGCCGCCGCCGGGCACGCCGGAATGGCGGCGCCTGCGCTACTGGATGCACTACGCCGAAGGCTCGGCCATGCCGCCGCTGCTGATGAGCCTGGTGTTTTCCAGGGTGCGCTCGGCGCCGGCGCCGTTCTTCGTGCGGCCCATCGCCCGGGCCATCGCCGACAAGGTGATGGCCGACTTCATCGGCCCGCAGCTGCGCCTGCACGTGGATTACATGGAGGGCGAGCTGGCGCGCTCGCCCTGGTTCGCCGGCGACCGGTTCAGCGCCGCCGACATCCAGATGAGCTTCCCGCTGGAGGCCGCCCAGGCCCGCGGCGCGCTCACCGACGCGCACCCGCGGCTCCGGGCCTTCCTGGCCCGCATCCACGACCGCCCGGCCTACCGGCGTGCGTTGGAGAAGGGCGGGCCCTACGAACTGATGCGCTGAACGCGGCCCCCCGAACCGGAGAGATCGCCATGAGCCACCGTCCGCTGTTCCTGCTGCTTGCCCTCGCCACCGCCGCCGCCGCTGCCCTTGAGCCGGCGCCCGCCGCGCCCGAGCCGGGCGCCGCCGACCGCGCCTTCGCCGAGGCCATCGAGGCCTGCCGCGCCGCCAGCCACCAGGCGCCGCACCCGTTCATGAAGGGCTTCACCATCGAGCACGTGGTGGCCGGCGAGCAGGACGGCGCCTGCGCCTATTCGCAGACCATGCCCGGCGAAATGCGCATGGAGTGCAAGCTCTCGAAGGAAGGCCGCGCCGGCCTGGCCGCCGAGTTCCGCGCGCTGGCCGAAGGCCGCATGACCGGCTCCACCTCGGCCCAGCCGGCCTGGACGGGCGAATGCGAGATACTGACCAAGGACGGCAAGCGCCTGCCCATGGGCAAGGGCTGACACCCACGCAGGGAAGGGACTCTCGATGGAACTGGGTTTCACTATCGGCATCATCGCCGTCACGGCGCTGGTGTCGTGGCTTGGCTTCGGCAACCACGCGCTGGTGCAGCGGCTGATGCTGTGGCCGCCCGCGGTGACGCGCGGCCATGAATACCACCGCTTCGTCGGCTACGGCCTGGTGCACGGCGATTTCCCGCACCTGCTGTTCAACATGTTCACGCTGTACTTCTTCGGGCGGGCGATGGAGGGCTTCTTCGCCGGCTACCTGGGCAGCTTCGGCTTCCTGGGCTTCTACGTCTCGGCGCTGGTGGTGTCGGCGCTGCCGAGCTACCTGCGGCACAGGCACGACCCCGACTACGCCACGCTGGGCGCCTCGGGCGCGGTGTCGGCGGTGCTGTTCGCCTTCATCCTGCTGCAGCCGTGGGCGACGATCTACGTTTACGTGGTGCCGGTGCCGGCCATCGTTTTCGCGGTGCTCTACACCGGCTACTCGGTCTGGGCCAACCGCCGGCAGGCCGACAAGGTCAACCACAGCGCCCACCTGGCGGGCGCGGCCTACGGCGTGCTCTTCACGGTGCTGATGGAGCCGCGGGTGCTGCAGCACTTTCTCGCGGCCCTGCTCGACCCGTCCTGAGCCGGGGCTCCACCCGGGCGTGCGAGAATGCGGCATGACCGACTTCTCGCAGCTTTCCCTTTCGCCCGCGCTGCTCCAGGCCCTGAGCGTGCTCGAATACCACGCCATGACCCCGGTGCAGGCGGCCAGCCTGCCGCCCATGCTGGCCGGCCGCGACGTGACCGCCCAGGCCCGCACCGGCAGCGGCAAGACCGCGGCCTTCGGCCTGGCCCTGCTGTCCAGGGTCGACCCCTCGCGCATCGCCGTGCAGTCGCTGGTGCTGTGCCCCACGCGCGAACTGGCCGACCAGGTGGGCAAGGAAATCCGCCGGCTGGCGCGTTTCCTGCCCAACCTCAAGCTCTCGGTGTTCTGCGGCGGCGTGCCGCTGCGCCCGCACCTGGCTTCGCTCACGCACCCGCCGCACGTGGTGGTGGGCACGCCGGGCCGCATCCAGGAGCTGATGGACGAAGGCGCGCTCAAGCTCGACGAGGTGCGCGTGGCGGTGCTCGACGAAGCCGATCGCATGCTCGACATGGGCTTCGCCGACGCCATCGCCGGCATCCTGGGCCAAGCCCCGAAGGAGCGGCAGACGCTGCTGTTCTCCGCCACCTTCCCCGAGGGCATCCGCGCCCTGGGCGCGCGTTTCCAGCGCGAGCCGGAGGAAGTGACCATCGGCGGCGACGCCTCCGAGGCCATCGAGCAGCGTTTCTACGAAGTGGAGCCGCCGCGCAAGGTGGACGCCATCGCGCTGCTGCTGGGCGAGCTGCAGCCGGAGTCGGCGCTGGTGTTCTGCAATACCCGCCGCGACGTGCAGCAGGTGTGCGACGAACTTCAGCAGCGCGGCTTCGCCGCCCTGGCCCTGCACGGCGACCTCGACCAGCGTGAGCGCGACGAAGTGCTGGTGCAGTTCGCCAACCGCAGCTGCACCGTGCTGGTGGCCACCGACGTGGCCGCCCGCGGCCTCGACATCGCCGGCCTGCCGGTGGTGGTGAGCCACGGCCTGGCCAGCGACACCGACATCCACACCCACCGCATCGGCCGCACCGGCCGCGCCGGGCAGGACGGCCTGGCCCTGGCCCTGGTGTCGGGCGAAGACCGCCGCCGCGTCATCGGCATCGAGGAGCAGTTGGGCAAGGCCGTGCGCTGGGAGCGCATCGACCTCTCGCGCAAGGCGCCGCGGCCCGCGGCGGCGCCGATGGTGACGCTGGTGATCGACGCCGGCCGGCAGGACAAGCTGCGCCCCGGAGACGTGGTGGGCGCGCTGACCGGCGAAGGCGGCCTGGCCGCGGCGGCGATCGGCAAGATCGCCGCGTTCCCGACCCGGACCTACGTGGCCATCGAACGCAGCCAGGCCCAGAAGGCCATGGACAGGCTGCGCACGGGCAAGGTCAAGGGCCGCAGCTTCAGGATCCGGAAGCTCGGCTGACGGCGGTGGCGCGGGCGGGCGCGGGCGCGCCGCGCCCAGCGCGTGCAGGGGGAACCCGGCATGGGTTCAGCCCCGCGGATGGCCGCCGGCAGCGCGCGGTTCGCGCTGGGCCCGGCGGCGGTTGATCTCGGCGTCCAGGCGGCGGTACTCGGGCGTGCCGATTTCACCGGCCATCACCAGCTCCCAGAGCTGGATGGCGAGTTCGTCGTCGAGGACCTGCTTGGCGGGGAAGGGGATGACAATGCCCATGGTTCGGCTCCGGGTGGTCGGGGGGTTGGCTTGCAGGCAAGGCGCTGCATATTCCGTGCCAGCCCGGGGGGAACCCCGGCCACATCCCACTCCAACGCCGTGAAACTGGCGGACAGGTCACGGAACCCGACCGCCGACCCCAAGATGTTCGGGCCAGCCCCCGGCCCCGCCACAAGCCGGCCCGCGGCCTGCCGGCGTGACTTGCCCCCGGCGCCATGCCAGCATGCGCGCCACTTCTGACGCAGTGCGGCACCTCCGGCGAACCCATGCGAGTCAACAAGCACATTTCCGACACCGGCTACTGCTCCCGCCGCGAGGCCGACCGGCTGGTCGCCGAGGGCCGGGTGACGGTGAACGGGCAGCGCGCCGGCATCGGCACCCAGGTGGCCGAGGGCGACGTGGTGGAGGTGGACGGCCAGCCCCTGAAGAAGCGCGAGGCCCGCGCCGGCGGCCGCCGCCACGTGTACATCGCGCTCAACAAGCCGGTGGGCATCACCTGCACCACCGACACCACGGTGAAGGGCAACATCGTCGACTTCGTCGGCCACGAGCAGCGCATTTTCCCCATCGGCCGCCTGGACAAGGATTCCGAGGGCCTGATCCTGCTCACCAGCAACGGCGACATCGTCAACAAGATCCTGCGCGCCGAGGAAAAGAAGGAAAAGGAGTACCTGGTGGGCGTGAACCAGCCGGTGACCGACGATTTCCTGCGCGGCATGGCGAAGGGCGTGCGCATCCACGGCCAGCTGACGCTGCCCTGCAAGACCCGCAAGATCGCCCGCTTCGGCTTCGGCATCGTGCTCACCCAGGGCCTGAACCGGCAGATCCGCCTGATGGCCGCGGCCTTCGGCTACCGGGTCACCCAGCTGCGCCGCATCCGCATCGCCAACGTGCGCCTGGGCGAGCTCAAGCCCGGCCGCTGGCGCAACCTCACCGAAGCCGAGCTGCGCGGGCTGTTGCCGGAAAACACCGACTGGTAAGCGGCGGTCTGCTAACCTTCGGCCCCTTGGTTTCAGCCCGGAGTCGATGGATGTCCCTGTTGCGCCGCGTTTTCCTCCCGTGCCTGCTGCTGCTCGCGCTGCCCGTGGCCGCGCAGGTCAAGCCGCTGCCCGCGCCCAGCCCGCTGGACGCGCCGCCCAAGGAGGCGATCCCCACGGCCACCGGCGTGGCCTACGTGGTGCTCAAGCCGGCGCCCAAGCCGCAGGTGCTGCCCACCACCGACATGATCGAGTTCCGGGCCAACGCCTGGAGCGCCGACGGGGAGACGCGCATCAACGGCGAGCAGAGCGGCCCGATCCTGGGCTCGATGCGGCGCATCATGAGCGGCCAGCCGGCGCTGGCGCGCGCCATCATGAGCACGCCCATCGGCGAGACCCGGCGCTGGTGGTTCGACGCCGAGCGCATGAAGCCCGGCTACCCCGGCATGCCCGACCTGCCGCACGTGCTGGACGTGACCGTGCTGCGCGAGGTTGACCCGACCAAGGCCCCCGCCGACGTGGCCGCGCCGCCGGCCGACGCCATCCGCACCGCCACGGGCCTGGCCTACAAGGTGATCAAGCGCGGCCGCGGTGGTTCCCGGCCCACGCTCGACGACGCGGTGATGATCCACTACACCGGCTGGACCACCGACGGCAGGGTGTTCGACAGCTCGGTGCAGCGCGGCAGCCGCGCCACCCTCCCGCTCCGGGCGCTGATCGACGGCTGGCAGGAGGGCCTGCAGCTGATGTCGCGCGGCGACACGTTCCGGTTCTGGATCCCCGGCGCGCTGGCCTACGACAACGCGCCCTCGCCGGGCGCGCCGCGCGGCATGCTGGTGTTCGACGTCACGCTGTACGGCTTCGGCAAGCCGATGCCGGCCGGTGGCGGCCAGGTGGCCACCGAAGACCCCGAGGCCGTGCCGGAGGAGTAAGCCGCCGCCTCAGCGCCGCGCCCGCAGCCAGGCCGCGGCGCCTTCGCCGGCCACCTTGCCGCTGGCGAAGCTCGCGGTGAGCAGGTAGCCGCCGGTCGGGGCTTCCCAGTCGAGCATTTCGCCGGCCAGGAACAGGCCGGGGCGGGCGCGCAGCATCAGGTGTTCGTCCAGGGCTTCCAGGCGCACGCCGCCGGCGCTGGAAATGGCCTCGGCGATCGGGCGCGCCGCTTTCAGCCTCACCGGCAGCGACTTGATGGCGCGGGCGAGGGAGGCGGCGTCGCCGGCGAGCACCTCGGGTGGCAGCACTTCGCGCAGCAGCGCCGCCTTCACGCCTTCCAGGCCGGCGCTGCGGCGCAGGAATTCGCTGAGGCTGCGGCCCTTGCGCGGGCGCGACAGGTCCTGTCCCAGCCGCGCCAGCTCGCGGCCCGGCACCAGGTCCATCAGCAGCACCGCCTCGCCGTGGCTGGCGATGCGCTCGCGCAGCGCAGCGGAGAGGAAATACACCAGGCTGCCTTCCAGGCCCGTGGCGGTGGCCACGCATTCGCCCTGGCGCCAGCGCGGCGGGTCTTCCCAGCCCAGGGCCAGGCGCACGGGCTTGATGGGCGCGCCGGCATGGCGGCGGGCGAAGTGTTCGCTCCAGCCCACGTCGAAACCGCAGTTGGCCGGCTGCAGCGGCGCCACGTCGGCGCCGGCGGCGGCCAGCGGGGCCACCCAGGCGCCGTCCGAGCCCAGTTCGGGCCAGCTGCCGCCGCCCATCGCCAGCACGCTGGCCGCGGCCTGGAAGCGTTTCTCGCCGTCGGGGGTGTCGAAGACATGCTCGCCGCCCGGCCCCAGGCCGCGCCAGCGGTGCAGCACGTGGAAGCGCACGCCCTGCTCGCGCAGCCGGCGCACCCAGCCACGCAGCAGCGGCGCCGCCTTGAGGTCTTCCGGGAACACGCGGCCGGAACTGCCCACGAAGGTGGGCACGCCCAGGCCGGCGGCCCAGGCGCGCAGGGCCTCGGCGTCCATCCGCGCCAGCCAGGCGCCGACCTCGGCGCCGCGCGCGCCGAAGCGCGAGACGAAGCGCGGGAGCGGTTCGGAGTGGGTCAGGTTCAGGCCGCCCTTGCCGGCCACCAGCATCTTGCGGCCGACCGAGCCCTTGGCATCGAACAGGTCCACCTCGAAGCCGGCGGCGCGGGCGGTTTCGGCCGCCATCAGGCCGGCGGGGCCGCCGCCGATGACGGCGAGGCCGGGGAGGGAAGTCGCGTGCATGTTGCGATTATGCTTGCTGGCCACCCCGACCGCCGAGCCCTGCGTGCCCTACACACCGATCGTCGCCACCCTCGGCTACGTGCTTTCCGCCGACGGCCGCCGCTGCCTGATGGTGCACCGCAACGCCCGCCCCGGCGACAACCACCTGGGCAAGTACAACGGCCTGGGCGGCAAGCTCGAGCCCGACGAAGACGTCATGGCCGGCCTGCGCCGCGAGATTCGCGAGGAGGCCGGCATCGAATGCCTGTCGCTGCGCCTGCGCGGCACCATCAGCTGGCCCGGCTTCGGCAAGCACGGCGAGGACTGGCTGGGTTTCATCTTCGTGGTGGACGCCTTCTCCGGCGACCCGCCGGCCCGCAACGCCGAGGGCGACCTGCATTGGGTGGAACTCGACCGGCTGGGGGAACTGCCTCTGTGGGAAGGGGACCGGAATTTCCTGCCCCTGGTGTTCGACGCGGACCCGCGGCCCTTCCACGGGGTGATGCCCTACCGGGCGGGGCGGATGGTGTCGTGGTCCTATTCGCGGTGATCGTGCAGCCAACGTCATTCAAATTCGCCAAAACAGCTTTAATCAGGCGTTTGAAATGCAGGCGGCCGGCCGGATAACCTAAATTTTACGCCCCCCGGCGTATCCTTAACGGGTGGCAAACCGCAACCCTCGGGTTTGTCCCGGCTTTGCTTTCCTTCGTGATCGCCTGGCCCCGCTTCCCGGGGCATTCCGTCGCCTGGCCTGGGCCGCGGGACGATCGCGCTGTCCTTTCATCACGCCAAGGAGCGCCGCATGACCGACACCACCAACAGCATTTCCGACCTCATCGAGATCAGCGAGGACGGGATCGCGTTTTACGAAGAAGCGGCGCAGAAGGTGAAGGACAAGAAACTCAGCACCCTGTTCACCCGCCTGGCCAAGGCCAAGTCGGAGCTGGCGCAGGAGCTGTCGGGCGAGATCAAGGCCCCGGCCAAGGCCGCGAAGAAGACCGCCAAGAAGCCGCCCAGCAGCCTCGGCGAACTCAGCAAGGTGTACGCCGGCCTGCGCAAGCAGTGGCCGGAGTCGGCCTCGGAGCGCTACCTGCGCATGGCCGAGATCGAAGGCCAGCTGCAGACCACCTTCCAGAAGGTCGTGCTCGACCGCGACCACAGCTTCGTGGTCCGCGTGCTCGCCAAGCAGTACGTCAGCAAGGCCGAAGTCCTGAACAAGGAACTGCGCGCCTGCCAGCGCAACGCCTGAGTCCCTCGGCTTCGGCTGTTTAAAAAGCCATGAACACGGATCAAATCTGATTTGAGAGCAATGAACGCGGATAAGGCGTTTTGAATTGATTGCGCTTTATCCGTGTTTATCCGTGTTTCATCCGCTTTGATCCGCGTTCAAAAAATAAAAACCGCCCGGTCGCCCGGGCGGTTTTTTTGTGCCCCGAACCGGCGGCTTACTTGCTGCCGACGGGCTCGTCCAGGCCGCGGCGGACCAGCAGCGGGCCCACTTCCGGGTCGCGGCCGCGGAAGTCGCGGAACAGCTGCATGGCGTCCACGCTGCCGCCGCGCGAGAGCAGGGTCTGGCGGAAGTGGTCGCCGTTCTCGCGCTTGAGGCCGCCGCTTTCCTTGAACCACTCCACCGACTCGGCGTCGAGCACTTCGGACCACAGGTAGGCGTAGTAGCCCGCCGAGTAGCCGCCCATGATGTGCGAGAAGTAGGTGCTGCGGTAACGCGGCGGCACCGGCGCGTAGTCCAGGCCCACGGCCTTGAGCGCCTCGGCTTCGAAGGCCAGGGTGTCGGTGGGCACCTGGTCGGCGGTGAGCTGGTGCCACTTCTGGTCGAGCATGGCCGCGGCCAGGTATTCGGTGGTGGCGTGGCCCTGGCCGTACTGCTCGGCGGCCATCACCTTGTCCAGAAGTTCCTGCGGGATGGGTTCGCCGGTCTGGTAGTGCTTGGCGTAGTTGGCCAGCACCGACGGGTAGGTGGCCCACATCTCGTTCACCTGCGACGGGTACTCGACGAAGTCGCGCGGCACCGAGGTGCCCGAGAACTGCGGGTACTTCACGTTCGAGAACAGGCCGTGCAGGGCATGGCCGAACTCATGGAACATGGTGGTGACCTCGTCGAAGGTCAGCAGGGTGGGCTGGCCTTCGGACGGCTTCGGGATGTTGAGGTGGTTGGCCACCACCGGCTTGCTGCCGGTCAGGCCGTTCTGCGGCACGTAGGCGTTCATCCAGGCGCCGCCGCGCTTGCTCGGGCGGGCGTAGAAGTCGCCCAGGAACAGGCCCAGCGGGGTGCCGTCGGCCTCGAACACCTCCCACACGCGCACGTCCGGGTGGTAGGTCGGCAGGTCGGTGCGCTCCTTGAACTCCAGGCCGTAGAGCTGGTTGGCGGCATGGAAGACGCCGTTGACCAGCACGTTGTCGATCTCGAAGTAGGGGCGCAGCTGCGATTCGTCGAAGGCGTACTTCTGCTGGCGCACCTTCTCGGCGTAGAAGGCCCAGTCGGCGGCCTCGAGCTGGAAGCCGCCGTTTTCGGCGTCGATGATGGCCTGCATCTCGGCGGCCTCGCGGCGGGCGTTCGCCACGGCGGCCGGGGCCAGGTCGGACATCAGCTTGTTGACGGCCTCGACGCTGCCGGCGGTCTCGTCCTCGAGGATGTAGTCGGCATGGTTGTCGTAGCCGAGCAGGGCGGCGCGTTCGGCGCGCAGCTTGGCGACGCGCGCCACGATCTCGCGGTTGTCGAACTCGTTGCCGCGGGCGCCGCGGGCCAGCGAAGCGGCCATGATTTGCTGGCGCAGCTCGCGGTTGGTGAGGTTGGTCAGCGGCGGCTGGCCCGAGGTGTTCTGCAGGGCGATCAGGTACTGGCCTTCCTTGCCGGCGGCCTTGGCGGCCTCGGCGGCGGCGGTGATGGCCTCGGCCGGCAGGCCGTCGAGCTTGGCCACGTCGTCCACCAGCACGCCCGAGGCGTTCACTTCCTTGAGCACGTTCTGGCTGAAGGTGGTGGCCAGGCTGGCCAGCTCGGCGTTCATGCCCTTGAGCGTCTCCTTGTCGGCGTCCGACAGGTTGGCGCCGGCGCGCACGAAATCAATGTAGTAGCGCTCGAGCAGGCGCCTGGACTCCGGGTCCAGGCCCAGCGAATCGCGCTGGTCGTGCAGCGCCTTGATGCGGGCGAAGAGCTTGCCGTCGAGCAGGATGGCGTCCTGGTGGGCGGCGAACTTCGGCGCGAACTCGGCCTGCACCTTCTGGATGGTTTCATTGGTGTGGGCGCCGGCGAGGTTGCCGAACACGGCCGCGGTGCGGTTGAGCAGGGCGCCGGTCTTTTCCATCGCGACGATGGTGTTCTCGAAGCTCGGGGCCTCGGCGTTGTTGGCGATGGCGTCGATCTCGGCGCGCTGCTCGCTCATGCCGCGCTCCAGCGCCGGGGCGTAGTGCTCGTCCTTGATCTTGTCGAAGGCGGGCATCTGGTACGGCAGCTCGCTCACCACGAAGAACGGGTTGTCGGCGGCCGGCGCGGCGGTGGCGCTTTCCTCGGCGGCGGGCGCCTGCGGCGACTCGGCCTGCTGGCAGGCGGACAGGGAAAGGCCCAGGGCGATGGCGGCGGCCAGGGCAAGCGGCTTGCTGGAATTCATTCGGGTTCCTCGGGAGCAGGGTGGGGCGGGAAACCCCAGAGGGTAGCGCAAGCCCCGGTTACGGCCCCATGACGAAAGGCAGGGGTGCCCGGCTTGGGTTAGGCTGGCCGCATCCCGTCCCGGAGCCCGCCATGACCACCGCCTTCGATTTTTCCGCCACCACCCTCGACGGCCAGCCCCAGTCCCTCGACGCCTGGCGCGGCAAGGTGCTGCTGGTGGTGAACACCGCCTCCAAGTGCGGCTTCACGCCCCAGTACACCGGCCTGGAGAAGCTCTGGCGCGACTACGGCAGCCGCGGCCTGGTGGTGCTGGGTTTCCCCTGCGACCAGTTCGGCCACCAGGAGCCGGGCGACGAGGCCGAGATCCGCAACTTCTGCTCGCTCACCTACGACGTCAGCTTCCCGATGTTCGCCAAGGTCGAGGTCAACGGCGGCAATACCCACCCGTTGTGGAAGTGGCTGAAGTCGGAGAAGTCCGGGCTGCTGGGCCTGGAAGGCATCAAGTGGAACTTCACCAAGTTCCTGGTCGGCCGAGACGGCCGGGTCATCAAGCGCTACGCGCCGACCGACAAGCCGGAGTCGATGGCGAAGGACATCGAGAAGGCGCTGGGCTGAGCCCGGCGCGGCTCACTTCTCGACGAAGGCGCGCTCGAACACGTATTCGCCGGGCGTGCCGATGCGCGGCGCGGCGCTGAAGCCGCGGCCGTCGAGGATGGCTCGGAAGTCGGCCAGCATCTGGGGGCTGCCGCAGATCATGGCGCGGTCGCGGGCCGGGTCCAGGGCATCCAGGCCGAGGTCACGCTGCATCTGCCCGGAATCGAGCAGGGTGGTCAGGCGGCCCGGGTGGCGGAAGGGTTCGCGGCTCACGGCCGGGTAATAGAGCAGCTTCTCGCTGATCACCGGGCCCAGGTATTCGTGCCGCGGCAGTTCGCGGGTGATGTAGTCGTGGTAGGCCAGGTCGGCCACGTTGCGCACGCCGTGGGTCAGGATGACCCGCTCGAAGCGCTCGTAGGTCTCCGGGTCCTTGATGACGCCCAGGAACGGCGCCAGTCCGGTGCCGGTGGCCAGCAGGTACAGGTTGCGGCCCGGGTGCAGGTCGGAAATGAGCAGGGTGCCGGTGGGCTTGCGGCTCACCAGCAGGTCGTCGCCGGGCTGGATGTGCTGCAGGCGCGAGGTGAGCGGGCCGTCGGGCACCTTGATGGAGAAGAACTCCAGGTGCTCCTCCCAGTTGGCGCTGGCGATGGAGTAGGCGCGCATCAGCGGCTTGCCGTTGACCTCCAGGCCGATCATCACGAACTGGCCGTTGTCGAAGCGCAGGCCGTCGTCGCGGGTGGTGGTGAAGCTGAAATAGGCGTCGGTCCAGTGGCGGACGGTGAGGACACGCTCGGTGGCGAAGGCGGACATGGGGAACCCGTGGGGTGGGGGACCGGCGGGCGGCGGCGGGCGGTCCGATAACCCATTATTCTAAAGCATTCGCTTTCGGCGTCGTAAGCGGGTATGTTCGGCGGACTGCGGTTGCCGGGTTGCACGGCCGATCGTGGGTACCCAACTTACCGTTACAAGGAATGAGATATGTCTGACCGTCAGACCGGCACCGTGAAGTGGTTCAACGACGCCAAGGGCTTTGGCTTCATCACCCCCGAGAGCGGCGAGGACGTGTTCGTCCACTTCCGCTCCATCCAGGGCACCGGCTTCAAGTCCCTGCAGGAAGGCCAGAAGGTCTCCTTCAAGGTCGTGAAGGGCCAGAAGGGCATGCAGGCGGACGAAGTGCAGCCGCTGTAAGGCGCCACGCCGTCGCCCCGCCAGGCCCCGGTCGGAGACGACCGGGGCCTTGGTTTTTCCGGGGCCGCGATTTGCGCCGGCCCGGCGCATGGCCTAGCCTATGCGCCCATTCTCCCGCCGCCGGGTTCCCGGCCGGCATCCCCCGAGGTCATTCCATGCAGATCGCCGAGCGCACCGTCGCGTCCTTCCACTACACCCTGACCGACGACGCGGGCAAGGTCATCGACTCCTCGGCCGGCGCCCAGCCGCTGGCCTACCTGCACGGCGCCGGCAACATCGTGCCGGGCCTGGAGAAGGCGCTCGAGGGCCGCAGCGCGGGCGACAAGTTCGACGTCGTGGTGTCGCCGGAAGAAGGTTACGGCACCCCGAACGAGATGCTGATCCAGGTGGTGCCGCGCGAAGCCTTCCAGGGCGTCGACGAGCTCGAGGTCGGCATGCAGTTCCAGGCCCAGACCCCGCAGGGCGCCATCTCGGTGGTGATCGCCAAGATCGAGGACGGCATGGTCACCGTCGACGGCAACCACCCGCTGGCCGGCCAGAACCTCAACTTCGCCATCGAAGTGGTCGACGTGCGCGAGGCCAGCGTCGAGGAAGTCCTGCACGGCCACGTGCACGGCGCCGGCGGCCACCACCACTGACCGCCATGGCGAACGCGCCCGGCAAGCTCATCAACGACGACGCCGGGCTGCGCGAGCTGCTCGGCCGGGTGCGGCGCATCGCCGTGCTCGGCATCAAGACCGAAGCCCAGCGCGGCCAGCCTTCCATCGACGTGCCGCGCTACATGGAGCGCGCCGGCTACGAGATCGTGCCGGTGCCGGTGTACTACCCCGAGGTCGAGCGCATCCTCGGCCGGCCGGTGTTCCGCCGCCTGGCCGACATCCCCGGCGACGTGGACCTGGTGAACGTGTTCCGTCGTTCGAAGGACCTGGCGCCGCACCTCGACGACATCCTGGCCAAGCGCCCCCAGGCCGTGTGGCTGCAGCTGGGCATCCGCGACGACGCCTTCGCCGCCGCCCTGCTGGCTGCCGGCATCGACGTGGTGCAGGACCGCTGCATCCTGGTCGACCACCAGCGCCTGCTCGGCGCCCGCTGACCCTGCCAGGCGTCACCCTGCGCACCGGCACGTGCCGGCAAGCGCGCCTTCCCGCAAAGTCGAAGCAAGGCCGGGTGACCTGATCGCCCCGCCGCCGATCGTCCATTGCGTGGGGGTGTCATGGCTTGCGAGTTGCGCGTCGAAGGCGTGGGTTACCGGTATCCGAACGGCCACGAGGCCCTGGCGGGCGTCGACCTGGCGCTGGGGCCGGGCATCCTGGGCCTGCTGGGTCCCAATGGCGCCGGCAAATCCACGCTCATGCGCATCCTGGCCACGCTGGCGCGGCCCGGCAGCGGCCACGTGCTGTGGAACGGGGTGGACACCGCCGGCAAACCGGACGCACTGCGCGCCGAGCTGGGTTACCTGCCGCAGGACTTCGGCGTCTACCCGGCGCTGAGCGCGCGTGAATTCCTGGCCTACCTGGCCGCGGTGAAGGGGCTGCCCTCGGGCGTGGCGCGCGGCCGGGTCGACGACTGCCTGGCGATGGTGGGCCTGTCCGAGGCCGCCGACCGGCGCCTGGGCGGCTTTTCCGGCGGCATGCGCCAGCGCGTGGGCATCGCCCAGGCCCTGCTCAACGACCCGAAGCTGCTGATCGTGGACGAACCCACGGTGGGCCTGGACCCCGAGGAGCGCCTGCGCTTCCGGCACCTGATCACCGACCTGGCCGGCCAGCGCCTGGTGATCCTCTCGACGCACATCGTTTCCGACATCGAGGCCAGCGCGACCACGCTGGCGGTGATGGCCAGGGGCCGGCGCCTGTTCCACGGCGAGCCCGAGGCGCTGGTGGCGCAGGCCCGCGGCCACGCCTGGGACTGGACCGTGCCCGAGGCCGGGCTGGCCGAGGCGCGCGCCCGGCTGGCCGTCAGCAGTTCGCTGCGCCGGCCCGACGGCATCCGCCTGCGCGTGGTGTCCGAGGCGGCGCCGGGTCCGGGCGCCCTCGAAGTCGAGCCCAGCCTGGAAGACGCCTACCTCTGGCTGCTCGACCGCCACGGGGCGCGCTGACATGGACGCGCTGCGGCGTTTTTTCGCGATCGTCGTCGCCGACTTCCGCGAGCGCAGCCGCGGCACCCGCTTCTGGGTGGTTCTGGCGGGCGTCGCCATCGCCACCTGGGGCTTCTTCCCGCCGAAGGAGGCGGGATACGTCACGGTGGCCATCGGCAACTCGCGCGGCCTGTACTCCAGCGCCTGGATCGGCATGGTGCTGGGCCTGATGTACGCGAGCATGCTGTCGCTGTTCGGTTTCTACATCGTGCGCGGAACCCTGGCGCGCGATTTCGAGACGCGGGTCTGGCAGCTGCTGGTCGCCACGCCCATGACCCGGCCCGCCTACCTGCTGGCGAAATGGGCCAGCCACATGGTGGTGTTCGGCGCGATCGTCGCCGTTGGACTCTGCGTTGGCCTGGCCGCGCAGTGGCACCTGGGCGAATCGACCGCGCTGTCGCCCTGGCAGATGATGCTGCCCTCGCTGGTGTTCGCGATGCCGGCGCTGGCGCTCACGGCCTTCTTCGCCATCCTGTTCGACCTGCTGCCCTGGCTGCGCCGCAGCGGCGGCAACGTGGTGTTCTTCTTCGTCTGGATCTTCGTCTTCATCAGCCTCTCGGAAGACCTGGACCCGGAGAAATCGGCCTGGGCCGCCAGCACCTGGGTCAGCGAACCCAGCGGCATGGCCATGGCCATGCGCGACATCCGTGCCTACGCGGTGGCGGCCCTGCCGGGCATGGACGTGCAGGGCTTCAGCATCGGCATGAGCGTGATGGAAGGCGGCATCGGCACCTTCGACTGGAACGCCTGGTCGCCGCGCGCGGCCGACCTGGGGGGCCGCGCGCTGTGGCTGCTGGTGTCCATCGCCGCCGTGGTGGCGCTGTCGCCGCTGCTCGACTGGGCCGCGGCGCGCAGCGAAGCGCGCACCGGCGCGGCCGGCGAACGCGCCGGGCTGCGGCTGCGCGGGCTCGACGCCCTGCTGCGCCCGCTGGAAGGGTTCGCGGCGGGCCGGCTGGTCGCCGCCGAGGCCAAGCTGGTGCTGCGCCAGCGCCGCCTGACCTGGTGGCTGGCGCTGGCCGTGCTCTGGGGCGTGCAGGCGTTCGCGCCGGAAAAGGGGCAGGCCATCGCGGTGATCCTGGCCTGGCTGCTGTGCGTGGATGTGTTCGCGCGCGGCGCCCTGCGCGAGCGCGACACCGGCACCACGGCGCTGGTCTTCAGCGCCGCGGGGGCAGGGCGGCGCGTGCTGCTGGCGCGGCTGGCGATGTCGCTGGGCCTGGCCTGGGCCATGGCCTTGCCGGCGCTGCTGCGCGCCTTCGCCGGCGACGGCGGCCTGGCGGGCGTGGCGCTGCTGGCCGCGGGCGCCACCGTGGCCGTGTCGGGGCTGGCGCTGTCCACCGCCTGCCGCAACCCGCGGCCGTTCGAACTGGCGCTAGTGTTCCTGGCCTACATCGGCGTGCAGGGCGACCCCATCCTCAACGCCACGCTAGACCCGGCGCTGAGCCTGGCCCGGCACGCCTGGTTGCTGCCGGCGGCCCTGGGCCTGCTCGCCGTGGCCTGGCCGCTGGCGCTGCGCCGCCGCTGAGCGAGGCGCGCACGCTAGAATAGGGGCCCCCGTGCCCGTGCGACTTTCAGTGACCGTCCTTCCCCCCGACATCAGCCTCGTCTTCGAAGACCGCCCCGACTATTTCTACGCCGCCGTCAGCGGCCCCCGCGACAGCCAGGAAATCTCCCAAGCCTACTGGACCCTCGTGGCGGCCGAATGCCAGCGCCGCAACGCCCGCAAGCTTCTGGTGGTCGAGAACCTGGGCGACTTCGAGGGCGAGCGGAACATGCCCTTCACGGTCGACTACCTGTTCGCGCTGGGCCTGGACAAGCTCAAGGTGGCTTTCGTCATCGGCCGGGTCGAGTTGCTGCCGCAGATGGAGCACGGCGAGATCCTCGCCCTCGAACGCGGCGCCAACGGGCGCGTGTTCAGCTCGGTGGCGATGGCGGAGCGCTGGCTAAAGCACGGCAGCGCCTGAATCCCGGGCGGCCGGGCCGCCCGCGCGCTAGAATGGCGCCATGTCCCTGATCACCCTGCAAGGCGTCGACTACGGCGTCGGCGGACCGCTGCTGCTCGAAGCCGTGAACCTCACGATCGAGCCGAACGAGCGCGTCTGCATCGTCGGCCGCAATGGCGCCGGCAAATCCACCCTGCTGCGCCTGATGGCGGGCGAAATCGTGCCCGACGACGGCGTGCTGCGCCGCGAGGGCCGCATCGCCGGCCTGGCCCAGGAAGTGCCGCAGGGCCTCGGCGGCACGGTGTTCGACGTGGTCGCGCTGGGCCTGGGCGAGCTGGGCGCCGACCTGGCGCGCTACCACCACTTGCTGCACGACGGCGCCGACATCGACATGGTCGAGCTGGGCAACGTGCAGGCGCGCATCGACGCCGGCAACGGCTGGCAGATCGAGCAGCGCGTGGAGCAGGTGATCAGCAAGCTCGACCTGCCCGAGGACGCCGACTTCGCCGCGCTCTCGGGCGGCATGAAGCGCCGCGTGCTGCTGGCCCAGGCCCTGGTGGCCGCGCCCGACGTGCTGCTGCTCGACGAGCCCACCAACCACCTGGACATCGAATCGATCGCCTGGCTGGAAGAGTTCCTGAAGAACTTCGGCGGCAGCGTGGTCTTCGTCACCCACGACCGCCAGTTCCTGCGCAACCTGGCCACCCGCATCCTCGAGATCGACCGCGGCCAGGTCACCAGCTGGCCGGGCGATTACGAAAATTTCCTGCGCCGGCGCGAGGAGCGCCTGCACGCCGAGGCCCAGGCCAACGCGCTGTTCGACAAGAAGCTGGCGCAGGAGGAAGTGTGGATCCGGCAGGGCATCAAGGCCCGGCGCACCCGCAACGAAGGCCGCGTCACCGCGCTCAAGGCCATGCGCCGCGAACGCGCCGAGCGCCGCGAGCAGCAGGGCAACGTGCGCATGGCCGCGGCCTCGGCCGACAAGTCCGGAAAGCGCGTGTTCGAGGCCAAGGACGTCGATTTCGCCTACGGCGACCGCGTGCTGGTGAAGGGTTTCAGCACCATCATCCAGCGCGGCGACAAGGTGGGCCTGATCGGCCCCAACGGCTCGGGCAAGACCACCCTGCTCAAGCTGCTGCTGGGCCAGCTGCAGCCCACCGCGGGCGAGATCCGCACCGGCACCAACCTCGAGGTGGCCTTCTTCGACCAGCTGCGCGGCGCGCTGCGCGAGGACTGGAACGCGCTCGACAACGTCTCGGAAGGGCGCGAGTTCATCGAGATCAACGGCGCCCGCAAGCACGTGATGGGCTACCTGCAGGATTTCCTGTTCAGCCCCGAACGCGCGCTGGCGCCGATCACCAAGCTCAGCGGCGGCGAGCGCAACCGCCTGCTGCTGGCCAAGCTGTTCGCCAAGCCCTCGAACGTGCTGGTGATGGACGAGCCGACCAACGACCTCGACGTGGAGACGCTGGAGCTGCTCGAAGAGCTGCTGATCGACTACCCCGGCACGCTGATCCTGGTCTCGCACGACCGCGAATTCATCGACAACGTGGTCACCAGTTCGCTGGTGATGGAAGGCAACGGCCGCGTCGGCGACTACGTCGGCGGCTACAGCGACTGGCTGCGGCAGCGGCCCATGGCGGCGCGCATCGCCGCGGCGAACGCCGCCTCGCCGCGGCTGACGCCGCAGGTGGCGCCCACGCCCAGGCCGGCCCCGGCGCCCGCGCCGGCCGCACCGGCCAAGCGCAAGCTCAGCTACAAGGAGCAGCGCGAGCTCGACGAGCTGCCGGCCCGCATCGAGGCCCTTGACGGCGAGATCGCCGCGCTCACGGCCAGCATCCAGGACCCTGCGTTCTACCGGCAGCCGGCCGAGGCCGTGACCGCCACCAACGCCCGCCTGGCCGCGCTGCAGGCCGAGCTCGAGCAGGCCTACGCCCGCTGGCAGGCCCTCGATTAGGGGTTTTGCCGGGCGGGGCGGGGTAAAATGGCGGCTTCCCCGCCAGCGAAAACGCCCGCCGTGAGCCAGATCAAGCAGGAAGACTTCATCCAGTCCATCGCCGACGCGCTGCAGTACATCTCGTACTACCACCCGGTCGACTACATCCGGAACCTGTCCGCCGCCTACGAGCGCGAGCAGTCGCCGGCCGCCAGGGACGCGATCGCCCAGATCCTGATCAACTCGCGCATGTGCGCCGAGGGCCACCGCCCGATCTGCCAGGACACCGGCATCGTCACCGTGTTCCTCGAGGTCGGCATGAACGTGACCTGGCCCGACGCCACCATGGGCGTCGAGGACATGGTCCACGAGGGCGTGCGCCGCGCCTACAACCACCCGGACAACAAGCTGCGCGCCTCGGTGCTGGCCGACCCGGCGGGCAAGCGCACCAACACGAAGGACAACACCCCGGGCGTGGTGAACATGAAGATCGTCCCGGGCGACACCGTGGACGTGATCGTGGCCGCCAAGGGCGGCGGCAGCGAGGCGAAGTCGAAGTTCGCCATGCTCAACCCCTCCGACTCCATCGTCGACTGGGTGCTCAGGACCGTGCCGACCATGGGCGCCGGCTGGTGCCCGCCGGGCATGCTCGGCATCGGCATCGGCGGCACCGCCGAGAAGGCCATGCTGCTGGCCAAGGAAGCGCTGATGGAGCCGATCGACATCACCGAGCTCCAGGCCCGCGGCCCGTCCAACCGCGCCGAGGAGCTGCGGCTGGAGCTTTACGAGAAGGTCAACGCGCTGGGCATCGGCGCCCAGGGCCTGGGCGGCCTGACCACGGTGCTCGACATCAAGGTCAAGGACTACCCGACCCACGCCGCCAACCTGCCGGTGGCGATGATTCCGAACTGCGCCGCCACCCGCCACGCCCACTTCACGCTCGACGGCAGCGGCCCTGTGCAGCTCGAGCCGCCCTCGCTGGAAGACTGGCCGAAGCTGACCTACGACGCCTCCAAGGGCCGCCGGGTGAACCTCGACACCGTCACCCGCGACGAGGTCGCCAGCTGGAAGCCCGGCGAGGTGCTGCTGCTCAACGGCAAGCTGCTCACCGGCCGCGACGCCGCGCACAAGCGCATGGTGGACATGCTCAACAAGGGCGAGCCGCTGCCGGTGGACCTGCGCGGCCGCTTCATCTACTACGTCGGCCCGGTCGACCCGGTGCGCGACGAGGTGGTGGGCCCGGCCGGCCCGACCACCGCCACCCGCATGGACAAGTTCACCGAGCAGGTGCTGGACCAGACCGGCCTGATGGGCATGGTGGGCAAGGCCGAGCGCGGCCCGGCGGCCATCGAGGCCATCCGCAGGCACCGCTCGGTCTACCTGATGGCCGTCGGCGGCGCCGCCTACCTGGTGTCCAAGGCCATCAAGGCCGCCCGGGTGGTGGGCTTCGCCGACCTGGGCATGGAGGCCATCTACGAGTTCGAGGTGCAGGACATGCCGGTCACCGTGGCCGTGGACTCCACCGGCGAGTCGGTGCACCGCACCGGCCCCCGGGAGTGGCAGTCCCGGATCGGCAAGATCCCGGTGGTCCTGGACTGAACGGGGCGCCCCCCGCCTGAACGAACCGGACCCGGTTTGGCCGCCCCGGCGGCCAAACCCCCGAAACCAATGGCATTCCGCCCCGGCAAGGTGGTGGGTGCCCCCGACGGTGTTTGGGAAGGGTGACTGGGAATAGTGGGCGGGT
>NZ_JAYSEG010000005.1:104176-105698 GCF_041913985.1 Arenimonas sp.
CCGCCGCGCAACGCCCGGGGGGGCCGGGGCTGCCCGGGGCCCCCCCCCCCCCCCCCCCCCGGCCCGGGTTGGGCCCCCCCCGGCGGCCAAACCGCCGAAACCATTGGCATTCCGCCCCGGAAAGGTGTAGGGTGCCCCCGACTGTGTTTGCGAAGGGTCACTGTGAATCGTGGCCTGATGCGGTAGATCCACCGATCCGCTACATCTTTTCACCTCGCTCTCCTTGCAACCCCAGTCGCGCGGCGGGATGTTCCCGTCAGCGATACTTTTATATGTTTCAAGGAGTTAGTTATGTCGGATCGTCAGATCGGTACCGTGAAGTGGTTCAATGACGCCAAGGGCTTCGGCTTCATCAGCCGCGAGAACGGTGAGGACGTGTTCGTCCACTTCCGTTCCATCCAGGGCACCGGCTTCAAGTCCCTGCAGGAAGGCCAGAAGGTCTCCTTCAAGCTCGTCAAGGGCCAGAAGGGCATGCAGGCTGACGAAGTGCAGCCCATGTAATCCAAGTCCCTTCGGACTGAGCGAAGCCCCGGGTGGAAACGCCCGGGGCTTTTCTTTTGGCGCGCCGGCCATCGTATGCTTCAGGGAATCCCCTAGCATGGAAGCCGGCATGTACACCCTGTACTACTCCCCCGGCGCGGCCAGCCTGGTCGTGCATTGGCTCTTGCTCGAGATCGGCGCCAAGCACGAGCTGCGCAAGCTCGACCTCGCCGCCGGCGAGCACAAGCGCCCCGAATACCTCGCGCTCAACCCGCTCGGCGTGGTGCCGACCCTGCTGATCCACGGCGAACCGGTGTCGGAAGCGGCGGCGCTGGTGCTGCACCTGGCCGACGCCCACCCGAATTTCGGCCTCGCGCCCGAACCGGGCAGCATCGAGCGGGCGCGCTACTACCAGTGGGTGCTGTTCCTCGCGAACACGATGCAGCCGGCCTTCCGAACCTGGTTCTACGCGCAGGAGGCCGCCGGCGAAGCCAACGCCGAGGCGGCCAAGGCGCGCGCCCGCGAACGCATCGAGGCCGCCTGGGACCACATCGAGGCGCACCTGGCCAAGCGGGGTCCCTACCTGCTGGGTCCGTCGGTGAGCGCCGCCGATTTCCTGCTGGCGATGCTGATGCGCTGGTCGCGCAACATGCCGCGCCCGGCCACCGACTGGCCGCAGCTCGGCGCGCTGGCCCAGCGCATGAAGGCGCGCCCGTCCTTCCGCCTGCTCTACGAGCGCGAAGGCCTGACCGAATGGGCCTGAGCCGGTGACGCCCGCCGGCGCCGTGCTGCTGGCCGGCGCCACCGGCCTGGTCGGCGGCAGCGTGCTGTCGCGGGCGCTCGCGGTGGCCGACGGGCCCCGCGTCGTGGCGCCGGTGCGGCGGCCGCTGGCGCATGCGCACCCGCGGCTTTCGGCCCTGGTGGCCGATCTGTCGGCGGGCACCGACGTGCTGTCGGCCGCGGTTGCCGCGGTCGCGCCGCAGGTGTCGGCTTACTAAAAACGGCATAAACTAAGCCTCATGCGGCAGCATAGGCACATGTG
>NZ_JAYSEG010000006.1:0-97513 GCF_041913985.1 Arenimonas sp.
CCATCGCGGCGTGACTCAAACGAAATGGCCTCCGGAGAAGCCGGGGCGATTCAATTGGTTTCTTCGGCGCATGAACGTACAGGGTCGTCTCAAGCAGCAATGCAAACAGCCCCGCCTCTTTGGAAGGGTCTTCTACCGCTTGTTCTATGAGTTCATCCAGCTTCATCAGGTGACGCCCCGCTGTTGAACTGAAACGCCATAAGAATGCTGCGCCGATGTCCTGGCGCAATGTTGAGGGTGACGCGCAACCGACCTAGGCGGATGTATAGCTCTCGTCAAGGCGTTGTCATATCTGTAGAGCACGATGGTTACGAGCTAGCGTGAGGTGGGTTCTTCTTGGTCCGGCGATGCTGGAGGACAAGTGGTTCGGAGGCTGGCCTCTTGGCTGCTGCTTCCAGAGTTGGCGGGATAAGGCTTTCGCGCCCACGCCTCGAGAAACATCGCCATATGGAATCGGTACTTCTTCGCCTCAGCGGGGATGGTGACGCCGTGCCTAGCCGCCAAGAGGGTTGCATACGATATTTGGGCCTCGGTTGGGGCTTTGAGGTCCCAGTCCAGGCAGTCTCGCAATAGGGTTTCAAGCCGATACTCAAGCGCCTTGACGTAAGTGTCCCGCACGGTGCGCTTGCGGACACGCTCCCATTGAAGAGCAACCGCCTCCTCCAGCTCCGGGGAAACATAGAGTTCGAGCGTAAGGTCCACGCCTGGATGGACCAATAGAAGAGGCATAGGGCAGCAACCCGGCTCATGGCGTTTCGAAGGCTGATATTAGACCCAAGATACACGATTTTCATGTATCTGCGTTCAGCCCCTAGCGTGTCCGCCCAGAGAGGGACTGGACCGCAATGGCCAAGAAGACCATCTATGCCGAGGAGTACCGTGAGCTGGTTGACGCGTTGCGGCGCATCCGAAAGGACGTCGGGCTGACGCAGGCATCCCTTGCCAAGGCCCTCGGCTGGCCACAGCAACGGCTCTCGGCCGTGGAGAGCGGCTCTCGGCGCCTCGATGTAATGGAGTACTTCGTCCTCGCGGACAAACTGGGGTTGTCGCCGGAGAAGGCTCTGTCCCTGATTATCCAGCTCCGACGAAGTAATCGCGGCCGATAGTTGGTTCAGTGGACTCCAATGAGCTTCGCGAACTGGCGGTGAGCTGGGCTAACCGAGAACACGCGCTTCTCTGCCCTGAACCTGCACATTCCCTGCGAAGCCGGGCATCTGCGACAGAAAGGTTCATTCCGTGATCCTGTCGCCTGCTCAGCAGCATTCGTTGAAAGTTGGCCACGGTGCACCGAATAAGGAACGTGTGGCTAGCCGCCTGCTAGGCCTGCTTTAGCGGGTCGAGTTGGTTCCTTGGAATGCATCGAGGAGAATAACGGTGTCTGCAGCCAACGTCCCGTCGCATTCATTGCACCTCCCTCGCGGCCAGTGACGCGTCGACCTGTGCGGCATGAGCCTCAAACAGAGGGCGAAAGAACTCCTTCATGAGAAGACGCAAAGCTGAATCGATGGCGGCTTTTGCCTCGGGTAGTCTGCCGAGTCCAAGGTAGGCACGCGACAAGCGATATTGGCCGAAATCGCTTCGTTCAATTCCGGGCAGGGTCTCCAGGAGCTCCAAGGCTTCCTGGTGACGATCCATTTCAATGAGTAGCTCAGCGAGCCGCTGCGTCTGATAGTCACCGCGAGCCTTTAAGGCTTTATAGCTCGCGAGGGCTCGTAAATGCAGCTCAGTCCGGTGCTCCGCCTTGAGCCGACTCGCTTCGTGCAGCAGCTCACCATACGCAAACAGATCATCATCTTCATCGGCGTCGTCCGGCTCTCTGGGTGGCACGACATCGAAAACGCGAAGAAACGCGGGATCGCCGCGCCTTACCCAATATCGCCCGATAGAGGCCAAGGTTCTGTAGGCCTGACTAACGCCGATCTGGGTCAATCGAACCAATGTGGACTCAATGACCGGACCATGTGCGGCTATGAGCTTGTGTCGCCAATCGTCATCGCGCCAAGGCAGCATCTCTACCGTGGCCATGAACACGGAATTTGTCGATCCTCCAGTGGTGCCGAATCCTTCAAGTAAGGCGCGGGTCAGGGCTTCTACGTCAGCGGACTTCGACGCGTCCTTGCTAAACAACTTAACGAGCTGGAGGCGCGATTCGTTCAGCGGATGCGGGCCACCTAGCACAGATTCGAAACACGCGATCGCCGCTGCTTTATCGCCCAGCCGGAGAAGTGCTTTACCCCGATGATGTTCAACCTCGGCACGTTGCCTGTCGCTGAGACGATCGTCGGCGCGCAGGCGGTCGAACACCCCCACCTGTGAAGCAAGCACTTCTTTTGCCTTCTCTTTGCCATCGCGCGCCTTGCGATAGAGATACCCAGCCTCGATCGTTTCAATTACAGCCATGGTTTGAATAGGGGGCACATCCTTTCCTGCAGCGCCGAGCACCCGTTCAGTCATGACAAGCGGATCTTCGAAGAGTGAGAGATCAAGAGCTGGCATCGGACTGGTTTCAAGCACGGCGTAAACAAACTGCGACCGTCGGTCGCCGCCGGCGATGGCTTCCCGGAGTCGGAGAGCTAGGCTTCGCGAAACGGTCCAGAACGGGAGGCTGTCTTCCGCAGTGGCCACCTCATCGATATACGTCGCAAGCTGCTCCGTGAACTCTCTCGAGAGATCCGGAAGCTGGCCCGCCAACGTGCGCAGGCTTGTAAAAACGACATCGTGAAGCCGCACCACGCCAGGCCGATCTTGCGTGGTGAGGCAAGAATCGCGAAGCTTGCGCAGGCCTAATGGGAGTAGAACTCTTGCCGCAAAGTCCCGATCGCAGTCGGGCTTTCCGACCCAATGAAAAAAAGCGAGTTCCCTGCCCATGGTATGCAGCGCACGGGCAAGCAATCGATCAGCAAGCCGGTTGGATTTGTCCGGGAGGTCTCCAATGGCCTGGCAGTCCTCCCGAATGTCGCCCCAGGTAGCACCATTTCGAATTGCGCCGTTGATCAGCCCCCAAGTGAGTGGGTGTCCTCCCACGGCGTCCCAGATTTGGCGGAAAATCTCGTCCGGGCAAGGCTCCGCTGTCTCGCGGTTCGCGACCTGACGGGCCTCATTCTCATCAAAGGCGGGTAAGAGATAGCCGTCATTGCGCCGCGAGGTAACAATGATGTGCGAGCCTGGACCACAAAGCGGTGCTAGTTGATCCAGCTTTAACTCAGGGCCGACGTCGTCGATGATGAGCAGCGTGGGGCGGGACTTAAGCAGGTACGCGACGTTCCGACTGTCGCCGGCCCGGACCATCGCGACCGCGCTGAGACTCTCGATTGTGGGGACGTCGTCGCCCTTTAGCCAGAGCCGGTTGTGATACTCGTCGATTCGACTTCCAGCAAACGCCGCCGCCGCCTGGGACTTTCCGGCGCCGCCGTGTCCGGAGATAACCAAACACGGTGTCTTTCGAAGCTCTGCCTCGATCGCGGCCTCGATAGTGGGCCTGTGCAACGCCCCGTCGTCAGGCAGTGGAACTTGCAGGGTAGCGGCCTGCTCATCACGCAGCTGCGCAAGCACTGGCAAGTAGGGACTGAGGAGGCTCACCGCCCGGTCACTTGTCAACAGATGGTCGACGATCTTCTCCGCGATGTCTTCCGCACTCCAGACCTCTACAGTGCGGCCCTTCATGTCGTCGCGAGCATCAATCTGCGCCATAAAATCCCTTTCCGCGGCTCGCACGCGCTTCTGCGCTGAGAGCAGCACGATCTTTTTCACGCCCGGATTCTTCGCCAGTGCATGATTCAGATCCTTTAGCGCCTTGGGCATTGCCGCTGAAAAGTAGTCCTTTTCCGCTGAGTACTCCACCACTAAAGATCCGTCCGGGGAAAAGGTGTCAACGCTGCCGCCAACAGGGAAGCCCAAGACGTTGAGGCCCCGATTTGTTAGCGGAATGCCAAGAAGCTGCTCAACGAAGATTTCTCCAAACCGTTCAAAATCGGGACCAATTACATGAATTCCCTCGATAAGGCGCAGCACATGGGAAGTGCGAAGCTTGTCGTTGATAGGCTGGCTCATAGGGCGTCCACTTAAGTCGTCGAGTAATGACCTCTTCCGATTATGTCAGTTGCGCGGTCATAGCGATCCCCGGTCCAACTCGGGTCTGCATGGCCAGGCCTTCATGCTCCGTCCAGCAGGGGCCGCTCGCACCAGTCGGTCTGAAAGCTGGCTGAAAACGAGAACCTAGCTACTTATAGGCCATGCGTCGACTAGAACCTCCCAGTCCGTAGGCCCATTGCCCCGGCGCCCAGTCCACCAAGGTCGCAGAACCTGTACACCCGGGGAACGTCTTTAGGTCTCGAAACCGTTCTAATGTATCGTCCTCATGGGGGCACTTAAGGGTGCGAGGAGTGTTCGGGAGGGGGCGTGAGTTACGACGATATTCTTGGTCTCCCAAGAGGCGCAAGGTTCTACAAGTGCGCGTTACAGGTGAATCCGTACGAGTACTTGCTTCGCCACGGCAAGCAGAGCAGCTTCGCAAGCGAAGCCGATTACAACAAAGCGATTGCCGAAGCATGTAAGGCAAATCATGTTGAGGTGGTCGGTGTCGCCGACCACTATCGAATTAAGCCTGCAGAGTCGTTGATCAACGCGTTGCAGGACGCGGGGATCGTGGTGTTTCCCGGGTTTGAGGCAGTGACGAAGGACGGCGTTCATTTCTTGGTGCTGTTCGATCCTTCAAAATCAGTGGACATCGTGCAGGGCTATATTCATGCATGTGGCATTCACGGCATAGTGGAGGGATCGCCTACCGGCGACAAAGACGCGCAGGAGCTGCTCGAAGAATCGCGTAAGTGGGGGGCGCAAGTGATTGCCGCCCACTGCACCCAGAGTGGGGGATTATTTCAAACGCTATCAGGCCAACCCAGGATAAACCTGTTCAGGCATCCGTTGCTCAATGCCTGTGCACTGCCAGGGCCGCTCGCAGCTGTTCCGGAACTAAGCGTGCGCAGGATCCTTGAGAATCGTGAACCGGAATATCAGCGGGATCGCAAGGTCGCAATCGTCAACGCAGGAGACGTGTATTCTCCTGCCGCTCTTGGATCGCCATCATCCACTACATTCATACGGATGGACACGCCGACTATTGAGGGATTGCGTCACGCGTTCCTCGATCATGATTCGCGTATCCGGCTAAATACCGACCCGGAGCCCCAAGTTCATCCGGAAATACTAGGTATGGAGGTCGAGAGTGAGCGCTTCTTGAAGGGCCTCAAGGTTCGCTTCAACGATGGTTTGAATGTGCTGATCGGCGGGCGCGGCGCGGGCAAATCAGCGCTAGTTGAGTGCCTGCGCTATGCGCTAGGCGTGACGCCTCTCGGAGCGGAGGCAGTGAAGGCGCACAAATCAATTATCGAAAAGGTTGCGTGCAGTGGCACAAAGATTACGCTTCATGTCCAAACGTACAGACCTGATAGGCGACGATACCGGATAGAGCGTGTGGTTTCTCAAGACGCAAAGGTCTTCGACGAGTACGGTGACGAAAGCTCCTTGCGCGTGCACGATCTGTTGGGTGCGGTCAGCGTGTATGGACAAAGCGAGCTGGCGGAATTGGCGCGCGATAAGATGAAGCTAACGGAGTTGTTTGGTCGATATGTCGAGGCCGATCGCTCCCTCGATGAGGAGGAGGTTCAAGTTGCTAATCGACTCAGGGACTCGCGTCAAAGAATTACAGCTATTGCGAGCGAGATCGATGCTCTACGGGAGCGTCAAGCGCCGCTTTCCGGGATGTTGACGACTCTCGAGCGATACAAAGAGTCCGGAGCCGAGGAGCGACTTGCTGAGCAGTCTGCTGTGGTTAGGTCAGAAGGCCTAATTACCTTAGCTAGGGAGCGACTTCAGCCGATCTTCGGCCTTGTCGAGTCGCTAAAGCGGGAAGTTCCGATTCCGAAGGGAGAGTTTGAGGGTGATAGTCTCTACGCTGCAGCTGCGCCAGATTCAATTAACGCTCTGCACGCTACTTTGCTAGGAGTAGATGAGGTCGTTGGTTCCGTTGTCGAGCAGATAGAGTCGGCATTGTCCACGGCGCTGGTAGAGATCGACACAGCGTCCGCGGTTGTTGCTGCAGCAAAGGAAAATGTAGCGGGACGGTTTGAAGCGACATTAAGAGAGCTTCAAAAGGAAAAGATCGATGGTGCAGACTTCATCAGGCTTCGTGAACAGGCCGCAAGGCTGAAACCGCTATCCGGTCAGATCGAAAGACTAGAGCAGCAGACGGAAAACATTCGTAGTAAGCGCCAAGCCGACCTTGCACGATCTCGCGAACTTGCGGACTGTAGGATAAAGCGGTTGGAAACCACAGCAAAGCGCGTATCCAAGGCCCTGGAAGACGGCCTGCGCGTTACTGTCGTTCGCGGAATGGATAGGCGGAATCTGACGGCTCTTGTACGGGGCATCGGCGGACGCCTTGCCGAAGCTCAGGCCGCCCTAGAAGCCACGCCAAGTTTAGATGTCGGATTGCTCGCAGCCGCATGTCGAGAGGGTCCTGATGCGGTCGTGCGTGAGTTCAGTTTTCCTGCGATGCAAGCAGCAAAACTTTGTGCGGCGGGCGAGGACTTTTTTATGGCACTTGAACAGACAGACCTTCTGCCAGTGACGCGCATAGAGTTCAACATCGCGCCGCCGAAGGGGCCGGCTCAGTGGAAGGAGCTCGACGATCTTTCGGTCGGGCAGAAGGCAACAGCGCTCCTGTACCTACTTATGCTTGATTCGGATAGCCCGCTCATCCTCGACCAGCCAGAGGACAACCTTGATAACCGCTTCGTATCAAAGACGGTTGTACCGATGGTGCGAAATGAAAAGCGCCGTAGGCAGCTAATCTTCGCAACACATAACGCAAACATCCCGGTGTTAGGCGACGCAGAACAGATTGTCGCGATTGATGCTGATGGAGAGGCCGAGCGGGGTCGTATTCGTCTGGAATCGGACCATATGGGCTCGATTGATGTAGCCAAGGTGGCCGTTGAGGTGAAAGAGCTCCTGGAAGGTGGGCGTGAGGCTTTTGAGGATCGCCGGGTGCGGTACGGGTTCTAGCCTGGATTCGCGCATGCACAAGTTGGTAGGTCGCGCAGGTCGAGGGGGCGAGCCCAGCGTCATGTCGACGTACGCCTGCACTAGTACCAAAGAGCTAGACCCGCCAGCGTCCGAATCGCCGGTTCGTCCCTTCCGGCTGAGTGTTTAGAGATCGCGAATGTCGACATTCGCCGTATCGTCAAAACGAGCGACTATTCGTCCAAGGATTTTGCAGCGTCATCGGATAGAATGAAGAAGATCACTAAGCTCACCCTATGCGCATCGGATCTTACATAATTGAACCGGCTCTGGTGCTCGCGCCTATGGCCGGCGTGACGGACAAGCCCTTCCGTTTGCTTTGCAGAAGCCTTGGCGCGGGTTATGCGGTTTCCGAAATGACTACATCGGATCCGCGCCTTTGGAAGACAAAGAAAAGTCAGTGGAGGATGGACCATGTTGGCGAATCAGAGCCGGTTGGAGTCCAGATCGCTGGAGCGGATCCGACAGTTCTTGCTGACGCGGCGCGTTACAACGTTGATCATGGGGCTCAAATAATTGACATCAACATGGGGTGTCCGGCCAAGAAGGTCTGCAATGTTTGGGCAGGCTCCGCTCTCCTTCAGGATGAGCCGTTAGTTGGGAGAATTCTGGCTGCCGTAGTAAGGGCGGTTGACGTTCCAGTCACTTTAAAAATACGGACAGGTTGGAGTGCTGCCAATAAGAATGGCGTCGCAATTGCGAAAATTGCTGAAGACGCGGGCATCAAAGCGCTTGCCGTGCACGGGCGCACACGTGATATGCAGTACTCGGGCATCGCTGAGTTCGAAACGGTCGCTGCGATTAAGCAAGCCGTTCGAATTCCTGTTGTGGCAAATGGCGATATTGACAGTCCTTTAAAGGCACGCGATGTGCTGCATAAGACCGGCGCCGACGCGCTGATGATCGGTCGGGCCGCTCAGGGTCGGCCGTGGATCTTTCGTGAAATATCGCACTACATGAGAACCGGTGAGATTCTCCCCGAGCCGACAGCGAGAGATGCTGGTGAGATTCTGCTCGGGCATATCGCGGGACTCCACGCCTTCTACGGCGAAGAAGCAGGGGTGCGTATCGCGAGAAAGCACCTGGGCTGGTATGCCAAAGGGCGACCAGAGAACATCGCATTCAGAGAGGTAGTGAATCGGGCGCAGACCGCAGGCGACCAACTTCGACTTGCGGCTGAGTACTTCGCTGCGCTAGGAGAGGGCGAAGTCGCTGCGAAAACCCAAGCCGCGTGAGAAGAATCAATTGATTTGGCGAGCGTCGAATCCTGTAGCCGTGGGACGGGTGCCGGGGATTTGCGCTCCTCGTAAACGGGTCGCCACTGGGTGCGGATCTCCAAGCAAAGTTGTACCGATCGCCAGTTAGCTAGGTGCTGAAGCGTCCTACGCATTAGCCGTTCACTTGTTCCTTATGTTGACCACCTTGCTCACGGGATTTAGGGCCCGAAGTCTTGAGTTCTCAATAGTTAGCTCATGAATCTTCGCATCAGCTTCCACAAGAAGCGAAAGTGCATGGTCCCGTTGAAGCTTCATGAGTTCCAGCTTCTCCCTTAACGATCTATTGCGCGCACGCTGCGCCAGCGTGGTCTGGCGGTTGGAGGGAGAGGCATCTGGCGCCTTATCATCGCGCCATTGCTGAATTTCGGCGATAAGACTTGGGTAGCGGGATTTCCTCAACGCAGAGGGATCGCAGCCTGCTTCCCTGGCAACGTTATTTTGCGAGACAGGTGTTCCCTTCGGCATTCGTTCCGGTCTATTGCGCGTCAGGCGAATGAACGCTTCGCGAAACTCGTCCTCTGCGCGCGGTGCGGTGCGATTCATGTTAGCTCTCGATGGCATGTAGTGCGTTTCTAACGGAGATCTGCTGGGCCTTGAGAGACTCCGCGTAGGGCGAACCCTCAGGGGCCTCAATCAGGCGAGATGCTATTAGCTGGTCTAGCCGGCGGATGGCTGGGGCCTTGCTGCGATCGAAAAGCGCATCTGCACAGGGCGCCTTCCCATCCCCGCCTCCACAGCGAGCGATGTTGTCCACGCCCCCGTACTCACATGGGCCAATCTTAGTACAGCCGCCTAGTAGCGTTTCGCGCCAGGAGATCGTGCCGGCTTTCGCAGCTGCAGTCAGCTTCCCACTTTCCTTTGGGTTAACCAGCCTCAGGATGTCCGCTTTGCGTTGTTCACCGTACGGGCTAACGAAGCGTTGAGAGAATAGCTGCGCCACCTCCTTGCCCAGAACCTCGTACATCGTACGGATGTACTCGTTATTGGCTTTTCTGTTGAGGCGCACACGAGAGTATCCTTGCCCATAGTAAAGAGACATTGCACGCGATGCGTGTTTCAGCTGGTACTGAATCGACGCGTCCGATACCAAGCCAGATGCCTGCATGTTTACGGCGCCCGTGCGACGCAGCTGATGCCATGCAAATTGCCAGACTTTACCAACGCCGAAGGCATCGCAATCAAGCGTGGGCGTTATGAGTCTTGCGAAATTAAAGTCAGACTCGGTAATCCGAAGTTCTTCCTCGTCAAAGAGATTAGGGCAGGCGCGCACTAGATCCTTGTATGAGGTTGCGCTTGGTCTTACCGTCAAGGGGAGACGAACCCCTTTGCAGTTGCTCCATGGCTCATAGGAGCGAAGAACCAAGTAGGGATTTGAAATGTCCGACTCTACGGTTGGTACGTTTGGGTTTGCCTCTGCCGCGAGCATCCTCAGACGAGCAACGACGCTCATCATATCAACAGCTATTCTCGCTGATGGCGATGTGACCCACCGCGCGTCGCTGTCTTTGATTGTTTTAGTCGTCGGACCTGCTAGCAGAAAGATCTGACCGAAGCGCTCGTCGTGCTCCTGAATTAGGCAGTCTGCCCGGAGGGACATCGCCTCTTCCGCGCGCATCATAGACAGATTGAGCAGGTATGCAATTCCAACCTGCTCAACTACATTGAAATAGGTTCCAAGTAGCGACACGCCCCTCCCGGGGTCGTCTAAGGATTGGCCTGGTCGCAGTAGCCAGCGCGCTAGGAGATCATAAACGCCGAGCCGCCGCGCGGTTTCGGAGAAAAGACCGTGAAACTTCGCGCCAGTTCGTGCGCCCGTCACTGTACGAGGTGTATGGAACGGCATTCTCGCGGGTATCAGTCTTCGCCGACATGCTTCGGCAAGAGAGCCAGCGTTTGTAGCGTACGCTGTCAGGCAGAAGTTGAAGCAATCTTCGATAGCGTCTTGATGCGACACGAAATCATCGAGAAACGCCCGAAGTCTATTAAGTTGGTACATCCATATGCGTGGTGGAATGTATGGGGTTTGCCGAGGCTCGTAGCTTGGCAACGCCGATTCGAGGCGCCGAAGCCCTTCACGGTCAAGGATCGTGATGCCAAGCATATCCCGCTGTTCAAAGAGCGTATGCAGTAATGCAAATGCGTCATTGGCAGTGGATGGTGCAAGCACGCCAGGAATTCGGTCGATGACACTTGGATGGCGCGAGAGTCGATCTACCGAGATTCCTTCTTCTGTGCACAACGTAAACAAAGGGACGAGCTGAGTGAGTCTGTTGCACAGCGTCCGAGGTTCTCGCGTGCTTCGGGTTCCATATATCCACCAAGCGGCAACCCTTCGAAGCAATTCAGCATTTTGGCGGGAGAGGGTTCGGGCCCGACTACTTGATCGCTGTCCATCACCAAAGTTCAGTGTGAGTGGACGTCCAGCCCAGGGCCACAGCTCCCATTTTGAATCGCCATATCGACTTATCACCGTGCCGTCGGCGTCAATGACGATAGGGAAGTCAGCGGGAGGAGGCCACGATGGTGGTCGATAGTTCTTCGTCGTCGGATTGACGAGCGGTGAATCAATCGAAAGTGAAAGGTGGGCTAGGTTGATTTTCATCAGCGCATATCCAGTAATGCAATGAAGCCTTCCCACTTTGGGTGGTAATGCTCTTCACGGATGCGTTCAATTGATTCCTGAACCCACATCGCCCTCAGCTCGCTGCTCGATTCAAGGCTGATCAGTTTGGATGTTATGCGGTCCACGGCAGCTTTCGCTGGGTGGGCGTGTTCACTTTTTGCCGAGGGTCGGTAGCGTGCCAGTTCAAGTGACTTGTAGTGTCTGTAAGTCGCTAGTGACCACACATGATCTTCGCTGTCGATGTCTCGCTGGTGTTGGCAAAACAGGCATCCGGCTGGGCTTATGCAATCAGGGGGAGGCGATTGTGGCGGAGCGCTTGATAGTGCCTTTGGTACTGCTTCAATACAGATGCCAGGTCCTGGCATCGCGATTGATGGGTCCATCAGGGCGTGAAACCTGCTCACCTCTACGGCTGCTGCTTGGTGGTGAGGCTGTTCATAGACCCGGAGCAGCGTCTCTTGGGTATGTTGATTCATCTCGGCCGTGAGTTCGGCGTCGCGTGATCGACGCATCAACCAGTTGATGCGTGTGCAGCGAAGCTTCTGTGGTCTGATGAATCGAATATTGAGCTTCTTGCACCTATCCGATACGGCGCCAAATTCCCTCGTCGCCGAGGGTCTCCGAGTTCGCCCGGGAGGGTTTGCATATGGGAACAGGAGTCCTGCTTGATCGTGAGGGAAGGTGGCAGCGCGCCAGGCTAGGTAGCGTTCAAACAGTGGTCTGTACTCGCTGTAGATCTCGAACTCGACCTCGCCGCTCCTGCGGCTCTTGTAGATTCGATACACCCGATAGCCGTCAAGGTGGCTTTGATATCGGAATTGCCCCATCCGTAGGGCCTGCGCTTGCGCCAGATTCATTCCAGTCTGGGCAATAAATATCAGTAGCTCCGCCTCAGTTCGGAGGTTGATGAGTGGGTGTCGCGTTCGATGTGAGGTGTCTGCCGACCAAGCGGCCCTTCGGGCCAATGATACTTTGCGATGCCGTGGAGGCACGTTCGCGCTGCCTAGGGCTTTGACTTTCTCGGGCGGATCAAGGTAGCACCATTCATCCATCGAATGTCCTGATCGGAACTGGATAGTAACGGGCAGGGGTCCTTGGATCGTTTCTATCGTCAATGCATCAGTAATGTCGAGAAGCGTTTGGCCGAAAGCAAACGTTTCTGCGAGATCCTGCTTGTCCGCCTGAGTGCCAAGTGCACGCTTTTTCCTGCCGGTTTTGTTTATGCGCGTTCGGACAAGCAGTGAGGTTTCTAATCCTAGTGCGCGCCCAAGGAGTGCTGATATCTGGTTCGCCATTTGGTAAGCGCCAGACTGCGCGAGATCTCTTTTTACCTGCACTCTATGCAAGAGATGCTCCGCATATTCGAGGAACGTGCTTTCCGCCAGCTCCGGTGTTATGGCGTTACCAGTCCTGTCTGCCCATGCGAAGAACCTTCGTGCGTTCCAGATGTTGTGGTATGCAGTTTCCCAGCTTCCCCCGCCTTGGAGGTCTGCCTCAATTTCTTCGTGTATTCGTATTACAAGCGGAAGGCGCTCCGAAACCGGATCACCAAGGGATCCGTTCGCGATTAGCTCAGCGACCTTTGTGATCTTGGCGCCCGCGCCGCCGCGATAGAGAAGGGAACTGAGATCCCACCGGGAATTCCCGTTATGGGCCATCAGTGGGAATTTGAGATCAGGAATTCGCAGTTCAGGCATATGCTATTTGCGCGCGATCAGTAGTTATGCCAAGGAAAGCTTGCGTGAAGGCGTTAGCTGCCTCCTCCTTAAGTGGGGATCTCTCCACGAATTTAATGTACTTGAGTGAAGTCGCTTCATCTTTATGCAGAAGCGCGTCTTTGACGATAGCAATTGCGTTCGCACCAGCGCCGACGGAAATGAGTAGACGCGCCAGTTCTGTCGCGAACGTGCATCGGGACTGGTGGAAACGAAAGCCACGCATGAACGTCATGCCCTCTAGTAGGGCGGCCTTCCTCAGTGAGTGGAGTTCGGTGTTCACCGCAACGCTCTTGTCGCTGCCGCGCTGTGCGTAGGGATTGCCAAAGCGTGTTAGGAAGATGAGGTTGCGATGCTCTGGTGATGCGAGAGCCTGGCGCGTGAGGCGTCGCGTGCTGAAACAGTATTCGCGAAGCGCTTCGAGATGGGCCTTTGTTATCCAGATGTCGCCTGTAATGCCGAACTTGGTGGCCACAGGTGGACTCGCTCCTGGGCCTACCGCTATCCGATACAGCTCAGGCGTCGATGGGTCAGGGATGGCCCGCTCAACACTCTGGATTGTGAGCGCGGTCAGGGTCTGGAGGCGCATCCCGGTAAAGAAGCCCAAGGTTAGGATGAGGAAGAGCTCTTCGGAGGCATGCGTTCGTGCAAAGCCCAGCAGTTCATCGCGGTGTTTCGCGGCTATTGGCAGCAGACCATCCTCAAGACGTTCGCCCCGGGCCGGGCGATTTCGAATGCTTAGGTCCGTCGTGGTTACCATGAGCGTCCGATCGAACCCAACTGGGTCCGTCAGGTGCAGTCCAATAATGCGTTCCTGCCACATGGGCCATTCAGGTGAGAACAATCCGTTTGCCCTCAGCCACCGGTAGAAGCGAATTGCAACGCGCATGCGCTGTGAGGCTGTAGATGGGGCAATTTCCCCGGCGTCCCTCGCCTCAATTAGTGCGCCTCGGTAACGAACGAGGCAACGGTCGGCTTTTCGTTGTGGGAAATACCACCAGTCCGTATTCGTTCGCTCAAGCCATTTGGCATAGGCGTGAATTGAGGTCATGTTTGCCTGGACGGTCTTGATATCGACGTCTCGGCTGGCAGCGTTTTCAAGCGCCCAGAGATTCGCCTCGCGCCAAGGTCTTCCGTCGCTCCAGTGAATCTGTGGCAGGGCCCGAATTACGTTTCCGGTACCAATGGGCTCCCATCGCACCTTCTGGCCTTCGACTATTGCCCGGTGCGGCGTATAGAAAATGGACTCAAGCGTCGCCATCGGATGCTTCCTGAGCGCCTGTTTCGGGACGCCGGTGCGTAGCAACTGCTTTGCTGGGTGGATTCCCAGCACCGCTCGGAAGGCTGGGGGGGCGGTCCAGCCATGTCCATGCCATGGAACATGCACTATAGCATGTCCATGCCGTAATCTAACCCGTGGCCGGGCAGCCCATGTTGATGTCGATCAGCTGGGCGCCGTGCCCGACGTTGTGGCGCGCGGCCTCGGCCATCACCTCCGGCACCGTGCCGGCGATCTGCACGCTGATGGGGTCCGGTTCGCCGGCGTGGTCCATGCGGTGCACGGACTTGGCGGTGTTCCAGAAGCGCGGGTCCGACGTGGTCATCTCCGACACGCACAGGCCCGCGCCCAGCTGCTTGCACAGCATGCGGAAGGGCTTGTCGGTGACGCCGGCCATGGGGGCCAGCACCACGCGGGGGGCGATGCGGTGGGGACCGATGAACATGGCCGCCATTGTAGCCGGCGGCCCGCGCGGGCTCAGCGGCGGGTCCGGCGCCGGCGCCAGAACAGGAAACCGGTGACCAGCAGGAAGGAGGGCAGCAGGCCGGCGACGACCTGGGCCAGTTTCATCGGCAGGCCGCCCACCGCGGCGACGTGCAGCGGGTAGATGGCGTTGGAAAGCCGGGCGCCGGGGCGGTCGGCGGTGGCGTCGTACCGCAGCAGGGTTTCGCGGCCGTCGAACGACACGGCCACCACGCTGCGGCCCACCGGGTGCCATTCGCCGGCCGCCTGGCCGCGGAAGGCCAGCATCGCGGCGCCCGGCGCCGGCGGTGCCACGCGGGCGATGCGGCCGCCGGGGAGCGCGGCCTGCGCCGTTGCCAGCGCGTTCGACCAGTCCATGCGCGCGGCCGCACCGGTGGCCGCGGTGGCCACCGGTGGCGGGTTCGCGCCCAGCGCGGCCACCAGCACCGTGCGGAAGCCGGCGGAATACACCATGCCCAGGCCGGTCAGCGTGGCCAGCCCCAGCAGCGGCAGCATCAGCACGCCGCTGCTGCGGTGCCAGCTCAGCCAGCGCCGCGCCGGCGGCCCGGCGTGCCAGCGCAGCTGCGACAGCGCCTTGCCGGCCTTCGGCCACCACAGGTACAGGCCGCTGAGCAGCAGCCCGAAGGCGATCCAGCCGGCGACGCCCAGCACCTCCTTGCCCACGGCGCCGCCCAGCAGCTCCACGTGCCAGTGGTGCAGCCACATCAGCCAGTCGCTGTCGTGGCTGCGCACCAGCAGCAGTCCGCCATCGGTGGGCGCGTGGTAGGCGCGGCTGCCGTCGGCGAAATAGGCCTGCCAGACCGGCAGGCCTTCGCGCGGCAGGTCGAGCGCGGTGAGGCCGCGCGGGGCCCCGTCGGCGAGCAGGCGGGCCATCACTTCGCCGCTCGCCGACGGGGAAAACGCGGCCAGGCGCGGCTGCGTCGCCAGCAGCAGTTCGGTGTGGAACACCAGCACCGAACCCGCCAGCGACACCAGCGCGAACAGCGTGCCCACGACCAGCCCCAGCCACAGGTGCAGCCAGGCCAGCAGCGCCCGCAGGCGCCGCTTCAGGCGACCGGGCGCTGCCGCCGGCGGGCTGGCGTCGGCCATCGCCGGGCTCAGAAGCGGTGCGACCAGGCCAGGCTCAGCACGCGGCCGCGGCCGGCGACGTAGTCGTCGTTCGAGGGCGTGGTCTGCGAGTAGTAGGTGAGGTACTGCTCGCCCAGCAGGTTCTCCAGGCCCACCGACAGCGTGCCCACCGGCAGGGCGACGCGCGCCTGCAGGTCGAGCGTGGTGTAGCCGTCGAACGTGGCGACGCGGCTGCCGAAGCGCTCGAAGTCGCGGTCGAAGGCGTGGCTGGCCTGCAGGCGGGTGGCGACGCCGTCGGTCCACGCACGCTCCCAGAACAGCGTGGCGCGGTCGGGGCTGATGTTGATGCCCTCGAGGTCGGTGTCCACGGCGCCGTCCTGGTTGCGGTCGTAGCGGCCTTCGGTTTGCGCGTAGGCCAGGCCCACGCGGTCGCCGCGGCCGAAGCGCAGGGCCACGTTGCCCTCGATGCCGCGGATCTCGGTTTTCTGCCGGCTCACGTTGTAGTTGTCGGCCACCGGGTCGTAGACCAGCAGCGAACCGAGGTCGGAGTCGGACCAGTATGCGGCCAGGTGCGCGGTCCAGCGGCCGTCGTCGTAGTCGAGGCCGAGTTCGCGGTTGTCGGCCACCACCGGCGAAAGGTCCACCAGGTTTTCCACCGACTGGCCCGGGCGGTTGATGGCGCGCAGCACGCGGCCGATGTCGGCCACCGTGTAGCCCTCGGCGTAGGAGCCGTAGAAAGCCAGTGCATCGGTGGCCTGCCAGACGAAGCCGGCGTTGGGCAGGGTTTCACGGGTTTCCGGGTTGCCGCCTTCCACCTGCTGCGTGCCGTAGACCGGCAGCGTGGTGTAGTCGTCCACCTGCAGTTCGCCGCGCTCGTGGCGCAGGCCGCCCACCAGGCTCAGGTCGCCCAGCGTGTACTGCAGCTGCACGAAGGGCGAGGTGGAGCGATAGGTGGTCTCCGGCACCCAGTCCAGGCCGGCCTCCAGCAGTTCCTGGTAGGTCGTGTCCCGGGCCAGGTCGAGGCCCAGCGTGGCCTGCAGCGGCAGCCCGAACAGGTCGGCGCGCGACCAGCTGAACTTGCCGCCGAACTTCTCCGAGACGTTCTGCGACTGGTCCTGCCAAATTGAACCTGGTTCGTTTCCGAAGAAATTCACCCAGGGGCTGGAGCCGTAGCGGGCGGCGAAATCCACCCAGTAGAGCTGCGCCTGCAGGTAGCCGCCGGCGATGTCGCGGTCGGTGTAGTCGGCGGCGACCTGGGTGGAGCGGTTGCGCGGCGGGTCCAGCGGCAGGTCGCCGCGCACCGAGGTGGCTGGCGTGCCGGTGGCGATCGAGCCGGGCACCGACACGTAGTCGCCGTTGCCGTCGAGGGCGTAATGGCTGGCGGTGAACTGCAGGCGGCGGTCGCCGCCGAGGTCGACGCCGAGCTTGGCGAACAGGTTGGTCGACTCGGAGTCCATCAGGTCGCCCTGCACGCCGTTCGCGGCCAGCGCGCGGCCGTCGCCGTCGTAGTGCAGGCCCTCGGTGGCGTGCGAGGCGCCGCCGACGAAATCCAGCGCGCCGCGGCGGGTGCCGAACAGCCACGAGGCGCGGGTGCCGGTGGCGTCGTCCTCGGTGGGCAGGGCGGTGCTGGCGCCCAGCGAAACGTCCTGCCAGCTTTCGCCATCCTCGCGCGGCGCGCGCTTGGTGATGATGTTGATGATGCCGCCGGAAGCGCCCAGGCCCTGCAGCGCGTTGGCGCCGTGGATGACCTCGATGCGCTCGACCATGGCCGGGTCGATGGTGTGGGCGTCGCGCGAGCCGTCGCGCAGCGGGGTGGACTGCGGCACGCCGTCGACCATGTACAGCGGCTGCCGGCCGCGCAGCGACTCGCCGAAGCTGGTCATCTTCTGGCGCGAGGGCGCGAAGGCCGGGATCAGGTTGGCCAGCACCTGCGACAGGTCGTTGGTGAGCGCCAGCTGCTGCTCGAGCTGGGCGCGGTCGATGACGGTGATGGTGTTCGGCAGCGCGGCCTCCGACCAGGGCAGGCGGCTGGTGCTGGCGGAGACGGTGACTTCGTCGAGGACGGTCAGCTCATCCTGGGCGGCGGCGGGCAGGGCGAGGGCGCCGAGCACTGCGAGGGAGAGCAGGGAAAAACGGGGCATGCGGGCGGTCCATCGGGGAACTGCCGCGCATGATAATAAGAATGATTCGCAACTACAACTGCGGGATTCACCCGAAACGTTCGTCCACCTCGGCCCGATGCGGCATGGCCAGCGCGGCGCCGGGGCGCTCGGTGGACAGCGCGGCATAGCGGTTGGCGAAGCGCACGGCATCGGCGAAGGGGGCTTCCGGCGCGGCGGCCAGGGCCGCGGCCAGGGCGCCGCTGAAGGCGTCGCCGGCGCCGGTGGTGTCCACGGCCTGCACGGCTTCCGGGCGCAGGCGGTAGGCGCCGGCGGTGTCGCCGCGCGGCAACTCGTCCGGATGCGACACGAACACACCGCTCGCGCCCAGCGTCACCACCACGGTGGCCCAGGGCGCCAGTTCGCGGCACAGCGCGTGCAGGGCGGCGTCGTCCTGCGCGGCGAGCGCGTCGGCATCGCAGGCGATGCCGCGGTGGCGCTGCAGCAGGGCGGCGAATTCGGTTTCGTTCGGGGTCAGCACGTCGGCCTGGCGCAGCAGGGCGTCGGTGGTGAAGGCGTTCGCGGGTGCCGGGTTTAGGATGGCCAGCGCGTTCGCCGCGCGGGCGTGGCGCAGGCCCTCGTGCACGGCTTCGGGCGCCACTTCCAGCTGCGCCAGCACCACGCCGGCGCCGGCGAAGGCCGGGTCCAGCGCCGCCACGAAGGCGGGCGTGAGCGCCGCGTTCGCGCCGGGCGCCACCACGATGACGTTGCGGCCGGCGGCGTCCACGAAGATGCCGGCGGTGCCCGAGGGCAGTTCGGCGTGCACTTCGGCGTGCACCACGATGCCCTCGGCCAGCGCCAGGCTGCGCGCGGTGTCCGCCGCGGCGTCTTCGCCCAGCGCGGTCACGAAGCCGGTGCGGGCGCCGGCTCGGGCCGCGGCCACGGCCTGGTTGAAGCCCTTGCCGCCGGGGCCGCTGGCGTAGCGGCCCAGGCGCGTGGCGCCGGGCGCGGGCAGGTCGTCGACGGACCAGACGTGGTCCTGGTTGTACGAGCCGATGACGATGACGGTTCCCATCGGAACGCTCCTGCACTCAGCCTGCTTGTTGTAGGAGGGCCTTCAGGCCCGACCAGACAGTCGGGCCTGAAGGCCCTCCCACAGGTTTCGCTCAGGCACCCAGGGTGGTGAGCACGCCGGCGATGGTGGCGGTCATGAAGGTGGCCAAGGTGCCGCCCAGCACGGCGCGCAGGCCGAACTTGGCCAGGTCCTGGCGACGCTCGGGGGCCAGGCCGCCGATGCCGCCGATCTGGATGGCGATGGAGCTGAAGTTGGCGAAGCCGCACAGCGCGTACGTGGCGATAAGGCGGCCCTTCTCGGTGAGCTCGACGCCGTCCACGCGGCCGTTGACGATGTCGGCCAGCTGCAGGTAGGCCACGAACTCGTTGATCACGATCTTCTGGCCGATCAGCGAACCCACCGTGGTGGCGTCCTGCCAGGGCACGCCGATCACCCAGGCGATCGGCGCCAGCACGTAGCCGAAGATGGTGGCCAGGTCGGTGGGCTTGCCCAGCATGCCGGCCACGCCGGTGACGTCGCCGAGCCAGGTGAGCGGCGCGTTGATCAGCGCGATGAGCGCGATGAAGGCCAGCAGCATCGCGCCGATGTTCAGCGCCAGGCGCAGGCCGTCGGCGGCGCCGGCGGCGGCGGCGTCGATGATGTTGCTGGAGGTCTTCTCGACTTCCATCTTCACCGTGCCGCGGGTGAGCGGGGTGCCGGTTTCCGGGATGAGCAGCTTGGCCACCACCAGGGTGGCGGGCGCGGCCATGATGGACGCGGCCAGCAGGTGCTTGGCGTAAAAGGCCTGCTGCTCCGGGTCGCCGCCGCCGAGCATGCCCACGTAGGCCGCCAGCACGCCGCCGGCGATGTGCGCCATGCCGCCGATCATCATGGTGATCAGCTCGGACTCGGTCATGCGCGGGATGTAGGGGCGCACGGTCAGCGGCGCCTCGGTCTGGCCGATGAACACGCTGGCGCAGACGCTGGTGGTTTCCGCGCCCGACACCTTCATCACCTTGGTGATGGCCCAGGCCATGGCGCGCACGATGGCCTGCATCACGCCCAGGTGGTACATAACGCCCATCAGCGCGGCGAAGAAGATGATGGTGGGCAGCACCTGGAAGGCGAAGATGAAGCCGAACTTCGAGGTGTCCATCAGGCTGCCGAAGATGAAGTTCGAGCCGGCGGACACGAACTCGAGGATCTTCACGAAGCCGTGGCCCAGCCAGTCGAACACCTCGCGGCCACCCGGCACCAGCAGCACCAGGGCCGCGAAGCCGATCTGCAGGGTGATGCCGGTGAGCACCAGCCGCCAGTCGACCGCCCCCTTGTTGTTGGAGAAGAGCCAGGCGATGCCGATCAGGACCGACAGGCCGAACAGGCCGAACAGGATGCTGGTGACCATGGAATGAGACCCCGGGAAGATGCGGCAGGGTAGTTCACCGCGCCCCGCCCGGGCAATGCGGGTTCAGTCGCCCTCGCGGGCCACCACGCGGTTGCGGCCCCCGGCCTTGGCCACGCGCAGGCGCTGGTCGGCCCGTTTCATCAGGCCCGACAGGTCGTTGGCGTCCTGCGGGCAGCAGGCCAGGCCGGCGCTGAGGGTGAGCTTGCGCGGCTCCACGTCGGGCTCGGGCAGGAAGGGCGAGGCCTCGAGCTTGCGCCGCAGGGCTTCCATGCGCTCCCAGGCGGCGCCGATGGGCAGGGGCAGCATGAGCACGAACTCCTCGCCGCCGACGCGGATCATCGGCTCCTCGCGGCCCAGTTCCCGGCGCAGCACCGCCACGGCGTGGCGCAGGGCGCGGTCGCCGGCCAGGTGGCCGAGTTCGGCGTTGATGTGGCGGAAGTGGTCCAGGTCCACCAGGGCCAGGGTGAGCGTGCGGCCCTCGCGCCGGGCCGATTCCACCTTCGAGGGCACCTGGGTGTTGAGGTAGCTGCGGTTGTGCAGGCCGGTCAGGCCGTCGGTGCTCGACCACTGGGTCAGGCGCTGGGCGCGGAAGACGATGACCGCCGTCACCAGCGTGGCGGCCAGCAGCAGCACCAGCCGCTGCAGCTGCGAGGAGGCGTGCACGGCGCCGTAGTCGGCCGACACCAGCGGCCCGTCGGCCAGCGCCAGCACGGCCAGCCAGAGCAGGGCCGACTGCGCCACCGCCAGCGAACCGGCGAACAGCGTGACCCGCAGGTCCTGGCGCAGCGCGGTGGCGAAGATGGCCAGGAAGTAGCAGCCCCACACCACCGTGCTGTTGAGCGTGGCCACCGGCGAGGACAGCAGGCCCAGCAGCACCAGCACGAAGCTCACCAGGCTCACGTCGAAGGCCGACGAGACCATGGGCAGCCAGGCCGGGCGGCGCTTGCGTTGCGCCATGCGCAGCCACACCCAGCTGAAGAGCGCCACGCCGACCGCGCCCGCCAGGCCCGCCAGGCTGTCGGACAGCTGGCCGTCGGTGAACGCGTTGAGCAGGGGCAGCAGCAGGAGCAGGCCCGCCACCAGCAGGCGCAGGCGGGCGACCAGCAGTTCGCCGCCCGCGCCGATTTCCAGCAGCAGGTCGTCGGGACGTTCGCGCAATGCAGCCGCGAGGTCGTCCAATGTTTCTCTCAGGGTACTCACGCCGGGGGTCGTGGCCTGGGGACGGATGCGGCGAGGATACTTCGCCCCGCCGCGTGCTGTCAGGCGGGCAAGCCCTGGAAGGCCACCCACAGGCCCAGGCCGGCGAACAGCGCCGCCGCGGCGTAACGCGCGGCCTTGAGCGGCAGCTTCGCGGCGAAGCGCGCGCCCAGCAGCACCACCGGCACGTTGGCGAGGGCCATGCCCAGCGTGGTGCCGGCCACCACCTGCCACAGCGGCGAGTACTGCGCCGCCAGCACGATGGTGGCGACCTGGGTCTTGTCGCCGATCTCGACCAGGAAGAAGGCCACCAGGGTGGCCAGGAAGGCGCCGTACTTCGGCGTCTTCGCCTCGTCTTCTTCGAGCTTGTCGGGCACCAGTGCCCAGGTGGCCACGGCCAGGAAGGACACCACCACGCCCCAGCGCAGGACGTCCGGGCTGACCCAGCCGGTCACCAGCGCGCCCAGCCAGCCGGCCAGGCCGTGGTTGAGCACGGTGGCCACCAGGATGCCGGCCACGATGGGCCAGGGCTTGCGATAGCGGGCCGCCAGCACCAGCGCGAGCAGTTGGGTCTTGTCGCCGATTTCGGCGATGGCGACGGCGAGGGTGGAAACGAACAGTGCGTCCAAGGAAAGCTCCGGGGCCGGGTGTGGGGCAAGGGAAGGCCGACGCCCCGCCACCCGGCCCGGGTGAGCGACGCGTCTGCCTCCGGTCTTGCCCGCAAGGCCTTCGCCTTGCCCGCGCACCATGGCGGTTGCCAAGTGTGTTGACGCGCGGAAGCCCCGAGGGGGCCGGGCTACTCCCCGAAGTCAGGGAAAGCGCGGCGATTATAGCGGGATCGGCGGGCCGCAGAAATCCGAGGCGCTGAGCGCCGGCAGGCGGTGGGGCGCCGAGGCGTCGAGCTGGCGGTCGCGGAAGCGTCGGCCAGCGAAGCGCTCCTGGTGCAGGCGCGCCGCTTCAGCCTCCAGGCGCCTGCGTTCGGGCTCGCCGATGCCAGCCCGCCGGGCCCAGGAAGGATGCGTTTCGCGGCCGAACAGGCGGTCGGCCAGGACCCGCTGCACATAGGCCGCCCGCGGGTCGTCCGGGACGAGCCCGTCGCCCAGGTCGGAGTCATTGCCGAGGGCGCGCGCCAGGGCCGACGCCGCTTCGGGTTCGCCCGCCTGCGCCGCCGCGTAAAGATGCCGCGCGGCGTCGCGCCGCCAGGCGTCGAAGCCCGGGTGCTGGTAGATGCCGCGCTGGAAGCGGAACTGCTTGCCGATGGAGAAGTACAGCACCTGCGACGGTGCATGGCCGGCGGCCGCCGCGGGCGCCAGCAGGGCGAGCGCGCCGACCTCGTTGCCCGGGTTGGCTTCGCGGCAGGCGGCCGCCTGCTCAAGGCGCAGCAGCTGCGCCTCGGCTTCGGCGTTGGCGGCCTCGAGATTGCCCTCTTCCTCGAGCCTTTCCTCGCGAGCCGAGGGCCCCGGCTTCTCGGGGCGCGCACGCAGCATGCGGCAGCGCATGCGTTCGATGGCGAGGCGGCAGCTGGCTTCGGGATGGCCGGCGTCGGACCAGCGCTGCAGTTCGGCCAGCCGCTGGGACAGCGGAAGGGATTCAGCGGGGAGCGCGGAGGACGGCGCATCGGCGCGCAGCGTCGGGGTGTGGGCCGGCGTTGGCGCGCCCTCGGGCGAAGGTGTCGCCGGTTGGACGTTCACTTCGGCGTCCTGCTCCTCCACGATGGCGCGACTGGCGGGCACGGGCCAAAACCACCAGCCTGCCCCGAGGAGCAGGAGGGCCGCCAGGGCCAGGCCGGTCGCGCGCTTGGCGCGGCTCATTTCCTCAGCTCCGGGATGGGCTGGCTGCAGGCCTGGCCGCTGTCGCGCATCAGCGGCATGGCGTGGTTCGTGCGCTCGGTCTCGGGGTCGATCTCCAGGCCACGGAAATACTCAAGGTGCCAGCGGCGTGCCAGCGCCTGCGCTTCCTGCTGCAGTGCCGGATCCACGCGGGGCAGGCTTGCCGCGATCTTCGCTGCCTCGGAATGCCGGCCGGCGAACAGCACCAGCAGTTCCATGCGGGCGCGCTCACGCAGCGGGTCCGGTGGCAGCAGTGCGGCGAGGTGGCCGCCGAACATGGGCTCCTGCGCCAGCATCAGGTGCAGCGCCGCCTCCGGGTATCCGGCCTCGAATACCGCCTGCAGCATGGCCGGCGCCTCACGCCGCCAGGTGTCGAAGTCCGGGGAGGTGAGGAAGGCGTAGCTCTCCCCCGTCACCCCGCCGAAACCTTCGCCCTTGCCGTAACGAAGCATGGCCTCGGGTTCGCCGGCGAACGCGGCTTGGCGCAGGTAGCGGAAATGGCGACCGCCGTACTCGTCGCGCAGCGCCTGGCAGCGCGGATGCACGGTGCCGCGCGACGTGAGCCGCGCTTCATCGCACTCGGTCATCTCCGCCGCCAGCTGGCAGGCCGCGCGCGCATCGCCGCCATCGGCGCGGGCGGCGAGCTCGGCCAGCGGCGGCAGCGGCTCCACCGGGCGCGGCACGCCGTTGGGGTCGAAGCGCGGCACGGTGCGCGTGGGTTTGGCCGAGGGCTCGACGGGCAGGCCGGTGAGGCCGGGCAGCGCTGGTTCTTCAGCATGGGCGGGCGCGTCGGCCGGGCTGCGGACGAACCACGCATAGCCGGCGACCAGAGCCGCGAGCGGGAGCAATAGGAAGACTGTTCGCCGTACGTTCAATTCGAGTCCTCGCAGAACGCCGGGGCCCCCTCGGCCCTTGATCGGATGTGCGGCGGATACCGCAGTGCCATGGAAGACGGGAAGCGCCGGTTCTTGAAATAGCGTTCGTGCAACTGGATCGCCTCCTGGCGTGCGCGTTCCATCGAGGCGGCATCCATGTCCCGCGCCAGCCTCTGGTTCTCGCGGTGCCCGAACAGCCGCACCGCAAGCAGGTGGTACACGTAGCCGCGGTAGGTGTCGTCCGGGATCATCGCCGAGAGGAAGCCGAGGTCGTCGAAATAACTCCACTGCAGCGTGAAAGCTGCCGTTGGATTCCCGGCACGCAGCGCGGCATGGATCATGCCAGGCGCCTCCTGGCGCCAACGATCGAATTCGGGGCCGAGGGCGATACCGCGGCCATCCGGTGACCAGTGCTGGCCTTCGGCATAGGCCAGCATGGCGTGCGGGTCGCCGGCGAGGGCGGCCTGGCGCAGGTAGTAAGCGCCTTGGCTGCGCATTTTCTCCGGTACGCCACGGCATTGCTGGATGCGCTCGATGCGCCAGAGCCTCTCCTCGGCGACGGCGTTGGCCGCTGCGAGGTTGCCTTCTGCTTCGTATTCGGCCTCGGCGTCGCCCTTTTTGAATCGCGATATCAAGGCATCCCACGTGCCCAGGTGCTGGCAGCGCAGTAGTTCCATGCCCAGCCGGCAGGCGGCGCGGCGATCGCCGGCATTCGCCCGGGCGTGCAGGTCCGGGAGGATTTGCGCGAGGGGCGCGTCCTGCGGAGGCAGGGGAGTGGGTCCGCGCATCGCGGCGGCGGCCGTGGACGCTGGCCCAGGGCTTTCGCCAGCGTCGCGGCCGCGCGGCGTGTCGTCGACGGGCGCGGCAACGGCGGGTACGGGCGCCGGGTCCGGCCTGCCTTGTTGCCACCAGACGGCCACGCTGGCCGCGGCCAGCGCCGTGGCCAGGAATGCATGGCGGAAGCTGCGGCGGTTCATGGCCCGGCGCCTTCGTCGCCCCTGAAGCAGGAGGTCGCGTCCTCCGAGGGACGCGGCCAGCCCTCGGGCACGTCATTCGCCAGCGGTGTGGAGAGTGCCGACAGGTGGTCCTCGAGTCTGAATCGTCTCCCCGAGAACTGTTCGCGGTGCCAGGCTTTCGCCATTTGTGCGGCCGCCTGCTGCTGCTCCGTCGTCAGGCCGGGCGGCGCTCCGTGTTGGCGCAGTGCTTCCTGTTCACCGAACAAAAGGCGCGCAAGCTGCCGGTAGGCTTCATCCTGCACGGGGTCGGGCGGCATGATCAGGCCCAGGTGGCTTCCGTCGTTGATGGCGAAAAGCCGGACCAGGACGGCCTCTGGCTGCCCCGAGCGCTGCAGGGATTCGACCAGCGCAAGCGCGTCGGAACGCCAGGCGTCGAACGACGGCGATCGCAGGAAGGCATGTTGCTGCGTCGCCCGTCGGGCCAGGGCCTGGCCCGAGGAATAGCGGACGATCGCCTCAGGCTCACCGGCCAGCGCGGCCTGGCGCAGGTAGTCGTTGGCGCGCTCCTTCAGGTGGGCCGGATACGGATCGCAGTGGCGCCGGATCGAGGTTCCCCGCAGCAACTGGCCCGCCGCGTCGTTGGCGCGGGCAATATTGCCGCTGGCCTCGGCGCTGGCCTCCTGCTCGCGAATGGCGGCGAGCATGTCGTCGCTCCAGAAATCAGCGTAGGCGCAGGGGAGCAGTCGGGTGCCCAGGGTGCACGCGGCGCGGGCGTCGCCGGCATCCGCGCGCGCCACCAGGGCGGCGATATCAGGCGGAAGCGGCGCTTCTGTGTCTCCAGCCGAGGGCGTGGCAGGCCGCGGCGGCAGTGGCCGTGCCAGGTCGTGGGGTTCGGCGGGTGTTGCCGCAGAGGGCTCGTCGCCTTCGGCGGAGGCGGCTGCGGCCGGATCGCCCTCAGCCTGTACCCAGCGCCACGTGGCCGCGGCGAGCAGGGAAGCGCACAGGACCAGGAGGGCAACGCGGAAAGAAGTTCGCATCAATCCGGGAAGGGCGCGGGGGAGGGCCAGTAGACCCCGATCCCGCGCCCGGCTTCAACCCGGAAGATTTCTCGTCAGTCCACGCGGCGCGGTGCGGTGGCGATGCGGGTGACGATGCCGTCGGCGTGCACGACGGTGACGTCATCGGGCTCCGGCGGGCTCGGGGGCGTCGGCGGCGTGGGCGGAGCCGGCGGCGGGGGCGCCACGCCGCGCACGCCCGGGGCGGGCGGTGCCGGGGGCGCAGGCGGTGCGGGCGGTGCGGGCGGTGCCGGCGGCGGCGGGGCGAACCAGCGCATCGCCGGCGCCTCGGGCACGGTCACTTCCAGGCTGCGCGTCTTGCGGTCGCGCAGCAGCTCCACGCGCACCTTCTCGCCCACGTCCTGGCCGCGCAGCGCCGACATGGCTTCGCGCGGCGTGGCCACGGCGTCGCCGTCGATGCGCTGGATCACGTCGCCCGGCTCCAGCGCCTCCAGGCCCTTGCCGGTGCCCAGCACCAGCACGCCGTGGTCGGTGCCGAAGTAGCGGCCCAGCTTCGCGTCCACCGAAGCCAGGTTCAGGCCGCTCCAGCGGAAGGCCTGGCTGAGCAGGGGCGCGCGGCAGGCCTCGTCGCCCGGCGCGCAGGGCGCGGCGGTCATGCGCAGGATTTCGCGCTCCAGGCCCTCGTGGATCAGCGGCTGCGCGCGCAGCTGCGCCAGTTCGCGCATCTCGGGGAGCTTTGCCAGTTCGCCCATCTCGGCGGGATCGAAGCGCTTTCCGTCGAACTGGATCTGGAAATCTCCGCCGCCCTCCGAAAACACCATCACGCGGCTGATGTCGCGCGCGGTCACGGTGGCCTCGGCGGCCTTGCCGTCGCGACGGTAGCCGAGCCGCACCTTCTGGTCCTTCGAGAGGTTGCCCAGCAGGCCGCGGGCCTGTTCCACCGCGTCGGCGCCGCGGGCGGTGAGGGCCTTGCCGTCGATGCCGGTCACCACGTCGCCGCTGCGCAGGCCGGCCTGGGCGGCCGGGCCGTCGGGCGTCACCGCGGCGATGCGCACGCCGGGCGCGTCGGGGTTGGGGCTCATCACGATGCCCAGGCCGGGGCGGTGCGCGGCTTCACGCAGGCGCTGCACTTCGATGCGGCGCGGGTCCACGCCCAGCTCGCGGCTGAGTTCGGCGACGCGGCGGGCGCTCTTCGCCAGCTCGGCGCGGGCACGCTCGAGTTCGGCGCGCTGCGCGGCTTCATCGGCTTTCGGCGCCGCCGCGGGCGCGGTGGCCTGGGCATGCGCGGCCGACGCCAGCGCGGCGGCGACCATCAGGGAAACAAGGCGGAGTTTCATGGGTGTTCCTCGGTGGGGGAGGGTCAGAAGGTGGCGACCAGGGCGCCGTCGTAGTGGCCGCCCTGGGCGGCGACCCACTGCGCGGTGCCCTGCAGGGCGGCGTAGTCGCGCAGCACGGCCACGCGCTGTTGCCAGAGGGCGGCACGCTGTTCGTCGCTGGCGTCGGGCGAGGCGAGGGCGGCGTCGAGTTCGCGCACGCGGTCCTCGAATTCCAGGCCCAGCAGAAGGGCGCTGGCGGACCCGGGTTCATTGTCCGAAAGGTTCGCCAGCATCGCTTCGAGCCGGGCTGACTCGGCCATCAGCGCCTGGACGTCGGTGGCGCCCGCGGCCGGCGGCGTGGCGGCGGTGCCGCCGTCGCCGGCGGGCGGCGCCGGTTCGCGCGGCAGCACCAGGGCCAGGGCCAGCACGGCGGCCGCGGCGGCGGCCAGCGCGAACGGCCAGCGTGGGCCGCGCGGGCGGTCTTCGGTGGCGGCCAGGCGTGCGGCCAGCACCGGCCAGGCGCTGCGGTCGGGCGTTTCCTGCGGCAGCCGGGCGAAGGCTTCGGCCACGGTGAGCTCGCGCGGGGGAAGGCGGGCGTCGTCAGGCATGGGAAGGTACCTCCGAATCGATCCTGAGCAGGTCGCGCAGGCGGCGGGTGCCGCGTGCGAGCTGCGATTTCGAGAAGCTGGCGGTCTTGCCCATCAGGCCGGCGATCTCGTCATGGGTGTAGCCCTCGGCGTGGTAGAGCCAGAGCACGCTGCGGGTGGCGTCGGGCAGCTTCGCCAGCGCCTGGCCGAGCAGGGCGGCGTCGGCGGCGGCCGGGGGCAGGAGCACGTCGTGGCACTCGAGTTCGGCCTCGTCGGCGTCCTCGGTGGCGGGCAGGCGGTTGCGCTTGCGCAGGCGCATCAGCGCCTCGTTCACGGCGATCTGCCGCAGCCAGCCCCAGAACGGCGACTCGCCGCGGAATTCGCCCACGCGGTCGAACAGCTTGAGCATGGTGTCCTGCAGCACGTCCTGCGCTTCCTCGCGCTCGCCGGTGAGGCGCAGCGCCAGGGTGAACACCGGCCGCTCGAAGCGGCGGTAGATCTGCTCGAACGCGCTCGCCTCGCCCCGCTGGGCGCGCCGGACAAGGCTGTCCGGAAGGTCGATGGCGAAGGAGGAGGGATGGCTCACATCGGTCTTGGATGCGCCGGGAGGCAAAAGCGTCGCACAGAAAAAAGGCCGGGGTTGCCCCCGGCCTTACCGTTCCTCGCCGGGTCCGTGGCTCAGAACTGGTAGCGCAGGCCCAGCACGGTGGCGCGGGGCTGGCCCGGGCGCAGGCCGGCGGGCCGGCGGGCCACCACGTAGGTTTCGTCGGCCAGGTTCTCGACGCGGCCGTACAGCTCCAGGCGCGCGTTCACCCGGTAGCCGGCGCTCAGGTCCCAGACCCAGGCCGAATCGGTGCCTTTGCCGGCCGGAATGGCGCCGCGGCCCGCCACGGTGCGCATGGCGTCGAGGTAGTTGGCCGCCAGGCCCAGGCGCCAGCGCTCGCCCTGCAGGCCGGCTTCCAGGTGCAGCAGGTGCTCGGGCAGGTAGGGCAGCTTGTCGCCGCTGGCCACGTCGCCCCACTCCTCGAAGCCGGAGCTGAAGCTGTTGCGGAACTCGGCGTTGGTGAAGGTGTAGGCCAGCGACACCGGGACCGACAGCGGGCCATTGCCGCCGAAGTCGTAGGACAGGCTGGCCTCGAGGCCGCTGATGCGGGCTTCGCCGCCGTCGAACTGGTCGCCGATGGTGCAGTTGCCGCCGGTGGAGGCGGTGCAGGTGCCCACCAGGTTCGAGTAGTCGTTGACGAAGCCGACCAGCTCGGCCGAGAGCGCGTCGCGGCCGTAACGCAGGCCGAACTCGGCGTTCACGCTCTTTTCCGACTCCGAGCCCGAGGCCGGGCCCGGCGGGTTGAAGCCGCGGTGCACGCTGGCGAACACGGTGAGCTCGTCGCTGAGCAGGTAGGTGGCGCCCAGGCCCGGGATGATTTCGTCCACCTGCGTTTCCACCGTGGACAGCACCACGTCGCGCAGGCCGGTGGCGGTGGAATAGCTGGTGCGGGTGAGGTCGATGCGCTCGTAGCGCAGGCCCGGGGTCAGGATCCAGCGGCCCCATTCGATGGTGTCCTGCACGTACAGCGACAGCGCCTCGGCGTCGCCGACGCGGTTTTCCTGGGTGCCGGGCGCGCCGTTGGTGGTGCGCACCAGTTCGCCCGCCACCATCTGGTAGCGGTCGTCGTCCTGGTAGCGGTCTTCCTGGTCGCGGTGCAGGCGCAGGCCGAACTCGAGGTCGTGGCGGGCCGCGCCGGTGTCGAAGTCCACGCCCAGCACGCCCTGCAGGCCCTGGGCGTAGTAGCTGCGGTTGTTGTTGCGCAGGCGCAGGGCGTTCACCGGGCTGGTGGCGCCGGTGAGCCAGGCGTACTGGCTGGCGTAGGTTTCGGGGTTGTCGAGGATGCTGGCGATGGACACGCCCTGCACGTCGTTGAGCTTGTACCAGTTGCGCTGGAACTCGGTGCGGTAGGCGACCGTGGTCAGGTCGACGCGGTCGGACAGCTCGACGAGGTGGCGCAGTTCGAACAGCTGGTGCCGGGTCTGGATGTTGTCCAGGCGCGAGGCGGCGTAGCGGCGGTTCGGGCTGGCGGCGAAGTCGTCTTCGGTCAGGCCCAGGTAGGTTTCGTTGCTGTCCTGGGTGTTGCGGCCGAGCTTGAGGTCGAGCTGCTGGTAGCGGGCCGCGTCGGGTGCGCTGGTCCAGCGCAGCTTGGCCACGAAGTCGTTGAGCTCGTAGCCGGCGTCGCCGCCGCCGTCGATGCGCTTAAAGCCGCTCGTCTCCTGGCGCACGCCCTCGACCAGGCCGCCGAAGCGCTCGCCCATCGAGCCGATCCAGCCGTGGCTGAGCAGGGTGCCGTTTTCGCCCAGGGCCAGGTCGAACTCGCCCTTGGTTTCGGTGGGGATGGGCGTGGAGAGCAGGTTGAGCGCGCCGCCGGTGGTGCGCGGGCCGGCCTGCACCGAGGCCGCGCCCTTCTTCACTTCCACCGCGTGCATGCGCGCCATGGTGGGGAAGTAGTAGGCGGCGGGCGCGGCGTAGGGTGCCGGCGCGATCAGCACGCCGTCTTCCATCACCGTGATGCGGTTGTTGCGGTCGGTGCCGGAGCCACGGATGCCGATGTTCGGGCGCAGGCCGAAGCCTTCCTCCTCCACCAGGTACACGCCGGGCACCTGGCGCAGCACGCGGTTGACGTCGCGGTAGTTGAACTTCTCCAGCGTCGCCGCATCCAGGTAGTGCGCCGAGCCGGCGGTCTTCGCCACTTCATGGCGGCTGCCGAAGACGTTCACGCGGTCGAGCCGCACCAGGGATTCACCGGGGTGGATGGCGGTTTCGCCGTCGGCGAAGGCAGGTGCGGCCGGCAGCAGGGCCAGCAGGATGGCGGCGCGGAGCAGGGGGGACATTCTTGTTGTTACCGGGGTGGTGCCGGCGCGGGCCGGCGGGCGGGGCAAATGTTACTGCGGGCGAGAATGATTCGCAATAACGTTAGCACCGCGGAGGTCCGGCTTGGCCTTAGACTGCGGGTTGACCCCAGGGGAGTGGAGCCATGGAAATCCTGACCATCATCATCCTGATCGCAGGCGTGATCGTCCTCGTCAAGACCGTGCGCATGGTGCCGCAGGGCTACGAATGGACCGTCGAGCGCTTCGGCAAGTACACCCACACCATGTCGCCGGGCCTGCACTTCCTGGTGCCTATCATCCAGGCCGTTGGCCGCAAGGTGAACATGATGGAGCAGGTGCTCGACGTGCCCTCCCAGGACGTGATCACCCGCGACAACGCCGTGGTGAAGGTGGACGGCGTGATCTTCTTCCAGGTGCTCGACGCCGCGAAGGCGGCCTACGAGGTGGCCAACCTCGAGCAGGCCACCATCGCCCTGGTGATGACCAACATCCGTACCTCGATCGGTTCGCTCGACCTGGACGAGTCGCTGTCCAAGCGCGACGAGATCAACGCCAAGCTGCTCAGCGTGGTGGACGTGGCCACCCATCCCTGGGGCATCAAGGTCAACCGCATCGAGCTCAAGGACATCCAGCCGCCGCGCGACCTGGTCGATTCCATGGCCCGGCAGATGAAGGCCGAGCGCGAGAAGCGCGCCAACATCCTGGAAGCCGAGGGCCAGCGCGCCGCCGAGATCCTGCGCGCCGAGGGCGACAAGCAGGCGGCCATCCTGGAGGCCGAGGGCAAGCGCGAGGCCGCCTTCCGCGACGCCGAGGCGCGCGAGCGCCTGGCCGAGGCCGAGGCGAACGCGACGCGCATGGTGTCCGAGGCCATTTCCAAGGGCAACGTGCAGGCCATCAACTACTTCGTGGCGCAGAAGTACATCGAGGCCTTCAAGGCCCTGGCCGAGGCGCCGAACCAGAAGTTCGTGATGATGCCGATGGAGTCGAGCGGCATCATCGGCTCGCTGGGCGGCATCGCCGAGCTGGCCAAGGAAAGCCTGGGCCTGCAGCCCTCGGCCGGCGCCGCGCCGCGCGCGCCGACGCCGCCGCGCATCGGGGGCTGAGCCATGCGCACCGAACTGATCGTGTGGGCGGGCCTGGCCCTGCTGCTGATCGCGGCCGAGACGCTGGCGCCCGGCGTGTTCCTGCTCTGGCTGGGCTTCGCGGCGGCGGCGGTGTTCCTGCTGCTGCTGGTGCTCGACCTGGCGCCGGTGTGGCAGGCCATCGCCTTCGTGCTGCTCTCGTTCGGCTTCATCGGCGTGTACGTGAAGTTCTTCCGCGGCAAGGAAGGCCCGGGCGAGCAGCCGCTGCTCAACCGCCGCGGCGAACAGCTGGTGGGGCAGGTGTTCCACCTGGAGTCGGCCATCGTCGACGGCCGAGGCCGCCTGAAGATCGGCGACGCCTTCTGGACCGCCGAGGGCCCCGACCTGCCGGCCGGCACGCGCGTGAAGGTGGTGTCGGCGAACAACATGTCGCTGCAGGTGCGCGACGTCGAGTGAAAACACGGGGCGCGGCGGCCCGCCGCGCCTTGTGTTCCTAGTGAGAATCATTATCATTTGGCGGGTCCCTCCAAGGAGCCGCCCATGTCGCGCACGTTGATCGCCCTGCTGCTTGCCAGCCTGCTTGCGCCGCTGGCCCAGGCCGCGGAACTGGTCGTCTACACCGAACGCCGCGAGCCGCTGGTCAAGCCGCTGTTCGAACGCTACGAAAAGGAAACCGGCACCACCGTGCGCCTGCTGTCCGACGGCGCGCCGGTGCTGATCGAGCGCATCGCCGCCGAAGGCGCCAACACCCGCGCCGACATTTTCATGGCCGTGGACGCCGGCAACCTCTGGCAGGCGGCCGAACGCGGCCTGCTCGCGCCCACCCGTTCCGCCAAGCTCGAGGCAGCCATCCCGGCCAACCTGCGCGACCCGCAGGGTCGCTGGTTCGCGCTGTCGCAGCGCGCCCGCACCCTCGTGCACTCCACCGAGCGCGTGAAGCCGGCCGAGCTCTCGAGCTACGAGGCCCTGGCCGCGCCGCAATGGAAGGGCCGGCTGTGCCTGCGTTCGTCGAAGAAGGTCTACAACCAGTCGCTGGTGGCCACCATGATCGAGCGCCTGGGCGCCGAGCGCACCGAACAGGTGGTGCGCGGCTGGGTGGCGAACCTGGCCACCGCGCCGTTTGCCGACGACACGCTGCTGGCCAAGGCCATCGCCGCCGGCCAGTGCGACGTGGGCATCATCAACACGTATTACCTGGGCCGCCTGCAGCACGACGAGCCCGGCTTCCCGGTGCAGGTGTTCTGGGCCGACCAGGCCGGCGCCGGCGCACACGTGAACATCTCGGGCGCGGGCATCGTGGCCGCCTCGAAGAACAAGGCCGCCGCCCAGGCCTTCCTGGAGTGGCTGGCCTCGCCCGCGGTGCAGGCCGACTTCGCCAGCGTGAACTTCGAAATCCCGGCCAGCCCGGGCGTGGCGCTCGACCCGGTGGTCGCGGCCTGGGGCCCGTTCCGCGGCGACGCGGTGAACGTGTCGGTGGCCGGCCAGCGACAGGCCGAGGCCGTGCGCCTGATGGACCGCGCCGGCTGGCGTTGAGCCGGATGAGCCCGGCCGCTTCGGCGCGCGCCCGCTGGCCCCGCGCGCTGGCGTGGGTGGTGGCCGCGCCGCTGCTGCTGCCGGTGCTGTGGCTGGCGAGTGCGTTCGCCACGCCGCAGCCGGAAGTGTGGCCGCACCTGTTCGAACAGGTGCTGCCGCTGGCCACGCGCAACACGCTGGCCTTGCTGGCCCTGCTGGCCGTGTTCGCGCTGGTGCCGGGCGTGGGTTTCGCCTGGGCCAGCGCGCGCTTTGAATTCCCCGGCCGGCGTTTCCTCGACTGGGCGCTGGTGCTGCCGCTGGCGCTGCCGGGTTACGTGGTGGCCTTCGTCTATGTCGGCCTGGCCGATTACGCCGGGCCGCTGCAGACCGCATGGCGCGCGCTGGGCGGTTCGCCCGCGGGCTTCCCCGAGCTGCGCAGCGTGCCCGGCGCGGCGGCGGTGCTGGCGCTGGTGCTCTATCCCTATGTCTTCCTGGTGGTGCGCGCGGCCTTCCTGCGCCAGGGCAGCGCGGCCATGGACGCCGCGCGTTCGCTCGGCCACGGCCCGGTGGCGGCCTTCTTCCGCGCGGTGCTGCCGATGGCGCGCCCGGCCTGGGTGGCGGGCCTGAGCCTGGTGCTGCTCGAGGCGCTGGCCGATTTCGGCGCGGTCAGCATCCTGGGCGTGGATACCCTGGCCACCGCCGTCTACAAGACCTGGTTCGGCCTGTACTCGCTGCCGGCGGCGGCGCAGCTGGCCTTCGGCCTGGTGGGCGTGGTGGTGCTGGTGCTGGTGCTCGAACGCCTCGGCCGTGGCCGCGGCCGCCACGCCGGCCCGCAGCTGGTGCCGCCGCCGCGGCGCGTGCTGCGCGGCTGGCGCGGCTGGGCGGTGGCGCTGCCGGCGCTGGCGGTGGTGATGCTCGGCTTCGGCGTGCCGGTGGCGCAGCTGCTGGCCTGGTCCTGGCAGTCGCGCGCGCAGTTGCCCGAGGTCGGCGAGGCGGCGCTCAACACCGCGCTGCTGGCAGCCATGGCGGCGGTGGGCGTGCTGCTGCTGTCGCTGGCCTTCGCCGGGCTGGCGCGGCGCAGCGGCGGCGACCGCGTGGTGCGCGCCGCCGGCTTCGTCGGGGGCCTGGGTTATGCGGTGCCGGGCACGGTGCTGGCGGTGGGCGCGATGTGGCTGCTGGTGGCGACCGAGCAGGCGCTGCCGGCGCTGGCGCTGAGTTCGTCGCTGGCCGGAGTGCTGCTGGCGCTGTGCGCGCGCTTCCTGCGCGTGGGCCACGAGGCCACCGAAACCGCGTTCCAGGCGCTGCGGCCTTCGCTGCTGGAATCGGCGCGGCTGCTCGGCGCGCCGCGCTGTCAGCGCCTGCGCCTCGTCGCGCTGCCGCTGCTGCGCCCGGGCCTGGTGGCGGCCCTGCTGCTGGTGCTGGTGGAAGTGGTGAAGGAACTGCCCGCCACGCTCATGCTTCGCCCCTTCGGCTGGGACACCCTGGCCGTGAAGATCCACGGCTACACCAGCGAAGGCCTGTGGGCGCAGGCGGGCTGGCCGGCGCTTTGGCTGTGCCTGGTCGGCCTGCTCCCCGTCTGGTGGCTGGTGCGGCAAGAAGAAAGGGGGTCAGGTTCACTTCCTGCGCGATGATCGCGCTGATGCTGGGGAAGCTTCGGCGCAGGAAGTGAACCTGACCCCCTTTCTTCTTGCGATAATGGGGGTCTTTTCCGGGCCACCAGGGCAGGGCGATGAGCAAGAAGACGGTCTTCAACGACACCCACCGGGCGCTGGGCGCCAAGATGGTGGACTTCGGCGGCTGGGACATGCCGATCAACTACGGCTCGCAGATCGAGGAGCACCACCAGGTACGCCGCGACGCCGGCATGTTCGACGTCTCGCACATGACCATCCTCGACCTGCACGGCGCCCAGGTGCGCCCCTTCCTGCGCAAGCTGGTGGCCAACTCGGTCGACAAGCTCAAGGTGAAGGGCAAGGCCCTGTACGCCTGCATGCTCGACGAAAAGGGCGGCGTCATCGACGACCTGATCATCTATTACCTGTCCGAAGACTTCTTCCGCCTGGTGGTGAACGCCGCCACCCGCGACAAGGACCTGGCCTGGATCACCGCGCAGGCGGCCCCGTTCGGCGTGGCCATCACCGAGCGCCGCGACCTGGCCATCGTCGCGGTGCAGGGCCCGAACGCCCGCGCCAAGGTGCTCGAACTGCTCAGCCCCGAGGCCGCGCAGGCCGCCGGCAAGCTGGGCAAGTTCGTGGCCTGCGAGGCCGACGGCCTGTTCGTCGCCCGCACCGGCTACACCGGCGAGGACGGCTTCGAGGTGATGGTGCCCGAGGCGCAGGCCGTGGATTTCTGGAACCGCCTGCTGGCCGTCGGCGTGAAGCCGGCCGGCCTGGGCGCGCGCGACACGCTGCGCCTGGAGGCGGGCATGGCGCTGTACGGCCAGGACATGGACGAGTCGGCCACGCCGTATGAAGCCGGCCTGGCCTGGACGGTCGCGCTCGACGAGGGCCGCGACTTCACAGGCCGCGCCGCGCTCGAGGCGCAGAAGGCCGCCGGCGCCGCGCGCCAGATGATCGGCCTGGTGCTCGACGAGAAGGGCGTGCTGCGCCACGGCCAGGCGGTGTTCTGCGCCAGCGGCGAGGGCGAGATCCTCTCGGGCACCTTCTCGCCCACCCTGGGCAAGGCCATCGCGCTGGCGCGCGTGCCGGCCGGCGAGGTCGGCGCGGTCGAGGTCGACATCCGCGGCAAGCGCCTGCCGGTGCGCGTGGTGAAGTACCCGTTCGTGCGCGACGGCGCCGCCCAGCCGGGCGTGCTGGCCTGAGCCGACGGCCGGGTGCCACGGCGCCCCGGCCGCGTTTAAACTAACCCCACCCCTGTTCGCACCACCGATCCCGAGGCCCCAAACATGAGCGAGATTCCCGGCGACCTGAAGTTCCTCAAGTCCCACGAGTGGGCCCGAGTCGAAGACAACGGCCGCGTCACCGTCGGCATTTCCGACCATGCCCAGGGCCTGCTCGGCGACCTGGTCTACGTCGAGCTGCCCAACGTCGGCGACAGCGTCGAGCAGGGCGCCGCCACCGCGGTGGTCGAGTCGGTCAAGGCCGCCTCCGACGTCTATTCCCCGGTTTCCGGCAAGGTGGTCGAGGTGAACTCGGCGCTGTCCGACAAGCCCGAGACCATCAACGAGGACGCCTTCGGCGAAGGCTGGATCTTCGTGGTCGAGCCGTCCGAGCCGGAGCAGCTCAAGGAGCTGCTGTCGCCCGACGACTACGCCCAGCTGCTCGAGGACGAAGGCCACTGAGGCCCTCGCCCCAGCGTTCGAAGCCACCGGCCGCCACGTGCGGCCGGTGCTTTTTCCGGCACCCGAAAGTGCGCGACGCCGTCCCGGTTTCGCGCACTTTCGCTTTTTGCGGTGCGCAAAACGGTTCCGGCCGGCATTTTTTTTCGCCCCCGCGAGCGCCCGCCAGGCGCCCGCGGGAAGCGTCCCGGCGGGCTTCCGGAAACTCGGTCGCGACGTCGCGCGCCGCAACGCGTTTGTAATCGGAGAGCCATTTTTCCGATGTTTTTTTTCGTGCGTGTTTTTCCGACGCGCGTCGAAGTGGTAACGACGACCCGCTCGCGCGCGGTCGTCGCAGGCGCAAGTCCCGGCCAGCCCTTGAATTTTTTTTTGCGAAGTTGTTGACAGGGCGAAATCCCGTGATTAGCTTTCGCCCAGCAGACATCAACTGCGGAAGCGAGTGATCAGGAACGAGTCGACAACGCGAGCCACGACACCCAACTCCACCCCGGAAGTCATCACGGTGGATCAGGGCCAACATCCCTCCGCGAAATCGAAATCTTCCTTCCGCAAGCAGCGAATTTCCGACGCCCGGGCCGCTTACGGTCCGGGCGTTTCCGTTTCCGGCGCCGCCCCGCGCCGGCCCAAATCCGCCCGCCGCGCCATGAGCGCGACGGCGGTACGCCCCGGGAATCGTCCCGTGGCGGTGCCTTTGTGACTGGGCAGTCCAAAAGCCAACTGACGAGGAGTTGACCATGGCTACGAAGAAAGCTGCGAAGAAACCGGCCAAGAAGGCCGCGAAGAAGACCGTGAAGAAGGCCGCCAAGGCCGTCAAGAAGGTCGTGAAGAAGGCCGCCAAGAAGGTTGCCAAGAAGCCGGCCAAGAAGGCTGCGAAGAAGGTCGCCAAGAAGCCGGCCAAGAAGGCCGCGAAGAAGGCTGTCAAGAAGACCGCCAAGAAGGCTGCCAAGAAGGCGGCCAAGAAGGTCGCCAAGAAGCCGGCGGCCAAGAAGTCGGCTGCCAAGAAGCCGGCCAAGAAGAAGGCTGCCAAGAAGGCTGCCAAGAAGCCGGCGGCCAAGAAGGCTGCCAAGAAGCCGGCTGCCAAGAAGAAGGCCGCGCGCAAGCCGGCCGCCAAGAAGCCGGCTGCCATGCCGGCCGCCCCGGTTGCCCCGGCGCTGTAAGGCGCCACAACCAAAAGTAGTAAGTCTGGACTCTCTCCCCGTGTTGCCCAGGCGGGGAGGGAGACTTTCCAAAGGCACGCAGACGCCGGCTCAATGCCGGCGTTCGCTTTTGTGGGGTTTGGAAACCCGCGCCGCGCGCGGGGATCAGCGGCGGCGGGCGCCGCGCCGCACCGGCGCCTGCATCGGGCCGAGCCAGTCGCGGGCCGGCAGGCCCAGGGCCTTGTCCAGCGTGGTCGGCAGCAGGCCGGTGGGCATGGCGCTCTCGCTGTTCCAGAGGATCACCACGCCGATGTCGCGGTCGGGCAGGAAGGCGGCCAGCGCGCGGTAACCCTGCACGGCGCCGCCGTGGAAGACCAGGGTGTGCCCGGCGTAGTCGTAGATGCGCCAGCCCAGGCCGTACCAGGCGTTGCGCAGCCGGTCGCGGCGCCAGCCGCTGCCGCGCACCTCGCCCGGCGTCGCCACCTGCGGGGTCTGGATCTCGTTGAGCACTTCGGGCGGCAGCACGTCGGGGCGGTGGCCCATCTGCGCCACCAGCCAGTTCGCCATGTCGCGCACCGAGGCGTTGACGCCGGCCGCCGGCGGGATGCGGTAGTAGGTTTCCTTCGGCCGCACCGGCACCCAGGTGCCGCCGCTGCGCACGTGCGGACGCGCCCAGCTCGGGCTGGCCTCCAGGCCTTCGCGGCCGAAGGTGGCGCCGTACATGCCCAGCGGGTGGAACAGGCGCTTCTCGACCTGGTGGGCGTAGAAGTCGCCGGTGGCCGCGAACACCATGTCGCCGACCAGGCTGAAGGCGATGTTCTGGTAGGCGTAGCACTCGCCCGGGCTGCAGGTGAGCGGCGCCTCGGAGAGCTTCTCGGCCAGCAGCGGGTAGGGCTGGTTGGCCTCGAGGTCGCGGTCGTAGGTGTTGTAGGCCAGGCCCACCTGGTGGCTGAGCACCTGGCGCACGGTGATCTTCTGCGCCGCCGCGCCGTCGCGCAGGGTGAAGGCGGGCAACTGGTTGACGATGGGGCTGTCCCAGCTCATCGCGCCCTCGCTGACCAGCAGCGAGCTGAGGGTGCCGGCGAAGGCCTTGGACAGCGAGGCGACGCGGAAGGCCGTGTCGGGCGTCACCGGTTCGCGCAGCTTGCTGTCCACCACGCCGTAGCCGCGCAGTGAAATGACCTTGCCGTCCTCGACGATGGCCATGGCCAGGCCGGGGATGCGCGCGCGGGTGACCACCTGCTCCGCCAGCCGCTCCATCTCCCGCGCCTCGACGCTGAAGTCGTCGGCGGCCCGGGCGGCGGTGGCGCAGGCGAGGCCGGCCAGCGCGAGCAGCGGCAGGGCGAGCAGGGGAAGGGAAGCGGCTTTCGTGCGTGGCATGGGCGACGTATGCTTGGCGAACACGGCCATTCTAGCGCGGTGGGTGCGCAGCGGCCGCAACCGGGGGAGCAAGGAAATGGCAATGACTCTGCTAGTGCTGGTCGCCGCCGCGGCCGCGTTCGCGTTCTGGGGCGTGGGCATGTACAACGGCCTGGTCACCGCCCGAAACGCCTTCAAGAACGCGTTCGCGCAGATCGACGTGCAGCTGACCCGCCGCTACGACCTGATCCCGAACCTGGTGGAGGTGGCCAAGGGCTACCTCAAGCACGAGCGCGAGACGCTCGAGGCCGTCATCCAGGCCCGCGCTGCCGCCGTGAGCGGCCTGGCCGCCGCCAAGTCGCGCCCGGGCGACGACGCCGCCATGGCCCAGCTCGGCAGCGCCGAGAGCGGCCTGGCCGGCGCCCTGTCGCGGCTGATGGTGGTGGCCGAGGCCTACCCGGACCTCAAGGCCAACCAGAACATGATGCAGCTCACCGAGGAAATGACCTCGACCGAGAACCGCATCGCCTTCGCGCGCCAGGCCTACAACGACAGCGTGATGGCCTACAACAACAAGCGCGAGGTGTTCCCGTCGAACATCGTCGCCGGCATGTTCAACTTCGCCCACGCGGCCCTGCTCGAGATCACCGAGCCGGCCAAGCGCGAGGCGCCCAAGGTTTCCTTCTAGGCTTGAACTTCTTCGCGCGCCAGGACCAGGCCCGGCGCCAGTCGCGCCGGCTGGTGCTGCTGTTCACGCTCGCCGTGGTGGCGATCGTGGTGGCGGTGGACCTGTTCTTCCTGCTGGCCTTCGGCGGCCTGTCAGGCGTGTCAGCGCCGGGCTCCACCGGCGCGGGGCTGGTGATGGCCACGCTGCTGACGCTGTCGATCATCGGCCTGGGTTCGCTCTACCGCATCTCCAGCCTGCGCCAGGGCGGCGCCGCGGTGGCCACCCAGCTCGGCGGCACCCCGGTGCCCGAGGACACCCACGACTTCCACTACCGGCGCCTGCGCAACGTGGTGGAGGAGATCGCCATTGCCTCGGGCGTGCCGGTGCCGCAGGTGTTCGTGCTGGAGAAGGAGGCGGGCATCAACGCCTTCGCGGCCGGCTACGCGCCCAGCGACGCCGCGGTGGCCGTCACCCGCGGCGCGCTCGACAAGCTCAACCGCGACGAGCTGCAGGGTGTCATCGCCCACGAGTTCAGCCACGTGCTCAATGGCGACATGCGGCTCAACATCCGCCTGATGGGCGTGCTGTTCGGCATCCTGGTGCTGGCGGTGGTGGGCCGGAAGATCCTGCAGCACGGCGGCCGCGGCAGCCGCAATTCGAAGGGCGCCGGGCCGGTGCTGCTGGCGGCGCTGGGGCTGATGGTGGTGGGTTACGTCGGCCTTTTCTTCGGCCGCCTGATCAAGGCCGGCGTGAGCCGCCAGCGCGAATTCCTGGCCGACGCCTCGGCGGTGCAGTTCACCCGCCAGACCAAGGGCCTGGCCGGCGCGCTCAAGAAGATCGCCGGCCTGCCCGACGGTTCGAAGCTGGCCAGCCGCGACGCCGAGGAAGTGGCGCACATGCTGTTCGGCGACGGCGTGGGCTATTCGTCGCTGTTCGCCACCCACCCGCCGCTGCTGACGCGCATCCAGGCGCTGGAGCCCTCGTTCAAGGCGTCGGCGGTGCCCGACCTGGTGGCGCGCTGGCAGATGCACCCGCCCTCGGGCCTGGACGAGGACCTGGCGCTCGGCCTGGCCAGCCCCGCGCCGCCGCCGCTGCCGGAGGAAAGCGCCGAGGTGCAGGTGACCCCGCCCGCCGTGGTGGCCCAGGTGGGCGCGCCGCGCGCCGACGACTACGTGCGCGCCGGCGCCCTGGTGGAGGCCATGCCGGAAGTGCTGCGCCGCGCCGCGCACGAGCGCGAGGAAGCGGTGCCGCTGCTGTACGGCCTGCTGATGGCCGCGCCGGGCCCGGTGCGCGAACGCCAGCAGTTCGAGCTGGCCGCCCGCAACGACGAACGCGTGGCGCGCCAGGCGCTCGACTACGCCGACCGCCTGTCCGAGCTGCCGCGCCTGCTGCACCTGCCGCTGGCGGCCATGGCCATGCCGGCGCTGCGCAAGCGGCCGCGGCCCGAGCTCGAGCGCTTCATGGACGGCTGCTTCGCGCTCACCCACGCCGACGGCCAGGTGAGCCTGTTCGAATACTGCCTGGGCCGGCTGCTGCGGGTGCAGGTGCGCGACGCGCTCGACCCCGCCGGCGCCTGGGTGCCCGGCCACCGCCACCTGTCGCGCTGCGCGCCGCACGCCGTCGCGCTGATGGCGGTGCTGGCGCAGGCCGGCCATGCCGACCCCACCTCGGCCCGGCGCGCCTACCTCGCCGGCATGGCGCGGGTGTTCCCGCGCCTGGACGCGCCCTACCAGCCGCCGGCCGAACCGCTGCGCGCGCTCGACGAAGCCTGGCCGGTGCTCGACGAACTCGAGCCGATGGGCAAGGAGCTGCTGCTCGAGGGCCTGGTGGCCGCGGTCAGCCACGACGGCCGGCTCAGCGTGTCGGAAGCCGAGCTGCTGCGCGCGGTCTGCGCCTCGCTGCACTGCCCGCTGCCGCCGATGCTGGAACAGCGGGGCTGAGCCCCGCGCGGTTCAGGCCGCCAGGCCGCGGATCAGGTCGGCGGCGCGCTCGGCGATCATCATGGTGGGCGCGTTGGTGTTGCCACCCACCAGCCGCGGCATCACCGAGGCGTCCACCACGCGCAGGCCGTCCACGCCCTTCACGCGCAGCTTCGGGTCGACCACGGTGCCGGCGTCCTTCGGGTCGCCCATCCGGCAGGTGCCCACCGGGTGGTAGATGGACTCGGCCTTGCGGCGGATGAAGGCGACCAGGTCGGCCTCGTCTTGCACGCGCGCCCCGGGGAACAGTTCCTCGCCGCGGTAGGGGGCGAAGGCCGGCTGCGCCAGGATCTCGCGCGAGATGCGCAGCGCTTCCAGCATGACCTTCATGTCGAAGCCTTCCGGGTCGCTGAGGTAGGCCGCCTCGATGCGCGGCTTGTCGGCGGCGCTGGCGCTCACCAGCGACAGCCGGCCGCGGCTGCGTGGGCGCAGGCCGCAGGCGTGCAGGGTGTAGCCGTTGCCGGGCAGGCGGTTGCGGCCGTGGTCGTCGAGCTGGGCCGGCACGAAGTGGAACTGCAGGTCCGGGCGCTCGTCCTCGGCCAGGTGGCTGCGCAGGAAACCGCCGGCTTCGGCGATGTTGCTGCTGCCCGGGCCCTTGCGGCCCATCAGGTAGTACTGGAAGGCCACGGCGGCGTCGCTGAGGCGGTCGTAGCTCAGGCCCTGCGTGCAGCGCTGCAGGGTGCAGATGTCGAGGTGGTCGTGCAGGTTGCCGCCCACGCCCGGCAGGTCGGCGATGACGTCGATGCCGTGCTGGCGCAGGTGCGCGGCCGGGCCGATGCCCGAGAGCATCAGCAGCTGCGGCGAGTTGATGGCGCCGCCGCACAGGATCACTTCCCGGCTGGCGCCCTCGCAGTAGGCGCCGCGGCCGTTCACCGCGTACACCACGCCGGTGGCGCGGCCCTTGTCGAAGGTGACGCGGCTGGCGGTGGCCTTGGTGACCACCTTGAGGTTGGGACGGTGCCGCACCGGCGCCAGGTAGGCGCGGGCGCTGGAGCTGCGGGCGCCGTCGCGGGTGGTGGTCTGGTACCAGCCGAAGCCGTCCTGGCGGGCGCCGTTGAAGTCGTCGCTGGCGGCGTGGCCAGCTTCGCGCGCGGCCTGCAGGAACACTTCCGACAGCGGGTTGCGGTGGCGCGGGTCGGACACGCCCAGCGGGCCGTCGCCGCCGTGCAGTTCGCTGGCGCCGCGCTCGTTGCCTTCGCTGCGGCGGAAGTAGGGCAGGGCGTTCGACCACTGCCAGCCTTCGGCGCCCATCCGGGCCCATTCGTCGTAGTCGCGGGCGTGGCCGCGGATGTAGCACATGGCGTTGATCGAGCTCGAACCGCCCAGCACCTTGCCGCGCGGCCACCACAGCTGGCGGCCGTCGAGCGTGGGCTCGGGCGCGGTGCTGTAGTCCCAGTTCACGCCCTTCTTGCCGACCAGCTTGGCCAGGCCCGCGGGCATGTGGATGAAGGGGTGCCAGTCGCTGGGGCCGGCCTCGAGCAGCAGGACGCGGCAATCCGGGTCCTCGCTGAGCCGGTTGGCGAGCACGCAGCCGGCGGATCCCGCACCCACGATGATGTAGTCGTACACGCGTTCGGCTTCTTTTTCGTTGACCGACCGAGGCTAGGCCCCGCATCTAGAGCAAACACTCAGGGCGCGCGCCCGGTTTCGCTAACCGTGAACAGGTTCACTGTGCGCGCGGCTGGCGGCGGCCGGCCGGGTTGGCTATCGTGCGCGCACCCTCACCGGAACCCCGATGACCCAGGCCCCGTCCACCGCCGGCCGCTTCGACCACCTGCGCGGCGCGCTGCGGGAGTTCCCGCCGCTGCTGTGGTCGTTCCTGTACTTCTTCTTCCTGCTCACCGGCTACTACGTGCTGCGGCCGGTGCGCGACGCCATGGGCGCCTCCGGCGACGTGCAGGCCGTGTTCCCGCCGGCCCTGGTCGAGTGGGCGGCGGCGCGCGGCGTGGCCCTGGGCGAACTGACCCTGCAGGTGCTCTTCACCGGCACCTTCCTGATGATGCTGCTGCTGCAGCCGGCCTACGGCGCCCTGGTGAGCCGGTTCCCGCGCCGGGTGTTCCTGCCGGTGCTGTACCTGCTGTTCATCGCCTGCCTGCTGGGATTCTACGTTCTGTTCGGGCGCGAGGTGCCGGGCCGCGGCGCGGTGTTCTTCATCTGGGTGGCGGTGTTCAACCTGTTCGCGGTGTCGGTGTTCTGGAGCTTCATGGCCGACATCTACAGCGACATCGAGGCGCGCCGGCTCTATGGCTTCATCGCCGCCGGCGGCACCATCGGCGGCTTCACCGGGCCGCTGATCACCCGCGTGCTGGTGAACCAGGTGGGCGTGGCCAACCTGCTGCTGGTGTCGGCCGCGCTGCTGGCGCTGGCGGTGGTGTGCATCGTGCGCCTGGGCCGCTGGGCGCGCCTGCGCGAGCTCGAGCGCGGCCGCGCGGGCAACGACCAGGCCATGGGCGGCAGCGTGCTGGCCGGCTTGCGCCTGCTGCGCGAGCAGCCGCTGCTGCAGGCCATGGCGGTGATCATGTTCTTCGGCGTGGGCGTGGGCACGCTGCTCTACAACGAGCAGGCGGCCATCGCCCGGGCCTTCTACCCAGGCGACGAGGCGCGCACGGCCTACTACGCCAACATCGACCTGGCCATCAACCTGGTCACGATCCTGGTGCAGGTGTTCCTGACCCGCCCGCTGCTGGTGCGCTTCGGCGTGGCGCCGGTGCTGCTGATCCCGGCGGTGGCCATCCTGCTGGGCTTCGCGGCGCTCACCGCCTCGCCGCTGCCGCTGCTGGTGGCCGTGGTGCAGGTGGCCACGCGCGCCGGCGAGTTCTCGCTGGCCAAGCCGGCGCGCGAAACGATCTACACGCGGGTGGACCGCGAGATCCGCTACAAGGGCAAGGCGGTCATCGACACAGCCGTGTACCGCGGCGGCGACCTGTTCTTCGTCTGGTCGCACAAGTTCCTGGCCGCCTTCGGCTCGAGCGTGGTGTTCGGCGCCGGCATGCTGGTGGCCGCGGCCATGACTTTCGGCGCGTGGCGCCTGATCCGCGAACAGGCCAAGCTGCCCGCCGCGCCGCCCTGAGGCCGGCCGGCGCAACGCTGCCTTCGCGCGGCGGGCACGCGGGCCGGGCCCGCTGGCGTTACCCTGTGGGCCTGTTCCCCGGGAGATTCGCCCCATGAAAGTCAAAGCCGCCGTCGCGCACAAGGCCGGAGCGCCGCTGAGCATCGAAACCGTCGACCTCGAGGGCCCGCGCTTCGGCGAGGTGCTGGTCGAGATCAAGGCCACCGGCGTCTGCCACACCGACCAGTTCACGCTCTCGGGCGCCGACCCGGAGGGCCTGTTCCCGGCCATCCTGGGCCACGAGGGCGCCGGCGTGGTGGTGGACGTGGGCCCGGGCGTGAAGTCGCTGAAGAAGGGCGACCACGTCATCCCGCTCTACACGCCCGAGTGCCGCGAGTGCGAGTACTGCCTCAACCCCAAGACCAACCTCTGCCAGTCCATCCGCAGCACCCAGGGCCAGGGCCTGATGCCCGACGGCTCCAGCCGCTTCAGCCTGGACGGCAAGCCGGTGCTGCACTACATGGGCACCTCCACCTTCGCCAACTACACCGTGGTGCCGGAGATCGCGCTGGCGAAGATCCGCGAGGACGCGCCCTTCGACAAGGTCTGCTACATCGGCTGCGGCGTCACCACCGGCATCGGCGCGGTCATCTTCACCGCCAAGGTGGAAGTGGGCTCGAAGGTGGTGGTGTTCGGCCTGGGCGGCATCGGCCTGAACGTCATCCAGGGCGCGCGCCTGGCCGGCGCCGACATGATCGTGGGCGTCGACCTCAACCCCGGCCGCGAGGCCATGGCGCGCAAGTTCGGCATGACCCACTTCGTCAACCCGAAGGACGTGGAAGGCGACCTGGTGCCCTACCTGGTGTCGCTCACCAAGGGCGGCGCCGACTACACCTTCGAATGCATCGGCAACACCCAGGTGATGCGCCAGGCGCTCGAATGCGCGCACAAGGGCTGGGGCACCAGCGTCATCATCGGCGTGGCCCCGGCCGGCGCCGAGATCAGCACGCGGCCCTTCCAGCTGGTCACCGGCCGCAACTGGCGCGGCAGCGCCTTCGGCGGCGCCCGCGGCCGCACCGACGTGCCGAAGATCGTGGACTGGTACATGGAGGGCAAGATCGACATCGATTCGCTGATCACCCACACGATGCCGCTGGAGAAGATCAACGACGCCTTCGACCTGATGCACCGCGGCGAGTCCATCCGCAGCGTGGTGGTTTACTGATGGCGATCGAGCTGCTCTCCGAGCACGGCTGCTTCGGCGGCGTGCAGGGGTTCTACCGCATGGCCTCGGAGGCCTGCGGCGGCGACATGCGCTTCGCGGTGTTCCAGCCGCCGCAGGCGCGTTCGCGCAAGGTGCCGGTGCTGTATTTCCTGGCCGGCCTGACCTGCAGCGAGGAGACGGCCACCATGAAGGCCGGCGCCCAGCGCGTGGCCGCCGAACTGGGCCTGATGCTGGTGATGCCCGACACCAGCCCGCGCGGCACCGGCATCGAAGGCGCCACCGGCGACTGGGAGTTCGGCGAGGCGGCGGGCTTCTACCTCGACGCCACCGAGGCGCCGTGGAGCTCGCGCTTCCGGATGGAAACGCACGTGGTGCACGAACTGCCGGCCGTGATCCTGCAGCATTTCCCGGCCGACCCGGGCCGCGCCGGCCTCTTCGGCCATTCCATGGGCGGCCACGGCGCGCTGGTGCTGGCGCTGCGGCACCCGGAGCGCTACCAGAGCCTGTCGGCCTTCGCACCCATCATGGCGCCCAGCCAGGTGCCCTGGGGCCAGAAGGCGTTCTCGCGCTACCTGGGCGAACACCACCGCGCCTGGGCCGAGCACGACGCCTGCGAGCTGGTGAAGCGCCGGCCCTTCGGCGGCACGATCCTGGTGGACCAGGGCCTGGACGACAAATTCCTCGCCACCCAACTGCAGCCCGAGCGCTTCGAGGCCGCCTGCGCCGAGGCCGGGCAGGACCTGGTGCTGCGCCGGCACGCGGGCTACGACCACGGGTACTATTTCATCGCCAGCTTCATCGAGGACCACCTGCGGCACCACGCCGCGCGGCTGGCCGACTGACGGAGGCCCCATGTCACCTGTCGCGATCGCGCTGACCGCCCTGGTCGCCCTGCTGCACCTGGGCTTCCTGGTGCTGGAGATGTTCTTCTGGACCCGGCCGCTGGGCCGCAAGGTGTTCCGGCTCGACCCGCAGGTGGCCAGGGATTCGGCGAAGCTGGCGATGAACCAGGGCCTCTACAACGGCTTCCTGGCCGCCGGCCTGCTCTGGGGCCTGTGGCTGGGCGACCGCGGCATCTGCCTGTTCTTCCTGGGCTGCGTGGTGGTGGCGGGCCTGTTCGGCGCCGCCACGGTGAAGCGCAGCATCCTGTACGTGCAGGCGCTGCCGGCCATCCTCGCCGCCATCGCGGTGCACTATTTCTGATCGCGGCCCGGCTTCGGGCTGACCCACATGGTGATGACGGCGTTGAAGACCTTCTCGCCGGCGGGGTCGAACACGTCCACGTTCACGGGCAGGTCGTAGCCGGCTTCCGAAGCCACGATGGGCACGAGCGGCGTGGCCACGCCACGCTGCGTGCCGACGGCCTTCTTCAGGTACTGCACCGTCATGCCCTTGGGGATCCAGCGCATGCCCTTGGGCAGCGAGGCGTCGGTCATCACGCCGCCCACCAGCTCGGCCAGGTTGCACAGCGCGATCGCGTGCACCGTGCCCAGGTGGTTCTGCATGCTCCGCCTGTGCGGGATGGTGGCCTCGCAGCGCCCGTTCTCCAGCACCGTGAAGCGCGGCGAAACGGTCCCGAAGTAGGGCGCCTTGAAGCACACGGCGCGGCTGAACAGCCAGTGCCCCGCGGGCCAGCGGGTGAACTTGCGGTACAGGCGGAGCAGCGGGGTGTCGGACATGGGGTTTCCCGGAAACGAGGCGGGGGGCCGAAGCCCCCCGCGGGTGGTGTGGCTCAGGCCGCGCGCGTGGCCTGGGCGGACTTCGGCTTGTCCATGTGCAGCGAAGCCGCCTGCAGGTCGAACGGGTCGAAGTCGTCCACGCTGATCGCGTCCCAGGTGAGGGCGCGCAGCTCCTCGAGCTGGGCCTTCTCTTCGGCGGTGATCCAGCCCTCGGCCACGCCCTCGGCCAGCTGCGAGGCGAAGTCGAGCGCCTCGATGTCGCTGTTCTTGAGCGCCTTGATGAACTTGCGCTCCACCGGCTCGGCCAGGATCACCTTCGGCAGGTAGCTGTTGATGCGGCCGGCCGGGTTGTTCTCGCAGGGCGTCAGGAACACGCCCGAGGCCATGCGGTCGCGCGCGTCGGAGGGCGACATCAGCAGCGCGGCGGCGCGGCGGCCCAGGCGGTCGGACGGCAGCTGGGCGCGGCGGCCCCACGGGAACACCAGCATCCACATCAGCCAGCCCACCGGGCGGATGGGGAAGTTGCGCAGCGCGCCCGACAGCGCCAGTTCGATCTTGTGCGCGGCGTCGTGGAAGGCGTAGGCCAGCAGCGGCTGCTCGGCCGCAGGGCGGCCCTCGTCCTCGTAGCGCTTGAGCATGGCGCTGGCGATGTAGAGCTGGCTCAGCACGTCGGCGTAGCGGCCCGAGATCTTCTCCTTGAACTTGAGCTTGCCGCCCAGGGTGAGCATGGAGACGTCGGCCACCAGGGCCAGGTTGGCCGAGTAGCGGTTGAGCTTGCGGTAGTAACGGCGGGTGTAGGCGTCGCCCGGCACGTTGCCGATGCGCGCGCCCACCAGGCCCAGCACCCAGCTGCGCACGGCGTTGGAGATGGCGAAGCCGATGTGGCCGAACAGGCTGTGGTCGAACTCGCGCAGGCCGGCGGCCTGGTCGGGGTTCTGCGCCGCCTGCATTTCCTTCAGCACCCACGGATGGCAGCGGATGGCGCCCTGGCCGAAGATCATCAGGGTGCGGGTCATGATGTTGGCGCCCTCGACGGTGATCGAGATCGGCGCCGCCTGCCAGCCGCGGCCCAGGTAGTTCATGGGGCCGAGGATGACGCCCTTGCCGCCGTGGATGTCCATGGCGTCGCGCGCCACTTCGCGGGCCAGTTCGGTGGCGTGGTACTTGGCGATGGCTGAGGGCACGGCCGGCTTCTCGCCGCGGTCGACGGCGGCGGCGGTGGCCTGCGACAGCGCGGCGCAGGCATAGGCGTTGCCGGCGATGCGCGCCAGCGCTTCCTCGACGCCCTCGAAGCGGCCGATCGACAGGCCGAACTGCTTGCGGATGCGCGCGTACGCGCCGGTGACCACGGCCGCCAGCTTCGACGCACCGGCCGAGGTGGAGGGCAGGGTGATGGCGCGGCCCACGCTCAGGCACTCGACCAGCATGCGCCAGCCATGGCCGATGTAGTCCTCGCCGCCGATCAGCTGGCTGAGCGGCAGGAACACTTCCTGGCCGCGCACCGGGCCGTTCTGGAAGGCGCAGTTGAGCGGGAAGTGGCGGCGGCCGATCTCGAGCCCGGGGGTGTCGCGCGGGATCAGCGCCAGGGTGATGCCGCGGTCGCTCTGGTCGCCCAGCAGCTTGTCCGGGTCATGCAGGCGGAAGGCCAGGCCGATCACCGTGGCCACGGGCGCCAGCGTGATGTAGCGCTTGTCGAAGGTGAGCTTCACGCCCAGCACGCGCGCGCCGTTCCACTCGCCTTCGCAGACGATGCCGAAGTCGGGCAGGGAGGTGGCGTCGGAGCCGGCGCTGGGGCCGGTCAGGGCGAAGCAGGGCACCTCGCGGCCGTCGGCCAGGCGCGGCAGGTAGTGGTCCTTCTGTTCCTGGGTGCCGTAGTGCAGCAGCAACTCGGCGGGGCCCAGCGAGTTGGGCACGCCGACGGTGGAGCTGAGCGTGGCCGAGACCGAGGCCAGCTTCTGGATCACCTTGTGGTGCGCCAGCGCCGAGAAGCCCAGGCCGCCGTACTCCTTCGGGATGATCATGCCGAAGAACTTGTTCTTCTTCAGGAACTCCCACAGTTCCGGCGGCAGGTCGTTGCGGACGTGGGTGACGTCCCAGTCGTTGGTCATGCGGCAGGCCTGCTCGACCGGGCCGTCCAGGAAGGCCTGCTCCTCGGCGGTGAGTTCCGGCTTGGGCTGGGCCAGCAGGGTTTCCCACTTCGGCATGCCCGAGAACAGTTCGCCCTCGAAGCCCACCGTGCCGGCGTCGAGCGCGGTCTTCTCGGTGTCCGAGAGCTTGGGCAGCATCTTGGTGTAGATGCGCAGCAGGCTGCGGGTGATGACCGCCTGGCGCAGCGGCGTGACGAGCAGCGGCAGCGTCACCACGGCCAGCAGCACGGCGGCCACGGTGGTGGCGGTCATGTTGGCGCCGGCCAGCGCGACGGCCACCAGCAGCGTGGCGGAGAGCGCGGTGAAGACCGCCAGGCTCCAGCGGTGGTAGGCCACCAGCAGGGTCGCCAGCAGCAGCGCGAGGAAGGGGGCGAGGATGCTCATCGGGTGTCTCCGTGGGCGGCCGCGTGGGGGGCGGCCAGGTCGCAAAGGAACTGCAGCAGGGTGTCGGTGAAAGCGTCGTTGTCGTCGCCGGCCACCATGTGGGTGGCGTGTGGCAGCCGGACATGGCGCGCGTGCGGCGCCAGTTCCAGGAAGTGTTCGACCGTGCGGTCGGTGACCAGGTCGCTGCGGCCGCCGCTGACCAGCAGCACCGGCACGTCGAGTTCGCGGCAGGCCTGTTCGATCGGTTCCTGCAGGGCGTCGGTGCCGGGGATGAATTCGCTCAGCAGGCGCGGGTCCCAGTGCCAGGCCAGGCGGCCGTCGTCGCGCCGCTGCAGCAGGTGCGCCAGCTGGCCCGGCGTCTTGCGCTCGCGGCGGTGCGGCAGGTAGGCGGCGATTTCGGCCGCGGCGTGCTCGTAGGAGTCGAAGCCGTCGGGGTGCGCGGTCATGAAGCCGAGGATGCGCTCGACGCCGGCGGCTTCCCAGCGCGGGGTGATGTCCACCAGCACCAGCGCCGAGAACGCGCGGTCGCGCGCCTGCGCCATCAGGCCGGTGAGGCCGCCCATGGAGGCGCCGACCAGGATGGGCGCCGGGCCCAGCACCCGGGCCACCGTGCCCACGTCGGACACGAACTGCTCGCCGGCGTAGGGCAGGTGTGCCGGGTTGCGGCCGGACTGGCCGTGGCCGCGCACGTCCCAGGCCAGGCTGGCGTGGCCGGCCTCGGCCAGGCGACGCTGGGTGCCGGCCCAGGCCTGGCGGGTCTGGCCGAAGCCATGCGCCAGCAGCAGCCCCGGGCCGGAACCCGGCATGTGCGCCGCGGCCAGGCGCAGGCCGTCGGCGGCCTCCACCGGCAGGGGCTGCGGCGCGGGCACGGCGCGTTCTTGGGCGAGGATGACCATACGGCCGAGTATGGGCTGCGATTTTCGCCCCTGTCAATACCAATCCGTATGGTGCATGATCGCTCCATCCCGTAGACTTGCCCACCGTATGGTAAACCCCGCCCCCAAGAACGACCGCCCCTCCCGCCTGAGCGCGGAGGACTGGGCGCTCGCCGCGCTCGACGTGATCGCCGAGCAGGGCCTGGCGGCCGTGGCGGTGGAGCCGCTGGCGCGCCGGCTCGGCGTGACCAAGGGAAGCTTCTACTGGCACTTCCCCTCGCGCGAAGCCCTGCTCGTCGCCGCGCTGGAGCGCTGGGAAGTGATGGAGCAGGAAACCGTGTTCGGCCAGCTCGAGGCCGTGCCCGAGCCGCGCGCGCGCCTGAAGGCGCTGTTCCAGCTGGTGGCGCACGAGCTCAAGCCGCACATCATCTACAGCGAACTGCTCAAGGCGCTCGACCACCCGGTCGTGCAGCCAGTGCTGCACCGCGTCTCGCAGCGCCGCCTCGACTACCTTACGGCCAGCTTCCGCCAGGCCGGCCTGCCGCGCCTGGACGCGCAGAACCGCGCGCGCCTCACCTACGCGGCCTACGTGGGTTTCCTGCAGCTTTCCCTGCAGCTCGGCCAGCCGCGCCTGCACCACGACGAATTCGAGGCGTACGTGGGCCACGTGATGGCCACGCTGATCCCGGAATAGCCCTTTCACGAGGGTTTTTCGGGGGACAGGCTGTCATCAAGCCGTTAGAATACGCAGGCATAGGCCGGCGCCGTGCGCCGCCTCCCGGTTTTCCCTTGATAGGCCCCGCCAGGAGCCCCGTTCGCCATGTCCAGCCAGCTTGCCAGCCTCAATGATTGGGTCGCCTCGGTCGCCCAGCTCACCCAGCCCGACGCGATCCACTGGTGCGATGGCTCCGACGCCGAGAACGCCCGCCTCGTCGAACTGATGCTCGCCACCGGCGACCTGGTCAAGCTCAACGAGCAGACCCACCCGAACTGCTACCTGCACCGCTCCAGCCCGTCGGACGTGGCGCGCGTCGAGCACCTCACCTTCGTGTGCACGCGCCACCCGGCCGACGCCGGCCCGAACAACAACTGGATGGACCCGGTGGAAGCGCACCGCGAGATGGACGCGCTCTACGCCGGCTGCATGCGTGGCCGCACGATGTACGTGGTGCCCTACTGCATGGGCCCCATCGATTCGCCGCTGTCGCGCTGCGGCGTCGAGATCACCGACAGCCCGTACGTGGTGGCCAACATGCGCATCATGACCCGCATGGGCGCCGGCGCGTTGGCGCGCATCGAGCGCGAGGGTTCGTTCGTGAAGGGCCTGCACTCGATCGGCGAGCTCGACCCGAACCGCCGCTTCATCATGCATTTCCCGGAAGAGCTCTCGATCCAGAGCTACGGCTCGGGCTACGGCGGCAACGCGCTGCTGGGCAAGAAGTGCCACGCGCTGCGCATCGCCAGCTACCAGGCGCGCACCGAGGGCTGGCTGGCCGAGCACATGCTCATCGTGGGCATCGAGAACCCGCAGGGCGAAACCCACTACGTCGCCGCGGCCTTCCCCAGCGCCTGCGGCAAGACCAACCTGGCCATGCTGATCCCGCCGGAAGGCTACCGCCGCGACGGCTGGAAGGTGTGGACCGTGGGCGACGACATCTGCTGGATGCACCCGGGCGCCGACGGCCGCCTGTACGCCATCAACCCGGAGGCCGGCTTCTTCGGCGTGGCCCCGGGCACCAGCGAGAAGACCAACGCCAACGCGATGGCCATGCTCGACCACGATGCCATCTTCACCAACACCGGCGTCACCGCCGACGGCCAGCCGTGGTGGGAAGGCATGACCTCGGGCACGCCGGCCAAGGACTGGCAGGGCCGCGACTACGACAAGGCCGTGGGCCCCGCCGCGCACCCGAACTCGCGCTTCACCGTGAGCGCCAGGCAGTGCCCGAGCTACACCGCCAAGGCCGAGGACCCGCAGGGCGTGCCGCTGAGCGCCATCATCTTCGGCGGCCGCCGCGCCTCGCTGGTGCCGCTGGTGCTCGAGGCGCGCGACTGGACCCACGGCGTGCTGGTCGGCGCCTCCATGGCCTCGGAAACCACCGCCGCCGCCACCGGCGCCGTCGGCGTGGTGCGCCGCGACTCCATGGCCATGAAGCCCTTTGCCGGCTACAACTTCGGCGACTACTTCGCGCACTGGCTGTCGTTCGACAAGCCGGGCGCGAAGCTGCCGAAGATCTTCCAGGTGAACTGGTTCCGCAAGGACGCCGACGGCAAGTTCATGTGGCCCGGCTTCGGCGACAACATGCGCGTGCTCGAGTGGATGCTCAAGCGCGTCACCGGCCAGGCGCACGCGGTGGAAACGCCGGTGGGCAACCTGCCGCTGCCGGCCGACCTCAACACCGAGGGCCTGGGCATGGACGCCGCCACGCTCGAGCAGCTGCTCACGCTCGACCGCGCCGGCTGGAAGGCCGAGATGGAAAGCATCGGCGAGTACCTCGAGGAATTCGGCGACCGCACGCCGGACGTCCTCAAGGCCGAGCGCGCCCGGATCGCCGCCCAGCTCTGAAGGCGTTCTACTGCCACCACTTCGTGCTGCCCTTGCCGGAAGGCCACGCCTTCCCGATGGCGAAGTACGCGCGGCTGCACGAGCGCGTGGCGGCGATGGCCCCCGCGCTCGGCATCCGCCTGCGCGAGCCGCCGGCCGCCACCGACGAGGACCTGCTGCGCGCGCATGAGCCCGGCTACGTGCGCGCCATGGCCGAAGGCAGCGCCGACGCGGCGATGATGCGCCGCATCGGCTTCCCCTGGTCGGCGGCCATGGTGGAGCGCTCGCGGCGCTCGTCCGGCGGCACGATCATGGCGCTGCGCGCCGCGCTGGAAGGCGAGGGCGTGGCGGTGAACCTGGCCGGTGGCACCCACCACGCCGGGCCCGCGCGCGGCGGCGGCTACTGCGTGTTCAACGACGCCGCGGTGGCGGCCCGCCACGTGCAGGCGCATGGCCTGGCGCGCCGCGTGCTGGTGGTGGACCTGGACGTGCACCAGGGCAACGGCACCGCCGAGATCTGCGCCGGCGACGAGTCCGTGTTCACCTTCTCGGTGCACGCCGCCCGCAACTACCCCGCGGTGAAGCCGGCCTCCGACCTCGACGTGGCCCTGCCCGACGGCACCGGCGACGCCGCCTACCTTGATGCCCTGGCCGCGTACCTGCCGCAGGCCATCGAGCGCGCCCGCGCCGACGCCGTCGTCTACCTTGCCGGCGCCGACCCCTTCCAGGGCGACCGCCTGGGCTACCTGGCCCTGAGCAAGCCCGGCCTGGCCGAACGCGACCGCCAGGTGCTCGAGGCCTGCCACCGGCACGGCCTGCCGCTGGCGGTGTGCATGGCCGGCGGCTACGCCCCGGACGTGGAAGACATCGTGGACATCCACGAGGCCACCGTGCGCCAGGCCGCCGCGCACTGGCGCCGCGCCGCGGGGGCGCCGGCGCTTTAAACCCCGGGGCCTGCGTCGGCATCCCAGTGGGTATGCTGACCCTCGCCATGTCCGAGCCCACCGCCAGCCTCGTCGCCGCCCCGCCGCCGCGCGAGGAGGACTACGCCCTGGTGCGCGCCGCCGGCGCCGGCGACACCGGCGCCTTCGAGCAGCTCTACCGCAAGCATTCGCGCCGCGTGTACGCCGTGCTCTGGCGCCTGTGCGGGCACGAGGCCCGCGCCGAGGACCTGCTGCAGGAAGCCTTCGTGCGCGCCTGGCAGGCGCTGCCGGCCTTCCGCTTCGAAAGCGCCTTCGGCACCTGGCTGCACCGGCTGGCGGTGAACACCGCGCTGATGGAACTGCGCTCGCGCCGCGGCGGCCAGGCCCTGGAAACCGACGACGAGGCGCTGGAGTCCCATTCCACGCCCGACAGTGCCGGCCACCGCACCGCGCTCGGCCTCGACCTCGAGCGCGCCGTGGCCACGCTGCCGCCGCGGGCCCGTGCCGTGCTCGTGCTGCACGACATCGAAGGCTGGAAACACGAGGAAATCGCCGCCGAGCTGGGCATGGCGGTCGGAAGCTCGAAGGCCCAACTGCATCGCGCGCGCCAGCTCCTGCGCACGCGCCTGGGAGAAGACCATGGATGAGAACGAACTGCGCTGGCAGCTGCGCCAGCTGCCCCGCGAACTCGACCCGCCGCGCGACCTCTGGCCCGGTATCGCCGCGCGCCTGCAGGCGCCGGCCCCGCGCCGCCGCCGGCCTTGGCCGGTGCTGCTGGCGATGGCCGCCTGCCTGTGCCTGGCGGTGGGCGTCGCCTTCACCCTGCGCGGCCCCGATGCCCCGGCGCCCGGGCTGGAAGCCGAGCTGGTGCAGCGGGAGGCCGAAGCGCTCACCCGCGAATACCAGGCCGCCCTGCGCGAATTCGACGGCGCGCCGATGCCGGCGCCGCTGGCGCCCGCGCTGGCCACGCTCGACGACAGCGCCGAACAGATCCGCGAAGCCCTGTCCGAGCAGCCCGGTTCGGTGCGCCTGCTCGACCAGCTCAAGCGCACCTACACGCGCCGCCTGGCCCTGACCCAGCGGGCGGTGCTCGGCTGAGGCCGGCGCCCCCGACGTCCTTATATAAGGAGAGTTTCCATGTTCCCCCGCCCCATCCCGCTGGCCGCCCTGCTGGTCACCCTGCTGGCCTCCGCCCCGGCCTTCGCCGGCACCCCCATCAACGAAACCCGCCCGCTGCCCGCCGGCGGCGAGGTCAGCATCGAAAACCTCAAGGGCGAGGTGGTCGTGCGGGCCTGGGACCGGCCCGAGGTGCGCATCACCGGCACCCTGGGCGAGGGCGTGGAGAAGTTCACAATCGATGCCGACGGCGACGAGCTCGACATCAAGGTGAAGTACCCGAGCAACAACGGCGGCTGGTTCGGAGGCGGCGACCGCTCCGAGCCCACCCTGCTGGAAATCAGCGTGCCCGCCTCGGCCTCGGTGTCGGTGGACACGGTCAGCGCCGGCGTCGACGTGACCGGCGTGCGCGGCCCGCGGCTGGCCGTGGACAGCGTCAGCGGCGACGTTCGGGTGCGCGGCGCCCGGGTGGGCGAGGCGCGCTTCGACAACGTCAGCGGATCGGTGGACGCCGAGGTCGAGAGCGACGACATCGGCGTGGATTCGGTCAGCGGTGACATCCGCGTGGCGGGGCGCCTGGGTGGCCGGGTCCGGATCGACACGGTCTCCGGCGACGCCGACCTGGAACTCGGCCCGGTCGGCTCGCTGACCCTGAGCTCGGTCTCGGGCGACCTGGGGGTGGCCGCCGGCCTGGCACCCGGGGGCAGCCTCCGCGCCGACTCGGTCAGTGGCGGCATCCGGGTGGCCCTGCCGGCCGAGGCCTCGGCCCGGATCGAGGTCGAGACCTTCAGCGGGGGCATCAGCAGCCCAGTCGGGGAGGTCAAAACCGAAAAATACGGCCCCGGCAAGTCCCTCCAGGCACGGTTGGGGCAGGGGGACGGGCTGGTCAAGCTGGAGTCCTTCTCCGGCAACGTGAGGATCAGCGTCGGCGGCAAGTAATTGAAATAAAAAGATTTATCAAGCCCGGGGCGAGCAATCGCCCCGGGCTTTCCGCTTACTGGGTCGCAGTTTTGCCTATACGCCGCCTTAACCCAGTTTGCGGGCCGTAAAGATTGCGTTATGCTCCGGGAGCCAAGGCGTCCTTCAATGACGAAAGTCGCCTCTAGGCTTTATGTCCCGAACTCTAGAGTCACCATCACTCTGACGTTGGAGAGAGAGTAAATGTCTAATTTCAATCAGCTGTCCGGCGCGATCCGTTTCGCGCTCCTCGCCGGCGCCGCTTCCACCTTCGCGGCGGTTCCCGCCTTCGCGCAGGAGTCGGAAGACGACGCCGCCACCCTCGAGACCATCGAGGTCACTGGTTCGCGCCTGAAGCGCGCCGAGATCGAGGGTGCCGTTCCGGTCATCGTCATCGACCGCGCCCAGATCGACGCCTCGGGTGACGTTTCCGTCGCCGACGTGCTGCGCGACTCGACGTTCGCGTCGTTCGGTAACTTCCGCCCGCAGTCCGGTTCGTCGGCCCAGTCGCTGGCCACCATCGACCTGCGTGGCCTGGGTTCGGGCCGCACCCTGGTGCTGATCGACGGCCGCCGCGCCCCGACCAACCCGATGTCCGCTTCGTCGGGCACCGACCTCAACGCCATCCCGCTGGCTGCCGTCGAGCGCATCGAGATCCTGTCCGACGGCGCCTCGGCCGTGTACGGCTCCGACGCCATCGGCGGCGTGGTCAACGTCATCACCCGCAAGGACTTCAACGGCGCCGAGCTCCGCTACGGCATCGGTTCGACCGAAGTCAAGGGCGGCGACCTGGAAGACATGTCCGTCGTGTTCGGCTCGTCCTCCGACCGCACCCGCGTGATCGGTGGCGCCTCGGGTTCGAAGCGCGGCATGGTGTTCACCCGTGACCAGATCGGTGGCGGCACCCTCGGCATCTCGACCTACGGCAACAACTACCTGCGTTGGGCCTACAATCCGGACGGTTCTGTTCGCACGAATCCGACCACGGGAGCTGTGCTCACCAACGGCATCACCGGTGTCCCGAACTTTGACTGCTCCGGTACCTTCTGGCAGCAGGCGAACGGCCGCTGCTCGTTTGACTTCAACTCGGTCGCTGCCAACGAGGCCAAGGTTGGCAACAAGTCGGTGTTCGTCCGCGCTGATCACCAGATCAACGACAACTGGAACGTCTACGGCTCGGCCAACGTGACCAAGGTCGAGACCTTCGGTCGTTACGCCCCGGGTCCGGGCGTGATTGTCGTCGAAGACGGCACCCCGTCCGATATCAACAACGGCGTCGCCTGTGGCCCGGGCGGCTGCGCCGGCCCGACCGATGGCCTGCCGACCTACTATTACCACCGCTTCGCTGCGGCCGGTAACCGCGACAACTTCACGGATGCCACCAACGCTGACTACCTGGTTGGCTTCCAGGGCCAGCTGACCGACACCATCGGCATCGACTTCGGCGCCCGTCGCACCGACTACAAGTACATCGAGCTGGGTCGCGGTTACGTCGTGACCGCGCTTGCCCAGGCCGCCGCCAACGCTGGTCTGTACAACCTGAGCGACCCGTACGGTGCCGATCCGTCCGTGCTGGCCGGCATCCAGGCCACCATCAACCGTGAATCCACCTGGCAGACCGACGAAATCTTTGGCCTGGTGAACTTCGACGTGTTCGAGATGGGCGGCGGCACCTCCAACGCCGTGTTCGGCATGGAGTACCGCGAAGACGTGTTCGTCGACCAGTACGATTCGCTGTCGGAAGCCCGCGACGAGTACGGCAACCCGGCGGTGATCGGTTCGGCCGGCAACTCGTCGGGCGGTTCGCGTGACGCCAAGGCCGCCTACTTCGAGTGGCTGCTGCCGTTCACCAGCACCTTCGACATCACCCTGGCGGGCCGTTGGGACTCGTACAGCGACTACGGCAGCGACTTCTCCCCGAAGATCGCCATGCGCTGGCAGCCGCTGGACACCCTGACCATCCGTGGTTCCTATGGTACGGGCTTCCGTGCCCCGGGCCTGGACATCCTGACCCAGAAGCCGAGCTTCTCGGCCGAGCCGGTCAACGATCCGGAGTCGTGCATCGAGGCGGGTGCGGCGTCCACCTGCGAACTGCAGGTTGACACCTACTACATCTCGAACCCGGACCTGTCTTCCGAGCAGTCCACCCAGTACAGCATCGGCGCCGTCTGGGATCCGCTCGAGTGGCTGGACCTGTCGGTTGACTACTACAGCATCGAAGTCGAGGACTCCATCTCGGCAATCTCGGCGCAGGACATCATCAACTCCGATCTGGATCCGGCCAACTTCGGTACGATTCCGGCTGGCCTGAGCATCACCCGCCGACCGGATGGCTCGATCGACGAGATTACTGCGGGTTATGCCAACCAGGGCACGATTACCACCACGGGCGTGGACTTCCGCGCCAACACCAACTTCGACTTCGGCAACTGGGGCGAACTGCGTAACCAGCTGACCGTCTCCTATATCTCGGAGTACGAGGTTGACGATCAGCGTGGTTCGATCATCGACTACGCCGGCCGCTTCGGCACCCCGGACCTGCGCGGCTCGCTGTACAACAGCTGGACCTTCGGTGACTTCACCGCAGGCTGGAACATCAACTACATCGATGGCCAGAAGAATCCGGACTCCGTCAGCTCCACTGGCGTCGTGACCCCGGGTACGGAGATTGGCGGCTATGCCACCAACGACGTGCAGCTGTCCTGGAAGGCTCCGTGGAATGCGACTCTGACGATTGGTGCCACCAACGTCGGCGACCGTTACCCGGAGCTGAAGGCTTACGACGGCCGTCCGTGGAACTTCTACCTGTACGACGCCTACGGCCGTACCACCTACTTCCGTTACACCCAGACCTTCTGATTTGGGTTTAATCGGTTGTTTCGGAGGGCCCCGGCAACGGGGCCCTTCTTTTTTGCGGGTTCGGTCGGGACAATGGCGGAATGAGCCTTCCCGACGAATCCGCGCGCCGCGCCGCCTGGTCCGCCTACTGGGCCACGGGCGGCCTGCATTCCTGCGTCGGCAGCTTCGGCGGCAACTACGGCGGCGCCATCGGCGGCTTCTGGCGAAATGTGTTTTCCCGCCTGCCTGCCACGCCCGTGCGGGCGCTCGACCTGGCCACCGGCAATGGCGCCATCCCACTGATGCTCTGGGAGCAGCGGGGGCAGGGCGGGCTGCTCACGGTGGATGCCGTGGACCTGGCGCAGCTGGCGCCCACCTGGCACCGCCCCGACCAACACGCGGGCATCCGTTTCCATGCCGGCGTGGCGATGGAAGCCTTGCCCTTCGACGACGCCAGCTTCGACCTCGTCACCAGCCAGTACGGCTTCGAATACGCGCGTCGCGACGAAGCGCTGGCCGAAGCCCTGCGCGTGCTCAAGCCCGGTGGCACCCTTGCGCTGGTGATGCACCACGCCGGTTCGGTGCTGGTGCAGGTGGGGCGCGCCGAACTCGCGCACCAGGACCACCTGCTGGCGGCCCATGGTCTGCTCGATTGCGCGGCGGCGGTGATTCCGTGGTTCGCCCAGGCCAGGCGCGGCGTGGACCCGGGGCAGTTCCCGGAAGCCCGCGCCGCGCGTGCCGGCTACAACGCGGCCATCGAACGCCTGCTGGCGCGCATCGCCGCCGCGCCTGCGCCCGACCTGCTGGTGGAAACGCGCGACTGGACGAACCAACTGCTGGCGTCGGTCGGCACCGACCCCGCGCTGGCGCTCGATGCGCTGGGCCGCTACCGGGACGGCATGCTGGCCGCGGGGCTGCGCACCGCCGAGCTGGTGTCGCACGCGCTCGACGAGGTGCAGGCGCAGGCGCTGGTGGCGACCATCCGCAATGCACGGCCCGGCGCCGACGTGCGCTGCGAACCCCTGAGCCAGGCCGAGGGCCTGCTGGGCTGGGGCCTGGAGCTGCGCGCCGGCTGAGCCGCGGGCTCAGGCCGCGTCAGGGTCGTAACCCAGGGCCTGCAGCAGCGGCGGCATGGCCGCGGCGTAGTGGCGCCAACGGCCGATGGAACGCGTATGCACCGGCTGGCGTACCTGCCAGCGGCTCGGCGTCTGCACGCTGCGTTCGCCCTGGTGGAAATCCAGGCAGGCCGGGTCCCAGTCGAGGCCGCAGAATTCGAGCGCGCGGCGCGCCTGGGCCTCGGGTTCGCGGGCCAGGGTTTCGTAGCGGAATTCCAGGATGGGCTGGGACAGCACCGCCTGCCAGTGGCGCATCAGCCGTTCCTGCAGCCGCACCAGGTGGCCGATGCCGGCCATCGAGGTGGCCAGGTGCTCGGCCAGCGCGAAGTTCTCGCCGTAGATCGACACCGCGATGTCGCGCGGGTCGCGCCGGCACCAGATGAAACGCGCGTTCGGGAACATCAGGCCGATGAAGCCGAGCAGGTAGTAGTTCATCGGGTACTTGTCGACGATGCGCCGCGTGCCCGGCGGCGCCTGCCGGCTGGCGGCGGCCAGGTAGCGGCGCGCCGACGGCGCCACCCATTCCGGCGCGAAGTCCTCGAGGATGTGCGGCCACTGGCCGGCATTGCCGCGGCGCGCCGGCAGGCCGCGGGCGATCAGCGCCACGTCGGGCAGTTCGCCGGCGCCGAAGGCCAGCGGGTGCGCGCCGATGATCTGCTCCAGCAGGGTGGTGCCGCTGCGTGGCATGCCGACGACGAACACCGGGCGTTCATCCGGGTCGCCCAGTTCGGCGGCGCGCGCGAGCAGGGCGCGGTCGAACACGGCCATCGTGGCTTCGACGCGGCGTTCGAGCGAGGCCACGTCGGGCTCGCCGGCTTCACGGCGGCGGGCGGCGTTGGCGGCGTCCCAGGCGGCGAGTGCGGCGGCGTGTTCGCCGCGGCCGTCGAAGACCTTGCCCAGTTCGTAGCCCAGCATGGCCTGGTCGGCGTCGGGCAACTGGCCGCCGGCGAGCAGGGCCCGGGCTTCGGCCACGCGCGCCTCGCTGGCCTGGCCCCGGCGCAAGCCCAGCACGCCCGAAAGCGGGAAGGCCCAGCCGGGGCGCAGTGCCAGCGCGCGGTCGTAGGCGGCTTCGGCCTGGTCGCGGCGACCGGCGATTTCCTCGGCCTGGGCCAGCGCCATCCACAGGCCGGCGGACCCCGGCGAATGCGCGAGCGCATCGCGATAGAGCGTGCAGGCGGCCTCGGTATCATCGAGCCGGCTCAGGGTTTCGCCCAGTTTCAGCAGCACCGCCTCGTCGCCGGGGCGAAGCGCGTGCAGTTCGCGCCACAGCGGCAATGCGTCGGCCGGGTCGCCCGCGTCGAACTCGGCCTGCGCGAGCAGCTCCAGCGTGCGCAGGTGCCCGGGTGCCAGCGCGCGGGCCCGCCTCAGCGGCGCCAGCGCCTCGACCGCGCGGCCCAGGCGAAGCTGGGTGAGGCCGAGGAAGTGCCAACCCTCGGCCAGGTCGGGCTGCAGCGCGACGCTGTCGTTGAAGGCCGCCAGCGCTTCGGCGTTGCGGCCCGAGGCCGCCAGCAGGCAGCCGTATTCGCAGCGCAGCGGGGCCGAGCCGGGTTCCAGCGCGCAGGCCTGGCGCATGTGTTCCAGCGCCGCGGCGCCATGCCCGGCCTGCAGCGCGGCCTGGGCCAGGCGCTTGTGTTCGGCGGCGGTGGGCGGGACGGGCGGGGCCATGGCTGCATTCGCGGGAAACCTGCGCACAGTCTAACCGCCGCTGCCGGCGCACCCGCCGCCGGGCGGCTTAGAATGCAGGCAACCCCGCCGCCGCGCCGCCCATGATCAGCAACGACCTCGACATCACCCGCTACCGCAAGCGCCTGGCCGAGGTTGGCCGCGTCCAGATCCCCGGCTTCCTTCAGGCCGACGCCGCCGAAAGGCTGGCCGACTGCCTTCGCCGCGAAGTGCCCTGGTCCACCGCCGAGCGCGGCCTGCCCGACAGCCCGGCCTTCACGCCCGAGGTGGCGCGCCAGCGCATGCCCGAGGCCTACCGCCGCGCGGCGCAGGGTTTCCACTTCGTGTACGACCGCTACCTGCTGGTGGACGCGCTCAGGGAAGGCCGCGACCCGGGCCTGCTGCTGCACGTGGTGCTGCCCTTCTTCAACAGCGAACCCTACCTGCAGTTCATCCGTGAACTCACCGGCGACCCCGAGCTCAAGGCCGTGGGCGCGCAGGCCACGCGTTACCTGCCCGGGCAGTTCCTGCGCGTGCACGACGACGGCCACCACGACGAAGCGCGCCGCTACGCCTACGTGCTCAACCTCTCGCGCCGCTGGGAAGTGGACTGGGGCGGCCTGCTGCACTTCGTGGACGAGGACGGCGGCCACCTCGACGCCTTCCTGCCGCGCTTCAATTCACTGAGCCTGTTCAAGGTGCCGGCGAAACACTTCGTGGGCGCCGTGGCGCCGTTCGCGCTCGAGCCGCGGCTGGCGATCACCGGCTGGTGGCATTCGCAGCCCCCGGCCGGGGGCTAGAGTTCGCCGAGCGGGGCGTCCTGGCCGTAGAAGGCCATGATGCCCTCGAGCGACTCCTTCACCAGCTGCCGTTCGGTGGCGGTGAGCATGGGGTGCCAGACGTCGAAGATGAGCACCACGCGCAGGTGGTCGCTGTCGTTCCAGGCGGCGTGCTCGACCGTGTCGTCGAACAGCAGCAGTTCGCCCGGGGTCCAGGTGCGCACGTGGTTGCCCACGCGGATGCCGCAGTCGGGCGGGATCACCAGCGGCAGGTGCACGGTGAGCCGGCAGTTGGTGGCGCCGTTGTGCGGCGGGATTCGCGTGCGCGGCTTGAGCGCCGAGAAGAACGCGGCCGGCGCGCGCTGCGCCACTTCCACCTGCGGCACGCCCTCGAGCATGGCCATGGTGGCCGGGCAGCGGGCGATGTGGTCCTCGACGCGCCGGCCGTGGTGCCAGAGGAAATAGGCGCTCCAGTCCGGGTTGCGGTCGAGCGGCGCGAACTGGCCCACGGGTTCGTCGGGGCGGGTCTGCACGTAGGGCACGAAGCCGGCCTGGTCGCCGGCCAGCACCTGTTCGAGCTCGGCGCGGATGGCGGCCGTGCAGGCCTCGGCCGCCGGCGCCCAGGCGAAGTCCTCGCGCTCGAAGAAGGCGATCGAGGGCAGGCCGGTGATGCGGAACATGGCCGGCCGCGACAGGTACACGGGCTTGCGGCCCAGCGAGACGTCCAGGCTTTCCTCGAAGCGCGCCAGCGAGCGGCTGCCCAGGCCGCTGCGCAGCGGGTCGAGGCGGGCGTCGAGGAAGGCGCCGAGCTCGCGCTTGTTGCGCTGCACGGCAGCCTGCGCGCGCTCGAACACCGGCGCCAGCTCCGGCAGCTGCAGCACCTGCGGCGGGGCCAGGTGCAGGGCGCTTTCGTAGGCCAGGGCCTGGTCGCGTTCGCGGCCGAGCTGGCCGTAGATCTTGGCTTTTTCCAGGTGCGCGGCGTAGGCGCCGGGCTCGAGCCGCAGCGCGCGGTCGAGTTCGGCCAGCGCGCCCGGCATGTCGCCTTCGGCCTGCAGCACGCGGGCGAAGTTGGCGTGGGCGATGGCCATGGGCGGCTGTCCGCGCACGGCCTGCGAGAGCAGGCGGCGGGCTTCGGCCACGTCGCCGCGCGCCAGCGCCGCCGCGCCGTGGAAGTTCAGCGCACCGGGGTGGCCCGGCGCCTTGGCCAGCACCTGGTCCCACAGCCGCGCCGCCGCGTTGGCCTGGCCGTGGCGGGCCAGGCGGTCGGCCTCGGCCGCCAGGGCGGCAAGCCGGGCCTCGTTCGGGTCGGCGGGCAGGGACATGGCGCGGGGTTCAGCAGCAGCCGTGGTCGCCGAACTGGGCGTGGCCGGCCTGCGCCGCCACGCCGCGGGTCAGGCCCTTTTCGCTGGCCTGGTAGTGCTCGGCGATCACCTTGGCCACGGCCGAGGTGACGCGCTTGCCGGTGGGGATGTGCAGGAACTCGTTGGGGCCGTGCGCGTTCGAGTGCGGGCCCAGCACGCCGGTGATCATGAACTGCGCGCCGGGGAACTTCTCGCCCAGCATGCCCATGAACGGGATGGTGCCGCCTTCGCCCATGTACATGGCCGGCGCGCCGAAGAACTCGCGGCTGGCGTGGTCGATGGCATGCTCCAGCCAGGGCGCCAGCGCGGGCGCGTTCCAGCCGGTGGAAGCCTTCTCGAGCTCCACTTCCACCTTGCAGCCATTGGGCGGGTTGGCCTCGAGCACGCGCTTGAGCACTTCGCCGGCCTTCTTCGGCTCCAGGGTCGGCGGCAGGCGCAGGCTGAGCTTCACCGCGGTGTGCGGGCGCAGCACGTTGCCGGCGCTCGACAGCGGCGGCATGCCGTCCACGCCGGTGATCGACAGCGCCGGGCGCCAGGTGCGGTTGAGCACCAGCTCGGTGAGGTCGGGGTTCATCGGCGTCATGCCCGGCAGGAACGGGAACTTGTCCCAGATCTCGCTGCCCAGCACTTCGGCGGCGCGGTTGGCCTGGGCGAGGCGCTGTTCGGGGATGTCGACGTAGAGCTCTTCGACCAGGATCTTGCCGGTGGCCTCGTTCTCGAGGCGCGAGAGCAGCTGGCGCAGGATGCGGAAGCTCGAGGGCACCACGCCGCTGGCGTCGCCGCTGTGCACGCCTTCGCTGAGCACGCTGACCTTGAGGTTGCCGCCGGCCAGGCCGCGCAGCGAGGTGGTGCACCAGAGCTGGTCGTAGTTGGCGCAGCCCGAGTCCAGGCACACCACCAGCGAGGGCTTGCCGATGCGTTCGGCCAGGTGGTCGACGTAGTAGGGCAGGTCGTAGCTGCCCGATTCCTCGCAGGCTTCGATCAGGATGACGCAGCGGCTGTGCGGCAGGCCCTGCTCCTGCAGCGCGCGGATCGCGGTGAGCGAGCCGTACATGGCGTAGCCGTCGTCGGCGCCGCCGCGGCCGTAGAGCTTGTCGTCCTTGATCACCGGCTTCCAGGGGCCGAGGTCTTCGGCCCAGCCGGTCATTTCCGGCTGCTTGTCTAGGTGGCCGTAGAGCAGCACGCAGTCGTCGCCCTGGCCGGGGATCTCGATGTAGATCAGCGGCGTGCGGCCTTCGAGCTCGACCACTTCGACGGACATGCCCTTGATGGGCTGCGCCTTCGCCCAGCCCGCCATCAGCTTCACCGCGTCGGCCATGTAGCCATGCTCGCGCCACTGCGCGTCGAACATCGGCGACTTGTTCGGGATGCGGATGTACTCGACGAGCTGCGGGACGATGTCGCCGTCCCAGGCGTCGGCGACGAAGCGGTCGGTCTTGGCGGTATCCATGGCGGGTCCTTCGTGAGTCAGGACGAGGATTTTACCCCCTTTCCCGCGCCGGCCCCGCCCCGGGGTAGGAAGCGGACCACGCCGCCGCCGGGCGAGCTCCGGCGCCACGGCGGGTGGAACGGCGATGGGGCCGGTGCCGGCGGCTGGCGAGACTGGCGGCGCCGTCGCCAACCGGCCCGGCGCCACGCCAACCAAGGATCCCGCCATGACCAAGACCACGACCCTGATCACCTCGCTGCTGCTGTCGGCCTTCCTGGCTGGCGGCGCCTTCGCCGCCGAGAAGGTGGACATCAACCAGGCCGACGCGGCCACCCTCGACCGCGTGCTCGACGGCGTCGGCCCGGCCAAGGCCGAGGCCATCGTCGCCCACCGCAAGCAGCACGGCGCCTTCCGCAGCGCCGACGAACTGGCCGAGGTGAAGGGCATCGGCCTCGCCCTGGTCGAACTCAACCGCGAGCGCATCAGCGTGGGTGCCGGTGCCGCCAAGGCGCGTGCGCCGGCCGCGGCCCCCGCGCCCGCCGCTGAACCCGCCGGCGGCGAGTGAGCGGCATCGCGTGAATCCCCCTTGGCCCGGCCCCGGCCGGGCCCTTTTTTCCCAAGGAGCGTCCATGCCCCCGCCGATGCCGGTACACGACCGCCCCGACCGCGGCCTGCGCAGCGTCCGGCTGGAGCGGCGCTCGGTGCCTGGAAGCACCTACCTGCTCACGGTCGCCACCTTGTACCGGCGGCCGGTGTTCCTGGACGACGAGGCGGCGCGCGCGGTCTGCCGCGTGCATACCGCGCAGTGGCCCTGGCGCGACAGCGCCGTGCTGGCCTGGGTGCTCATGCCCGACCACTGGCAGGGCCTGGTGACGCTGGGCGAGCGCGACAGCCTGTCCACGCTGGTGGGGCGCTTCAAGGCGCTCACCTCGCGCGCGGTGCAGGGCCACCACCGGGTGAACGGCTGGCTCTGGGGGCGCGGCTTCAACGACCGCGTGCTCGGCCACGACGAAGACGCCATGGCGGCGGCGCGGCACCTGGTGGGCCTGCCCCTGCGCGCCGGGCTGGTGGCGCGGCTGGGCGACTACGCCTACTGGAACACCGCCTGGCTCTTCCCCGGCGAGGCCTGAGGCCGCTGCGCTAGACTGCGCGGCATGATCCTGCCGCGCTACCGCATCGCCCCCTCGCGCATTCCCGGCGCCGGCCAGGGCCTCTACCTGGAAGAGCCGGTGGCGCGCGGCCGCATCGTGGTGGCGCCCGACGCCATTCCCGCCACCTTCGGCTGGGACGAGGTGCGCGCGCAGCCGGATCCGTCGGCGGCGATGGCCGCGGCGGTGCGCTGGTTCGAGGACCGCTACACCATCAGCCTCGACTGGCCGGACGAGTGTTACCTCAACCACAGCTTCGAGCCCAATGGCCTCTGGCACCTGGGCTTCGTGTTCGCCGCGCGCGAGCTGGCGGCGGGCGAGGAGCTCACCGTCGACTACCGCCACCTGCTGCCCGAGGGCGAAGCCGAGGTCTTCCGCGACGCCGCCACCGGCCGCGAGATCATCGGTTTTTCCTGGGCCGAATCGCTGGCCAGCTCCACCCGCGCCCTGGCGGCGCTGCAGGCGGCCTGATGCGCCTGCTGCACCTGCCCGCGCACGAATACCGCCGCGAGCGCTGGCGCAACGAGCGCGGCTGGACCCGGGAAATCCACCGCCACCCCGAGGGCGCGGCCGACTGGCAGTGGCGCGCCTCGATCGCCGAGATCGACCAGGACGCGCCGTTTTCCGCCTTTCCCGGCTGCGACCGAGAGCTGGTGCTGCTGGCGGGCGAGGGCATGCACCTGCATTTCGACGACGGCGAGACGCACACCCTGCTGCCGCCGCACGAGCGCCTGCGCTTCGCCGGCGAGCGCCCGCTGCGCGCCGAGCTGCTGTCCGGCCCCACCCACGACTTCAACCTGATCTGGCGCCGCGACGCGGTGGACGCCACGCTGCTGCACCGGCCGCTGGTGGGGCCGATGGTGTTCTTCGCCGAGCAGGGCGTCACCTGGCTGGTGCACCTGCTGCGCGGCCAGGCCTGGTTCAAGGACCTGGCCCGGCCGCTGCGGCTGGAGCAGGGTGACAGCGTGCTGCTGCTGCCCGACCCGGACGGCCCCTCGCGCCTGATCCTCGAGGGCGGCGGCGAACTGCTGCTGGCAAAGCTGCATCCCGCTGCTGCAACGACGGCGATTTGAGTTCGGTCAAGCCGGTCGCGCCCGCGAGGCCTTAGCCTGCACGCCTTCCCTGGATTCGAGGCGGAAAGGCCCCATGCCAACGGTGCTGTTCGAGCGCGACAACCATCGCGTGGTGGTGTTCAACGACCTGGTGCGCGGCGACGACGGCGTGCAGGCCAACCAGTTCCTGGTCCAGCACGGCAACCAGTCGGCCCTGGTCGACCCGGGCGGCGCGCTGCTGTACACGCCGCTCACCCTGGCGCTCAGCCGCTACCTGCAGCCCAAGGACCTCACCTACATCCTGGCCTCGCACCAGGACCCGGACATCATCGGCGCGGTCGACCGCTGGCTGATGTACACCGGCGCCACCGTGGTGTGCTCCAAGCTCTGGGGCCGCTTCGTGCCGCATTCGGTGCCGCACTACCAGAAGAACGCCGGCACCGACCGTTACCTGCTGCTCGACGACGACGGCGGCCTGATCCCGATGGGCGGCACCGACCTGATGGCACTGCCGGCGCATTTCCTGCATTCGGTGGGCAATTTCAGCTTCTACGACCCGACCAGCCGCATCCTGCTTTCGGGCGACGTGGGCTCCTCGCTGGTGCCCTCGGGCGCACCCTACGAACCCGTGGAGAACTTCGGCCCGCATTCGAAGACGATGCTGGGCTTCCACCGCCGCTACATGGCTTCGCGCCGCGTGGCGCGGCTGTGGGTGGCCATGGTGCGCGAGCTCGACCCCGAGTGGATCGTGCCGCAGCACGGCCTGCCGATGCGCGGCGCGGCGATCGGCGAGTTCCTGTCGTGGCTGGAGAACCTGGACTGCGGCAGCGACCTGCTGGGCCCGGCCGATTACCGCATCCCGCGCCGCGCGGTGGCCTGAACGCGGCTCAGCGGTCGTCGCGGGTCCAGACCGCGCCGTCTTCCACCTTCACCGGGAACTTCGCCACCGGCGCGTAGGCCGGGGCGCACAGCGCCTCGCCCGTGCGCAGGTCGAAGCGGGCGCCGTGCAGCGTGCACTCCACCTGGCCGTTGCTGATGGCGCCGGCGCTGAGTTCGAAGTCCTCGTGCGTGCACTGGTCCTCGACGGCGTAGAAGTCGCCGTCCAGGTTCACCACCAGGATGGGCGTGTCGCCGTCCCAGGCCACCTTCGATTCGCCGGGCAGAAGCTCGGACGTGGCACAGACGCGCACCCAGCCGCTCACAGCGCCTTCTCCAGTACTTCGAAGCGCAGGTCGGGTCGCAGCGGGATGCCGAAGCGCTCGTCGCCGTAGGGGAAGGGCTTCTTGACGCCGGTGCGGTGGTAGCCGCGGCGCTCGTACCAGGCGATGAGCTCGTCGCGTACGTCGATCACGGTCATTCGCATGGTCGCCATGCCGTAGTGCTCGCGGGCGATGCGCTCGGCCTCGGCCATCATGGCCTTGCCCAACCCGCTGCGCTGGAGCGTGGGCAGCACCGAGAACATGCCGAAGTAGCCGGCGCCGTCCTCGACCGCCACGTGCGCGCAGGCCACCAGCTCGCCGGCGCGGAAGGCGAGCAGCACCTGGCTTCGCGGGCGACGGATGTTCGCCAGCACGTCGTCGGCGTTGGTGCGGCGCCCGTCGAGCAGGTCGGCCTCGGTGGTCCAGCCGGCGCGGCTGGCATGCCCGCGGTAGGCCGACTCGACCAGCGCCACGATGGCGTCCGCGTCATCGGGCGTCGCGGCGCGGAACTCCAGCGGGGCCTGCCAGCCGGTGCCCGCCTCAGTGTGGGATTCCCAACTCATAGATGAACCAAGTGAACCAGGTTGATTTTATCCAACCCGGTACGCGGGCACCGGGAAAATGAACCTGGTTGGATAAAATCAACCTGGTTCACTGGAGGAGTTTCCGGACTTTTTCGATGCCGGCGGCGAGCTGCTCGACTTCGACGTGGGTGTTGTAGAAGGCCAGCGAGGCGCGGCAGGTGGCCGGGATGCCGAAGTGCGCCATCAGCGGGTGGGCGCAGTGGTGGCCGGAGCGCACCGCGATGCCCTCGAGGTCGAGCAGGGTGGCCAGGTCGTGCGCATGCGCGCCTTCCACCAGGAAGCTGATGACCGCCGCCTTGCCCGGCGCCGTGCCGAAGACGCGCAGGCCGGGGATGGCCGACAGGCGCTCGGTGGCCACCGCCAGCAGCGCCTGTTCGCGCGCCTCCACCTCGGCCATGCCGATGGCCTGCAGGTAGTCCACGGCCGCGCCCAGGCCGACCACGCCGGCGATGTTGGGCGTGCCCGCCTCGAACTTGTGCGGCGGGTCGTTGAACACCGTGCCCTCGAAGCGCACCTCCTTGATCATCTCGCCGCCGCCCAGGAAGGGCGGCATCTCGCGCAGGTGCTGGCGCCGCGCCCAGAGCGCGCCGGTGCCGGTGGGGCCCAGCATCTTGTGGCCGGTGAAGGCGTAGAAGTCGCAGCCCAGCATCGGGATGTCCACCGCGCGGTGCGGCAGCGCCTGCGAGCCGTCCACCAGGGTGGGGATGCCGCGCCTGCGCGCTTCGCGGCAGATCTCGGCCACGGGGTTCACCGTGCCCAGCACGTTCGAGACGTGCGTGAAGGCCAGCAGCTTCACCTCCGCGGTGAGCTTGGCGCGCAGGTCGTCGAGGTCGAGCGCGCCCTCGGGCGTCAGCTCCACCACCTTGATGTGCGCGCCGGTGCGCTGCGCCACCAGCTGCCAGGGCACGATGTTGGCGTGGTGCTCCATGCGCGTGAGCAGGATCGCGTCGCCTTCCTTCAGCCGCGGCAGCGCCCAGCTGTAGGCCACCAGGTTGATGGCGAAGGTGGTGCCCGAGGTGAGCACGAGCTCGTCGCGCGGCACGTTCACGAATGCCGCCAGCTTCGCCCGCGCGCCCTCGTAGGCCTCGGTGGCCTCGCTGCCCAGCGCATGCACGGCGCGCGAGACGTTGGCGTTGTGCTCGCGGTAGAACTCGTCCACCGCGTTGATCACCTGCTGCGGCTTCTGCGAGGTGTTGGCTGAATCCAGGTACACCAGCGGCTTGCCGTGCACCTGGCGGGTGAGCACGGGGAAGTCGGCGCGGATGCGCAGCCAGTCGGGGCGGGGGCTCATGCGGCGTCCTTGCGTTCAAGGCGGGCGGCCACGGCGGCGCCCAGCGTTTCAGCCAGCGCGGCGTCTTCCAACATGGCCAGCGGCTCGCGCAGGAAGGCCTGCACCAGCAGGCCGCGCGCCTGTTCGCCCGGGATGCCGCGGCTGCGCAGGTAGAACAGCGCCGTCTCGTCCAGCCGGCCCACGGTGGCGCCGTGCGCGGCTTTCACTTCGTCGGCGTGGATGACCAGCACCGGCTGGGTGTCGATCTCGGCGGCGTCGGAGAGCAGCAGGTTCTTGTTCGACAGCTCGGCCTCGCTGCCGTCGGCGCCGGCGCGGATCTCGATGCCGCCGTGGAAGGCGGCGCGGCCGCGCTGGTCGGCCAGGCCGCGCCAGGGCAGCTCGCAGCGGGTGTCGCGGGCCTGGTGGATGATGCCCAGGCGGGTGTCGAGCTGGCGGCGGCCGTCGGCCAGCAGCACGCCGCCGGCATGCACCGCGGCGCCGTCGCCCTGCAGCGCCACGTTGAGTTCATGGCGTGACAGGCCGGCACCGAGCTCGAGGTCGGCCCGGCGATACGTGGCCTGCGAGGCGAGCACCGCGTCGGTGCGCGCGAACACGGTGGCGCCGGCGTCTTCGTCCTGCAGGCGCGCGTGCACCAGGCGGGCGCTGCCGGCGAGGTGCGCGTGCAGCACGTGGTTGGCCAGGTGGCGGTGCGCGCCCAGGCCCAGGTAGTGCTCCGCCAGCGTCAGCGAGGCGCCCTTGCGCAGCTCGACCAGGTGGCGCAGGTGCGGCGCCAGGTCGGTGCCCGCGGTCGTGCCCACGAACACCACGTGCAGCGGCGTGGCCACGGCGGTGTCGGCCTCGACGCGCAGCAGCGCGCCTTCGGTGGCCAGCGCCGCGTTCAGGCGCGCGAAGATTTCGTCGGCGCGCTCGAAGCGGCGGCCCAGCACGCTCACCGCGCGCGGGTCGTCGCCCGCCAGCGCCTGCGACAGCGGCCGGAACTCCACGCCCGGGGGCAGGCCGTCGGTGTCGGACAGGGCGGCGTCGAAGACGCCGTTGACGAACACCAGGCGCGGCGCGGGGATGTGCGCCAGCGCGGCGGCCTCCACCGCGGCCGGCGCGCCCGCGGCGGCGAAACCGCGCGCCGACAGCGCGCGCAGCGAGGTGTATTTCCAGGCTTCCACGCGCGCGCCCGGCAGGCCGTCGGCCAGCGCGGCGGCAAGCGCGGCGCGGCGGGCGTCGCCCAGGCCCTGGGCGTCCACCAGCGCGGCCGGCAGGGCCTCGAAACCCTGCTTCAGGGAGTCGAGCAGGGCGCTCACGGCGTGGCCTGCGCGCCCGGCGCGATGCGGTCCTTCACCCAGGCGTAGCCGTGGGCCTCGAGTTCGAGCGCCAGCTCCGGGCCGCCGGTTTCGATGATGCGGCCGTCGGCCAGCACGTGCACCACGTCGGGCTTGATGTAGTCGAGCAGGCGCTGGTAGTGGGTGATGACCAGGAAGGCGCGCTCCGACGAGCGCATCAGGTTCACGCCGTCGGCCACGGCCTTGAGCGCGTCGATGTCCAGGCCCGAGTCGGTTTCGTCGAGGATGGCGAGCTTCGGTTCGAGCAGGGCCAGCTGGAAGATCTCGTTGCGCTTCTTCTCGCCGCCGCTGAAGCCCTCGTTGACGCCGCGGTGCAGCAGTTCGTCCTTGAGGCTGAGCACGGCCAGCTTCTCGCGCACCTTCTTCAGGAACTGCATGGAGTCGAGCTCGGGCTCGCCGCGCGCCTTGCGCTGGGCGTTGAGCGCGGCGCGCAGAAAGTAGGTGTTGTTCACGCCCGGGATTTCCACCGGGTACTGGAAGGCCAGGAACACGCCGGCGGCGGCGCGCTCCTCCGGCTCCAGCGCCAGCAGGTCGATGCCCTCGAGCTGCACCGAACCTTCGGTGACCTCGTAGCCCTCGCGCCCGGCCAGGATGTTGCCGAGCGTGGACTTGCCGGCGCCGTTGGGGCCCATGATGGCGTGCACCTGGCCCGGCTTCACCTCGAGGCTGAGCCCCTTGAGGATTTCCTTGCCGGCGACGCTGGCGTGGAGGTTTTCGATCTTCAACATGGTCTTGGATCCGTAGTATTCATTTTCCCCCTCTCCCGCTTGCGGGAGAGGGCAGGAGAGAGGGCGTTGGCTCAGCCGACGGCGCCTTCCAGCGACACTTCCAGCAGCTTCTTGGCTTCCACCGCGAACTCCATGGGCAGTTCGCGGAACACCTGCTTGCAGAAGCCGTCGACGATCATCGACACCGCATCCTCTTCGCCGATGCCGCGGCTGCGGCAGTAGAAGAGCTGGTCGTCGCTGATCTTCGAGGTGGTGGCCTCGTGCTCGACGGTGGCCGTCGGGTGCTTGACCTCGATGTAGGGGAAGGTGTGCGCGCCGCACTGCTTGCCGATCAGCAGGCTGTCGCACTGGGTGTAGTTGCGGGCGCCGGCGGCGGTCTTCTCCACCTTCACCAGGCCGCGGTAGGTGTTCTGGCCGCGCCCGGCGCTGATGCCTTTGGAGATGATCTTGGACTTGGTGTTGCGGCCCAGGTGGATCATCTTGGTGCCGGTGTCGGCCTGCTGGCGGTGGTGGGTGAGCGCCACCGAGTAGAACTCGCCCACGGAATCGTCGCCGCGCAGCACGCAGCTCGGGTACTTCCAGGTGATGGCCGAGCCGGTTTCCACCTGGGTCCAGGAAATCTTCGAGCGCGCGCCGCGGCACTCGCCGCGCTTGGTCACGAAGTTGTAGATGCCGCCCACGCCGTTCTCGTCGCCCGGGTACCAGTTCTGCACCGTGGAGTACTTGATCTCGGCGTCTTCCAGCGCCACCAGCTCCACCACCGCCGCGTGCAGCTGGTTCTCGTCGCGCTGCGGCGCCGTGCAGCCTTCGAGGTAGGACACGTGGCCCTTCTCCTCGCAGATGATCAGGGTGCGCTCGAACTGGCCGGTGTGGCCGGCGTTGATGCGGAAGTAGGTGCTCAGCTCCATAGGGCAGCGAACGCCCTTGGGGATGAACACGAAGCTGCCGTCGGAGAACACCGCCGAGTTGAGCGCCGCGAAGTAGTTGTCGCCCACTGGCACCACGCTGCCCAGGTACTGGCGCACCAGCTCCGGGTGCTCCTTGATGGCTTCCGACATCGAGCAGAAGATCACGCCCTTCTCGGCCAGCTCCTTGCGGAAGGTGGTGCCGACGGACACCGAGTCGAACACCGCGTCCACGGCCACGCCGGCGAGCTTGGCGCGCTCGTGCAGCGGCACGCCGAGCTTGTCGTAGGTGTCGAGCAGTTCCTGCGGCACTTCCGCCAGCGACTTGTACTTCGGGCCCTTGGGCGCGCTGAAGTAGCTCAGCGCCTGCAGGTCGATGGGGCCGATCTCGAGCTTGGCCCACTCCGGCGGCGTCATGGTCAGGAAGTGCCGGTAGGCGGCCAGGCGCCATTCGGTCATCCATTCCGGCTCTTCCTTGCGGGCCGAGAGCGCGCGGATGACGTTTTCGTCCAGGCCAGGCGGGAAGGTGTCGGACTCGATGTCGGTGACGAAACCCGCGTCGTAGCGGCGCGAGAGCTGCTGGTGGATCTGTTCGTTCTGGGTGGCCATGTCAGCCTCCGGCCGGCGCGTTGGCCAGCGTCATGGGAATGGCCTTGCGCGCCGCGGCGGGCGGCAGCATCTCGGCCAGGGTGATGCCGCCGAGCGCCTCGGCGATCACGTCGTTGATGCGGCGCCAGTGCGTCTGCACGCCGCAGTGCGGTTCGAGTTCGCAGGTGGAGTGTTCGCCGGAGCACTCGGTCATGCCCAGCGGGCCTTCCATGGCTTCGACGATGGCGATCAGCGGGATGGCGTGGGCGGGCCGGGCCAGGCGGTAACCACCGGTGGCGCCGCGGAAGCTTTCCACCAGGCCGGCGTGGGCCAGGGGCTTGAGCACCTTGGCCACGGTGGGCGGCTCCAGCCGGGCCCGTTCGGCCAGTTCGGCCGACGAATGCACGCGCCCGGGCGCCTCGGCCAGGACGACCAGGATGACGGTGGCGTAGTCGGTGAGCTTGGTGACGCGAAGCATGGCGTCGGCCTGGCGGGACTAATCAGGACCGAAATTGTACGCTTTGCCCCCGCCGGGCTCAATCCACGCGGTGTGAAGCCCGTCTCAGCCCACGTCCACGCCAATCAGGTGGCCGATCAGGAACACCGTGGCCCCGGCCAGGGCGCCGATGCCCAGCATGCGCAGGCCGCCCAGCCAGGGGTTGCGGCCGCTGAACAGGCTCATGGCCGCGCCGGTGCCGAACAGGCCGGCTGCGGCCAGGCCCGTGCCCCAGTACGCCGCCTGCGGCAGCGCGCTGCCGGCGAAGAAGGGCACCAGCGGCACCAGCGCGCCCACCGTGAAGGCGCTGAAGGAGAACACCGCGGCGCCGATCGGCGAGCCCAGGTCGTCGGGGTTGAGGCCCAGTTCCTCGCGGGCCAGCACGTCGAGCGCCTGCTTCGGGTCCTGCACCAGCTGGTGGGCGAAGCTGCGCGCCTGTTCGGGCGGCATGCCGCGGGCGATGTAGATGAGCGCGAGTTCCTCGGCCTCGGCCTCGGGGTATTGCTTGAGCTCGTCAGCCTCGAGGCCGATCTGGTATTCGAACAGTTCGCGCTGCGAGCGCACCGACACGTATTCGCCGGCGGCCATGGACAGCGCGCCCGCCAGCAGGCCGGCGATGCCGGTGGCCAGCACGGTGCCTGTGCTGGCCTGGGCACCCACCACGCCGAGGATCAGGCTGGCGTTCGAAACCAGGCCGTCGTTCACGCCGAAGATGGCTGCGCGCAGGTTGCCGCCGCCCACGGTGCGGTGGCTGAGGCCCACCTGGGCCAGGTCGGTGGGCAGCAGGTGGCCGCCCAGGGCCGCGGTGTAGGCCGACAGGCCGCGCACCTTCAGCGCCGCCAGCGCGGGCTTCACCCGCCGCGGGCCCAGGCGCCGCGCCAGCGCGGCCACCAATTTGGCGCGCGGCGTGGGTTCGAAGGGCAGGGGCAGGGCCTGGCCGGCCTCGGCCGCCTTCTTTTCCCAGGTGAGGGCCTGCTCGTCGGCGGCGTCGGCCAGCGAGCCGAACAGCGCGGCGATGCGCGGGTCGCGCTCGGCCTTGGCCAGCGACCGGTACAGCCAGGCCGACTGCTTCTCTTCGCTCCAACTGTTGGCCGGGTCCATCGCGCGCCTCCCCTGTTTGCGCACAGCATAAGCCCGGGGCTGCACGGGCCGCACGGATTGGCGACAATGGCCGTCCCCTCGCGCCACGGAACGCCCCATGCCCAAGAAGATCGAAGCCCGCCGCTCCGCCATCCACGGCAACGGCGTCTTCGCCACCGCGGACCTCGCCAAGGGCGAGCGCGTGGTGCGCTACAAGGGCCTGCTGCGCACCCACGACGAGGCCGACCGTGTCTACGCCGACGACCCGGACACCGGCCACACCTTCCTGTTCACGCTCAACGACAAGTACGTGATCGACGCCAACGTGGACGGCAACGTGGCGCGCTGGATCAACCACAGCTGCGACCCGAACTGCGAGGCGGTGTTCGAGGAAAGCGACAGCGGCAAGAAGCGCAAGGACCGCATCTACATCGAGGCCATGCGCGACATCGCCGCCGGCGAGGAGCTGACCTACAACTACGGCATCGTGCTGGCCGAGCCGCACACGGAGAAGCTCAAGAAGCTCTGGGCCTGCCGCTGCGGTTCGCCCAGGTGCACCGGCACCATGCTGCAGCCCAGGAAGGGCCGCAAGAAGGCCTGAAACCGCCCCGCGCGGCATGACCAATGGGCCTCGGCGTCGCCGGGGCCCCCGCCCAGAATGCCCGGGCCCTCTGCCCACGGTGCCCGCATGAAGCCTGTCCTCCCCCTGATCGCGCTGGCCTGCGCCGCGCTGCCGTCGCTGGCCTCCGCGGTCATCGTCGACGGCGTGCTCTCGCCCGGCGAATGGGTCGGTGCCCGCCACGTCACCGAATTCACCCAGGTGCAGCCGCTCACCGGCGAGCCGGGCAGCCTGGGCACCGAAGCCTGGATCAAGGCCACGCCCAACGGCCTGGCGGTGGCCTTCCGCAACGCGCAGCCGGCCGGCGTGCCGCGCAGCCAGCAGCGCACGCGCCGCGACCAGATGGGCCAGCTCGACCGCATCAACGTGATGGTGGATTTCGACGGCGACGGCCGCACCGGCTACGACTTCGTGGTGAGCCTGCCCGGCGGCATCGCCGACGAGGTGATCACCAGCGAGCGCAATTTCAACGACGACTGGGACGGCCACTGGCACCACGCCACTTCCCAGGACGACGAGGCCTGGTACGTGGAAGTGCTGGTGCCCTGGCACGTGGCGCCCATGGCCAAGCCGGAGAACGGCACGCGCACGCTGGGCATCTACCTCGACCGGGTGGTGGCGCACACCGGCGAACGCATCGCCTGGCCGGCGGCCAGCTACCAGCGGCCGCGTTTCCTGTCCGACTTCGCCCCCGTCGAGGTGCCGCACTACGAACAGGCGCTGCTGGCCGTGACGCCCTACGTGGTGGCGGTGAACGACCGCCTCACCGGCGATACCGACGTGGACGCCGGCGCCGACCTGTTCTGGAAGCCCAGCGGCCAGTTCCAGCTCGCCGCCACGCTCAACCCCGACTTCGGCCAGGTGGAGAGCGACGACCTGGTGGTGAACTTCGGCGCGGTGGAAAGTTTCTTCGGCGACAAGCGCCCCTTCTTCACCGAGAACCAGGGCCTGTTTGACGTGCCCTTCGGCGCCGGCAACAGCCGCCTGCTCTACACCCGCCGCATCGGCGCGCCGGCCGACGACGGCTCCGGCGCCGGCGACGTGGCGGCCGCGGTGAAGCTCAACGGCAGCCTGGGCCAGGTGCGCTACGGCCTGCTCGCGGCCACCGAAAACGGCGACGCCGGCCGCGATTTCCTCGCCCTGCGCGCCACCCGCGACTTCGGCGCGCACGACCTGGGTGGCATGCTCACGCGCGTGGACCGGCCCTTCCTCGACCGCGTGGCCACGGTGTATTCCACCGACCACCTGTGGACGCCGGACGCCGCGTGGACGATCCGTTCCCAGGTCGTGGCCTCCTCGGTGACGCAGGCCGGCGAGCGCCGCGACGACCTCGGATTCCAGAGCCGCATCGACCAGGCCCTGGGCAATGGCTGGCGCCAGCAGCTGTACCTGCTGCACCTGGGCGACGGGCTCGAGCTCAATGACATCGGCTACGTCGACCGCAACGACTTCAACTACGTGCGCTACGAGCTGGCCCGCCGCGAGGATGCGCCACCGGAAGGCTCCCGCTACGCCAGCTATGAAACACGCTGGGCCGCCTCGGTGCGCCGCAACGACGGCGGCCTGGCCATCGCCGAGGCCGCGGCCGTGCAGCGATACGCCGAACTGCGCGATGGCGGCAGCGAGTTCTGGGACCTGGCCGGCTTCACGCCCGGCCACGACGACCGCATCACCCGCGGCAACGGCGTGGTGCGCGTGCCGGAGAAGCTCTACCTGTTCTGGGAGCGTTCGCGCCCGCAGCGCGGCGACTGGTCGCTCTACGGTTACGCCCGCGCCGCCGCCGAAGGCCTGGACGGCGCCCGCGGCCTGGGCCTGGAGCTGCAGTTCGAACCCACCCTGCACCTGGGCGACAACCTGGCGCTGCAGGGCGCCTTCGGCCTGCAGCACCAGCCCGACTGGCTGCTCTGGCGGGGCGGCAACCAGCTCGGCAGCTTCCGCGCCGACACCGCCCGCATCGGCGCCAACCTGCAGTGGCAGCTGGGCCGGCGGCAGGAGCTGCGGGTGAAGTTCGAGGCCATCGCGCTCGACGCCCGCCTGCGCCAGGCCTGGCGCGTGGCGCCCGACGGCGAGCCGGTGGCCAGCACCGACCCGGTGCCCGATTTCACCCTGCAGAACCTCGGCTTCCAGGTGCGCTACCGCTTCGAAGTGGCGCCGCTGTCGGACCTGTACGTGGTCTACGGCCGCGGCGGCCTGGCGGTGGAGGACGGCAGCCGGCCGCTGGCCGAGCTGCTCGGCGACGCCACCTCGCTGCGCGACGCCGAACAGCTGCTGGTGAAGTTCAGCTACCGCTTCACGAATTGAGCCCCGGCAGGAGGGCGTGATGGCCGGCTGAACCGCCGGACCGCCGCCCTTGCTTTGGCTTGACCTGTGTCATTTAATGTTTCAGAAATTTCTGAAACTTCGGATGGCCACATGGACCTCCCCCCGCTCAGCCAGTCGTTCGTGCTGCATTTCGGTGAAATGGGCAGCCGCTGGGGCATCAACCGCACGGTGGGGCAGATCTACGCCCTGCTGTTCATCTCGGCCCAGCCGCTGACGGCCGACGAGATCACCGACAAGCTCGGGGTCAGCCGCTCGAACGTGAGCATGGGCCTGAAGGAACTGTCGTCCTGGCGCCTGGTGCGCCTGAGCCACCAGCCCGGGGACCGCCGCGACTTCTATTCGGCGCCCGAGGACGTCTGGGCCATCTTCAAGACCCTGGCGGAAGAACGGCAGCGCCGCGAAGTGGACCCGACGCTGTCGATGCTGCGCGACGCCCTGCTCGAAAGCCCCGAGTCCCTCGAGGAGCGCCACGCCCAGGCCCGCATGCGCGAGATGCATGACCTGATCGAGCAGCTCACCGACTGGTTCGCCGAAGTGCGCAAGCTTTCGCCCGCCACGCTCGAGAAGCTGATGTCGCTGGGCGCCAAGGCCACAGCGCTGCTGCAGTTCACCGACAAGATGCGCGGCGCCGCGCCCGCCAACGAGGAGAAGGCTTCGTGAGCGACCTCGACCCGGCCCTGCTGGCGCGCATCCAGTTCGCGGCCAACATCAGCTTCCACATCCTGTTCCCGGCCATCACCATCGCGCTGGGCTGGTTCCTGCTGTTCTTCAAGCTGCGCTACCTGCGCACCGGCGCGCAGCACTGGCTCGACGCCTACTACTTCTGGGTGAAGGTGTTCGCGCTCACCTTCGCCATGGGCGTGGTGAGCGGCATCACCATGAGCTTCCAGTTCGGCACCAACTGGCCGGGCTTCATGGAAACGGTGGGCAACATCGCCGGGCCGCTGCTGGCCTACGAAGTGCTGACCGCGTTTTTCCTGGAGGCCAGCTTCCTCGGCATCATGCTGTTCGGCCGCAAGCGCGTGGGCGAGCGCATGCACACCCTGGCCACCGTGCTGGTGGCGGGTGGCACCACGTTCTCGGCCTTCTGGATCCTGGCGCTGAACTCGTGGATGCAGACCCCGGCCGGCTTCGAGATGGTCAATGGCCAGGCCCATGCCACCGACTGGCTCGCGGTCATCTTCAATCCGTCCTTCCCCTACCGCTTCTTCCACATGCTGCTGGCTTCGGGCCTGACCGCGGCCTTCCTGGTGGCGGGCCTGTCGGCCTACCGCTGGCAACGCGGCGACCGCGGCGGCGACGTACGCGGCGCGCTGCGCGCCGGCGTGTTCGTGGCGGCGCTGCTGATCCCGGTGCAGATCTTCGTGGGCGACCTGCACGGCCTGAACACGCTGGAACACCAGCCGGCCAAGGTGGCCGCGATGGAGGGCGTGTGGCAGGACGAGAAGGGCGCGCCGGCGCTGATCTTCGCGATCCCCAACGAAGGGACGCGCAGCAACGACTACGCCATCGGCATTCCGAAGCTGGCTTCGCTGATCCTCACCCACGACCCGGACGGCGAGATCAAGGGCCTCGATTCCTTCCCCGGCGCGCACCCGCCGGTGGCGCCCGTGTTCTGGGGCTTCAGGGTGATGGTGGGCGTGGGCACGCTGATGCTGCTGGTCTCGTGGTGGACCGCCTGGCGCCTGCGCCGCGGCGGCGAACCCTCGGCCTGGCAGGCGCGCGCGCTGCTGGCCATGACCTTCGCGGGCTGGGTGGCCACGCTGGCCGGCTGGTACGTGACCGAAATCGGCCGCCAGCCCTGGCTGGTGACCGGCGTGCTGCGCACCGTGGACGCCATCTCGGCCACGCCGGCGCCGGTGATCGGCATCAGCCTCACGGCCTACCTGCTGCTCTACGCCGGCCTGCTGTCGGCCTACGTCTCGGTGCTGTTCTACCTGGCCCGCCACCGCGGCAAACCCGACCACCGCCCGGCCGTGGCCGGCCTGCAGGAGGCCTGAGATGGAAACCACCCTTCCGCTGGTGTTCACCGCGCTGATGGCGCTGGCGATGCTGCTGTACGTGGTGCTCGACGGCTACGACCTGGGCGTGGGCATCCTGCTGCGCGGCGCCGGCGACGCCGACAAGGACCGCATGATCGCCTCGATCGGCCCGTTCTGGGACGCCAACGAAACCTGGCTGGTGCTGGGCGTTGGCCTGCTGCTGGTGGCCTTCCCGATGGCGCACGGCGTCATCCTGGGCGCGCTCTACCTGCCGGTGGCGGCCATGCTGATCGGCCTGATCCTGCGCGGCGTGGCCTTCGACTTCCGGGTGAAGGCGCGCGCGGCGCACAAGCCGCTGTGGAACGGCGCGTTCTGGGCCGGTTCGGTGCTGGCGGCGTTTTCGCAGGGTTACATGCTGGGCAGCTACGTACTGGGCTTCCGCGACGACGCCGTGGGCACGCTGTTCGCCGGGGCCATCGGCCTGTGCCTGGTGGCGGGTTATGCGCTGCTGGGCGCCGGCTGGCTGGTGCTCAAGGCCGAGGGTGAACTGCGCGCCAAGGCCCTGCGCTGGGCCTACGCCAGCCTGTGGCTGACGGGACTGGGCATCGCCGCGGTGTCGGTGGCCACGCCGTGGGTGAGCCCGCGCATCTTCGAGAAGTGGTTCTCGCTGCCGAACCTGTTCTTCCTGCTGCCGGTGCCGGTGCTCACGGCGCTGGTGTTCGCCGCCGCCGAGGGCGCCATCCGCCGCCTGCGCAAGGGCGAAACGAAACGCGACTGGCTGCCGTTCGCCGCCGCGGTGCTGCTGTTCGTGCTGGCCTTCGCGGGCCTGGCCTACAGCCTGTTCCCCTACCTGGTGATGGACCGCATGACGCTGTGGCAGGCCGCCGCGGCGCCCGAGTCGCTGCTGATCATGCTGGTGGGGGCGGCGATCACCCTGCCGATGATCGCCGTCTACACGGTGTACGTTTACCGCGCTTTCTGGGGCCGCAGCGCGGAGCTCAGCTACGAGTGAGGCGCCACGCTTACTCGTAGGAGCGGGGGGTGAGCGGCGCGTCGGGGGGCGCAAAGAGTAGGGGGGTGATCCCCGTGCGTCTGTGGCCCGTAAACCGGGGTAGGTTTCACGGGGGGTCCTTACGCCGCTCCTACAGGGGGCTATTCCTCGTCGTGGCGGGGTTTGTAGGCTTCTACCAGCTGCTTCTGCACCTGCGGCGGCACCGGTTCGTAGTGGCTGAATTCCAGGTCGTAGCGGCCGCGGCCGGCGGTGGCGCCCTTGAGCTCGGCGGCGTAGTCGCCCAGCTCCGACAGCGGCACCTGCGCCTTCACCACGATCTCGCCGCCGCGGCCGGCGTCGGTGCCGTGGATGCGCGCGCGCTTGCCGGCCAGCTGGCCGGTGATGTCGCCCATGTGCGCCTCGGGCACGCTCACGGTGAGGTCGACGATGGGTTCGAGCACCTGCGGCCGGGCCTTCAGCACCGCGTCCAGGAAGGCCTTCTTGCCGGCGGCCACGAAGGCCACTTCCTTGGAATCGACGCTGTGGTACTTGCCGTCGTACACGGTCACGCGCACGTCCTGCAGCTGGTAGCCGGCGATGGCGCCGCCGTGCAGCACCTGGCGCACGCCCTTTTCCACCGCCGGGATGAACTGGCCGGGGATGGTGCCGCCCTTCACCGCGTCCACGAATTCGAAGCCGCGGCCGCGCTCGAGCGGCTCGATGCGCAGGAACACCTCGCCGAACTGGCCGGCGCCGCCGGTCTGCTTCTTGTGCCGGTGGTGGCCCTCGGCCGGCGCACCGATGGTTTCGCGGTAGGCGATGCGCGGCGGCCGCGTCACCACGTCCACGCCGTAGCGCTCGCGGATGCGTTCGAGCATCACCCGCAGGTGCAGCTCGCCCAGGCCGCGGATGACGGTTTCGTTGAGTTCGCCGTTGTGCTCGACGTGGAAACCCGGGTCCTCCTCGGCCAGCCGGTGCAGGGCCGTGGCCAGCTTCTGCTCCTGGCCGCGGGTGGCGGCCTCGATGGCCAGGCCGAACATGGGCTTCGGGAAATCGAGCGGCTTCAGGCGGATATCGTCCTCGTCGTGGCTGTCGTGCAGCACGGCGTCGAAGTGGATCTCGTCCACCTTGGCCACCGCGGCGATGTCGCCCGGGATGGCCTGGTTGATCTCCACGTGCTCCTTGCCCTGCAGCCGGAACAGGTGGCCCACCTTGAAGGGCTTGCGGCCGTCGTCGATGAAGAGCGGGGCGTCCCTGCGCACCGTGCCCTGGAACACGCGGAACACGCTGAGCTTGCCGACGAAGGGATCGTTGATGATCTTGAACACGTCCGCGATCACGTGCGCGTCCGGGTCGGGCGTGGCGGTGATGGGCTGGCCGTTCTTCTCGAAGGGCGGGGGATTGCCTTCCAGCGGGTTGGGGAAGAGCCTCTCGGCCAGGTCGAGCAGCTCCTTCACGCCGGCACCGGTGCGCGCCGACACGAAGCACACCGGCACCAGGTGGCCTTCGCGCAGGCACTGCTCGAAGGCGTCGTGCAGGGCCTGGCCGCTCAGGCCTTCCTCGCCCACTTCCAGGTAGCGCTCCATCACCTGCTCGTTGATCTCCACCACCTGGTCGACGATGCGCTGGTGCGCTTCGGCCACCGGGCCCAGGTCGGAATTCCCGGCCGGGTTGAAGAAACAGTCCACCACCCGCGTGCCCTTGTCGGCCGGCAGGTTGATGGGCAGGCACTCGGGGCCGAAGGCCTCGCGCAGCTCGTCGAGCAGGGCGGGCAGGTGGCCCGGGTCGATGTCCATCTTGTTCACCACCAGCACGCGGCACAGGTTGCGCGCGCGGGCGTAGTCCATCATGCGGCGCGTGCCGTATTCGACGCCGGTGGCGGCGTTGACCACCACGGCCACCGTTTCCACCGCGGAAAAGGCCGACAGCGTGGGGCCGCGGAAATCGGCGTAACCCGGGGTGTCTATCAGGTTGACGTGGATGCCGGCGTGGTCGGTGCTGGCGATGGCGGTGTTGAGCGAATGGCCGCGCGCCTTTTCCATCGGGTCGTGGTCGGACACGGTGGTGCCGCGTTCGAGGCTGCCTGCCGCCTGGATCGCGCCGCCGGCATGCAACAGGGCTTCGAAGAGGGTGGTTTTGCCGGCGCCCGGGTGGCCTGCCAGGGCCACGTTGCGGATGGTTGGCGTGGTGTAGGACATGAGGCCGTCTCTCCCTTGAAGAGGGTGGATAGGCCGTCATGGTCGGCGGCGCAGTGGCGCTGCCTTCGGTCGTTTTCGCGCGACCGCGCGTCGGTCATGGCGGAAGCCCGGCCGCGGCCGGGGCACCTAGCCTTCCACCGCCGGCCGCCCGGGTCAACTGGCCGGGGCGGGCGGGCTCAGCGGGCTCAGCGGGCTGCGCGGGCGGCGCGTTCGACGGTGTCGCGGATGGCCGCCAGGCGCGGTTCGATGGCCTCGGCGTGCTTGCGCCACTTGTCCGGCGCCGGCGTGCTGAGCGTGTAGCGCGACAGCGGCAGCACGCCGCCCAGGTCGCGGTCCCAGCCCCAGCCGGCCCAGGCGCCCAGGCGTTCCACGGTGGCCTGCGGCGCGGCCAGGAAGGCGTCGTGGTCCACCGCCGTCCATTCGTCGCGGTCCAGGGCCTGCAGGTCGTCGAGCAGCACGCGGGTGGCGGTTTCCCACTGCGCGGCCACGACGTCGGCCAGCGGCTTGCCGGAGAGTTCGCGCCAGCCCGGCGTGAGCAGGAAGGACCAGGGCAGGCCCTGCCAGCCCGGCAGGTTCGGGTACATGACGAAGCGGCCGGAGTTCCAGCCTTCGATCATGCTGGCCAGCACCTGGCGCGGGTCGCGGTGCAGGTAGATGAAGCGCGCGCCGGGGAACACCGCCTTCAGGAAGGGGATGCGCAGCGCGTTCTTCGGGGTTTTTTCCAGCAGGCGCACGGGCACGTCGCCGGGCGCGTGGCCCTCGCGGTCGCGCAGGGCGTCGAGGAAGCGCTGGCGCAGCTGCGCGGTGACTTCCGGCGTGGCGTCTTCGGCCAGCAGGCGGTTGGAATCGTGGCCGCGCTGCGAGGGCGCCAGGCCCGGCACGCCTTCGATCAGCGCGTGGCTCTCGTCGCCGATGGTGTACACGCCGGGCGCGCCCACCAGGGTTTCGAACAGCAGCGTGGAGCCGGAGCGCGGCGGGCTGACGATGAACACCGGGCGGTCGAAGCTGCTTGCGCTGGCGGCGCGGCGGGTGGGCGCGGCGGCCGCGGCCTGGGCCGGGGCGTCGCCGTGCACGTCCTTGCGCGCCACCAGGTTGGGCGCGCCGTCGTCGGACAGCGCGACGCCGAACACCAGCATGTCGAGCATGTGCATCAGGCCCACTTCGTTGCGCAGGCCGATTTCGCCGGCGCCGCGGGCCAGCGCGTCGGCGCGGCCCTGGTCGAGCAGGGCGCGGTAGCGCGGCCAGCCGGCCTCGCGCTCGCCGAAGGCCGACCACAGGCCATGCCAGCGCCGCGCGAAGTCCAGCAGGCCCTGCTGCACCACCGCCAGGCGCGGGTGCGGCACGCATTCGCCGAGCAGGAACACGAAGTGCTCGCGCACTTCCCAGGGCGTCATCACCACGGGCGCGTTCACGCTTTCGAAGTCGATGGCCACGTCGCCGCGGCCGGGCAGCGGCACCGGGCGCGGCTGCCAGCCGGGCACCACGCGGCCGGCGGGGCGGCCCTGCGCCACCAGGTCCCAGAAGCCGGCGCCGCCGACGGTGTCGGCCACCAGGTGGATGCGGGTGCGGTCGTTTTCGTTCACCACCCGGTGCCGGCGCCAGGTGTCGAAGATCCAGCATTCGCCGGCGGCCATGTTGATCTCGGCCTCGCCGGCCTGGAAGCGCACGTCGGGCGTGGTGGTGATGGGCACGTGCACGCGCATGCGCTCGCGCCAGTAGTAGTTGGTGTCCACGTGCGCGGTCACCTCGGCCTGGCCCGAGAGGCGCATCAGGCGCGAGCGGCCCCAGGTGGCGCCGAGCGCGGAGAGCACTTCCTTCACGCGCGGCAGCTGTTCGAGCACCGGGGTGGGGCGCATCTCGCCGGCCAGGTCGTCGTTGTCGGGTTCGCCGTTCGTGGCCACCAGGGTGAGCGCGCTGTTGCCCGGCAGCTTGTTCGGGTGCGGGCGCCAGTGCGATTCGTCGACCTGGGCGATTTCGTGCGCCAGCGCGGCGGCGTCGAAGGACACCGGCAGCTGGAGGAAGGGGACCTGGAGTTTCATGGGCCCATGGTACCGGCCGGCTTGGCAGGCGGCCAAATGCGGCGGGCGTACACTGCGGTCCCGGCCGCGCGGCGGCCTGCCACGGAGCACCACCATGGGATTCAAGCGCCATGCCACCGCCCACTGGGAGGGCGACCTCAAGACCGGCCAGGGCCGCATGAGCACGCCGCAGAGTGGCCTGTTCGACGGCACCCGCTATTCCTTCAACACCCGCTTCGGCGACGAGAAGGGCACCAACCCCGAGGAGCTGCTGGCGGCCGCGCATGCCGGCTGCTACTCGATGGCGCTGGGCTTCATCCTGCAGAACGCCGGCTACGTGGCCACCCGCATCGACACCCGCGCCGACGTGCAGATGGAAACCACGCCGGGGCCGCACGCCACCGGCGTGCACCTCACGGTGGCCGCGGTGGTGCCGGGCATCGGTGCGGAGCAGTTCGCGGCCATCGCCAACGACGCCAAGGAAAACTGCGTGATCTCCAAGGTGCTGGGCATCCCGGTCACGCTGGACGCGCGGCTTGTCTGAGCACGCGCACGGCGCCGTGTTCGTGCACGGCGCGGGCGGCGGTGGCTGGGAATGGGCGGCCTGGCGCCGGGTGTTCGCGGCGGCGGGCTGGAATGCGCTGGCTCCCGACCTGTGGCCCGCGCCGGCCGGCCTGGCCGCCACCTCGCTGGCCGACTACGCCGTGCAGGTGCGCGGCTGGCTCGCCGCCGCGCCGCGCCCGCGCGTGCTGGTGGGCGCCAGCCTGGGCGGCCTGCTGGCGGCCATGGCCGCCGACGCGGCCGACGCGCTGGTGCTGGTGAACCCGCTGCCGCCGGGCGGGCTGCCCGCCGCGCCGCCGCCGGCCATCGTGCCCTGGGGCCGCACCGCCACGCTGGCCGGCACCCGGCGCGCGCTGCCCGACGCCGACGATGCCGCCGCGCTGCACGCCTTCCGGCGCTGGCGCGATGAATCCGGCCGCGTGCTGGCCGAAGCGCGCGCAGGCGTGGCGCTGCCGCCGCCGCGCGTGCCCGTGCTGGTGATCGCATCGGACGCCGACGACGACGTGCCGCCGGCCGCCTCGGCGGCGCTGGCCGCGGCCTGGGGCGCCACGCTCTGGCGGGTGTCCGGCAGCCATGTGGGCCCGCTGCTCGGGCGCCAGGCGCCGGCGCTGGCGGCGGAGGTACTCCGGTGGCTGAACGCCGCTGTCGGCGTCGCCGGAATTCAGCACCCGTTGGGCGCCCCGGCCTGAGCATCGCCCCACGCCATCCCGGCGCCTGGAGCCTGCCATGAAGCGTGTTGTCGTTCCCTGCCTTGCCCTCGGCCTGGCCTTCGCCGCGACCGCGGCCTTCGCCCAGGACGGCTATTACGACGACTACGACCGCGGCTACGACGCCGGATACGAAGAGCCGGCCTACGACGCCTACGGCCAGGACGGCGGCTCGGCCACCGACCTGGCGCGCGTGCTGAGCGTGGATCCCATCGTCGAACCCGCGCGCGAAGTCCGCCGCCAGGAATGCTGGCGCGAACCGGCGCCGCGTTACGCCTACGAGGAGCGCTACGAGCGCGACGGTTACTACGCCCCGCGCCGCACCAGCGGCAACGGCGCGGTGCTGGGCGCCATCGTCGGCGGCGCCCTGGGCAACACCGTGGGCCGCGGCGACGGCCGCCGCGCCGCGACGGTGGTGGGCGCGGTGGTGGGCGGCGCCATCGGCAACGACATCGAGCGCAACGGCGCCCGCCGGGACGACCGCTACTACCGCCAGGCGCGCTATTCGCGCCCGGTGGAGGTGGAGCGCTGCCGCGTGGTCACCGACGTCGAGCACGAGGGCCGCGTGGTGGGCTACCGCGTGGCCTACGAATACGCCGGCCGCGTCTTCCACACCACCACCGACTACCACCCGGGCAACCAGCTGCGGGTGCGCGTGGACGTGACGCCCGAGGGCTGAGCTTCCGCCATCGCCGGACGAGCGAAGGGGCCTGCGGGCCCCTTCACTTTTTCGCGCCCCGGGCAGCGGGTAGGGTAGGGGCCTTCCCGGGGAGACCACCATGCGCCGAACCTGCCTTGCCCTTGCCCTTTCGCTGGCCGCCGCGATGCCGGCCGCCGCGGCCACGCACCTGCTGACCGCCGCGCGCATCCACACCGGCGACGCCGGACGCCCCGTGGCGGAAGCCATGGCCTGGGACGAGGAAGGCAACATCCTTGCGCTGGGCGGCGCCGACGAACTTCGCCAGCGCTTCCCCGGCGCGCGCGAACACGCGCGGCCCGGCGCGGTGGTCATTCCCGGCCTGATTGATGCCCACGCACACGTGATGGGCCTGGGCTTCGCCCTGCTGCGCGCCGACCTGGTGGGCGCGGCCAGCAAGGAAGAAGTGATCGCGCGGCTGAAGGCCTTCGAGGCCACGCTGCCGCCGGGCGGCTGGCTGCTGGGCCGCGGCTGGGACCAGAACGACTGGCCGGGCAAGCAGTTCCCCACCGCCGCCGACCTCGATGCCGCGTTTCCCGAGCGCCCGGTCTGGCTCGAGCGCGTGGACGGCCACGCCGGCTGGGGCAATTCGGCCGCGCTGCGCGCCGTGAAGCGCGACCTGTCGGGCGACTGGCAGCCCGAGGGCGGCCGTATCCTGCGCGACGCCCAGGGCCGCGCCACCGGCGTGTTCATCGACACCGCCGCCGCGCTGGTGGACGCCGTGGTGCCCGCGCCCGACGAGGCCCTGCGCGCCGAGGCGCTGGAGCGCTCGCTGGAAGCCGCCGCGAAACACGGCCTCACCGGCGTGCATGACATGGGCGTGTCGCTGGCCGACCTGGGCCTGATGCGCCGCTTCGCCGACGAGGGCCGGCTACCGCTGCGCATCCGCGCCTACGCCGACGGTGATTCCGATGCGCTCGACGCGCTCTGCGCCATGGGCCCCTACGAGCACCCCGAGGGCCGCCTGGCCATGCGCGGCGTGAAGTTCTACGTGGACGGCGCGCTGGGCAGCCGCGGCGCCGCGCTGCTGGAAGACTACAGCGACGAGCCGGGCCACCGCGGCCTGCTGGTGACCGAGCCGGCGGCCTACGCGGCGGCGGTGGCCAAGGCGCGCGAATGCGGAATCCAGCCGGCCAGCCACGCCATCGGCGACCGCGGCAACCGCATCGTGCTCGACACCTACGAGAAGGTGCTGGGCGACGCGGCGGGCGGCGACCACCGCTTCCGCGTGGAGCACGCGCAGGTGGTGCACCGCGACGACCTGGCGCGCTTCGCCGCGTTGAAGGTCGTGGCCTCGATGCAGCCCACGCACGCCACCTCCGACATGCCCTGGGCGGAAGCGCGCATCGGCAAGGAGCGCCTTTACGGCGCCTACGCCTGGCAGCGCCTGCGTGCGCTGGGCGTGCCGCTGGCGCTGGGTTCGGACTACCCGGTGGAATCGGTGGACCCGCGCCTGGGCCTGTATTCGGCGGTGACCCGCCAGGACCGCGACGGCCAGCCGCCCGGCGGCTGGCTGCCCGACCAGCGCCTGACGCCGGAACAGGCCCTGCACGGCTTCACCGCCGGCGCCGCGTTCGCCGCCTCGGACGAAGACCTCGTGGGGCGACTCGCGCCCGGCATGGCCGCCGACTTCGTGGTGCTGGCCACCGACCCGCTCACCGGCCCGCCGGCGCAGTTGCCCACGCTCGACATCCGCTCCACCTGGGTCGACGGCCGCCCCACCTACGTCGCCGAATAACCCGCACCTTGTAGGAGCGGCTTCAGCCGCGAAGCTCTTCGCGAAAAGCTTCGCGGCTGAAGCCGCTCCTACCGGGGCCGGTCACCAGTCGAGCGAACCGGTCACGACGGTCTGGACCTGGCCGCCGGACCAGACTTCGCCGTCGGCGTCGACCTGCAGTTCCAGGCGGGCGTCGTGGCCCACTTCGCGGCCCTGGCTGACGACGTAGCGGCCATCGGCGTTCGGCAGCGCGCCGGAATGGCTGAGCCAGGCCGCCAGCGTGGCGTTGGCGGCGCCCGAGGCGGCGTCTTCCACCTGGGCCGGCTGGCCGACGAAGGCGCGTACGGCCAGGTCGTAGTCGTTGCCGTCGCAGCGGGCGAACACGCACAGGCCCATCGCCTCGGACGCCTTGGCCAGCGCGGAGATGGCGTCCCAGGGCGGCGACAGCGCGCGCAGCGTGGCTTCGTCGCGCAGTTCGGCGATCCACCAGCGGCGGCCGCCGTCCATCAGCACCGGGGGCAGGGCGCCCAGGGCCATGCCGGACAGCGCCGGCGCCAGGCGTGGGTCGTCGGCCCGGCCGGTTTCCAGCACGCGGGCGCGGGGCGCGCGCACGCTGAGCCGGCGCGCGCGGCCTTCGCCCTGCACCTGGATGGGCAGCAGGCCCACGGCGCATTCCTGCACCAGCCGGCCCTCGCGCGGCGTGGCCAATCCGGCTTCCAGCACCGCGTGCGCGCTGCCGATGCTCGGGTGCCCGGCGAAGGGCACTTCGCGCCGCGGGCTGAAGATGCGCAGGCGGTAGCTGGCCTCCGGCGTGGTCGGCGGCAGCACGAAGGTGGTTTCCGGCAGGCGCGTCCAGCGGGCGATGGCCTGCATGGTGGTCTCGTCGAGGCCGGCGGCGTCGAGCACCACGGCCAGCGGGTTGCCGTCGCCCGGGCGGGCGGCGAAGACGTCGAGTTGTACGAAAGCGCGTGGCATTGCGGGGCTTCCTGCCCAAGGGATGCGGAAGGGTACCAGCCCGCTCCTGAACTCGGCGTCGGCGGCCTTCGTTTACACTCGGCAGGCTTGCGCGCCCGCCGCGCCCGCGCCCCCCAGACAGAACCCTGCCCATGACCCCAGCCGCACCCGCCGCCGGTGCCGTCGCACCGGACTGGATCGTCCTCAAGTTCGGAGGCACCAGCGTGTCCCGACGCACCCGTTGGGACACGATCGGCGCGCTGATGAAACGGCGCGCGTCCGAAGAGGGCGCGAAGGTGCTGGTGGTGGTGTCGGCGGTGTCGGGCGTCACCAACGAGCTGCAGGCGGCCTGCGACGGCCACGCCGACGCGGCCGCCACCCGCGCGCGGCTCGAAGCCCTGGCCGGGCGCCACCGTGCCTTCTGCGCCGACGAACTGGGCCTGGACCCGGCCGCCGTGCTCGGCGAACGCCTGGCCGCGCTGCGCGCCCTGGCCGACGACCCGCGCCGCGCCACCGGCGACCTGGCCTGGCAGGCCGAGCTGCTGGCCCAGGGCGAACTGCTCTCGTCCACCCTGGGCGTGGCCTACCTGCGCTCGCAGGGCCTGGACGTGGGCTGGACCGATTCGCGTGACTGGCTGCAGGCCCGCGCCCTGCCCAACCAGGGCGCCTGGAGCCGGCACCTGTCGGCCTCCTGTGATTACGAAGGCGATGCCGCGCTGCGCGCCCGCTTCGCCGCCGCCGGGCCGTCGCTGCGCATCGCCCAAGGCTTCATCGCCCGGGCGGAAGACGGCGGCACGGCCATCCTCGGCCGCGGCGGTTCCGACACCAGCGCGGCGTATTTCGGCGCACTGCTGGGCGCCCGCCGCGTCGAGATCTGGACCGACGTGCCCGGCATGTTCAGCGCCAACCCGCGCCAGGTGCCGGACGCGCGCCTGCTCACGCGCCTGGACTACGCCGAGGCCCAGGAAATCGCCACCACCGGCGCCAAGGTGCTGCACCCGCGCTGCATCCACCCCTGCCGCGAGGCGCGCGTGCCGCTGTGGATCCGCGACACCACGCGCCCCGACATGCCCGGCACCGTCATCGACTCCTCGGCCACCACGCTGCCGGGCGTCAAGGCCATCAGCTCGCGCCGCGGCATCGTGCTGGTGTCCATGGAAACCATCGGCATGTGGCAGCAGGTGGGCTTCCTGTCCGACGTGTTCGAGCGCTTCAAGGCGCACGGCCTGTCGGTGGACCTGATCGGTTCGTCCGAGGCCAACGTCACCGTTTCGCTCGACCCCAGCGACAACCTGGTGAGCACCAACGTGCTCGACGCGCTCTGCGCCGACCTGGCCCAGGTATGCCGGGTGAAGGTGATCGCTCCCTGCGCGGCCATCACGCTGGTGGGCCGCGGCATGCGTTCGCTGCTGCACAAGCTCAGCGACGTCTGGGCCGAATTCGGCCGCGAGCGCGTACACCTTATTTCGCAGTCCTCGAACGACCTCAACCTCACCTTCGTGGTGGACGAGGGCCTGGCCGAAGGCATGCTGCCGCGCCTGCACGCGCTGCTGGCGCAGTCGGGCGCCATGCCGGTGACCGAAACCGCGGTGTTCGGCCCCAGCTGGCGCCACATCGACCACCCGGCGCCCGAACGCCCCGCGCCCTGGTGGCTGGAGCATCGCGAGCGGGTGCTGGAAGCCGCCGCCGCCGGCACGCCGCGTTACCTCTACCACCTGCCCACGGTGCGCGAACGCGCCCGCGACCTGGCCGAAGTGCCGGCCATCGACCGCCGCTTCTTCGCGCTCAAGGCCAACCCGCACCCGGCGGTGCTGCGCACGCTGGAAGCGGAAGGCTTTGGCTTCGAATGCGTGTCGCTGGGCGAAATCGAACACCTGTTCGGCGTGTTGCCGGCGCTGGCGCCCGACCGCGTGCTGTTCACGCCCAGTTTCGCGCCGCGGCGCGAGTTCGAGGTGGCGCTGGCGCGCGGCGTGCACGTGACGCTCGACAGCCTGGCGCCGCTGCGGCAGTGGCCGGAACTGTTCACCGGCCGCGACCTCGTGCTGCGCGTGGACCCGGGCTTCGGCCAGGGCCACCACGAAAAGGTGCGCACCGGCGGCAAGGACGCCAAGTTCGGCCTGGCGCTGGAAGCGGTGGGCGAATTCACCGCCGCCGCGCGCGCCGCCGGCGCCCGCGTGGCCGGCCTGCACGCGCACATCGGCAGCGGCATCCACGACGCCCAGCACTGGCACACGGTGTACGCCAGCCTGGCCGCGGTGGCCGAGGGCATCGGCACCGTGGGCTTCATCGACGTGGGCGGCGGCCTGGGCGTGGCCTACGACCCCGAGGCCGAGCCCTTCGACCTCGAGGCCTACGCCGCGGCCCTGGCCGAAGTGAAGGCCGCCTACCCGCAGTACGCGCTGTGGGTGGAGCCGGGCCGCTACCTGGTGGCCGAAGCCGGCGCGCTGCTCCTGCGCGTCACCCAGGTGGTGCGCAAGCAGGGCCAGCGCCGCGTCGGCGTGGACGGCGGCATGAACGCGCTCATGCGCCCGGCGCTGTACGGCGCCTGGCACGAAATCACCAACCTCACGCGCGCCGGCGACCCGCCGGGCGAGCCCTGCGAAGTGGTGGGCCCGGTCTGCGAATCCAGCGACGTGCTGGGCCGCCAGCGCCGGCTGCCCGACGCCACCGCCGAGGGCGACGTGGTCCTGGTCGGCCACGCCGGCGCCTATGGCGCGGTGATGGCCAACCGCTACAACCTGCGCGAACTGCCGCAGGAGGATGTGCTCGATGACTGAGTTCGACCCGGGCGCCGTGCGCGCCTTCCGCTTCCTCACCTGCGGCCTCGACCCCGCCACCGGCGAGGCCCGCCTGGGCTACGCCTTCGACGACGGCCCGGAAATGGTGGAAACCATCCGTTTCCCCGGCGCGCCCTTCGCCCTCGACGGCGCCCGCGCGGCGGCGGTGGAGCGCGCGCTGCGCCTGTTGCACCTGATCGCCGGCGTCAGCTACTACAAGGCCGCGGTGCCGCCGGAAATCCGCATCGAGGCCTACGACATCGATGCCGAAACCGCGGAGTTGCTGGAGTCGATCTACGAAAACGGCCTGGGCGAGTTCGCCTACCGCAACGGCCTGTCGCTGCGCGGAAAAGTCCATTTCCCGGTGCGCGCGTCGGGCCTGAAGGCCCTCCCACAAGAGCTTCCCGCCGCCGCCACTGTGGGAGGGCCTTCAGGCCCGACGGCCGCGTCCGGCCGCGCCCTGGTCGCCATCGGCGGCGGCAAGGATTCGCTGGTGTCGATCGAGGCGCTGCGCGCCGCCGGCATCGAACAGACGGTGGCCTGGGTGGGCGGTTCGCCGCTGATCGCCGCCTGCGCCGCGCGCACCGGGCTGCCGGTGATGAACGTGGGCCGCGCGCTGTCGCCGCTGCTGTTCGAGCTCAACCGCCGCGGCGCGCTCAACGGCCACATCCCGGTCACGGCGGTGAACTCGGCCATCCTGGTGCTGGCCGCGCTGCTGCACGGCCACGACCAGGTGGTGTTCTCGAACGAGCGCTCGGCCAGCTACGGCAGCCTGATTCCCGGCACCGGCGAGGTGAACCACCAGTGGTCCAAGGGCTGGGATTTCGAGCGGGCGTTCGCACGCCACGTGCGCCGCAACGTGGCCGCCGACCTGCGCTACTACTCGCTGCTGCGGCCGTTCTCCGAGCTGGCGGTGGCGCGGCAGTTCGCGCGCCTCGACCACTACGACCAGTTCTTCTCCAGCTGCAACCGCAACTTCCACCTGCTGGGCGAGCGCCCGGCGCAGCGCTGGTGCGGCGTCTGCCCCAAGTGCCATTTCGTGTTCCTGGCGCTGGCGCCGTTCATGCCCAAGCCGCGGCTCATGGCCATCTTCGGCCGCAACCTGCTCGACGAGCCGGAGCAGGCGCCGGGCTTCGACGCGCTGATGGAATACCGCGACCACAAGCCCTTCGAGTGCGTGGGCGAGGGCCGCGAATCGCGCGCCGCCATGGACGTGCTGGCCGACAGCCCGGCCTGGCGCGAGGACGCGCTGGTGCGCCGCTACGCGCGGGAAATCCGGCCGCAGCTCGAGGCTTCGGAGCGGGGGCTGGCGCCGCTGCTCGAACCCTCGGATGATCACGGCATCCCCGAGGGGCTGTGGGAGCGGCTGCGTGCGCATTTCGGAGCTTGAAGGCAAGAAGGTCGCCATCTGGGGCTACGGCCGCGAGGGCCGCTCGGCCCTGGCCGCGCTGCGCTGGCGCCTGCCCAGCCAGCCGGTGACGGTGTTCTGTTCGCACGACGAGGCCGAACCCCTGCGCGAAATGCAGGACCCGGCCCTGCGCATCGAAACCAGCGTCAACGCCGCCCTGCTGGCCGAACACGAGGTGGTGGTGAAGTCGCCGGGCATCAGCCCCTACACCTCGCCGGCGGCCGATGCCGCGCTCGAGGGCGTGCGCTTCACCGGCGCCAGCGGGCTGTGGTTCGCCGAGCCGCCGGCCGGCCGCCGCGTCTGCATCACCGGCACCAAGGGCAAGTCCACCACCACCGCCCTGGTGGCGCACCTGCTGCGCGCCGCCGGCAAGCGCACCGCGCTGGCGGGCAACATCGGCCTGCCGCTGCTGGAGCTGCTGGACGTGCAGCCGCCGCCCGAGGTCTGGGCCATCGAACTTTCGAGCTACCAGACCGGCGAAGCCCGCGACGTCGACGTGGCGGTGGTGCTGAACCTGTTCCCCGAACACCTGGACTGGCACGGCAGCGAGGCGCGCTATTACGCCGACAAGCTCGCGCTGGTGACCAAGGCCGCGCCGCGCATCGCCGTGCTCAACGCCGCCGACCCGCGCCTGGTGGAGCTGGACGTGCCGCCCACCACCCGCGTGCTCTGGTTCAACCACGCCGACGGCTGGCACCTGCGCGAGAGCCTGGTCTACCGCGGCGAACAGCCGGTGTTCGACGCCCGCCACGTGCCGCTGCCGGGCCGCCACAACCGCCTGAACCTGTGCGCCGCGCTGGCCACGCTCGAGGCCCTGGGCCTGGACGCGGTGGCGCTGGCGCCGGCCGCCGCGAACTTCCGGCCGCTGCCGCACCGGCTGCAGTCGCTGGGCCTGCGCCACGGCATCGAATCAGTGAACGATTCGATCTCGACCACGCCGCACGCCTCCATCGCCGCGCTCGACTGCTACCGCGGCCGGCGCGTGGCCATCCTGGTGGGGGGCTACGACCGCGGCCTGGACTGGGGCGTGTTCGCCGAGCGCATCGCCGCCGAGCCGGTGGCGGCGGTGATCACCATGGGCCAGAACGGCCCGCGCGTTTACGAGAAGCTCAAGCCGCTGGCCTTGGGCGACCGCTTCGTGCTGGCCGAGGCCGGCGACATGGACGAGGCGGTGAAGCTGGGCCTGCAGGTGCTGGGCCACGACGGCGTGCTGCTGCTCTCGCCGGGCGCGCCGAGCTTCCCGCGCTACCGCGACTACGTCGAACGCGGCCGGCACTTCGCCCAGGCGGCGGGTTTCGACCCGGACCTGATCAGCACCATCCCGGGCCTCGGGGTCGCCTGAGCCCGCTCACGCGGCGCTTACGCCGGGCGGCGGGGCCGGGCATAGAATCACGGTCTTTCCCCCGGAGGATCGCCCCATGCGCCGCAGCCTGCTTGCCCTTGCCCTCGCGTCCCTGAGCCTCACCGCCGCGGCCAAGCCGGTCGCCGAGTCGGTGAGCTGGAGCCACGGCGGCACCAACTTCGACGGTTACCTGGTCTACGACGACTCGGAAGGCGACAAGCGCCCGGGCCTGGTGATGGTGCCGAACTGGATGGGCGTGACCGATTCGGCGCTCGAGAAGGCCAAGAAGATCGCCGGCGACGACTACGTCATCCTGCTGGTGGACATGTACGGCCGCGGCGTGCGCCCGGCCAACGCCGACGAAGCGGGCAAGGCCGCCACCGCGGTGTACGCCGACCGCGCGGCGCTGCGCGGCCGCATCAACACGGCGCTGGGCGTGCTGCGCGACTCGGCCGGCAAGACGCCGGTGGACGCGGGCCAGCTGGGCGGCATCGGCTTCTGCTTCGGCGGCGCGGTGGTGCTGGAACTGGCGCGCTCGGGCGCGGACGTGGCGGGCGTGGTCAGCTTCCACGGCAACCTGTCCACGACGGTGCCGGCCGAGGCGGGCGCGGTGAAGGCCAGCCTGCTGGTGCTCAACGGTGCCGACGACACCTACGTGCCGGCCGAGCAGATCGCCGCGTTCCAGCAGGAAATGACGGCGGCCAAGGCCGACTGGCAGTTCGTGAACTACTCGGGCGCGGTGCACTGCTTCGCCGAAGCCGACGCCAACAGCCCGGGCTGCCTGTACGAGCCGCGCGCGGCCAAGCGCGCCTACGCGGCGATGGAGTCGTTCTTCGACGAGAAGTTCGAGGACTGAAGTGCTGCCGGGGCGGTCGCCTCTGCCGGCGGCCGCCTCGAAGCGCTTCCGTGACCCGAATGCGCAATTGTAGGAGCGGCTTCAGCCGCGAAGCTTCTCG
>NZ_JAYSEG010000007.1:0-96718 GCF_041913985.1 Arenimonas sp.
CGGCAAGAGAAATCGTTCCCTGCGGCCCGGGTCGAGACGCGCAAGCATCGGAGCGAGGCCCCGCCTGCCCTTCGTGGGGCGCGACCCTCGCTTCCGCCGTGACGACGGCGCCGGTCCCGGGCTTGGGAAAAGAGCCAAAAAAAAACGGCCCGGGCGAACCCGGGCCGTCGTTCAGGCACGTGGGCCGGGGGCGCTTACCAGATCGCCACCTGGGTGTCGGCCGGGCGGACCATGGCGTCGCCTTCCTTGCAGCCGAAGGCGGCCGCGAACACCGGCAGGTTCGACGGGGCGCCGATGGCGCGGAACGCCGCCGGGGCATGCGGGTCGGTCTGCAGGCGCACCTTCAGCTCTTCGTCCTTGAAGTTGCGGCGCCACACGGTGGCCCAGTTCATGAAGAAGCGCTGGTCCTGGGTGTAGCCGTCGATCTCGGCCACCTTCTTGGTGCTGAGTTCGCGCTGCAGGGCGTCGTAGGCCACGGCCAGGCCGCCGAGGTCGGCGATGTTCTCGCCGAGCGTCAGCTTGCCGTTCACGTGCAGGCCGTCGATGGACTCGTAGCCGTCGAACTGCGCCACCAGCTTGCCGGTGCGCTCCTCGAAGCCGGCCTTGTCCTTGTCGCTCCACCAGTTCTCGAAGTTGCCGGACGCGCCGAAGCGGCTGCCCTGGTCGTCGTAGCCGTGGATCATCTCGTGGCCGATGACCGCGCCGATGCCGCCGTAGTTCAGGGCGTCGTCGGCGTTGGCGTCGAAGAACGGCGGCTGCAGGATGGCGGCCGGGAACACGATCTCGTTGGCCAGCGGGTTGTAGTAGGCATTGACCGTCTGCGGGCTCATCTGCCACTCGGTCTTGTCCACCGGCTGGCCGATCTTGGCCAGGTTGAACTGGTAGTTGAAGGCGTTGGCCGCCATCAGGTTGGCGACGTAGCTGTCGCGGCTGGTCTGCAGGCCGCTCCAGTCACGCCACTTGTCCGGGTAGCCGATCTTCGGGGTGAAGGCGGCCCACTTCTCCAGCGCCTTGGCCTTGGTGTCCTCGCCCATCCACTCGAGGTTCTCGATGCGCGCCTTGAGCGCCTCGGACAGGTTGCCCACCAGCTGCTGCATGCGCGCCTTGGCTTCCGGCGAGAACGCGACCTGCACGTACTCCTGGCCCAGGGCTTCGCCCATCTGGCCGTTGATGGTGTTGAGCACGCGCTTCCAGCGCGGCTGCATTTCCTGCTGGCCGCGCAGGGTCTTGCCGTAGAAGTTGAAGTTCTCCTGGGCGAAGGCATCGGCCAGGAAGGGCGCGGCGTTGTCCACGGACTGGTAGCGCAGGTAGGCCTGCCAGGTGGCCACCGGCACGTCGGCCAGCATGGCGCTCACTTCCTTGTGGAAGTCGGGCTGGGCCAGCGAGAACATCTCGGGCGCGGCGATGCCCTGGGCCTCGAAGAACTTCGACCACGGGAAGTTCGGGGCCAGCGCGTCGGCGTCGGCCACGGTGACCGGGTTGTAGTACTTGGAGACGTCGCGCGAGAGCTCCTCGCTCGACATCGACACCTTGGCCAGGCGGGTCTCGAACTCCATCACGGCCTTGGCCTGCTCGGCCGCGGTGGCCTCGTCGGCGCCGGCCAGCTTCAGGATGTTGGCGACGTGGGCGACGTAGGCCTCGCGGATGGCGGCGTGCTGCTCGTCGAAGTAATAGCCCTTGTCCGGCAGGCCCAGGCCGCCCTGGCCGGCGTAGGCGATGTTGAGCGCCGAGTTCTTGAAGTCCGGGCTCGGGCCGAAACCGAAGACGTAGCCCTGGCCCTTGGCGTAGCTGGTGCGCAGCCACTCGGCCACGGCTTCGCCGGAGTCGAGCGCGGCGATGGAGTCGAGGATCGGCTGGATCGGCGCCAGGCCGGCGGCGTTGATGGCGGCCTCGTCCATGCCGGTGGCCCAGACGTCGCCGATCAGCTTGGCGGTGCCGCTGGCGTCGGTGCGCGCGGCCAGGTTCTCGACCAGCTTCTGCTGGATCTCGAGCGAACGCTCGGCCAGCAGCTCGAAGCTGCCCCAGGTGGTGCGGTCGGCCGGCACCGGGTTGGCGGCCAGCCACTTGGCGTTGACGAACTGGTTGAGGTCGGTGCAGGCCGAGACGTTGGTGTCGAGGTCGCCGGCCTGCAGCGAGATCAGCGGGGTCTTGAGCGTGGCCAGGTCGACCAGCGGGGCCGGCGCCGGCTCGGGCGCGGCGACGGTGTCGGCCGGGGCCTCGGCTTTCTGGCAGGCGGCAAGGGCGACGGTGACGGCGAGCGCCAGCGTCAGGGGCTTGAGGTTGCGGAAGGTCACGGGCATCTCCGGGCCCCCGGCGAGGGGGCAGGGTGGGTCGGGAAGGGTGGGCCACCGGCACAGCGGCGGTCGCCCCCGATTGTCCTCCCTCGTTCCCCCCGGGGTATAGGCCGGAGGTCACGGTTGGCCCGGTGGCGGCCAAAAGAAAAGGGGGCGCGGCCGTGGCCGCGCCCCCTCGGGTCCAACGAATGAGCTCAGTAGCTGCCCTGGCCCACGATGAAGGTCATGGCCACCCGGTTGTTGGTCGGACGGTCGTCGACGGCTTCGCTCGACACGCGGCCCTCCATGGCCACCGTGGTGGAGCGCAGCGTGCGGACCTTGAAGCGCAGCGTGTCGTTGCGGCCGTCCGGGTAGGCGCCTCCGAACTCGCAGCGGAAATTGCGCATGGTGCGGGAGGGCTCGAGCTCGGAGCAGCTCCAGCCGGCCGGCGCCATCGGTTCCACCGACTGCACGCGGTTGCTCACGGCCACGTCCAGGCGGGTGCCGGGCGCGACCTCCGGGCCGCGGCTGCGGACCTGGATGCCGAAGGTGGCTTCGCGGCCATAGGTGATGGCGGCGGGGCGTTCCGACAGGTAGGCGCCGAGTTCGGCCTGCAGCGGGCCGCCGCCGGCCGCCAGGGCCAGGGCGTGGGCGTTGACGATGCCCGCGCCGCAGCCTTCGGGGCAGGGCACGGCCATGGCGTAGGCCGTGGCCTTCACCTGGGCCTCGGCCTGGGCCGGGGTCCACAGCGGCAGGCCCAGCGTCAGGCGCCGGCTCTGGGCCAGGGCGATGGCGCCGGCGACGTGCGGGGCCGCCATCGAGGTGCCGCTGTAGTAGGCGTAGCCCTCGCCCGCCGGCACCGTGGCGCCCGCGTTGAGCGTCGAGGCGATGGTGGAACCCGGCGCGGCGATGTCCACCGAAGCGCCGTAGTTCGAGAAGCCCGAGCGGGCCGAGGCGCTGGTGATCGAGGCGACCGAGATCACGCCGCCGCAGTTGGCCGGACGCTTGTTGATGGCATCGAAGTTGTCGTTGCCGGCCGAAACCACCACGGTGGTGCCGCGGGCGTTCGCGCCGTCGATGGCCTCCTGGTAGATGCCGCAGGCGCCGCTGCCGCCGAGCGACATGTTGATGACGTCGGCCACGCGCGCCGGTTCGAGCGAGGGCACGTCCGGGACGTTGCCACCCGAAGCCCAGGTGATGCCGTCGGCGATGTCGGAGGTGTAGCCGCCGTAGCGGCCCAGGACGCGCACGGGCATGACCTTGGCGCCCCACGCGGTACCGGCCACGCCCTTGGCGTTGTTGGTCACGGCGGCGATGGTGCCGGCCACGTGCGTGCCGTGCCAGCTGCTGGTGGGGCGGCCAGCCCAGTAGTCGCCCGGGTCGCTGGGGTCGGCGTCGCGGCCGTCGCCGTCGACGGAGACTTCCGGGTCCCAGATCATGTCGTAGCCGGGCAGGATGTTGGCGTTGAGGTCGCTGTGGTTGGTGATGCCGGTGTCGAGCACGGCCACCACGATGCCCTCGCCGTTGGCGATGTCCCAGGCCGCGTCGGCGCGGATGCCGGCGTCGGCGTCGTTGTAGCCCCACTGCAGGTAGTAATAGGTGTCGTTGGGGACGAAGTCGGCCTGCATCAGCGCGTCGACCTCGACCGACTCGACCTCGGGCAGCGCGGCGATCGCTTCCATCACGGCGAGCGCCTGCGCGGCGTCGAGCTGGCGGCCCGCGCTCACCACGTCGGCGCCCAGGGACATCGTGCGCAGGTGCTGCGCACCGCCGGCCGAGGACTTGGCGACCACGCCGCCCGGTGCCGGGCCCAGGGCCTGCAGCGCGAGGTTGGCGGTGGCGAGCACGCCGTCGAGGCGGCCCTCGGCGGCCGACTTCGCCATCGCGTCGGCCTTGAGCTTGATGATGAATCGGTCGTACTGCTGGTTTTCTTCAAGGCCGCCGGTGTTCACCAGGCCGGCGAAGGCCGGGGTGGCGCCGAAGGCCAGGGCGGTGGCCACGACGAGGGCGCGCAGGCGCTGCTTGCGGTTGGAGGTGCTCACGATGCTGGAATCCCCTGTAACGGATCGATGGCAATAAAAATCCGCCTCGCGGCGGTGCTGGTCAGGCCCGCGTCCCCCGGTGTTCCCCTACCGGCGGTCCGGTGTGCCGGACTTGCCAAGCATATACGGACTGTGACGGACTTCACGGACTTGCGTGCAAGAAAAAACCCCGGGCAGCGGGGCTGCCCGGGGTCGGGGTCGCGGGGTCGCCGCGGCGGTTACCAGATGACGACGCGGTCCTCGCCCGAGCGCACCATCTTGTCGCCTTCCTTGCAGCCGAAGGCCTCGGCGAAGGCCGGCTGGTTCGACTGCGGGCCGATCGCGCGGAACATGCCCGGCGAGTGCGGGCCGACGGTGATCTGCTGCTTGAGCTGCGCCTCGGTGAAGGCGATGCGCCAGACCGTGGCCCAGTTCATGTAGAAGCGCTGGTCCTGGCTGTAGCCGTCGATCATCGGGTCGGTGAAGCCCTCGCCTTGGGCGCGCTTGAGCGCGTCGTAGGCCACGGTGGTGCCGCCGAGGTCGGCGATGTTCTCGCCCAGGCCCAGCTTGCCGTTCACGAACAGGCCCGGCAGCGCCTCGTAGCCGCTGTACTGGTCGGCAAGCTTGGCGGCCGCGGCCTCGAACTTGGCGCGGTCCTCGTCGGTCCACCAGTTGGCCATGTTGCCGTTGGCGTCGAACTTGCTGCCCTGGTCGTCGAAGCCGTGCAGCATCTCGTGGCCGATGACCGCGCCGATGCCGCCGTAGTTGAGCGCGTCGTCGGCGTTGGCGTCGAAGAACGGCGGCTGCAGGATGGCGGCCGGGAACACGATTTCGTTGGCGGTGGCGCGGTAGTAGGCGTTCACCGTCTGCGGGCTCATGCCCCACTCGGTCTTGTCCACCGGCTTGCCGATCTTGTCGAGCATGTAGCGCATGTTGAAGGCGGACGCGGCCATCACGTTGGCGGCGTAACCCTCGCGCGAGACGTCGAGGCCGTCCCATTCGCGCCACTTGTCCGGATAGCCGATCTTCGGGGTGAAGGACGACCACTTCTCCAGCGCCTTGGCCTTGGTTTCCTCGCTCATCCAGGCCAGGCCCTCGAGCCGGTGCTTGAGCGACTGCATCAGGTTGCCGACCAGCTGCTCCATCTTGGCCTTGGACTCCGGCGGGAAGGCCTGGGCCACGTAGAGCTGGCCGAAACCTTCGCCCATCGCGCCGTTGAGGGCGCCCAGCACGCGCTTCCAGCGCTCGGGCATTTCCTTCTGGCCGGCCAGGGTCTGGCGGTAGAACTCGAAGTTGGCGCGCTCGAAGGCGCTGCCCAGGTAGGGCGAGGCGCCGTCGATGGCGCGGAAGCGCAGCCAGGTCTGCCACTGCTCCAGCGGCACGTCGGCCAGCATGGCATCGAACTCCTTGAAGAAGTCCGGCGTGGCCAGCGAGAAGGTCTGCGGCGCCGGCACGTCGAGCGCGGCGAAGAAGGCGGTCCAGCTGAAGTTCGGCGTGGCGGCGTCAGCCTCGGCCAGGGCCACCGGATTGTAGCGCCTGGCCGGGTCGCGCAGCTCGAGGCGGCCCAGCGAGGCCTTGGCCAGGCGGGTCTCGAAGTCCATCACCTGCTGCGCCTGCGCCTTGGCGGTGGCCTCGTCGGCGCCGGCCAGCTGCATCAGCTTCGCGACGTGTTCGACGAAGGCGACGCGCGCGGCTTTGTAGTCCTCGCGGTCTTCCAGGTAGTAGGCGCGCTCGGGCAGCGACAGGCCACCCTGCATGGCGTAGGCGATGTTGGTGCTGGAGTCGTTGTAGTCGGCCATCGCGAAGAAGCCGAACAGCATGCCCTGGCCCGAGGCGTAGGCCTGGCCCAGGTAGACCGGGATGTCGCTGGTGGCGGTGAGCGCGGCGATGCGGTCGAGTTCGGGCTGGATCGGCGCCAGGCCGGCGGCCTCGATGGCGGCTTCGTCCATGCCGGCGGCGAAGAAGTCGCCCACCTTCTGCTCCATGCTGCCGGCCGGCCACTGGCCCGCGGCGGCGGCCTTGGCGATCTCGTGCTGGACCTGCAGCGAGCGTTCGCCCAGGGCCGGGAAGGCGCCCCAGGTGGTGCGGTCGCCCGGCACCGGGTTGGCAGCGAGCCACTTGGAGTTCACGAAGCCGTTGAAGTCCTGGCAGGCCTCGATGCTCGTGTCGAGGTCTTCGGCCTTGAAGGAGATGGGCTGCTGCGCGACCTGCGAGAGGTCCACGGTGAGCTTCGGCGCTTCCGGCGCGGCGGCGGTTTCCGCCGGGGCCTCGGCCTTCTGGCAGGCGGCGAGCACGAAGGTGGCGGACAGGGCGAGGGCGAGCGGCTTCAGGCGTGGGGTCATGGGCGGGTCTCGGGACGGGAAACGAAGGGGTCGAGCCTAGGGCAAGCGGGTGGCGGGGGAGTAGGCCATTGGTCATGGTTTTGGGGGTGTGAAGGCTTCGGCGTTGCCGAAGAAGGGCTGACCTCGCTACCTGGGGAGGGCCATAACGGGCCGATTTCCTTTGGCCTCGTTTGCGGGTAAGGTGAACTCGTTGGTCCTGGACTCCCATGCTCAAGAAGCCCCGTCTCCAGACCCGCAGTCACGCCGCTGTTGTCGTCCCGCATCGGCTTTCTGAAGGTCACAGCGCAATCGCGCGTTCCGGTCGCCGTTCGGCGCCGGTGCTCCTTGCCCGCGCCACGGCGCAGCGGCAGACGGTGGTTTCCCAAGGCATTACGCGCGCCGCTCCTGCGGCCGCCGGCGTTTCCAGGGCCTGAACCCGAGCCTGGCGCGGACGCCCGGCAGCGGGCGGCGTGCCGGTCTCCCCCGTCGTGAAAAAGGAGAGCGGTGATGCGTGTTCTGGCCTGTGATGGCATCCACGAGGATGGTTTGGCCCTGTTCCGCCAGGCGGGATGGACGGTCGAGGTGAGCGAGCCGATCAAGGACCCGCAGGTCCTGGCGGCGAAGCTGGAAGGGTTCGACGCGGTGCTGGTGCGTTCGGCCACCCAGGTGCCGGCCGAGGCGCTGGCCAATGCGTCGAAGCTGCGCGTGATCGGCCGCGCCGGCGCGGGCGTGGACACCATCGACGTCGAGGCCGCCACCGCGCGCGGCATCGCGGTGATGAACGCGCCCGACGGCAACACGCTGGCCGCCGCCGAGCACGCCCTCTCGCTGCTGTTCGCGATGGCCCGGCACGTGCCGCGCGCCGACGCCGGCATGAAGGCGGGCGAATGGCCCAAGGCCGGGCTCACCGGCTTCGAGCTCGAAGGCAAGCGCCTCGGCGTGATCGGCCTGGGCCGCATCGGCGCCACGGTGGCGCGCAAGGCCCAGGGCATCGGCATGGAAGTGGCGGCCCACGACCCCTTCCTGCCCGCGTCCGCCGCCGGCAAGGGCAGCGTGCCGCTGATGTCGCTGGAGGAGCTGCTGGCCTGGGCCGACGTGGTCACGCTGCACATCCCGCGCACCAAGGAAACCACCAACCTGCTCGACGAAAGCCGGCTGCGCGGCATGAAGCGCGGCGCCTTCCTGGTCAACGCCGCGCGCGGCGGCCTGGTGGACGAGGACGCGCTGCTGCGGCTGCTCGACGAAGGCCACCTGGCCGGCGCGGCACTCGACACCTTCGCCACCGAGCCGCTGCCCAAGGACTCGCCGCTGCGCGCCAACCCGCGCCTGGTGCTCACGCCGCACCTCGGCGCCAGCACCGGCGAGGCGCAGCAGGCGGTCAGCACCATCCTCGCGCGGCAGATCATCGACTTCGTCGCCACCGGCGCGGTGGCGGGCTGCGTGAACCTGCCGCCGCTCACACCGGAAACGGCGCGCGAGGTGGGCCCGTGGATGCCGCTGATGAGCGCGCTGGGCAAGCTGGCCGCGCGCCTGGTGCCGGCGCCGGTGAAGCTGCAGGTGACCTACGCCGGCCGCACCGAGGGCCTGGACACCCGCCCGCTGACGCGCCTGCTGGTGGCCGCGCTGATGGGCCCGGCCTCGGGCCGCGTGACGCCGGTGAACGCGCTGCACGAAGCCGCCGCGCGCGGGCTGGAAGTGGCCGAAACCCTCGGCGGCGACGGCGACGGCTTCGACCGCCTGCTGCGCATCCGCGTGCAGGGCGGCGGCCAGGTGCGCGAGATCGAGGCCACGCTGCACCGCGGCCCGCGCGTGGTGCGCCTGGACGGCGTCGAGCTCGACTTCGACCCGCTGGCGCACATCCTGCTGATGCGCAACGAGGACAAGCCCGGCGTGATCGGCCTGGTCGGTTCGCACCTGGGCGCGGCCGGCGTGAACATCGTCAACTTCTCGCTCGGCGCCACCGGCGACGGCGGCGCCATCGCCGCCATCACCGTGGACCGCGAAGTGCCGGCGCCGCAGCTGGCCTCGCTGCGCGGCATCCCGGGCATCCTTTCGATGGAGCAGCCCTGATGCGCATCCTGCTTGCCCGCCACGGGGAAACGCCGTGGAACGCCGAAGGCCGCTACCAGGGCCAGCGCGACATCGCCCTGTCCGAGGTCGGCGAAGGCCAGGCCCGCCTGCTGGGCCAGCGCCTGGCCGACGTGCCCATCCAGCGCGCGGTGTCGTCGCCGTTGTCGCGCGCGCGGCGCACCGCCGAACTGGCGCTCGGCGAAGCGCGCGCCGCCCAACTTCGGCTCGACCAGGGCCTGCAGGAAATCGCCCACGGCGACTGGGAAGGCCTGCTCGCCGCCGAAATCCGCGAACGCGACCCGATCCGCCTGCGCGCCTGGCGCGAGGCGCCGGAAACCGTGCAGATGCCGGGTGGCGGGGAATCGCTGGTGGAGGTGCTGGATCGCGCCTGGCCGGCCTTCGCCCGGGCCTGCGAGGGCCTGGGCGCGGACGACACGCTGCTGGTGGTGGCGCACGACGCGGTCAACCGCGTCATCCTGGCCCGCGTGCTGGGGCTGCCGCTGTCGCGGCTGTGGTCGTTCCGGCAGGCGCCCACCACCATCAACCTGCTCGAGGGGCCCTCGGCCAACGCGCTCGAGGTGGTGCGGCTCAACGACTGCAACCACCACACCGCGCTGTTCGGCGAAGCGGTACACCGGGCGCTCTAGGGCGCCCGGCGGGGCGGGGCGCTCAGTCGTCGGCAGGCGGCGGCGCCGCGTCTTCCTCGCCGGCGGCTTCGGCCGCCGGCTGGGCGGCGCGCTTGCGCGCGGCCTTCTCGGCCTCCTTCTCGGCCTTCTTCTTCTGCTTGGCCAGCTCGCGCTGGCGCTTTTCGAACGAGTAGTTGGGCTTGGCCACGGAAATCCTTGGTTGTCTGCCCGCCAGATTACCCTACCGGCCGCCCGCCGGCGGATAATCGCCGCATGGAACGCACCCTCGCACAGTGGCTGGACTACCAGCAGACCGTCCACCCCCGGACCATCGACATGGGCCTGGAACGGGTGGGCGAGGTGGCCCGCCGGCTCGGCCTGGGCCGGCCCGGGCGCTTCGTGGCCACGGTGGGCGGCACCAACGGCAAGGGTTCCACCGTGGCCTTCCTGGAGGCCATCGCCCGCGCCGCGGGGCTACGGGTGGGCGCCTACACCTCGCCGCACCTGCTGCGCTACAACGAACGCGTGCGCATCGACGGCGCCGAGGCCTCGGACGCCGAACTGGTGGCCGCCTTCGAGCGCATCGAGGCGGCGCGCGGCGAGATCCCGCTGACCTTCTTCGAATTTGGCACCCTGGCGGCGCTGATGCTGTTCGAGGCCGCGGACCTGGACCTGGCCATCCTTGAAGTGGGCCTGGGCGGGCGGCTCGACGCCACCAACCTCATCGACCCGGACGTGGCCGTCATCACCACCGTGGACCTGGACCACCAGGACTACCTGGGCGACGACCGCGAGAGCATCGGCGCCGAGAAGGCCGGCATCCTGCGTGCCGGCAAGCCCTGCGTACTGGGCGAGAAGGACCCGCCGTCGTCGGTGCTGCGCCGCGCCTACGCCATCGGCGCCTTCGCCATCCGCGGCCATTCCGACTACCTGGTCGACGACCTGGGCGACCACTGGCGCTGGCGCGAGCCGGGCTACGAGATCGAACTGCCGGAGCCGGCGCTGTCGGCACCGGCGCAGCGCGGCAATGCGGCCGCCGCCATCGCCGCGCTGCGCGCGCTCGGCCTGCCCATCCCCGACGAGGCCATCCGCGCCGGCGTGCGCGAGGCCCGGCTGCCGGGCCGCCTGCAGCGGCTGGCGGGTTCGCCCGAGCGCGTGCTCGACGTGGCCCACAACCCGCAGGGCGCGCGCCAGCTGGCCGCATGGCTCGAAGCGCACCCGAAGCCCACCGTGGCGGTGTTCAGCGCCCTGGCCGACAAGGACCTGGGCGGCATCGTGGCGCCGGTGGCGCCGCACCTGCGCGCCTGGCACCTGGGCCCGATCACCGACGCCGGCCCGCGCGGCCTGCCGGTGGACGAACTGGCCCGGCGCCTGGCCGAACACCTGCCGGCCGAAATCCTTCACCCGCACCGCAGCCTGGCCGAGGCCCTGGCCGCCGCCGTGGTGCAGGCCGGCCCGGACGGCCGCGTGCTGGTGTTCGGTTCCTTCCACACCGTGGCCGCCGCGCTCGCCGAAGCCTGAACCGGCCGGGCGGCCACACCGGCTATAATTCGCGCCACCCCTCCGGCCGGACCGAAGCCCCGATGGATTCCGCCCTGAAACAGCGCCTGATCGGCGCCGCCGTGCTGGTGGCGCTGGCGATGATCTTCCTGCCCATGCTGCTGCAGGGCCCCGACGTCCGCGAGCCGGATGCCGCCCAGGTGCCGCTGTCCATGCCGGACGCGCCCGACCAGGAATTCGAAACCCGCGAACTGCCGCTGGCCGCGCCCGAGCCGCCGGGCGAGGGCGAGGCCGTGCTGGGCGTGCCGGCCGCGCCGGACGACCCGAACGCGGTGGCCACGGTCGAGGCCGGCACCGAAGCCGCGCCGCGCGTTGATTTCACCGAACCCACCGAGCCCGCCGACGACGGCGCGCCGCTGCAGGCGGTCGACGCCGCCACCGGCCAGCCGCAGCCCGCCGCGCCCGCGGTGGCCCCCACCGAACCCGCGCCCGCCGCGCCGGCGCCCACGCCCACGCCTGCCGCACCGGCTCCCACGCCGGCCCCTGCCGCGCCGCTGCCGGCCACCGCCGCCGGCGGCCGTTACGCGGTGAACGTGGGCAGCTTCTCCAACCAGGCCAATGCCCGCACCCTGGCCGACAAGCTGCGCGCGCAGGGCCTGCCCGTCACCAGCGAGTCGGTGGACGTGAACGGCAAGCCGGCCATGCGCCTGCGCGTCGGCCCCTACGCCGAACGCGCCCTGGCCGAGGCCGCGCGCCTGCGCGCCGAATCGGTCACCGGCGGTGGCGCCGCCGTGATCGCGCTCGACGCCGCCGCGCCGGCCGCTTCGGCGCCCGCGCCCGCCACCCGCGCGCCGGCCGCCGCCAGCGTGGGTTTCGCGGTGCAGCTGGGTGCGCTGAGCAACGAGGCCGACGCCACCGCGCTGCGCGACCGGGCGCGTGCCGCCGGCTTCACCGCCTTCCACCAGCGCATCGCCACCGAGCGCGGCGTGGTCTGGCGCGTGCGCGTGGGCCCCGAGGCCGACCGCGCCGCGGCCGAGCGCCTGCGCGACGGCGTCGCGGCCAAGCTGGGCCTGCGCGACGCGATCATCGTCCCGCACCCCTGACGCCGATGCTGAACTGGGCCGACTACGCGCTGCTGCTGGTCCTGGCGGTGTCGATGGGCATCGGCCTGTGGCGTGGCTTCGTGGTCGAAGTGCTGTCGCTCACCGTGTGGGTCGGCGCGTTCTGGCTGTCGGTGGCCTTCGGCGCCGACCTGGCCGCGCGTTTCACCGGCGTGGAGTCCGCTTCGGCGCGTCTGTTCCTGGGCTACGCCGGCGTCTTCCTTGGCGTGCTCATCGCCGGCGGCCTGCTCACCTGGGCCATCGGCAAGGTCATCGCCAACACCGGGCTGTCGGCCACCGACCGCGTGCTCGGCCTGGGCTTCGGCCTGGCCCGCGGCCTGGTGCTGGCCTGCGTGGCGGTGCTGCTGCTGGGCTTCACGCCGCTGCCCAAGGACGCCTGGTGGAGCCAGTCGCGCCTGCTGCCCGGCGTGCAGCGCGGCGCGGAGTGGATGGCGGGTTTCCTGCCGCCGGCCGCGGCCGCCGAACTCGATTTCCAGCCGGCGCCACCCGCGCCTGCCTTGCCCCCTGATGGCGCGCCGCAAGACGCGGCCGCCGCGACCGTTTCGGAGACCTGACCCATGTGCGGCATCATCGGAATCGCCGGCGCCAGCGACGTCGCGGCGGCCCTGTACGACGGCCTGACGGTGCTCCAGCACCGCGGCCAGGACGCGGCCGGCATCGCCACCATGGACGGCGACCGCCTGCGCCTGCACAAGGGCAACGGGCTGGTGAAGGAAGTCTTCGACGAGCATTCGATGTCGCTGCTCACCGGCCGCGTCGGCATCGGCCACTGCCGATACCCCACCGCGGGCTCCGAGGGTTCGGACGAGGCGCAGCCGTTCTACGTGAATTCGCCCTACGGCATCGCGCTGGCGCACAACGGCAACCTCACCAACACCGACGCGCTGCGGCGCCTGGTGTTCGAGCAGGACAAGCGCAACATCAACACCGAGTCCGATTCCGAGGTGCTGCTGAACGTGTTCGCGCACGAGCTGCAGTCGCAGGGCGCGCTCACGCCGCAGGCCGCGGTGGCGGCCGTGGCCGGCGTGCACCGCCGCTGCACCGGCGGCTACGCGGTGGTGACGATGGTGATGGGCCTGGGCCTGGTGGCCTTCCGCGACCCGCACGGCATCCGCCCGCTGGTGCTGGGCAAGCGCGAGGGCGCCAGCGGCACCGAATACGCCGTGGCCTCCGAGAGCGTGGCGCTGGACATCCTGGGCTTCGTGCGCGTGCGCGACGTGCAGCCCGGCGAGGCCATGGTGATCACGCCTTCGGGCGAGCTGCACGCCGAGGTCTGCGCGGCGCCGCACCCGCACGCCACCTGCATCTTCGAATACGTGTACTTCGCCCGCCCGGACTCGATGATCGAAAACATCTCGGTGCACAAGGCGCGCATGCGCATGGGCGTCACGCTGGGCCAGAAGATCCTGCGCCTGCGCCCGGACCACGACATCGACACCGTGATCCCCATCCCCGACACCTCGCGCGACGCCGCGCTGGAAATCGCCAACGTGCTGGGCGTGAAGTACCGCGAGGGCTTCGTCAAGAACCGCTACGTCGGCCGCACCTTCATCATGCCGGGGCAGGGCGAGCGCGTGAAATCGGTGCGCCGCAAGCTCAACACCATCCCGCTGGAGTTCAAGGACCGCGTGGTGCTGCTGGTGGACGACTCGATCGTGCGCGGCACCACCAGCCAGCAGATCGTGCAGATGGCCCGCGAGGCCGGCGCGCGCAAGGTCTACCTGGCCTCGGCGGCGCCGCCGGTGCGCTACCCGAACGTCTACGGCATCGACATGCCCTCGGCCGAAGAGCTGGTGGCGCACGGCCGCACCGAGGCAGAGATCGAGAAGCTGCTGGGCTGCGACTGGCTGGTCTACCAGGACCTGGCCGACCTCGAGGCCGCCGTCGCCGGCCCCAAGTTCCCGGGCCGCAAGTTCGACAGCTCCTGCTTCAGCGGCGAATACGTCACCGGCATCGACGCCTCCTACTTCGAGCACATCAAGCAGCTCCGGTCGGATGCCGCCAAGCGCAAGCGCCGCGGTGCTTGAGGGATTGGTTTTGAACACGGATCAAATCTGATTGATGCGGATGAACACGGATAAGGCAAAAGCACTTTGGATGTGCTCCCCGCTTTACCCGCGAGTAGCCTCGGCCAATTCATTCCCGCTCTATCTGTGTTCATCCGCTTCAATCAGATTTGATCCGTGTTGAAAGAAGAAACCCCCACCACTGCCGACCTGTTCCAGGCCGCGGCGGACTGCATCGCGGCCTGCGAGCCCGCCGAGAAGCTGCGGCTGACGCATGCGGCGGCCGCGGCGTTCCGGCGTGGTGGGCTGGTGCCGCGTGAGGATGCGCCGGCGCCGCTGCCGATCGGGGCGCCCGGGCGGCCCGGGCGGCCGCGGCTGGTGCTGCCGCGGGACGTGCCGCAGCGCGGGCTGGGCAGCGTGGAGGGGCGCGCGGCGTTCCTGCATGCCATCGCGCATATCGAGTTCAACGCCATCAACCTGGCCTGGGACGCCGTGTACCGCTTTCGCGGCCTGCCGGCGGAGTACTACGCCGACTGGGTCGGCGTGGCCGACGACGAGGCGCGGCACTTCGCGCTGCTCTCGGGCCGGCTCGCCGAGCTGGGCTTCGGCTACGGCGATTTCGACGCCCACAACGGCCTGTGGGAAATGGCCGGGAAGACCGCCGGCAGCGGCCTGCAGCGCATGGCCCTGGTGCCGCGCGTGCTCGAGGCGCGTGGCCTGGACGTGACGCCGGGCATGATCGCCCGCCTGCGCTCGAACGGCGACAACGTCTCCGCCGACATCCTCGAAGTGATCCTGCGCGAGGAAGTGGCGCACGTGGCCGCCGGCAGCCGCTGGTTCCACTGGCACTGCGAGCGCGAGGGCCTGGCGCCGGTGCGCGAATTCATCCGGCTGGTGCGCGAGGCCGTGCGCGGCGGCGTGCGCGGGCCCTTCAACCGGCCGGCGCGCCTGGCCGCCGGCTTCGACGACGACGAGATCCGCCTGCTCGAATCCCTGGAGTGATCCGATGCCCCGACTGCTGCCGCTGCTGTTCGCCCTGCTGCTCGCCGCCTGCCAGCCCGCCCCGGTGGACCCGGCTTTCGACGAGGAGAAGGGCGCCGCGCTGCTGGCGAAGTACGAGGCCGCGCGCGCCGACGCCGACTTCGAGATCGCCGAGATGCACGCCAACGAGCTCGCCCAGCGCCACGGCGAAACCGAGGCCGCCGCCACCATGCGCCGCACCGTCGCCGAGGTGCGCGCGGAAGCCGAGGCCATGCGCGAGAACCGCCGGCTGATCGGCCTGTGGGATTACCAGGACATTCCCGTGGAGGGCGGCACCCAGCACACCGCGGCCATCTACAGCCAGGTGGAGCCGATGTCGGAGGAAGAAGGCGCCCCCGCGCCCATTCCCGACGCGCGCCTGATCCTGCGCCGGCATCCCGAGTGGGGCGAAAGCGCCTACCTGGTGCTGGCCCAGAGCGACCTGGCCTGCGGCCCGCCCTGCCGCCTGCGCATCCGCTTCGACGACGGCGAGCCGCAGGTGTTCGAAGGCGACCCGGCCGACACCGGCACCGGCCCGGCGCTGTTCATCGTCGACCGCGACCGTTTCCTGGCCGCCATGCGCGAAGCGAAGCAGGTGCGCATCGAATTGCCCGCCGGCGCCCACCTGCAGCCGCAGTTCCGCTTCGAAGTGGCTGGCTTCAACGCCGACCGCCACCTGAAATAAGGCGCCGCTCCTACGGAAGAACGTCGCGGGACTCGAGCGACAGGCCTTCGGCTTCCACGCGCAGCACGCTGCCCTGGTCGTACCAGTCGCCCAGCACGATGCGCTGGGCGCGGCGGCCATCCACCTCGAGCGAATGCAGGCCCGGGCGGTGGGTGTGGCCGTGCACCAGGCGCGAGACGCCGTAGCGGGCCATCGTTTCCACCACCGTGGCCGGCGTGACGTCGGTGATGGCTTCGGCCACGCCCTGCTGGTGTTCGCGGCTGGCGGCGCGCGCCTGCGCGGCGAAGGCCTGGCGCGCGGCCAGCGGCTGGGCCAGGAAATTCGCCTGCCATTCGGGGCTGCGCACCTGGCGGCGGAAGGCCTGGTAGGCGGCGTCGTCGCTGCACAGCAGGTCGCCGTGCATCAGCAGGGTGGGCGTGCCGTGCAGGTCCACCACGCAGGGGTCGGGCAGCAGCGTGGCGCCGCAGCGCTCGGCCATGCGTGGGCCGTAGAGGAAATCGCGGTTGCCGCGCATCAGGTACACCGGCACGACGGACTCCGACAGCGCCTTCAGCGCCGCGCACACGCTGGCGCCGGGCTCGCCCGGGTCGTCGTCGCCCACCCAGGCCTCGAACAGGTCGCCGAGGATGTAGAGCGCTTCGGCCGAACGCGCCTCGCCGGCGAGCAGGTCGAGGAAGGCGCGGGTGGTGGCGGGGCGCGACGCGTCCAGGTGCAGGTCTGACACCAGAAGCACGGTCATGGTGCCACCGGTTCGAGCAGCTGCACGCGTTCGATCACCACCGGCGCGGTGGGCACCCAGGCGGGGAAGGGCCCCTGCGCGCCGGTGGGCACCGCGGCGATGCGGTCCACCACCTCGAGGCCCTGCACCACGCGGCCGAACACCGCGTAACCGGCGGTGTAGGGGCTGTCGGCGGACTGGAAGTCGAGCTTGGGGTTGTCCACCAGGTTGATGAAGAACTGCGTGGTGGCCGAATCGGCGACGCCGCGGTCGCGGGCGGCGGCCACGGTGCCGCGGCGGTTGGACAGGCCGTTGGCGGCCTCGTTGGGCACCGGCGCGCGGCTGGGCTTGGGCTGCAGGTCGGGCGTGAAGCCGCCGGCCTGCACCAGCAGGCCCGGCACCACGCGGTGGAAGACGGTGCCGTTGTAGTGGCCGTCGCGGGCGTAGGCCAGGAAGTTTTCCACGGTGCGGGGCGCGGCGGCGGCGTCGAGTTCGAGCGTGATCTCGCCCATCGAGGTCACCAGCAGCACGCGCGGCGAGGCCGGCGCGGGCGCGGGCGGTTCGGCGGGCGCCGGCACCGCGGTGGGCGCGGCCACCCTGGCGGCGGCGGACAGGGGCAGCAGCAGGGCAAGCAGCAGGGACAGGCGCGACGGCATCCGGGCAGGGTCGGGCAGGGGACTAGCCCATGGTAGCGCAGGCGCCCGGCCCGGCCCGGGTTTTGCCGTAAAATGCGCGGCCCACCGCCCCAACCCGGCCCCCACGATGACCTGCCGCACCCGCTTCGCCCCCAGCCCGACCGGTTTCCTGCACATCGGCGGCGCCCGCACGGCGCTGTACTGCTACCTGGAGGCGCGCCGCCGCGGCGGCCAGTTCATCCTGCGCGTGGAAGACACCGACCGCGAGCGCAGCACCCAGGCCGCCATCGACGCCATCCTCGAAGCCATGGACTGGCTGGGCCTGGAGTACGACGAGGGCCCCATCTTCCAGACCGCGCGCCTGGACCGTTACCGCGAGGTGGCCGAGCAGATGGTGGCCGCCGGCACCGCCTACTACGCCTACGAAACCAAGGAAGAGCTCGAGGCCATGCGCGAGGCCGCCATGGCCGCCAACCTAAAGCCGCGCTACAACGGCTTCTACCGCGACCGCAACGAGCCGTACCGCGACGACCCGAACCGCGTCATCCGCTTCAAGAACCCGATCGGCGGCACGGTGGTGTTCGACGACAAGATCAAGGGCCGCATCGAGTGGAGCAACGACGAGCTCGACGACCTGGTGATCTTCCGCTCCGACGGCTACCCGACCTACAACTTCGCCGTGGTGGTCGATGACCTGGACATGGGCATTACCGACGTCATCCGCGGCGACGACCACGTCAACAACACCCCGCGCCAGATCAACATCTACAAGGCGCTGGGCGCGCCGGTGCCGCACTTCGCGCACATGCCCATGATCCTCGACCCCGAGGGCGCCAAGCTCTCGAAGCGCTCGGGCGCGGCCAACGTGATGTCGTACAAGGAAGAGGGCTACCTGCCGCACGCGCTGGTGAACTACCTGGCGCGCCTGGGCTGGTCGCACGGCGACCAGGAGATCTTCAGCCGCGACGAGCTCAAGTCGCTGTTCGCCATCGAGGACGTGAACCAGAAGGCCTCGCGCCTGGACCCGGCCAAGCTGGGCTGGCTCAACCAGCACTACCTCAAGAACGACGACCCGGCCGAGGTGGCGAAACACTTCGAGCCGCAGCTGCGCGCCCACGGTTACGACCTGTCGAAGGGCCCGAAGCCGGCCGACGTGGTGGTGGCCCTGCGCGACCGCGTGCAGACGCTGAAGGAGATGGCCGAGCGCGCCCACGTCTGGTACTGCCCGCTCGAGCAGTACGACGAGGCCGCCGTGGCCAAGCACCTGGTCGCCGCCGCGCGCGCGCCGCTGGCCGAGGTGCGCACGCGCCTGGCCGCACTGGGCGAGTGGAGCGCCGAATCGGTGCACGGCGCGCTGCAGGCCACCGCCGAGGCCCTGGGCCTGGGCCTGGGCAAGATCGCCCAGCCGCTGCGCGTGGCCATCACCGGCACGCAGGTGAGCCCGTCCATCGACCACACGGTGTTCCTGGCCGGCCAGGCCGAGGCGCTGGCCCGCATCGACGCCGCGATCGCCCGCATCCCGGCGTGAACGCCGGGAATGCGGATTGATTTCACGCCGGGCAGGCCGCAACCTAGCCCCATGGTCCGAACCGCACACCAGCACGGCCACGACTGCACGGACCCGACGCACCACGTGCACGACGCGGGCGCCTACGTGCAGGCCGTCGAGCAGGCCTGCGCCGACCGCGGCCTGCGCCTCACGCCGCTGCGCGCCCAGGTGCTGGGCCTGATCGCCGCCGCCGGCAAGCCCGTGAAGGCCTACGACCTGCTCGACGCCATGAAGGAAGAAAACGGCTCGAGCGCGCCGCCCACCGTGTACCGCGCGCTCGAGTTCCTGCTCGAGCAGGGTTTCATCCACCGCCTGGCCTCGGTGAACGCCTTCGTCGGCTGCCACCACCCGAACGAGCGCCACTCGGTGCCCTTCCTGATCTGCGACAACTGCCACGCGGCCATCGAACTCGAGGACGAGCGCATCTGCACCCTGCTCGACCAGCAGGCGCGGGCGCTGGGCTTCGCGCCGCGCGCCCAGACCCTGGAAGTGCACGGCCTGTGCGCCGCCTGCGCCGCCGCATGAACCGCCTGCGCCTGCTCACGCTGTCGGCGCTGCTGGCCGCCGGCCCGCTGGCCGCGCAGGACTTCCCGGTCGACCCGCCCGCGGGCGCCGGCCCCGCGGCCGGCACCACGCCGCCGGAAACGCTGGCCTCGCCGCAGGAGTTCCTGTCGCCGCTGGCCGAGCTGGTCACGCCGCTGGCCATCCTCGACCGCCTGGTCGTGCCCGGCACGCGCATGCAGCTTGAATGGCGCCCCGGCGGCGGCATCAGCGCCAACGAAATCCCCAGCCCGGTGGTGGTCACCCGCGGCGCCAAGCCCGGCCCGGTGCTGTGCCTGGTGGCCGGCGTGCACGGCGACGAGATCAACGGCGTGGAAATCGTGCGCCGGCTGTCGCACTCGGTCGACCCGACGCGCCTGTCGGGCACGGTCATCGGCGTGCCCATCGTCAACGTGCACGGGTATTCGCGCGGCACCCGCTACCTGCCGGACCGCCGCGACCTCAACCGCTTCTTCCCCGGCACGCGCAACGGCTCGATCGCCTCGCGCATCGCCAACGCCTTCTTCCAGGACATCGTCAGCCACTGCGACATGCTGGTCGATTTCCACACCGGCAGCTTCGACCGCAGCAACCTGCCGCAGGTGCGCGCCGACCTGACCCACCCGGACGTCATCGAATTCAGCCGCAGCTTCGGCAACACCGTCGTGCTGCACAGCCCGGGCAACAAGGGCATGCTGCGCGTCGCCGCCACCGCGGTGGGCATCCCGGCGGTCACCTTCGAAGCCGGCGCGCCGACGCGGCTTGAGCCCACCGAGATCGCCCAGGCTGTGGCCGCCATCGAGCGGCTGATGCAGCAGAGCGGCATGCGCGAAGATCCGGAGGCCGCGGAGGATGCGGCGCTGGTGCCCGACCCGGCCGCCATCGGCGTGGCCCATCCGGAACCGGCGCCGATCTTCCTCGATTCGCGCTGGGTGCGCGCCAATTCCGGCGGACTGCTCATCAGCGACGTGACCCTGGGCCAGCGCGTGCAGTCGGGCCAGCGCCTGGGCCGCGTGATCGACCCGCTGAGCAACGTCGAGCGCTACATCCTGGCGCCGGTGGCCGGCCGCATCATCGGCATGGCGCAGAACCAGGCCGTGCTGCCTGGTTACGCCGCCTTCCACCTGGGCACCGAAACCAGCGAACAGCAGGCCGTGCGTGAAGCCGCCGCGCCGCATTCGCCCGACCCGGTGGCCGAAGACCCGGACCCGGAAGAGCGGCCCGAAGCGCCCGAGCTCAACGAGGGCGAGGACTACGAATAGGTAGTCCCCGCCGCGCCGGCCCCGCTCAGAACGCGACGCGCAGGCCGGCCATCACGTTGCGCCCGGGCAGCGGCGCGAAATCCTTCAGGTAGGACGTGTGCACGCGTGCTTCCTGGTCGCCCAGGTTGCGGCCCTCGAGGAAGGCTTCCCAGCCCGCGCTGCCCACGTCCCAGTGGTAGGTGAGGCCGGCGTCCACCAGGGTGTAGCCGTCGGTGGGGGTTTCCATCAGCGCCACTTCGTCCTGCTTCGACACCCGCACCACGCCCACGCGGGCGCGCCAGGCGCCGCGGTTCCAGTCGAGGTCGGCGCCCACGCGGCCCGGGGCGATGCGGGGCAGGCGGCCGCCGTCGTCGAGGCTGGCGTCCACGTGGTCGGCGAACAGGCGCAGCTGCCACAGGCCGCTGGCGTTGTCGGCCAGTTCCACGCCGAGCTCGGCTTCCCAGCCCGAGAAGACGGCGTCGCCCTGGACCCAGGCGCGGGCGGGCAGGCCGTCGATTTCGCTGCCGGTGTCGGCCAGGTAGATGTAGTCGGTGAACTGCGTGCGGAACACGGACACCGAGCCGTCGAAGCGGCCGTGGTGCAGGTGCAGGCCCAGTTCGCCGCTCAGCGCCACTTCCTTGTCGAGCGCGGCGTCGCCGAGCTCGTAGCTCTGGGTGGCCACGTGCGGGCCGTCGGAGAACAGCTCCTCGGCGGTGGGCGCGCGCTCGGCGCGGTTGAGGTTCACGCCCAGGTGCAGGGATTCGCTGAAGCGCCACAGGCCGCCGGCCGCCAGGCTGGTGGCGCCGATGCTGGCGGTGGGCGCGTCGCCGTCGGGGTCGGTGCGCACGCGGTCGTGGCGGGCGCCGAGCTCGAGCTTGAAGTCGCCGAAGTCCTTTTCCTGCAGCGCGAACACGCCCAGGTCGCGGGTGACCGAGGGCGGCACGAAGGCCTCGTCGCCCGCCGCCGAGAAGTCGCGGTGGCCGAACTGCAGGCCGAAGGCGCCGCGCCAGCCGTTGCGCTCGCGCTGCACGGCTTCGATGCGGGCTTCGAGGCCGTCGTTGTCGAAGCGGGTGCCCACGGCGTCGCCCTCGAGCTCGGTGTGCTCGTACAGGCTGCGGGTGAGGCGCCAGTTCACTTCCTCGAACAGGCCCAAATCGCGCACGCCGCCGCGGGTTTCGAAGCGGTCCTGGCGCAGGTCGATGCGCACCACTTCGGCTTCCTCGCCCTCGTGGTCCTCGCCCTCGTGGCCGTCTTCCTCGCCCTCGTGCGCATGCGCGCCGGGAGGGATGCCGTAGTTGCTGCGGTAGGTACTGGCGGCCATGCCGAACCAGCTGCGTTCGCCGAACCAGCTGCCGCCGAGCGCGCCGCCTTCGGTGCTGAGGTGGCTGTTGGGCAGGCGGCCGCGGGCGAAGTGCTCCGGGTCTTCGCCTTCGGCCAGGCCTTCCGCCACGAGTTCGGGCGAGAAGGCGTAGCCGGGGATGCGGTAGTCGCCGGCGTCGCGGCGGAACAGGTCGGCGTGCAGGGTGAGCGCGCCGGCGTCGGCGTCCACGCGGGCCATGCCGGTGTTCTGGTCGTCGACGCTGCCATGGCGGATCTCGGCGCGGCCGGACACCGTGCGGCCAACCTGCAGGGTCGGCACGCGGCCGTCCACCACGTTCACCGCGCCGCCGATGGCGCCGCTGCCGTAGAGCAGGGTGGCCGGGCCCTTGAGCACTTCGATCTGGTCGGCCAGGAAGGGTTCGATGCCGACGGCGTGGTCGGCGCTGACGGTGGAAACATCCATGGCGCTGGTGCCGCTGCTCAGCACCTGCACGCGCGCGCCGTCCTGGCCGCGCAGGATGGGGCGGCCGACGCCGGCGCCGAAATACGAGGACTGCACGCCGGCCTGGCGCTCCAGCGTCTCGCCCAGCGTGCCGGCCTTGCGGGCGTCCAGCGCCTCGCCGCCCAGCACGTCCACCGGGCGGACGAGGTCGTCGATGGAGCCGCGCAGGGGCGAGGCAGTGACTTCCAGGGTGTCCAGCGTGCGCGGGGTCTCGTGGTCGTGCTCGTCCTGGTCCGCGGGCTCGGCCTGGGCGAGGGCGAGCGCCGGCAGGGCCAGCAGGACGGCAAGGGCGAGGCGGGCGGGGCGCGGCTTCCGGGGCATGATGGTCGTTCGGTTGCGGTGGCGAATAACGGAATGTTATATTGTTTCACCTTGTTGGCAAGTCCCCCGAAGCCATGGCCAGCCTCATGAAGCCGCACCGCGTCCACCTGCCTTCCTGGGCGGATCGGCTCGGTGCGTTCGGCGCCTTCGTATGCGCGCTGCACTGCGCGCTTATCCCCGTCGCGCTGGGGCTGCTGCCGGCCGTCGGCCTGGGCCTGGTGGCCTGGCACGGCGTCGAGTGGGCCTTCACCGGTTTCGCCACGGTGCTGGCGGTGATCAGCCTTTACCTCGGCTACCGGGGCCACCGCGCCTACCACGCCTGGCTGTGGGTGAGCCCGGGCCTGGCCATCATCTGGTTCGCGCTGCTGTATCCGCCGCTGCACCACTCGGCGGTGCCGCATGCCGTGGCCATGGCGGTGGGCGGCGTGCTGATCGGCGTGGCGCACCTGGTCAACCTGCGCCTCTCCTACGGCCACAGCCACTAGGCGCCGGCCCGGCCATCTTGGTCGGCGCGGCCGGCGGTGGTAGGCTACGCGCCCAACGCAATCACAAATTCAAGGAATCACCATGGGTAGGGGCGACAAGAAAACCGCCAAGGGCAAGCGTTTCGCCAGCAGCCACGGCAATGCCCGTTCGCAGACCGTCAAGAAGGCGACGGCCGGCAAGGCGGCCACGGTGAAGGCCCCGGTCGCGAAGGCGCCGGCCAAGAAGGCCCCGGCCAAGAAGGCCGCCGCCGCCAAGTAATCGCGCCCGGCGCGTTGCTTGCACGAAGCCCCGCCCCGGCGGGGCTTCGTCGTTTCCGGCGCCCGGTTTCAGTCCACGCGGCGGCCGGCCACGTGCACTGAATGCACCAGGTCGCCGCCGAGCCAATAGGCCAGTTCGGCCGGGTGCGCCACTTCCCACTGCACCACGTCGGCGCGCTGGCCCGGCAGCAGGCGGCCGCGGTCGTGCAGGCCGAGCGCATGCGCGGCGTGCACGGTGGCGCCGCGCAGGGCTTCTTCGGGCGTGAGCCGGAAGTGCGTGCAGGCCAGGCTCATCGCCAGCCGCAGCGACTGCAGCGGCGAGGTGCCGGGGTTGAGGTCGGTGGCCACGGCCATCGGCACCGCGTGCGCGCGCAGTTCCGCCAGCGGCGGCAGCTTGGTTTCGCGCAGCACGTGGAAGGCGCCGGGCAGCAGCACCGCCACGGTGCCGGCGGCGGCCATGGCGCGCACCGCGGCTTCGTCGGTCCATTCGATGTGGTCGGCCGAGAGGCCGCCAAACTCCGCCGCCAGCGCGGCGCCGCCGAGGTTGCTGAGCTGGTCGGCGTGCAGCTTCACGGGCAGGTCGAGCGCGCGCGCGGCCTCGAACATGCGGCGGGTCTGCGCCGGCGTGAAGCCGATGCCTTCGCAGAAGGCGTCCACCGCGTCCACCAGGCCTTCGGCGTGCAGGCGCGGCAGCCATTCGCAGGCGGCGGCGATGTAGTCGTCGGGCCGGCCGGCGAATTCCGGCGGCAGCGCGTGCGCGGCCAGGAACGTAGTGCGCACGGTGAGGCCGAGTTCCTCGCCGATGCGGCGCGCCACGCGCAGCATCTTGCGTTCTGAATCGAAGTCGAGCCCGTAGCCGGACTTGATTTCCAGCGTGGTCACGCCGTCGGCGCGCAGGGCGCGGGCGCGCGGCAGCGAGGCCGCCAGCAGTTCGTCCTCGCTGGCCGCGCGGGTGGCGCGCACCGACGAGAGGATGCCGCCGCCCTCGCGGGCGATCTGCTCGTAGCTGGCGCCCTGCAGCCGGCGCTCGAACTCCTGGGCGCGGTCGCCGGCGAACACCAGGTGGGTGTGGCAGTCGACCAGGCCCGGCGTGATCCAGCGCCCCTCGGCCGATTCCACCCGGGCCGCCAGCGCCGCCGGTTCGCCCGGCAGTTCGCCGCGCGGGCCGGCGAAGGCGATCAGCCCGTCCTTCCAGGCCAGGGCGGCGTCCTCGATGACGCCGTAGGCGCCGAGGTCGTTGCGCAGCGTGGCCAGCCGCGCGTCGAGCAGCAGGCGGTCCCAGGGTGGGGCGAGTCGGCCGATCATCGCAGGGCCCCGGCCGCGCGCAGCGCTTCGGGGTCGAAGCCGCAGGCGCGGGCGATTTCGTCGGAATGCTGGCCCAGGCGCGGCGGCGGCCGGTCGAGGCGGGCGGGGGAGGCGGAAAGCTTGAGCGGGCTGCCGACCATGGGAATGCCGTCCATTTCGATGCGCATGCCGCGGGCGGCGGCGATGGGGTGGTCGAGCGCCTGGCGCACGGTGTTGATGGGCGCCGCGGGCACGCCGGCGCGGTCGAACAGGGCCAGCCAGTGCGCGGCGTCGCGGGTGGCGAACAGCGCGGCCAGTTCGCCGCACAGCGCGTCGCGGTTTTCCACGCGGGCGGCGTTGTTGTGGAAACGCGGGTCCTGGCGCCAGTCGTCGCGGCCCAGCAGGTCGCACAGCTGCGCCCAGAGTTTTTCGCTCGCCACCGCCAGCACGAAGGCCTGGTCGCGGGCGTGGAAGGCCTGGTAGGGCACGATGCTGGCGTGGGCGTTGCCCTGCCGCGGCGCGTCGTGGCCGGTGAAGAGCGTGCTCGAGGCCACGTTCGCCAGCAGCGCCAGCTGGGTGTCGAACAGCGACACGTCGATGCGCTGGCCCAGGCCGGTGCGCCCGCGCTGCACCAGTGCGGCCAGGATGGCGGTGGCGGCGTTCTGGCCCGTGGCCAGGTCGGCCACGGCCACGCCCACCTTGTGCGGCTCGCCGTCGGCGGGGCCGGTGATGGCCATCAGGCCGGCCTCGGCCTGCACCACGTAGTCGTAGCCCGGGCGGTTCGCGCCGGGGCCGTCGCGGCCGTAGCCCGAGATCGAGCAGTACACCAGCCGCGGGTTGATCGCCGACAGCGCGTCATGGCCCATGCCCAGGGCTTCGGCGCCGCCGGTGCGGAAGTTTTCCACCAGCACGTCGGCCTTGCGCACCAGGGCTTCGAGCAGCGGCCGCGCCGCCGGCGCGCGCAGGTCCACGGCCAGCGAGCGCTTGTTGCGGTTGCAGCAGGCGAAGTAGGCCGACATGCCGTCCAGGAAGGGCGGGCCCAGGCCGCGGGTATCGTCGCCGTCGAAGGATTCAAGCTTGATCACGTCGGCGCCCAGGTCGGCCAGGGTCATGCCGCACCAGGGCCCGGCCAGGACCCGGGACAGTTCAAGCACGGTGATGCCGGAGAGCGCGCTCATGGCCGGGGATTGTATGCGGCCCGCCCGGCGCCATGCGAAACTCGCCCGCATGCCGCCCACCCCGCTTTCCGCCTTCCCGGCCAGCCGCCGGCCCCGCGCCGACACCGACGGGCACTGGCGCGTGCCGGGCCTGCCCAACCTGCATTCGCACGCCTTCCAGCGCGCCATGGCCGGGCTGGCGGAGCGCCAGAGCCACCCCGAGGACAGCTTCTGGACCTGGCGCGAGCTGATGTACCGCTTCGCCGGCCGGCTCGACCCGGACACACAGTACGCGGTGGCGGCCCAGCTCTACGCCGAGATGCTGGAAGCCGGCTTCACCACCGTCTGCGAATTCCACTACCTGCACCACCAGCCGGACGGCCGGCCCTACGACGATCCGTCGGCGATGTCGCAGGCGCTGATCGCCGCGGCGCGCGACACCGGCATCCGGCTCACGCTGCTGCCGGTGCTGTACATGACCGGCGGCTTCGACGGCCGGCCGCTGTCGGAGCGGCAGCGCCGCTTCGGCCATTCGCTCGACGCCTACCTGGCGCTGCTGCAGTCGCTGCGCGCGCTCGAAGGTGAAAACCTGCGCGTGGGCATCGCCCTGCACAGCCTGCGCGCCGTGCCCGCCGACGCCATGGGCGAACTGCTGGCGGCCGTGGGCGACGCGCCGCTGCCCATCCACATCCACATCGCCGAGCAGGTGGGCGAGGTGCATGACTGCGAAGCCCTGCGTGGCGCCCGCCCGGTGGAATGGTTGCTGGCCAACGCCAACGTGGACGCGCGCTGGACCCTGGTGCACGCCACCCACCTGGTGCCGGCGGAAGTGCAGGGCATCGCCGCCAGTGGCGCCACCGTGGCCATCTGCCCCACCACCGAAGCCAACCTCGGCGACGGCCTGTTCCCGCTGCGCGACTACCTCGCCGCCGGCGGCCGCTGGGGCGTGGGTTCGGACTCGCACGTGTCGGTGTCGCCGGTGGAAGAGCTGCGCTGGCTGGAGTACGGCCAGCGCCTGGCCACGCGCCACCGCAACATCGCCGTCAGCGCCGGGGTGCCCAGCACCGGCGAGCTGCTTTATTCGCAAGCGCTCGACGGCGGCCTGCGCGCCTGCTTCCAGGGCGAGGCGGCCGAAGCTGACTGGCTGCAGCTCGACGGCGACGCCGCCGCGCTGGCCGGCGCGCGCGAGGCCGACCTGATGGACCGCTTCCTGTTCGCCGGCAACCGCCCGCTGGTGCGCGAAACCTGGGTGGCCGGGCAGCGCGTGGTGGCCGGTGGCCGCCACCGCGACGCCGAGGCCATCGCCGCGCGCTACCGCCGCGCCCTGGCCTCGCTGCTCGCGGGGGACGCCCATGGCTGAGGCCTCGCCGCAGGGCGCCGCGCCGGCGCCCGGTGCGGCCACGGTGGAGCAGGTGCTGGCCCAGCGACTGGGCCTGCCTTTCATCACGCTGGCCGGCAAGCAGCCTTCCTCGCAGGCGCTGGCCATGGTGCCGGCCGAACTGGCCTACGCGCGCTCGATCCTGCCGCTGGACGTGCACGGCGACGTGCTGCGCGTGGCCCTGGCCGACCCCGCCGACGCCGACACCATCCACCTGCTGCAGTTCCTGGCCGGCAAGCGCCTGCAGCTGTTCGTGGCCGCGCGCGCCGACCTCGACCGCGCCATCGCCAGCCACTACGGCGACAGCCACGGCGCCGACCTGTTCGAGGTGAGCAAGGACGACGAGATCATCGAGACGCCGCAGGCCACGGCGCGGCCCTCGGTGCCGGACGAGCAGCGCTACATGCTGCGGCCGATCGTGCGCCTGGTGGCGCACATCCTCACGATGGCGGTGCGCCGCGGCGCTTCCGACGTGCACATCCGCCCCGGCGAAGCCGACGTGGACCTGGTGTTCCGCATCGACGGCGTGCTGGTGCCCATCCGCACCTTTTCGCAGTCGCTGCTGCCGATGGTGGTGGGGCGCATCAAGATCCTGGGCGGCATGGACATCACCGAGCGCCGGCTGCCGCAGGACGGCCAGGCGCGCATCGGCGTGAACGGCCGCATGGTGGACCTGCGCATCTCCACCATCCCGACCATCCACGGCGAAAGCGTGGTGATCCGCCTGCTCAACACCTCGATCGCCATGAAGTCCATCGCCGACCTGGGCCTGTCGCCGCAGGACGCCGCGCGCCTGGCCGACGCTTGCGAACGCAACCAGGGCATGGTGCTGGTGACCGGCCCCACCGGCTCGGGCAAGTCCACCACGCTGTATGCGGCGCTGAACACGATCCTGCAGCGCAACGTCAACATCATCACGGTCGAGAACCCGGTGGAGTACCACATCCCCGGCGTCGAGCAGGTGCCGATCAACGCCGAGGTGGGGCTCACCTTCTCGCGCGTGCTGCGCAACATCCTGCGCCACGACCCGGACGTGATCATGGTGGGCGAGATCCGCGACCACGAAACCGCGAAGATCGCGGTGGAAAGCGCGCTCACCGGCCACCTGATGCTGAGCACGCTGCACACCAACTCCGCCGCCGCCACCATCGCGCGCCTGCTGGAGATGGACGTGGAGGCCTACCTGATCCGCGCCACCCTGCTGTGCATCCTGTCGCAGCGGCTGGTGCGGATGATCTGCCCCGACTGCAAGGCGCCCGAGCCGGTGGACCCGAGCCTGCGCGAGGCCATGGGCCTGGGCGGGCACGAGGTGTTCTTCGCCGGCCAGGGCTGCCCGGCCTGCAACGGCACCGGCACCCGCGGCCGGCGCATGACCTACGAACTGCTGTTCGTGACGCCGGCGATGCGCCAGCTGATCGTGGACGAGGCCGACTCCGACGCCATCAACGCCCAGGCCGAGGCCGACGGCATGGTGCCGCTGCCGCGGCATGCCGTCGAGCTCGCCAGGCAGGGCCTGATCCCCCTCAACGAAGCCTACCGGATGCGCGCCGACTGAGCCGCCCCGACAGGGGGTCGGCTTATACTGGGCGCCTGCCTTTGGGAGCCCGTTATGCCCGCCAGCCGCAAAGACCCGTCCCGCCGCATCGCCGCCCCGCGCGGCAGCCAGCTCAGCTGCCAGTCCTGGCTCACCGAAGCCGCCTACCGGATGATCCAGAACAACCTGGACCCCGGCGTGGCCGAGAACCCGGCCGAACTGGTGGTGTACGGCGGCATCGGCCGCGCCGCGCGCGACTGGGAGTGCTACGACAGGATCCTGGAAACCCTGCGCACCCTGCGCGACGACCAGACCCTGCTGGTGCAGTCCGGCAAGCCGGTGGGCGTGTTCCCCACGCATCCCGACGCGCCGCGCGTGCTGATCGCCAACTCGAACCTGGTGCCGCACTGGGCCACCTGGGAGCACTTCCACGAGCTCGATGCCAAGGGCCTGATGATGTACGGCCAGATGACGGCCGGCAGCTGGATCTACATCGGCACCCAGGGCATCGTGCAGGGCACCTACGAGACCTTCGCCGAAGCCGGGCGCCAGCACTACGGCGGCGCGAATGGTGAGGGATGGGCCGGCCGCTGGATCCTCACCGCCGGCCTGGGCGGCATGGGCGGCGCGCAGCCGCTGGCGGCCTCGCTGGCCGGCGCCTGCTCGCTCACCATCGAATGCCAGCAGTCGCGCATCGACATGCGCCTGCGCACGCGCTACGTGGACGAGCAGGCGAAGGACCTCGACGACGCCCTGGCGCGCATCGAGAAGTACACCTCGGAAGGCAAGGCCGTCTCGATCGCGCTGCTGGGCAACGCCGCCGAGATCCTGCCCGAGCTCGTGCGCCGCGGCGTGCGCCCCGACGCCGTCACCGACCAGACCAGCGCCCACGACCCGCTGCACGGCTACCTGCCGGCCGGCTGGACGCTGGAGGAGTGGTTCAGCGAGCAGAAGAACAACCCCGAGAAGGTCATCAACGCGGCCAAGCACTCGATGCGCATCCACGTCGAGGCCATGCTGAACTTCGAGGACATGGGCGTGCCCACCTTCGACTACGGCAACAACATCAGGCAGATGGCCTTCGACGTCGGCTGCGAGGATGCCTTCGACTTCCCGGGCTTCGTACCGGCCTACGTGCGGCCGCTGTTCTGCCGCGGCATCGGTCCCTTCCGCTGGGTCGCGCTCAGCGGCGACCCGGAGGACATCTACAAGACCGACGCCAAGGTGAAGGAACTCATCCCCGACAACCCGCACCTGCACCGCTGGCTGGACATGGCGCGCGAGCGCATTTCCTTCCAGGGACTGCCGGCGCGCATCTGCTGGGTGGGCCTGGGCGACCGCCACCGGCTGGCGCTGGCCTTCAATGAAATGGTGCGCAACGGCGAAGTGAGCGCGCCCATCGTGATCGGCCGCGACCACCTCGATTCCGGCTCCGTCGCCAGCCCGAACCGCGAAACCGAGGCCATGCTCGACGGGTCCGACGCCGTGTCCGACTGGCCGCTGCTCAACGCCATGCTCAACGTCGCCGGCGGCGCCACCTGGGTGTCGCTGCACCACGGCGGCGGCGTGGGCATGGGCTACAGCCAGCACAGCGGCGTGGTGATCGTGGCCGACGGCACCGACGCCGCCGCCGCCCGCCTGGGCCGCGTGCTCTGGAACGACCCCGGCACCGGCGTCATGCGCCACGCCGACGCCGGCTACGACATCGCCCAGGCCTGCGCCCGCGAGAAGGGCCTGCAGCTGCCCATGCTGGACAGCGGCCGGTGATCGCCGCGCTGCTGGCGGCGGCGCTGGCGGTGTCCGGCGCGTCGGCGGAAAAGGCCAGTGCCGGCCCGGAAGCCGGGGCGTGCCCGGCGCCGGTCAGGATCCAGCCGCGTTATCCCGTGAAGCTGGCGCGCGCGAACAAGACCGGAACCGTGCTGGTCGGCGCGCGCTTCGACGACTGCGGGCGGGTCATCGAGACCCGCGTGGACGAAAGCTCCGGCGAGCCGCTCTTCGACGCCGCCGCGCGCGAATCCGTGGCCCGCTACGTCCTGTCCGAAGCGCAGCGTGCGAAGGCCCTCGACGGCTGGGTGCAGGCGCCGGTGAAGTTCGGCGGCTTCCGCGACGTGGTGCCGCGCGACGTTCCCTGGCCGCGTTCGCACCGCAAGCCGCGCTACCTGCCTGACGACCAGGCGGTCGGCTTCGACGACATCGCCGCGTTCAAGGCGGCACCCCGGGGCGACACCAGTCATTTCTATCGCGAGCCTTACGGGATGGTGCAAGCCAACACGGGCGAAGTGTTCCGCACCGTGATGGCGCCCGACAAGGCAGACCCCTCGGTGTTCTGGCTCGAATACCTCATCCAGCCCGCGCCGCCGGCGTCGCCGGTCGAGCCTGCCGCACGCACCATCACGGCCGCCATCGCCCGCTACCGCCTGGTCGAAGAGGGCGGCGAGCCCGTCGTCCGTCTCGGCATCCTGTGCGAGCGGCCGGCCGACGAATGCCAGAAGCTGCGCGACTTCCTTTTCCAGGGCCTGCCGTTCGCCAAGCCGCGCCGCCGCTGAGCCGGGCCGAATCCGACAGGCGCGGCGGAGGCCCCACTGGCGAAGCTTCCGGCAAGCCACGATGATGGAGTCCACTTCACCGGAGCCCACCCCATGATCGGTTACGTCACCCTCGGCACCAACGACATGGCGCGCGCCTGCGCCTTCTACGACGCCCTGCTGGGCGAACTTGGCGCGAAGCGCATCATGGAGGGCGAGCGCTTCGTCGCCTGGGGCACCGGCCCGCAGTCGCCCAGCCTGGGCGTGATCAAGCCCTTCGACGGCAAGGAAGCCTGCCGCGGCAATGGCACCATGGTGTCGCTGGTGGTGAAGAGCCCGGCCCAGGTGGACGCCATGCACGCGAAGGCGCTGGCCCTGGGCGGCACCGACGAGGGCGCGCCGGGCGAACGCTTCAAGGGCTTCTACGCCGGCTACTTCCGCGACATCGACGGCAACAAGCTCAACTTCTTCTGCATGGGCCACTGAGCCCCGGGACATGCTCTGGGAAACCCTCAGCGCCGCGCGTGACCTGGGCCGCCTGCACGAGGTGGCCTCGGTGCTGGTGCGCTACGGGTTCGGCGACGTGGTGCGGCGCGTGGGCCTGGCCGGCGCGCTCGAACGCGCCGGCCGGCTGCTGCACAAGGACCACGTGGCCGAGCTGGCCACGCTGCCGCCGCCCGAGCGCGTGCGCCGCGCGCTGGAGGAAATGGGCCCGAGCTTCGTGAAGCTGGGCCAGCTGCTGGCCACCCGCGTCGACCTGTTCGCGCCCGAGTGGATCGCCGAATTCGAGAAGCTGCAGAACCAGGTGCCGCCGGTGGCCTTCGAGGCCATCCGCGCCCAGGTCGAGGAAGACCTCGGCGGCGCCATCGGCACCGTGTTCGCGGGTTTCGACCCGGAGCCCATCGCCGCCGCGTCCATCGCCCAGGTGCACCGCGCCGTGCTGCTCGACGGCAGCGAGGTGGCGGTGAAGGTGCGCCGCCCCGGCATCCGCCCGCTGGTGGAGGCCGACATGCGCCTGCTGCAGCGGCTGGCGCGCATCGTCGAAAGCGAATCGCCCGACCTGGCGCGTTACCAGCCGCGCGCGCTGGTGCGGCAGTTGCAGGCCTCGCTCTCGCGCGAGCTCGACCTGGCCGCGGAGTGCCGGCACGCCGAGCGCATCGCCGCCAACTTCGCCGGTGAGCCGGCGCTGGTGGTGCCGCGCGTGCACTGGCCCGCCACCAGCGAGCGCATGAACGTGCAGGAGTTCATTTCCGGCGTGCCGCTGGGCGACACCGGCGCGCTGCTGGGCGCCGGCGCCGACCTGGTGCGGGTGGCGCGGTTGGGCGCGCGCATCGAGATGAAAATGCTGTTCGAGGACGGTTTCTTCCACGCCGACCCGCACCCGGGCAACGTGTTCTGGCTGCCCGGCAACCGCCTGGCGCTGCTCGACTACGGCATGGTCGGCCGCCTGTCCCCGGCGCGCCGCGGCCAGGTGGTGGACCTGTTCGACGGCCTGGTGCGCCGCGACGCCGCCCAGGTGGGCGAGGTGCTGCTGGAGTGGTCGGCCGACGAACGCGTGGACGAAAGCGCGCTGTTCGAGGAAGTGGAGCAGTTCATCGACCACTACCACGGCGTGCCGCTGAAGGAGCTGCACCTGGGCGCCATGCTCGCCGAGATCACCGCGCTGCTGCGCGAGCACCGCGTCATGCTGCCGCCCGACCTGGCCATGATGGTGAAGGTGCTGGTGACGCTGGAAGGCGTGGGCCGCCGGCTCGACCCCGATTTCGACATGGCCGGCGAAGCCGCGCCCTTCCTGCGCCGGGTGATGCTGGCGCGTTACGCGCCACGCGCGCTGGCCCACCGCGGCCGGCGCGCCGTGGGCGACACCGTGGGCCTGCTGGCGTCGCTGCCGGCCCAGCTGCGCCAGGGCCTGCGCGCGCTGCGCCGTGGCCGCGTCAACATCAACCTCGACGTCGAGCGCCTGCAGCGTTTCGGCGAGCAGGTGGACCATTCCGCCAACCGGCTCACCGTGGGCATCGTCGTCGCCGCGCTGATCGTCGGCTCCTCGATCGTGATGACGGTGGAAGGCGGGCCCACGCTGCTGGGCCTGCCGCTGTTCGGCCTGCTGGGTTTCCTGGGCGCGGTGGCCGGCAGCCTATGGCTGCTGTGGACCATCTGGCGCAGCGGCGGCGGCCGCTAGGGTTCAGCCTGCGGCGACCACGCGGATTTCGACATCGCCCAGCCGCACCACCTGGCCGGCGCGGATCTTCGCCGTCTTGCGCAGCTCCAGTTCGCCGTCCACGCTCACTTCGCCCGCGGCCACCAGGGCCTTGCCCATGCCGCCGCTGTCGCAGACGCCGGCCAGCTTGAGCAGGTCGTTGAGCGCGACGAACTCGCGGTCGAGTTCGAATTCAATGCGGTTCATGGCGTTTCCTGGGAAGGTTCGGGCGGGCGCGGCTGCTTCGCCAGCCAGCGGTCGAGGGCGTTGCCGAAGGCCTGGCGGTCGCGCGCGTGGAAGCCGCCGGGGCCGCCGGTGTCCACGCCGGCGCCGCGCAGTTCGTCCATGAAATTGCGCATGGACAGGCGCTGGGCGATGGAGTCGGGGGTGTAGAGCTCGCCGCGCGGGTTCAGCGCCAGCGCACCTTTTTCCAGCACCAGCGCGGCCAGCGGGATGTCGGCGGTGACCACCAGGTCGCCCGGGCCGCAGCGGCGCACGATTTCGCTGTCGGCCACGTCCAGCCCGGCGGGCACCTGCACCGAGCGGATGTAGCGCGAGAACGGCGTGCGCACCCAGCTGTTGGCCACCAGGGTCACCGGCACGCGCGTGCGCTCCGCGGCGCGGAACAGGATGTCCTTGACCACGTTGGGGCAGGCGTCGGCGTCGACCCAGATGTGCATCGGCGGGCTTCGGAGGAAGGGCGGGCAGGATAACGCGCCGGGCTCAGGGTCCGAAGCGCGCCACGTCGGCCAGCAGCCAGTCGACGAAGGCGCGCGCGGGTGGCGCCAGCCGGCGATGCGCCGGGTAGATGACCCAGTATTGCCAGCGTGCCGGCATCGGCGGCAGCGGCAGCCGGCGCAGGCGGCCGTCGACCAGGAACGGGGCCAGGATGCGCTCGCGCGCCAGCGCCACGCCCAGGCCCAGGGCCGCCGCCAGGTGCGCGTCGGTGCTGTCGGCGAACTGCAGGCGCTCCGGCGGCAGCGCGGCGGTGACGCCAGCGGCGCGGAACCAGTCGGGCCAGCCATGGCGGGCCTTGTCGGCGATCAGCGGCAGCCTCAGCAGGTCGGCCGGTTCGCGCACGGCGTCGATCCCGGGCAGGGCGGGCGAGGCGACCGGCACCAGGGTGTCGTCCATCAGCGGGATCGCCGCCAGGCCGGGCCAGTCGCCGGGGCCGTGGCGGATGCCCAGGTCCGGCCCGCCCTCGTCGAAGCGCGCCAGCGCCAGTTCGGTGTCGAAGGCCAGGCCGATGCCGGGGTTGGCCTCCAGGAAACGCGGCAGCCGCGGCAGCAGCCAGGTGTGCGCCAGCGAATGCAGGGTGGTGATGCGCACGCGCGGCGCCTGGTCGCGGCTGGCGCGCAGCGCGCGCAGGGTGCCGTCGAGTTCGGCCAGCGAATTGCCGGCCGCGTCGGCGAGCTGGCGGCCTTCGGCGGTGAGGCTGACGCCGCGCGCATGGCGCTGGAACAGCGCCACGCCCAGCCGGGCCTCGAGCTTGCGCACGTGGTGGCTCACCGCGCTCGCGGTCAGGTGCAGCTCTTCGGCGGCGTGGGCGAAATTCTGGTGCCGGGCCGCCGATTCGAAGGCCGCCAGGGCCGGCAGCCAGTCCGAACGCAGGGTTGCCATATGCATGAGCAGGATTTGTGGCTTGCGAGGAAAGTACTCGCTTGTGTGGCTCTTGTCGCGGCCCATAATCACGTCCAGCCACGCGCCAGGTTTGCCATGAAGAATCCCGCCCCGACCCCCGCCTCCGTCCTGCCCGCCGGCGTGCCGGCCTGGCTGACGCCGCTTGAACTGGGCCTGCTGGCCGGCGTCTGGGGCGCCTCCTTCCTGTTCCAGCGCGTGGCCGCGCCCGAGTTCGGCGCCGCGCCGCTGGTGGAGTTGCGGCTGGCCTTCGGCGCGCTGGTGCTGCTGCCCTTCCTCTGGCTGGCGCGGGCGAAGCTGCCGTGGCGGCTGTGGCCGCGGCTGGCGCTGGTGTCGGCCATCAACACCGCGGTGCCCTTCACCCTGTTCGCCTGGGGCGCCCAGCGCGCGCCGGCGGGCGTGGGCGCCATCACCAACGCCATGGCGGTGCTGTTCACGGCGCTGGTGGCCTTCCTGTTCTTCCGCGAGCGCATCGCGCTGCGCAAGTGGATCGCGCTGGCGGTGGGTTTCCTGGGCGTGGTGGTGCTGGCCAGCGACAAGACCGGCGGCGGCGACATCGGCCCCGCGGCAGCCGCCGGCACCTTCGCGGCCTTCCTGTATGGCATCGGCGCCAACCTGGTGCCGCGCTGGTTCGCCGGCCTGCCGCCGGTGGCGGTGGCCGCGGCCACGCTGGTTTGCGCCTCGCTGCTGACGCTGCCGTTCGCGCTGGCCCAGTGGCCGGCGCAGCCCATTTCGGCGCCGGCCTGGGGTTCGGCGGTGGCGGTGGGCGTGCTCAGCACCGGCTGGGCGTACGCCATGTACTACAGGCTGATTTCGCGCGTGGGCGCGGCGCGCGCGGTGACGGTGACCTACCTGGTGCCGCTGGCCGCCGTGGCCTGGGCCTGGGGCCTGCTGGGCGAAGCGCTCACCTGGCCCATGGGCATCGCCTGCGGCCTGATCCTGGGCAGCGTGGCCATCAGCCAGCGCAGCCGCTGAGGGCAAGCCGCGCCCGGCGCGCGGCAAGGAAGGCGTCGGCATTCGTCCGGCGCCGGCCCCACCGCGAAGGCGAGGGTCGCTTCCTGCTCGGTGAAGCCTTTATCTCGCAGGAAGCGACCCTCGCCTTCACGGCGCGTCCGGTACGGGGCGCCCGGTTGGCTGGACGAAAGGCCCGTGTCTGCCCGCTCCGATGCTTGCGCATCACGCTCGGGGGCCAAGACGGCACATTTTTCTTGCTGATCAGGTTGGGCTAACTCGGTTCAGGCGCGAACCACAGCGCGCCTCGTCGTTCGCGTCCCTCCGGACGCGGGGTGTGGCTGCTTCGCCAGCGCGGAAGACGGCCAGTGCGAACCGGCTCGCCGCCCGGCGGCGGGTGTGGGTTCGCGGCGGGCACACCGAAGCCTCCGGCATCTGAGCAGACTATCCGGGTTGGCGACGAGCCCTTCGCCTCAGCCCCGCACCCGCCGCCGGGCGGCGAGGACTCTCACGCTGGCCACCTTCCACGCTGGCCCTGCCGCCGCATCAAGTGTCCGAAGGGACACGCAGGCGTGCACGTGCTGGCGGCAAGTACGCGGACCAGTTCAACCCACCTGATCGGCAAGAGAAATCGTTCCCTGCGGCCCGGGTCGGGACGCGCAAGCATCGCAGCGCGCGCTATCTGCCCTTCGTCACGAAACCGGATGTAATGCACCGGCGCCGCCGTGGAGGTGAAGGTCTCCTCCTGCGAAATAAGAGGCTTCACTGAGCAGGAGGAGACCTTCACCTCCGCGGTGGGGACGGCACCGGATGGATGCCGCCGAAACCAAAGCCGTGTCCCTGGGGGCCTGGGAGAAGGGCAAAAAAATGGCAGGGCCGCCTGTCCCGAAAACAGCCGTTAGCCCTGCCAAAGGGTGTCAACGCCAGGGGGCGGTTGACTTCAAATTGACTGCCGGGAGCCTCGACGAGGAGAGGGGGGGGGCCGGCGCAGGGCCACTGGACCACTTTCGGCGCCGGGCCGGCAAGGCCGCCCGGGAAGGAAAGGCAGGCTGGTCTGCTCACATACACTAACGTCTTCACTTTCCGCCCGCGAAAATGCCGCTGGGCGCCCCAACCGCGCAGCAAATCCGGACAAGCTTTGGCTAGTTATGCTTTCGGGGGCAGCAATGCTGTCACCGGGTCGACGGAACGCCCGCCGCCTCGCGCTCGCGGCGGCCATGCGCCCGCGCCAGCGACCAGCCCGTGAATGCCCAGCCCAGGGCCAGCGCCGCGCCGGCCACGGCCACCACCGCCGGGTGCCCGGCGATGGCGTCCACGCCGGTCTTCACCCAGCCGCTCACGGCGTCGGCGCCGCGGTAGACGGCAGTGTCGATGACGTTCTTGGCCTTGTACTTGGCCTCGGCCGGCACCGCGGTGAACAGCATCTCGCGGCCCGGCCGGGCCAGCGCGTACTCGCCGGCGCGGCGCGTCACCATCACCACCGCGAACACCGCGAAGGTGGGCGCCAGCGCCAGCCACAGGAAACCCAGGGCCATCACCACCGGCACCGCGGTGAGCAGCACCACCAGCCCCAGCCGCTGCACGATGCGGCCGGTGAGGAATAGCTGCGTCAGGATGGCCAGCGACTGCACGATGAAGTCGAGCAGGCCGAACACCCGCGTCTGGTCCTCGCGGTCGGGGAAGTGCAGCTCCACCAGCCGCGCCTGTTCGAAGTACAGGAAGGTGGTGACGCTGGCCAGCAGCACCACGAAGGTGGCGATGCCCATCAGGTAGGGCGAGGAGAACACCGTGGTCAGGCCGGCGAAGGGATTGCCGCCCAGCGGTTCGCGCCGCGCCACGGTTTCTTCCGCGCGCAGCGGGTGGCGGTCGCGCCAGCGCTGCAGCGCCACCGCCGCGCCGGCCGAGGCCAGCAGCAGCGCGGTGGCCAGCACCATCAGCCCGGCGTGGCCCAGCGGCCCCACCAGCAGCACGCCCAGCAGCGGCCCCAGCAGGCCGCCGGCGCTGGCACCCGCGGCCACCAGCGCGAACAACCGCTTGGCCTGCGCGGCGGCGAACAGGTCGGCCAGCACGCTCCAGGCCACCGAGATCGCCAGCAGGTTGAACACCGACAGCCACACGTAGAAACCGCGCGCCACCCAGGGGTTGTCCGGTGCCATGGCGATCGCGGCGGCGAAGGCCAGCAGGTTCAGCGCGAAGAAGCCGTAGGTCCAGGGCAGGATGCGCCGGCGCCGGGCCCGCGCGGCCAGCAGGCCGAACAGCGGGATGGCGGCGAGCGTGGCCACGAAGGTGGCCGTGAACAGCCACTGCAGGTTGTCCACGCCGCCGGCGATGCCCATGGTCTCGCGCACCGGCCGCAGCATGAAATAACCGGCGAACAGCAGCAGGAACATCGCCACGCCGGCCAGCACGGCCGGCGCTTCGTCGGGCGCGACGCCGAACAGCCGGGACAGGAAACGCGAAACGGGTCCCGGCATCGGGGGCTCCTCAGGTGAACATCGCGACGAGCTCGGCGCACTGCGCCGCCGTCAGGGTGGGGCCGAAACCGGCGCGCAGGTTGTCGTCCTGGCGGTCGGGCTTGCCGGTGGCGGGAATCACCACCGTCACGGCCGGGTGGGCCAGGGTGAACTTCAGGAACAGCTGCGCCCAGGACGTGACGCCCGCCTCGGCCGCCCAGCCCGGCAGCGGCTTGCCGGCGACGCGGGCGAACAGCCGGCCGTCGTCGAAGGCGCGGTTCACCATCACCGCCACGCCGTTGTCGGCGGCCGCCGGCAGCACGCGCTTGGCGGCATTCGCAGCCGACACCGAGTAGTTGATCTGCACGAAGTCGGGCTTCTCGGCGGCGACGATGTCGGCCAGCGTGTCGTGGGCGCTGTCGAGGTAATGGGTGAGGCCGACGTACTTCACCTTGCCCTGGGCCTTGAGCTCGCGCGCCAGCGCCAGCTGGGTCTTCCAGTCGCGCAGGTTGTGCACGGCCAGCAGTTCCACCTTGTCGGTGCGCAGGCGGCGCAGCGAATCGGCGAACTGCGCCTCGCCCGCGGCGCGGCTGTCGGCGGCGAGCTTGGTGGCCAGGAAGATGCGCTCGCGCAGGCCCAGTTCGGCCATCAGGTCGCCCAGCACGTCCTCGGCGTTGGAATAGTTGGGCGAGGTGTCGATGACGGTGGCGCCGCCGGCGACGAAGCGGCGCAGCACCTCGCGCAGCGGCTCGCGCCCGGCGGCGTCCACCTCGAAGCTGCCGGAGGTGCCCATGCCGATCACCGGCACCGTTTCGCCGGAAGCCGGGATGGCGCGGCGCGCGATCGGCCGCGGGGCGGGGTTGCCCGCGGCGAAGGCGGTTGCGGCGGGCAGTGCCGCGGCAGCGGCGGCGGCGATCGCGGCGCTCAGGAATTCTCGGCGGTTGGCCATGGCGGGGGACCTCGGTCGGCTGGGGGTGCCCGGATCGTCCCGCAGGCTACGTTAACGCCTTGTCCAGTCGCCCCTGCCGGTGGTCAGGGGGGACCCGTGGTAAATTCCCAAGGGCACAGGGAGGGGGTCGGGGATGGCGGTCGAAGAACGGCAGATGCTGGTGGGTCTGCTTGAGAAGGGCATGTACGTCAATCGCCTCGACCGCGATTGGGTCGGCACGCCCTTTCCCTTCCAGGGCTTCGTGATCGCCAGCGACGAAGACATCGAACTGCTGGGCCTGTACTGCACCAGCGTGTTCATCGACGTCGAGAAGAGCGCGGCGCCCAGCCGGCTCTCGATGCGCATCGCCAGCGCCGGCTCGCGCCAGGTCTTCCCCAAGCGCGGCCCCGAATACGTCAACATCGTGGCCGTGCAGGAGGAAGTGCCGCGCGCCCGCGAGGCGCACGCCGGGCTGCACAAGCTGGCCGAGCGCATCGCCGACGACGTGCGCGCCGGCCGCCGGCTCGAACCCGGCGTGGTGCAGGAAGCCGTCGAGCCGATGGTGGAGAGCCTGCTGCGCAACGCCGACGCGCTGTTCTGGCTGATGGCGCTGATGAAGCGCGACGACTACGCCTACAGCCACGCCGTGAACTGCAGCGCCCTGGCCGCCGCCTTCGGCCGCCACCTGGCGCTGCCGCGCGAGGTGCTGGTGGAACTGGCCACCGGCGGTTTCCTGCTCGACGCCGGCATGGTCACGCTGCCCGACGACCTCACCCGCCACACCGGCAAGCTCGACGGCGAAGCCGTGCAGCTCATGCGCAGCCACGTGCAGCGCAGCATGGACGTGCTCGACCAGGCCGGCGTCACCGGCAAGTGGGCGCGCGAACTGGTGGCCGGCCACCACGAGCGCCACGACGGCAGCGGCTACCCGCAGGCCCTGGTGGGCGACCGCATTCCGCTGGCCGCGCGCATGGGCGCGGTGGTGGACACCTACGACGCGCTGCGCAGCGACCGCCCGCACCGCACCGGCGACTCCCGCCACGGCGCGCTGCAGACGCTCTACCGCGCCCGCGACCGCCTGTTCCAGGCCGAGGTGGTGGAACAGTTCCTGCAGTGCCTGGGCGTCTATCCCACCGGCTCGCTGGTGGAACTGAGCACCGGCGAAGTGGGCATCGTGATGGCGCAGAACCAGGTGCGCCGCCTGCGCCCGCGCGTGATGCTGCTGCTCGACGGCAACAAGCAGCCCTACCAGCCCTACCGCGACGTCGACCTGATGGCCGGCGACCCGGACATGGCCGAGGGCAGCGTCAAGATCCGCAGCGCGCTCGAGCCCGGCGCCTACGGCCTCGACCCGGCCGACCTGTTCCTGCTGTGAGCGCGCCGCGGCCATGGTGATCGACAGCGGCCTGCTCGCGAAGCTCGGCCCGCTGGTGGACGCCAGCCGCAGCCAGGGCGCGCCGCTGGGCCTGCTCATGGTGGGCCTGCAGGGCCTGCGCGAGCTGCGCATCCGCAGTGGTTACGCCGCCGCCGGCGAGCTGGTGGAACGCGCCGGCGCGCTGCTGCGCGAGGCGCTGCGCCCCGGCGACGAAGTGGTGGAACTCGGCCGCGGCGACTTCGCCGTGCTGCTGCCGAACCTGCGCGACGGCCAGCACGCGCTGCTGGCCGCGGCGCGCCTGCTGCGCCAGTTCGAGCAGCCGGTGTTGGCCGACGGCCAGCCCGTGCTGGCGTCGGTGGCGGTGGGCATCGCCATGTGCCCGGAGCACGCCGACCAGCCCGAGCGCCTGTGCCGCCAGGCCGAGCAGGCCATGCTGATGGCGCGCCAGGAACCCGACCGCATGCGCCTGTGCGGCGATTGCCTGGTGGCGCCGGGCATCGACCCGGCCGACCTGCTCGAGGCCATCCACGGCGGCCAGCTGGAAATGCACCTGCAGCCGGTGCTCGACATCCGCCGCAAGGCCATCATCGGCGCCGAGGCGCTGGCGCGCTGGACCCACCCGCAGCGCGGTCCGGTCAGCCCGGCGGTGTTCGTGCCGGTGGCCGAGAACTCCGGCATGATCAGCCAGTTCACCCGCTGGGCCATCAATGCCAGCCTGCAGCACGCCGCCGAAGCGCGTGCGCAGGGCCTGGCGCTGGCCATTTCGATGAACCTCTCGGCCACCGCCTTCGCCGAACGCGGACTGGTGGAGCAGATCCTCGGCGCGCTGCGCCTGTGGGACGCCTCGCCCAAGGACCTGGTGGTGGAAGTGACCGAAACCGCCATCGTCGCCGACCTCAGGCGCGGCGCCACCCAACTCAAGCGCCTGAACGCCGAGGGCATCCGCGTTTCCATCGACGACTTCGGCGTCGGCAACGCCTCGGTGGCCTACCTCAAGGAATTCCCGGCCACCGAGATGAAGATCGACCAGTCCTTCGTCACCCACATGCTGGGCGACCTGCGCTCGATGCAGCTGGTGAAGGCGATGATCGGCTTCGCCCACACCCTGGGCATGCGCGTGGTGGCCGAAGGCGTGGAAGACACCGACACCCTGCAGGCCCTGGCCGACCTCAACTGCAACCTGGCCCAGGGCTACGGCATCGGCCGGCCGCAGCCGGCGGCCGGGTTCATCGCCGAATTCGCGCGCAAGCGCTGAGCGGCGCGCTCAGGCGGTTTCTTCATCGTCCTGGCCCGCCCGGGCGCCGGCGGGCAGGCGCCGCGGCACGCGCTGGGCGTCGAGCAGGCGCTCGATGCGGGCGAACACCTCGGCGCGCGAGAACGGCTTCTTCATGAAGTCGTCGGCGCCGATGCGGTGCACGTAGAACTGCTCGGTGGCCTGCTCGTTGCCGCTGATCATGATCACCGGGATGTCGCGCGTGTACGGGTCGCGGCGCAGCTGGCGCAGGGCGGCGAAGCCGTCCATGCCCGGCAGCACGATGTCGAGGAAGATGAGCTCCGGCGACTGGGTGCGGGCGATCTCCAGGCCCTGCTCGGCGTCGCCGGCCTCGAGCACGTGGTAGTCGTTCTGGCGCAGCATGCGCGAGAGCAGGGCGACGATGGTGGCCGAATCGTCGATCACCAGCATGCGGGTGCCGGAGCGCGCGTTGGTGCGGGGCTTGCCGCGGCGCTCGGGGCCGGCGGGATTGGCGGGCGTGGCCTCGGCCTCGCCGGCGGCCGGCGCCACGACCGGCGCGGGCTTCCTGCCCCAGCCGAACAGGCGCTTGATCTTCTCGTAGACGTCCAACTTGGCGCTTCCCCTGGATTTCCCCGGCGCACAGTGTCCACGCCGGCGCGGCCGCTGGCAAACGGCCGGGGCTGGACAGCGCCCGCCGGCTCGCGCAGGCTGCGCGGCCCACCCCCGCGCCCGGAGCGCCCATGGCCCCCAAGGCAACCGTGTACAAGGCCACGCTGCAGGTCAGCGACATGGACCGGCACCACTACGCCGGCTACGAACTGGTGCTCGCCCAGCATCCCTCGGAAACCGAGGAGCGGCTGATGCTGCGCCTGCTGGCCTTCGCCCTGTTCGCCGACGAGCGCCTGGCCTTCGGCGGCGGCGTCAGCACCGAGGACGAGCCGGCGCTCTGGCGCAAGGACCTCACCGGCGCGGTGGAGCAGTGGATCGAGCTGGGCCAGCCCGACGAATCACGCGTGCGCAAGGCCTGCGGCCGCGCCGGCGAGGTGGTGGTGCTCACCTACGGCGGCCGCGCCGCCGACCTGTGGTGGGAGAAGAACGAAGCGGCCCTGGCCCGCTGCCGAAACCTTTCGGTCGTGGATATTTCCGCGGAGGACGGCAAGGCGCTGGCCGCGCGCATCGCCCGCGGCATGGACGTGCAGGTGATGGTGCAGGACGGCGTGCTGCAGTGGGTGGACGCCGCCGGCACGCTCGAGATCAGCCCGCGCTGGCGCCGCCGCGACGGCTAGTCGAGCGACTTGGCCTCGGCGGTGCCCAGCATCGCCGGGTCGGGCTTGTGCGGCGGCTGCCGGGTGAGCAGCGGGTGCGAGAACACGCCGGCCAGGATGATCGCCACGCCGGCGTAGAACACCGGCCCGAGCTCGCGCTGTTCGCCCAGCAGCACGATGGCCAGCACGATGGCGTAGATGGGCTCCAGGTTCACCGCCAGCTGCGCCGAGAACGCGCTCATGCGGCGCAGCGCCACCAGCGACAGCGCGAACGGCAGCAGCGTGCAGGCCATGGCCAGCACCAGCAGCAGGCCGGCATCCTGCCAGCCCGGCAGCACCAGCGGCGAGCCGAACCAGGGCAGGGCCGGCGCCAGCAGCGCCAGGATCAGGCCGCCCGCGCCGAGCTCGACGCCGGTGACGGTGAGCGGGTCGGCGTGTTCGACGTAACGCTTGTTGAGCGCGCCGAAGAAGGCCACCAGCACCGCCGAGATCGTGCCCACCACGATGCCGGCGCGCATGCCGTCGGGCACGCCGCCCACCACCAGGGCCACGCCCGGCACCACCGCCACGCCCACCAGCAGTTCGCGCGGCTCGAAGCGCTTGCCGGTGACCCAGGGCTCCACCAGGGGCACGAACACCGTGGCCAGCGCCAGGCAGGTGACCGCCACCGAGGCGTTGGCCAGCTTGATGGCGCCGTAGAAGGTGAGCCAGTGCAGCGCCACCAGCGCGCCGATGCCGGCGTAGATGCCCCACAGCCGCGCCGGCAGCGCGCGCAGGCCGCGCCAGACGCGCGGGAACAGCAGCAGCGCCGCCGCCACCAGGCCCATGCGCCAGACCACCAGCGCCATCGCCGGCAGCGTGATGGCCTTGCCCAGGATGGCGGTGAAGCCCCACAGCAGCACGCAGAAGTGCATCTGCCAGAGCGCCTTGGTGTTCGGTGTCATGCGGTATCCGTGCCCTGCGCGAGCGCGCGCTTGTCGGTGGGGGAGAGCTGCTTGATGGCGTATTCGGCCTTGAGCGCGGCCGAACGGTCGGGGTGCTCGAAGCGCGCCAGCAGCCGGCGCGGCGGGTGCGAACGGGTGTAGCGCGCGCCCTTGCCGGCCACGTGCTCGGCGTAGCGCTTGTCCACGTCCACGGCCACGCCGGTGTAGATGCTGCCGTCGGCGCATTCGAGCAGGTAGACGAACCAGGGCATCAGCGCAGGCTCAGGGCGATGCGGCGCCAGTCGGTGCGGACCTCGCGGCAGTCGTCGCCGTCCATGGCGAACTCGCGGCAGACGAAGGGGCGCTGTTCGTAGATGCCGCAGCACATGCGCTCGCGGTCGAGCGCCACGCACCAGCCGTCGTCGGCCTTGGCCATGATGAGGTAGCCGTCTTCGTCCTCGTCGAGCATGTGCTCCGGCGGCGCGTCGCCCGGCAGCACCCGCACCGGCAGCTGGCAGCAGCAGGCCTGGCATTGGTCGCAGCGGGCGGGGGTGGGGTCCATGGTGGCCATTGTCCCACGCCGGCCGGCTGCCGCTGGCGTAGCATCCGGAAGGAATCCCGGGGGAGCCTGCCATGCACCGCGCCGCGCGTTCGCCACTGCTGCTGTTGCTGCTCCTGCCGGCGGCCGTGTCCGCCGCGCCGCCGCCGGCCGGCTGCGACGACGGCCCCGCCATGAAGGCACGCGTGCAGGCCGCCGGGCCCGCCGGCTCGCGGGAGGCGGCGGCCGGGCGCCAGTCGCTCGCCCTGGCCCTGGCCGGCTGCCTGGGCCACCCCGACCCGGCGCTGCGGGACGGCCTGGCCTACGAAACGCTCGCCGCCTGGCTGCGTGCCGACGCGCTAGACCCCGAAACCCGGCGCCTGCTGCGCGACCGCCTGCTGGGCTGGCTGGCCCCGGCGGAGGCCGACGCCGGCGGGTTCCGGGCGCCCTTCGCGGCGCTGGTGCTGTCGGAAGTGGCGCGCACCGACCGCATCTCGCCGTGGATGTCGCCCGCCGAGCGCGAGGCGCTGGTGGCCGCCGCGGCCGGCTACGTTCGCGACCTGCGCGACTACCGCGGTTTCACCGACGGCGAAGGCTGGCGGCATGGCCTGGCGCATGGCGCCGACCTGCTGATGCAGCTGGCGCTCAATCCCGCGCTCGACCGCGGCCAGCTCGACCGCGTGCTGGCCGCGGTGGCGGCGCAGGTGGCGCCGGTGGGCGCGCCGCCGTTCGTGCATGGCGAACCCGGGCGCCTGGCCCGGCCCGTGCTGTTCGCGCTGCAGCGGGGCCTGCACGACGACGCGGCGTGGACGGCCTGGCTGGCAGACGCAACGTCGCCGGCGCCGATGGCGGACTGGTCCGCGGCCTTCGGGTCCGAAGCCGCGCTCGCGCGGCGGCACAACGCCAGGAGCTTCCTGCTGGCGCTTTACGCCGGCCTGGCCGAAAGCGGCGACGACGGCCTGCGCGCGCGCCTGCCGCCGGTGGCGGCGGCACTGCGCGCCATTCCCTAGCGCGGCTCAGGGCGCGGCGGGCTTGCGCTCCACGGCGCGCACCGGGACGGTGAGGTTGCATACGTCCACGTGGCCGGCCGGGTGCACGTACCACTCGTCGCGGCGGTTGCGGCGCGACTCCACCAGGGCCTGCCAGGTGGCGGTGTCGGTGCGCAGCACTTCGATGTTGGCGCGCGCTTCCGGCGCCACGTCCGAAGCCAGGCGCGCCGCCAGGATGGGTGCGCGCTGCGCGGGCTCGGTGTAGAAGCCCAGCGGGCCGGAGCCGCGCGGCAGCACGCTCAGCCGTTCCATGCCGACGATGACGCGGCCCACGGTAGTGATGTTGAGGTCGAGCTGGCGCGGCGACTGCCCGGTGACGACGTAGAGCTCGGTGCCGTTGCTGCTGTCGGGCGCCATGGCGCGGCCGGCGCCGACCACGCCGTAGCAGTGCGCCAGCCAGGCGCGCCCGGCCTTGGGGTCGCGCGCGGCCGGGAAGCCGTCCACGAAGCCCACCTGCGGCGCCCAGCCGTCGACGTCGGGCAGGGCGGTGAAGGCCAGGCCCTCGGCGGCGCGGCTGAATTCGGCGGGCAGCGCTTGCTTCGCCTCGCCCAGCGGGCGGCGCAGCGCCAGCTCGTCGCCGGCCGGGTCGCCCCACTGCACCACGAAGTTGTCCTGCGAACGGTTGATGGACAGGCCGTCGTAGTAGTGGCCGCGCGCCAGCGTGCGGATGTTGGCCACGTGTTCGGGCGCGAACTGCGGCGCCAGTTCGATCACCACCATGCCGCTCTCGAGCTGAACGTAAAGGGTGTTCTCCGGGTCGAGCGGGCGCCAGTCCTCCGGCTTCGAGGCGTCCAGCACTTCCTGCGTGGTCAGCGGCTTCGCGGCGGGCGTGGCGGCCGGGGCGTGCACGCAGGCGGCCAGCGGCAGCGCGAGCAGGACGGCGGTGGCGAGCAGGGCGGGGCGCAGGGTCATGCGGGGTCCTTGGTGGCGCGGGTCGGGGAAGCAGGGTAGCGCAGGCGCGCTCAGGCCGGTTCGGGCGGCGGTTCGTGCAGGGCGGCCAGCTGTTCCTGCATCTGGGTGATCACCGATTCCCAGTGCCGCGGCGCCTCGAACCAGGGGAAGGCCGCGGGGAAGGCCGGGTCGTGCCAGCGCCGCGCGATCCAGGCGTTGTGGTGCAGCAGGCGCAGGGTGCGCAGGGTTTCCACCAGATGCAGCTCGCGGCGGTCGAAGCGGCGGAACTGCTCGTAGCCTTCCAGCAGCCAGGCCCAGGGTTTCGCGCAGTCCTCGCGGCGGCCGGCCAGCATCCACAGGTCCTGCACGGCGGGGCCGGTGAGGCAGTCGTCGAGGTCGACGAAATGCGCCTGGCCGTCGCGCCACAGGATGTTGCCGGGGTGGCAGTCGCCGTGCAGGCGCAGTTCGCGTACGTCGCCGGCGCGGTCGGCGCAGGCGTCCATGGCGTCGAACAGGGCTTCGGCCAGGCGTTCGAAGTTGCCTTCGAGGTCGGGCGGCAGCCAGCGGTTTTCCAGCAGGTAGTGCACGGCGTCCTCGCCGTGGCTTTCGATGCCGATGCGGCCGCGGTGCGCGAAGCGCTGGCCGTCGCCGACCGCGTGCATGCGGCCCAGCACGCGGCCCAGGTGGGTGAGCACGGCACGGTCGCCCAGCTCGGGCGCGTGGCCGCCGCGCATGGGGAACAGCGCGAAGCGGTGGCCGCCGAAGGCGTGCAGGGTGGCGCCGGCGTGTTGCAGCGGTGCCACCACCGACAGGTCGGCGGCCAGCAGTTCGGCCGCGAAGGCGTGTTCTTCCAGGATGGCGGCGTCGGTCCAGCGACCCGGGCGGTAGAACTTCGCCACCAGCGGCGCCTCGCCTTCGATGCCGATGCGGTAGACGCGGTTCTCGTAGCTGTTGAGCGCCAGCACGCGGCCGTCGGCGTGCAGGCCCAGCGATTCGACCGCGTCGAGGATGCGGTCGGGGTCGAGGTCGGCGTAGGGCGTGTCGCTCACGGCGCGCTCGCGCCCACGTCAGGGCAGCTCGAGCTTGGTGGCCCGGATGGCGAGCGCGTCGCTGAGGTAGCAGTGCGAACCGGCGGCGCGGAAACCGGCGCGCGCGAAGGCCCTGCGGTACCAGGCCGCGGGGCGGCGGAACATGCCCTTGAGGTCGCCGATGATCTCGTCGCCCTCGGCGAACACCTCCAGGAAGGCCACGCCGTGGCACAGGCGCGAGAACTCGCGCAGGCCGCGCAGCAGTTCTTCTTCCTCCAGGTAATGCATAACGTCCGAGCACACCAGCAGGTCCACCGGCGGCGCGGGCGGCAGCGCCGCCAGGTCGCCGAAGGGCAGCCAGTGCAGGTTGCGGCGCGGGCCGAAGCGCTCGATCGCGTAGTCGCTGTTGTCCAGGCCCATGTAGCGCAGGCGCGGGCGCAGCTTCAGCAGCGGCGCGCGCCAGGCGCCCTCGCCGCAGCCCACGTCGAGCACCGACTTGATGGGCCGGCCCAGGTGGTATTCGGCCAGGGCCACGGCCAGCGCCACCTTGCGGCCGAGCGCCGCGGGGCCGCCGAGGTCGCGCTGGCGGTACCAGGTGTCGAAGTAGCGGCGGTCGTAGACCTTGTTCACGGCGTGCGTTCCTTGCGGCGGTGGAGCAGCCAGGCCGCGAACAGCGCCCCGGTCAGGTACATGCTCAGTGCATAGACCGCCGGCGCGATGCTGGCCTGCGCGCGGCCCAGCACTTCGATGGCGATGAAGATGGCAAGGGTACCGTTGTGGATGCCGATCTCGAAAGCGATGGCGATGGCCTGCGGCTCGGCCAGGCGCACCAGGCGCGCGGCGAAGTAGCCCGAGAGCAGGCTGGCCAGGTTGAACAGCACGCAGGCCGCGCCCACCACCGGCGCGTAGGCGCGCACCAGCGCCCACTCGGACACGAAGGCCATCACGATCAGCACGCCCAGCAGCAGCGAGGACAGGTGCCGCACGGGCTTTTCCGCCGCCGCCGCCAGCGCCGGGCGCCAGGCGCCAGGCGCGCAGCGCCATGCCCAGGGCCACCGGCACGATCACCAGCACCGCCACTTCCACCACCTTGCCGGTGGGCGGCGGCACGCTGGCCCCGGAGCCCAGGAAGGACGACAGCGCCAGCGCGGTCCAGGCCGGCAGCGTGAGCAGGGCCAGCAGGCTGTTGATGGCGGTGAGGCTGATGTTGAGCGCCACGTCGCCACGCGCCAGGTGGCTGAAGAGGTTGGCGGTGACGCCGCCCGGCGAGGCCGCCAGCAGCACCAGGCCCACGGCCAGTTCGCCGGGCAGGCCAAAGCCGCGCGCCAGCGCGAAGGCCACTGGCGGCAGCACCAGCACCTGCACCGCCAGCGCCACCGCGACGGCCTTGGGCAGGGCCAGCACGCGGCGGAAGTCGGCCAGGGTCAGGTGCAGGCCCAGGCCGGCCATCACCACGGCCAGCGCCAGCGGCAGGAGCAGCACCAGCAGCGGGTTGTCGGCCACGGGGCTCAGGCCCCGATCAGCACGGAGCGCATGGAGATGGGGCCGACCACGTCCTCGTTGAAGAACTCCACCGCGTCGCCCTCGCGCTGCAGGCCCAGCACGTAGAGCAGCGGCAGGTAGTGCTCGGGCGTGGGCACGGCCAGCAGGGCGTCGGGGCCCAGGGTTTCGTAGCCCATCATGCCTTCGTGGTGGCCTTCGGCGATGCGTCCGGCGATGTCCTCGTCGAAGCGCTGCGCCCAGTCCAGCGGCTCGGTCTGGCCCATGCGCCAGTAGCGCAGGTTGTGCACGATGTTGCCGCTGCCCACCACCAGCACGCCCTCGTCGCGCAGCGGGCCGAGCTGGCGCGCCAGGTCGTAGTGCCAGGCGCCGGGTTGCAGGCTCGACAGGCTCAGCGGCACCACCGGGATGTCGGCTTCGGGGTACATGGGCTGCAGCACGCTCCAGACGCCGTGGTCGAGCCCTCGGTGCGAGTCGAAGTGCACGCGCGGCGTGCGCACCAGTTCGGCCACCCGGTGGGCCAGTTCCGAGCTGCCCGGGGCCGGGTAGCGCACGTCGAACAGGGCCTTGGGGAAGCCGCGGAAGTCGTGGATGGTCTCGGGGTGCTCGGCGCTGCCGACGTAGACGCCCTGGGTTTCCCAGTGCGCCGAGATGCACAGGATGGCCTTCGGGCGGGGCAGGCGCCGGCCCAGGGCCTGCCAGCCGCGCCGCCAGGCATTGTCCTCGATGGCGTTCATGGGCGATCCGTGCCCGAGGAACAGCACGGGCATCGGGCCAGGCATGGACGCAGCGCTCATCGAGGACAACTCCGCGGATTGGGCTTGGCCCCCACAGTACCCAAGGCCGCGAGGGAATCAAGCCGGCCCCGCCGGGCGCCCGGCAAGCGCCATGACTTGCGGCACTCCCCGGGTTCGTTGGCCTCGCTATTATTGACTCCACAGTATCCACAGCAAGCGGGTACTACCGACACCGGAACAGGGCGATGGACGAGACCGAGCCGCACCTGAAGAAATTCCACAAGGAGCTCAGCGCCGGGACCGTGTCCCTGGTCCTGCTGGCCGTGCTGGCGCGCTCGGACGAGCCGCTCTACGGCTACCAGATCGCCAAGCGGCTCGAGCAGACCGGCGACCCGCTGCTGGGCGGCAAGCAGAGCGCGCTGTACCCGGTGCTGCGCAACCTCAGCGCCGCCGGCCTGGCCGAGAGCCACGTGGAGCCTTCCGTCAGCGGCCCGCCACGCCGCTACTACCGCATCACCACCCTGGGCAGGCAGGTGCTGGCCGAATGGGCCGGCGCCTGGCGCACCACCCGCGACTCCGTCGATTCCGTGCTGGAAGGAAACCTGCGATGACCGCCGCCACCCCGAAGACCATCCCCGAGTACCTCGAGCAGCTGCGCGTCGCGCTGCGCAACGCCGACCCGGCGCTGGTGCAGGACGCGCTCTACGATGCCGAGGAATACCTGCGTTCGGAGCTGGCCGAAAACCCCGGCACCGACGAGGCCACCCTGCTGGCCAACATCGCCACCAGCTACGGCGCGCCGGAGGAAGTGGCCGACATCTACCGCGACACCGAGGTGCAGGTGAGCCAGGCCCTGCGCACGCCGCCGCCGCGGCCGCGGCGCGGACTGCTGGGCCAGTTCTTCGGCGTCGCCGCCGACCCGCGGGCGTGGACGGCCATGTTCTACATGCTGCTCTCGCTGGCCACCGGCATCGTCTACTTCACCACGGTGGTGACGGGCATCAGCGTCTCGGCCGGCTTCGCCATCCTGGTCATCGGCATCCCGGTGGTGATCCTGTTCATCGGCCTGGTGCGGCTGCTGTCGCTGGTGGAAGGCCGCATCGTCGAAGTGCTGCTGGGCGAACGCATGCCGCGCCGCCCGCTGTACGTGGGCCGCGGCCAGCCCTGGCTGGCGCGCATCGGCGCCATGTTCACCGACCCGCGCACCTGGTCCACCATGCTCTACATGCTGCTGATGATGCCGCTGGGCACGGTGTACTTCACCCTGGTGGTGACGGCGCTGTCGGTCTCGCTGGGCCTGGTGTTCGGCGGCATCGCCGGGCTGCTGCACGTGGCCGGCGTGCCGGGCGACTGGATGCTGGTGGACGGCGTCATCGTCACCCCGTGGCCGGGCGTGCTTCCGCTGCTGGTGCTGGTGGGCGTGCTGGGCCTGTTCGTCACCCTGCACGTGGCGCGCGGCATCGGCATGCTGCACGGCCAGCTGGCCAAGCACCTGCTGGTGAAGACCGCCCAGCATTGATGCGGAGGCGCGCGCGGCGCCGCTGCTCAGCGCGCGCCGGGGCGCGCCAGGATGTCCACCCGCCGGTTCAGGGCGCGGCCTTCCTCGGTGTCGTTGGTGGCCATGGGCTTGCGCTCGCCGTGGCCCACCACGGTGGCCGCGTTGGCGGGCAATGCCAGCCTCGCGCGCAGCGCCTCCCAAACGGCCGCGGCGCGCGCCTCCGAAAGCGCCTGGTTGTCGCCGTCGCCGCCGGTGGCGTCGGTGTGGCCCTCGATGGCCAGGCGCGCCGGGCCCAGGGCCTTCACCTTCGCCGCAAGTTCGTCCAGCGCGGCCGCTGCCTCGGGTCGGAGCGTGGCGCGGCCCACGTCGAACAGCACCGCGCTGTCGAGCGAAAGCCGCATCGCTGCGCCCACCGCGGCCACCGCGTCGATGTCGGCGCCGGAGTGGCGGCCGCCGCACTGCTTGCTGGCATTGGCCAGGCGCACGAAGGCGAAGCTGTCGCCGGGTTCCGCCACCCCGGCGATGTCCACGTCCGAGCGCGCGCCTTCGATCTGGCCCACGTCCAGCCACTCGCGGCCGTCGCGGGAAATCGACAGGCGCGTGGTCTCGACCATCGGGCCCACTTCGAACACGTAAAGATCGGGGCCGTCGACGTCGACCAGCACGTTGTCGTCGAAGCGCAGCACCACCTCGCCGTCGCAGCCCAGCGACAGGAAGCCTGGCTTGGAGGTGGCCACGTAGTCGGGCTCGCCCAGGGTGTAGCCGGGTTCGGCGAACACGCCCGAGGAGGGCCGCTCGCCGGGCGCGGACGACACCACGGCGTCGGCGAACGAGGCGGCGCCCAGCGGCAGGCAGATGGCGCGCTTGCCCTTGCCGTAAAGCTTCCCGGGGCAGTCGTCGGTGGCAAACGCCGGGGCCGCGGCCAGCGCGGCGGCGAGCAGGGGCAGGGCGATCAGGCGCATGGGCGTCCTCCTTCGGCGGGGTCCGCGCCCGATGGTGCGTCAGCCCGTCGCCAGGGTCCAGCCCAGGCCCCACAGCGCCTGCACCACCAGGGCCAGGATCGACAGCGAGGACAGCGCGAAGGCCGGGCCGCGGTTGCCGGCCGGATCCAGGTAGGCCACCGCGTACCAGGCCCGCGCCAGCAGCCAGACGGCGCCGAACGCGGCGCTCAGCCACGGCGCGCCGAAGGCCGCGGCGGCCCACAGCGCCGGCAGGAACATCAGCGCCGACTCCTGGGTGTTCATCTGCACCCGGAAGGCGCGCTCGAAGCCTTCCGGCCCCTGCGTGGCCGGCGCCTTCACGCCGTGGCGCCCGCGGGCCCGGCCGACCAGGCCCATGGTGGTCATCAGCAGCAGCACGGTGAGCACGGTGACGAGGGCGACGAGGGGATGCATGGCGGGCTCCGCGGTGGGCGAGCGCGCACTGTAGCCGATTGCGGTAGGGTGTCCGCCTGACCGCGACACCGGAGGCCGACGATGTCCGATCCCCTGGCCCAGCCGCTGCGACTGCCCTGCGGCGCCGTGCTGAAAAACCGCCTGTGCAAGGCGGCCATGACCGAAGGCCTGGGCGACGCGCGCCTGCGCGCCACCGCCCGCCACGAACGCCTCTACGAAGCCTGGAGCGAAGGCGGCGCCGGCCTGCTGGTCACCGGCAACGTGATGGTCGACCACCGCGTGCTCGAGCGCCCGGGCAACGTCGCCATCAATCCGGATTTCGCGCCCAGCGTGGATGCCGAGGCCCGCGCCCGGCTGCGCGCCTGGGCCGCCGCCGGCACCCGCGCCGGAAACGCCTTGTGGATGCAGGTGTCGCACGCCGGCCGGCAGTCGCCGCGTTACGTCACGCGCCAGCCGGTGGGCCCGTCCGACGTGCAGCTCGACCTGCTGGGCAACTACGCCCGGCCGCGGGCGCTGCGCGAGGACGAGATCCTGGCCCTGGTGCAGCGCTTTGCCAGGGTGGCCGTGATCGCCCGCGAAACCGGCTTCACCGGCGTGCAGGTGCACGGCGCGCACGGCTACCTGCTGTCGAGTTTCCTCTCGCCGGTCACCAACCGGCGCACCGACGCCTGGGGCGGGCCGCTGGAAAACCGCGCGCGCTTCCTGCTCGAGGTGGTGCACGCAGTGCGCAAGGCGGTCGGTGCCGATTTCCCGGTGTCGGTGAAGCTCAATTCCGACGACTTCCGCAAGGGCGGCTTCAGCCACGCCGACTGCCTGGGCGTGGTGCAGCTGCTCAACGGCGAGGGCGTCGACCTGCTGGAGATTTCCGGCGGCAACTACGAACAGCCGCGCCTGCTCGGCGTCACCGGCCGCGACGGCGACGCGGTGGAGGTGCGCGCCAGCACGCGGGTGCGCGAAGCCTATTTCCTCGAGTACGCCGCCGCCATCCGGCGCGTGGCGACGATGCCGCTGATGGTGACCGGCGGCTTCCGGACCCGCGCCGGCATGGAGGCCGCGCTGGCCAGCGGCGACACCGACGTGATCGGCATCGGCCGCCCCTTCTGCACCCACCCCGACGTGGCGCGCCGCCTGCTGGCCGGCGAGATCGACGAACTGCCGGCCTTCGAGCACCAGCTGCACCTGCGCCCGCGCGGCCGCCTGTCGCCGGCCAGCCCCTGGCTCGCCGCCAAGATGGTGAACGTGCTCGGCGCCCAGGGCTGGTACTACCACCAGATGGAGCGCCTGGCCGACGGCCGCCCGATCGAGCCGCGCCGCGGCATGGTGCGCTCCTTCGCGCGATACTGGTGGAACGACCTGACGCGCGCCGCCGCGCTGCGGCGCCAAGGAGGCACGCCATGACCCACGACCCCCTGCACGGCGACGAGCCCATGACCGACGAAGCCGTGGTGGCCGCCACCCGCGAATGGCTGGAGAAGGCCGTGATCGGCCTGAACCTGTGCCCCTTCGCCAAGGCCGTGCACGTGAAGCGGCAGGTGCGCTACGTGGTCAGCCAGGCCACCGACGAGGAAGGCCTGCTCGACGACCTGCTGCACGAACTGCAGCTGCTGGCCTCGGCCGACCCGGGCGATATCGAGACCACGCTGCTGATCCACCCCTACGTGCTGGCCGATTTCCTCGACTACAACGACTTCCTCGACATCGCCGACGCGGCGGTGGAGGAAGTGGGGCTGGAAGGCGTGCTGCAGGTGGCCAGCTTCCACCCGCGCTACCAGTTCGCCGACAGCGACCCGGACGACATGGGCAACTTCAGCAACCGCGCGCCGTTCCCCACGCTTCACCTGCTGCGCGAGGACAGCGTGGACAAGGCGGTGGCGGCCTTCCCGGACGCCGACCGCATCTACGAAGCCAACATCGAGGCCCTGCGCAAGCTGGGCCCCGAGGGCTGGAAGGCGCTCTGGCGCAAGTAGCTCAGAACGCGTCGGCGGGCAGGGCCATCAGCGTGGGCGCGCCGGCGCGGGCCTCGCGGAAACGATGCTCCACTTCCGGCAGCAGCCAGGCGAAGTAGAAGCGCGCGGTGGCCAGCTTGGCGGCGTGGAACTCGTCGTCCTTGCCCAGCGCCAGCGCCGCCATGCGCGCCCACAGCCAGGCGAAGCACAGGTGGCCAACGATGCGCAGGTAGGGCACCGAGGCCGCGCCCACCTCGTTCGGGTCGGCCTTGGCCCTGGCGCCGATCTCCTGCGTCAGCGCCACGGTGTCGGCCAGCAGCTTCGCCAGCGGCGCGGTGAACTCCGCCAGCTCGGCGCGGCCGGCGTTTTCCTTCAGGAAGCCCTGGATGAGTTTGGCGAACCGGCCGAACTTCGCGCCGCCGTCCATCAGCACCTTGCGGCCGAGCAGGTCGAGCGCCTGGATGCCGTTGGTGCCCTCGTAGATCATGTTGATGCGCGCGTCGCGCACGAACTGGTCCATGCCCCATTCGGCGATGTAGCCGTGGCCGCCCAGCACCTGCTGGCAGAGCGTGGTGGTTTCCCAGCCGTTGTCGGTGAGGAAGGCCTTCACCACCGGCGTGAGCAGGGCCATCAGTTCGCTGGCTTCCTCGCGCACGGCGGGGTCGGGGTGCGAATGCTCGCGGTCGAGCAGCAGCGCGCTCCAGGTGGCCAGGGCGCGGCCGCCTTCGTTGTACGCGCGGGCCGTGAGCAGCATGCGGCGCACGTCGGGGTGCACCAGGATCGAATCGGCCGGCTTCTCCGGCGACGCGGCGCCGGCGGGCGCGCGGCCCTGCAGGCGGTCCTTCGCGTAGGCAGCGGCGTTCTGGTAGGCCACCTCGGCCTGGCCCAGCGACTGCATGCCCACGCCCAGGCGCGCGGAATTCATCATCACGAACATCGCCGCCAGGCCCTTGTTGGCCTCGCCGATCAGCCAGCCGGTGGCGCCGTCGAGGTTCATCACGCAGGTGGCGTTGCCGTGGATGCCCATCTTGTGTTCGATCGAGCCGGCCTTGATGGCGTTGCGCGCGCCGACGCCGCCGTTGGCGTCGGGCAGGAACTTGGGCACCAGGAACAGCGAGATGCCCTTGGTGCCGGCCGGCGCGTCGGGCAGGCGGGCCAGCACCAGGTGCAGGATGTTCCCGGCCAGGTCGTGTTCGCCGGCGCTGATGAAGATCTTGGTGCCGCTGAGCGCGTAACTGCCGTCGCCGTTCGGCTCGGCCTTGGTCTTGAGCAGGCCCAGGTCGGTACCGCAGTGCGGCTCGGTGAGGCACATGGTGCCGGTCCATTCGCCCGAGACGATCTTCGTCAGGTACACCTGCTTCTGCTCGTCGCTGCCGAAGGCCAGCAGGCATTCGTAGGCGCTGTGCGAGAGGCCGGCGTACATCAGCCAGGCCTGGTTGGCCGAGTTCCACATCTCGTACAGGCGGTTGTTCACCAGCGTGGGCAGGCCCTGGCCGCCGAAGGCGGGGTCGCAGGCCACCGAGGGCCAGCCTGCGTCGACGAACTGGCGGTAGGCCTCCTTGAAGCCGGCCGGCGCGGTCACCACGCCGTCGCCGTGGAAGGTGCAGCCCTCGCGGTCGCCCACCGCGTTGAGCGGCTGGATCACCTGGCTGGCGAACTTCGCGCCTTCCTCCAGCACCGCCTCGATGGTCTCGCGGTCCAGGCCGGCGTGGCGGGGCAGGGCGGCCAGTTCGGCCTCGGCCTGCAGCAGGTCGAACAGCACGAAGCGCATGTCGCGCAGCGGGGCGGTGTAGTGGGGCATGGGGCGTGGCCGGTGCTCTTGGGGAGGCCCGACTCTACCATACCTGTGCGTACGGGCCGGGTGAACGCCTCAGGCGGCGCTTCCCGCCGCGTGGCCCGAGGCCCAGGCCCACTGGAAGTTGTAGCCGCCCAGCCAGCCGGTCACGTCCAGCACTTCGCCGACGAAGAACAGGCCCGGCTGCAGCTTCGATTCCATGGTGGTCGACGACACGCCGTCGGTGTCCACGCCGCCCAGGGTCACCTCGGCGGTGCGGTAGCCCTCGGTGCCGCTGGCCACGATGGGCCAGTTCGCCAGCTGGCGGGCCAGGTCGGGCAGCTGGCGATGGGTGTACTGGCGCATCGGCTTGCTGGGGAACCAGGCTTCGCACAGGCGCTCGGCGAAGCGCCGCGGCAGCACGTCGGCCAGCACGGTGCGCAGTTCGGCATTGGGCTGGGCGCGCTGGCGTTCGAGCAGGAAGGCTTCGGCGTCGAGCCCGGGCAGCAGGTCGAGCAGCAGTTCCTTGCCCGGCTCCCAGTAGTTCGAGATCTGCAGGATGGCCGGGCCGCTCAGGCCGCGGTGGGTGATGAGCAGGGCGTTGTCGAAGCGCGCCTTGCCGCAGCGCGCCGAGACGGGAAAGGCCACGCCGGCGAGGTCGGCGTAGTGCTCCTGGTGCTTGCCGCTCAGCGTCAGCGGCACCAGCCCGGCGCGCGTGGGCAGCACCTCGTGGCCGAAACGGCGCGCGAGTTCATAGCCGAAGCCGGTGGCGCCCATCGAGGGAATGGAAAGGCCGCCCGTGGCCACCACCAGCGACGGCGCCTGCATCGTGCCGCGCGTGGTGCGCAGCTGGAAGCCGCCGCCGGGCAGGGCGTCGACGGCCTCGACGCTGCACCCGGTTTCCACCTGCACGCCGGCGTCGGCGCATTCGTCGAGCAGCATGGCCACGATCTGCTTCGAGGACTCGTCGCAGAACAGCTGGCCCAGCTCCTTCTCGTGCCAGGCGATGCCGTGCGCCTCCACCATGTCGATGAACTGCGCGGGCCGGTAGCGCGCCAGCGCCGACTTGCAGAAGTGCGGGTTGGCGGAAAGGAAATTCGCCGGCGTGGTGCCGGTGTTGGTGAAGTTGCAGCGGCCGCCGCCCGACATCAGGATCTTCTTGCCGCAGCGGTTGGCGTGTTCGAGCACGCGCACGCGGCGGCCGCGGCGTCCCGCCGTGAGCGCGCACATCAGCCCGGCGGCGCCGCCGCCGATCACCAGCACATCCGATTCCATGGCGCGGACTGTAGCCGCTCGCCGGGTGGCCGACTATCCTCGGGCCATCGGACGAGGGGGAAGACCATGGCCGCGAAGAAGCTGCTGACCGGTTGCCTGGTGGTGCTGCTGCTGGCGGTGGCAGTCGCGGGCCTGGCCTGGCAGTTCGTGCTCAGGCCGATGTGGCAGGCCGGCGGCGGCCTGGTCGAGGGCGCGCGCGAGTGGGCGAGCGCGGTCGACCTGGGCGACGACATCGTCAACCAGGCGGCCTACGCCGCGCCGCCCGACGGCAAGCTCACGCCGGCGCAGGTGGACGCGTTCGTGCGCGTGCAGTCGGTGGTGGCGCGGGAGATGGGCGCGGACCTCGCGCTGATGGGCCGGCGCGCGCAGGCCGCGGCGGCGGAACGGGCCAACGGCGGCGGGCCGTCACTGCAGGACGTGGGCCAGGCCTACCAGGAACTCTCGGGCCTGCTCTCGCGCTGGCGCATCGCCCAGGCCAAGGGCGTGAACGAAGTGGGCCTGTCGCGCGAGGAATACGCCTGGGTGCGTCGCCAGGCGCTGGCGGCGATGCCGCTGCTGGTGGAACTGCCGGCCGCGCCGGCCCTGCCGGGCCTGCCTTCCGTCGGCGCGCCCGACCCGGACGACGAGCAGGCCATGGCCGCGGCGCGCCACAACGCGGCGCTGCTGCGCCCGCACCTGCCGCTGCTGGAAAAAACCCTGGGCGCCCTGCCGCTGGCGCCCTGAGGCCGCTTACTCGGGGCGCGGGCCCTTGCGGTGCGGCTTCTTGCCGGCGAAGGGCTTCTTGGCGCCGAACGACTTGCGGTCGCCGAAGTCCTTCTTCGGGCCGAACGGCTTCTTGCCGCCGAAGGGCTTCTTGCCCGGCACCTTGCCGGCGGTGTCCGGCGGCTCGCCGTCGCGGGTGATGCGCAGCTGCTGGCCGGCGCACCAGACGGTCTTGAGGTGGCTCATCACGTCCTGCGGCATGCCCTCGGGCAGGTCGATCAGGGTGTGGTCCTCGAAGATCTCGATGCGGCCGATGTGCTTGGCGTCCAGGCCGGCCTCGTTGGCGATGGCGCCGACGATGTTGCCCGGCTTCACGCCGTGGTCATAGCCCACCTCGATGCGGAAGGTCTGCTTGCCTTCGTCGGGCGCGCGCGCCACGCGCTCCTTCTTCGGGAAGGCCGGGCGCTCGGGGCGCTCCGGGCGCTCGCCGCGCTCGAAGCGCGCCGGCTTGGCGAACTTGTCGGTGGCGGCCTGCACGTCGCGCTCGAAGGCGCGCTTCTTCGCCTCGAACTTCGGCGGCTCCATCAGCAGCGGCACGTCGCCGCGGGCCAGCTTGGCCAGGGCGGTGGCGATCTCGATGGCCGGCACGTTCATCTCGCGCTCGTAGTCCTCGATCAGCTTGCGGAACTCGGCCAGCTCGCCCGAGGCCAGCGTGTCGGTGATCTGCTGCTTGAACTTGGCGATGCGCACGTCGTTCACGGCCGCCACGGTGGGCAGCTCCATCGGCGTGATCGGCTGGCGGGTGGCGCGCTCGATGGCGCGCAGCATGCTGCGCTCGCGCGGGGCGATGAACAGGATGGCCTCGCCGCTGCGGCCGGCGCGGCCGGTGCGGCCGATGCGGTGCACGTAGCTTTCGGTGTCGTAGGGCACGTCGTAGTTCACGACGTGGCTGATGCGGTCCACGTCCAGGCCGCGGGCGGCCACGTCGGTGGCGACCAGGATGTCGATCTTGCCGGTCTTGAGCTGCTCGATGGTGCGCTCGCGCTGCGCCTGCGCCACGTCGCCGTTGATGGCGGCGGCGGAGAAGCCGCGCGCCTGCAGCTTCTCGGCCAGCTCGTCGGTGGCCTGCTTGGTGCGGGCGAAGACGATCATGGCGTCGAAGGGCTCGGCCTCGAGGATGCGGGTGAGCGCGTCGAGCTTGTGCAGGCCGCTGACTTCCCAGCTGCGCTGGCGGATGTTGTCGGCGGTGCGGGTCTTGGCCTCGATCGTGACCTCGACCGGGTCCTTGAGGTAGGTCTGGGCGATGCGGCGGATGGCGTGCGGCATGGTGGCCGAGAACAGCGCCGTCTGGCGCACCGCCGGCATCTTCTTGAGGATGGCCTCGACGTCGTCGATGAAGCCCATGCGCAGCATTTCGTCGGCTTCGTCGAGCACCAGGGTGCGCAGGTGCGAAAGGTCGAGCGAGCCCTTGTCCAGGTGGTCGATGATGCGGCCCGGGGTGCCCACCACCACGTGCACGCCGCGGCGCAGCGCCTGCAGCTGCGGGCCGTAGCCCTGGCCGCCGTAGATCGGCAGCACGCGGAAGCCCGGCAGGTGCGCGGCGTACTTCTGGAAGGCCTCGGCGACCTGGATGCCCAGCTCGCGGGTGGGGCAGAGCACCAGGGCCTGGGGCGAGTTCACCGCCGGGTCGAGGCGGGCCAGCAGCGGCAGCGCGAACGCGGCGGTCTTGCCGGTGCCGGTCTGGGCCTGGCCCAGCACGTCCTTGCCGGCCAGCAGGTGCGGGATGGTCGCGGCCTGGATCGGCGAGGGCGACTCGTAGCCGACGTCGGCCAGGGCCTTGAGCAGGCCTTCGCCGAGGTCGAGGTCGCGGAAAAGCAGGGGCGCGTTCGGCGCCACGTTCGTGGGGTCGGTCATGGGAGTTCCGGTGGAATTCGGGGCGCTTCGCATGCCGGCACACCACGGACACGAAGGAAACGCGCTTATTGTACCCCAGAACGGACGCAAGCGCCTGAACCCCAACGGTATTGCGGCCCCGGCCCGATGCCGGAATCATGGGGGCCCCGCGAGCCGAGGAGAACGACGATGCGCGCCATCCACGCGAGCCTCACGACCGCCCTGGCCGGCCTGCTGCTGGCCGCCTGCGCCACCGCCCCGTCCGGGCGCTCCCAGCTGATCCTGGTGAGCGACGGCGACATGGACAAGATGGGCGCCAGCGCCTTCGACCAGATCAAGGCCGGCGGCAAGCTCGCCAACGACCCGGCCAGGGCCCGCTACGTGCGCTGCGTCGCCGACGCGCTGATCGCCGTGCTGCCCGAATCCTCGCGCCGCCAGGCCTGGGAAGTGGTGCTGATCGCCGACGACACCCCCAACGCCTTCGCGCTGCCCGGCGGCAAGGTGGGCGTGCACACCGGCCTGCTGAAGGTGGCCACCGACCAGGACCAGCTGGCCGCGGTGGTCGGCCATGAGCTGGGCCACGTCATCTCGCGCCACGCCGCCGAGCGCGTCTCGCAGCAGTTCGCCGCCGAGACGGCGCTGCGGGCGCTGGACTCGGCCACCGGCGGCGAGCGCCGCCAGCTGCTGGGCCTGCTCGGCGTGGGCACCCAGGCCGGCGTGCTGCTGCCGTTCTCGCGCAAGCATGAAAGCGAGGCCGACGTGCTCGGCCAGCGCTACATGGCCCAGGCCGGCTTCCAGCCTCACGCCGCCGCGACGCTGTGGGAGAACATGATCCGCGCCTCGGGCGGCAGCCGCACGCCGACCTGGCTGTCCACCCATCCCGACCCGCAGCAGCGCATCGCTTCGCTCAAGGCCGCCGCGCCGGGCCTGCAGGCCACCTACGACCAGGCCCGCGCCGCGGGCCGCAAGCCCAACTGCCGCTGACGCGGCCCCGAAAAGGACTTCCCATGTACCTCTGGACCAAGCTCTTCCACGTGCTGTTCGTGATTTCCTGGATGGCCACGGTGTTCTACCTGCCGCGCATCCTGGTGAACCTGGCCGAAGCCGGCGCCGAGCCGGCCGTGCGCGACCGGCTGGCGCTGATGGGCCGGCGCCTTTACCGCTTCGGCCACGTGATGTTCGGTTTCGCCCTGCTGCTGGGCCTGACCCTGTGGCTGCACTTCGACCGCAGCGGCGGCTGGGTACACGCCAAGCTCACCCTGGTGGCGCTGATGCTGGCGCACTTCATCTTCACCGGCCGCTGGATCAAGCGCGCCGGCACGGGCGCGCCGCTGCCGTCGCCGACGACGCTGCGCTGGTTCAACGAGGTGCCGCTGCTGCTGGCGATCCCGGTGCTGTGGCTGGTCTACTTCAAGCCGTTCTGAGTTTCACCCGCGCCGCCGGGTGCGAAGTTCGCGCCAGGCCACCACGGAAAGCGTGACCACGGTGAGCGGGATCACCACCGTGCGCATCACCAGCGTGAACTCGTCCAGGGCATCGTGCTCCTGGGCGTAAAGCACGAGGTAGGCGGTGTAGAAGACGTAGTAGGCCAGGAACAGCGCGCCTTCCCAGCGCGCCACCATGTGCCCGGTGAACAGCACCGGCATGCAGGCCACCGACACCGCCACCATCACCGGCAGGTCGAAGGCCATCAGCGGGCCCGGCACCCCGAGGCCGCCTTTGGCGACGACCGCGCTGAAGCCCAGCACGCACACCAGGTTGAAGATGCAGCTGCCCAGCACGTTGCCCACGGCGATCTCGCGTTCGCCGCGCAGCGCGGCGATCACCGAGGTGGCCACTTCCGGCAGCGAGGTGCCCGCGGCCACGATGGTCAGGCCGATCACCAGCGGGCTCACGCCCAGCATCGTGGCGAATACCGTGGCCGCCTCGACCAGCCAGCGCGAGCCCAGCACCAGCATCGCCAGGCCCACCACGATCAGCGCCAGCTGCACCGGCAGCCGCGACAGCCAGGGCGAAGGCGGCTCGGTCACCAGCGTGTCCGCCACCTCGGCAGGTGCCGCCTTCGTGCCCTGGCGGTAGAGCAGCACGGTGTAGGCCACCAGCAGCGCCACCAGCAGCAGGCCGTCGGCGCGCGAGATGCCGCCGTCGAGTGCCATCCAGGCGACCAGCAGGCTCAGTCCCATCAGGATGGGCACTTCCTGGCGCACCAGCTGGCGGTCCACCACCAGCGGCGCCAGCAGGGCCGAGACGCCCAGGATGAAGAGCACGTTGAAGATGTTGCTGCCCACCACGTTGCCCAGGGCCAGGTCGGTCTGGCCGTCGAAGGCCGCCTTGAGCGAGATGGCGAGTTCGGGCGCGCTGGTGCCGAAGGCGACCACGGTGAGGCCAACCACCAGCGGGGCGATGCCCAGGCGCAGGGAAAGGCGCGAGGCGCCGCGCACGAGCAGGTCGGCGCCGACGATCAGCAGGGCCAGGCCGGCCAGGAAAAGGACGAGGGTCATGGGGTCTCCGGGGCAGGCCGCCATTATCACGCAACGGTGTGTTTCCGCCGGTGACGAAAGGCGTGACCGGGGGGCGGGGGGCCGCTATCGTCGGCCTTCGTCCCACCCCCGAGTCCGCCGATGGCCCTGGTGTCCGCCTGGTTCCGCATCCCGTTCTGGCAGCGCGTGCTCGCCGGCTTCGCGCTGGGCGCGCTGGCCGGCTGGGCCCTGGGCGGCGCCGCGGCCACCTGGTTCCAGCCGCTGGGCACGCTCTACGTCACGCTGATCAAGATGATCGCGACGCCGCTGGTGTTCTTCGCGGTCATCAACGCCGTGTCCGGCCTGGCCGGGCAGCGCTCCATCGCCGCGCTGGGCGGCCGCACCTTCCTGTGGTTCGCGGCCACCGCGGCGCTGGCGGTGGGCGTGGGCCTGGGCGTCGGCCTGCTGCTCAAGCCCGGCGAAGGCCTGGGTGCGCTGGCCATGGCCGCCGACTACCAGGTGCGCCAGGTGCCGGGCCCGGTGCAGGTGCTGCTGGACGTGGTGCCGGCCAACCCGTTCGCGGCGCTGGCCGAGGGACGCATCCTGCAGGTGATCTTCTTCGCCGGCCTGCTCGGCTTCGCGCTGGTGAAGCTGGGCGAGAAGACCGCGAAGCTGCGCGCGCTGGCCGCGGAGGCCAGCGACGCCATGATCCAGGTGACCCGCTTCGTGCTCGAGTTCACGCCGATCGGCACCTTCGGTCTCATCGCGGCGCTGGTCGGCACCTACGGCTTCGAGCGGCTGCTGCCGCTGGGCGGCTTCGTGGCGGCGATCTTCCTGGCCTGCGCGCTGCACATCGTGGTGGTCTACGGCGGCCTGCTGCTGGCGCATGGCCTGAATCCGCTGAAGTTCTTCCGCGGCGCGGCGCCGGCGATGCAGGTGGCCTTCGCCACCGCGTCGAGCTTCGGCGCCCTTCCGGTGTCGCTGCGCGCGGCCGTGCACAACCTGGGCGTGCGCCAGGAGTACGCCGCGTTCGCGGTGCCGCTGGGCGCCAGCATCAAGATGGACGGCTGCGGCGCCATCTACCCGGCGCTCACTTCGCTGTTCGTCGCCCAGTACTTCGGCATCGAGCTCAGCGTTTCGCAGTACTTCATCATCCTGCTGGCCTCGGTGCTGGGCAGCTTCGGCACCGCCGGCGTGCCGGGCACGGCGGTGGTGATGGCCACGGTGGTGCTCAGCGCCGCCGGCCTGCCGCTGGAAGGGCTGGGCTACCTGCTGGCCATCGACCGCGTGCTCGACATGATGCGCACGATGACCAACGTCACCGGCCAGGTGCTGGTGCCGGTGCTGGTGGCGAAGGAGAGCGGCCTGCTCGACCAGGCGGTGTACGACGCCGCGCCGAGCAACGTCGGCCTGGAGGCCGGGGACCCGCGATGACGCCGCGCACGCGCGCCACCGCGGCGGGTTTCGCCGCCGTGCTGCTGTGGTCCTCGCTGGCGGTGCTCACCACCGCCACCGACGGCATCCCGCCGTTCCAGCTGCTCGCCCTCGGCTTCGGCATCGCCGGCGTCGCCGGCGTGGCGCTGCTGCTGCGGCCCGGCGGCCCGGGGCTGGCGGCGCTGCGGCAGCCGTTGGCGGCGGGCGTGCTGTGCATCGGCGCGCTGTTCGGCTACCACGCGCTGTTCTTCCTCGCGCTCAAGCGCGCGCCGGTGGTGGAAGCCAACCTGCTCAACTACCTGTGGCCGCTGCTGATCGTGGTGTTCGCGGCGCTGCTGGGCGGCGCGCGCGTGCGGGCGGGGCAGTGGCTGGGCACGCTGCTGGGCCTGGCCGCGGCGGCGCTGCTGGTGCTGCGCGGCGGCCGCCTCGATCTGGCGCCGGCGCACCTGGCCGGCTACCTCGCCGCTCTCGGCGCGGCGGTGATCTGGGCGCTGTACTCGGTGCTCAACCGGCGCTTCGAGGCCGTGCCCAGCAGCGCCATGGCCGGCGCCTGCCTGGCGGTGGGCCTGCTGGGCGCGGCGGCGCATGCCGCGGTCGAAACCACGGTGGCGCCGACGGCCGTGCAGTGGCTGGCCATCGTCGCGCTGGGCCTGGGGCCCACGGGCGTCGCCTTCTGGCTCTGGGACATCGGCACCAAGCGCGGCGACATCGCCGTGCTGGGCACGCTGTCGTACGCGGCACCGCTGCTGTCCACCGGCCTGCTGCTGGCCTTCGGCCGCGCCCAGCCGCACTGGACCCAGGCCGTGGCGGTGTTCCTGCTGCTGCTCGGCGCCTGGCTGAGCGTGCGGGCCGGCCGCGACCCATGACTTCCTGCACGGTGGGAGCCCGCGCCCGGGACCGGTAGCCTCGGGGGCTTACCCGCTGCGAGGACGCCCCATGCGAACGATGAACCGCCGACTGCTCTGGCTCGGCCTGCTGCTGGCCGCGCCGGCTTTCGCCGACAACCCCGACCGCTGGGAAATCCCGGTGTCGGTGAAGACCCTCGACAACGGCCTGACCGTGGTGGTCTCGCCCGACCCCAGCGCGCCGGTGGTGGGCGTGAGCGTGGTCTACAAGGTGGGCATGCGCCAGGAGCCGCGCAACCGCACCGGCTTCGCGCACCTGTTCGAGCACCTGATGTTCGAAGGCACGCCGGTGGCGGGCGAGGGCGTGTTCGACAAGGTGATCACCTCCGGCGGCGGCCGCAACAACGGATCCACCCGCCCCGACTTCACCAACTACATCGAGGTCGCGCCGGCCTCGGCGCTCGAGCCCATCCTGTGGCTCGAGGCGGACCGCATGACCACGCTCGACTTCAACGAGCGCACCCTGCGCAACCAGCAGGACGTGGTGAAGGAAGAGATCCGCGTGAACGTGAAGAACCAGCCCTATGGCGGCTTCATGTGGCTCGACATCAACCAGGCCGCCTTCTCGAAGTGGGAGAACAACCACGACGGCTACGGCAGCTTCGAGGACCTCGAGGGCGCCACCGTCGCCGACGTGGCCGCCTTCCACCGCGACTACTACGGCCCGAACAACGCGGTGCTCTCGATCGCCGGCGACGTGACGCCCGAGCAGGGCTTCGCGCTGGCGGAGAAATACTTCGGCAAGGTCGCCGCGCGTCCCACGCCGCCGCGTCCGGACGTGGCCGAGCCGCTGAACACGAAGGAGATCCGCGTCACCCAGCCCGACGCGCTGGCCCAGGTGCCGGCGCTCGCGGTGGGCTGGAAGATCGCCGAGCGCGGCAGCCCCGACCACGCGCCTGCCGCCGTGCTGGCCGAAGTGCTGGCCGGCGGCGACGCCTCGCGCGTCTACCAGGGCCTGGTGAAGGGCCGCGAGATGGCCATCAACGGCGAGTACCTGTTCGGCCTCACCAGCCCCTGGGAGTTCGACGGCCCCACGCTGCTGACGCTGTTCGCGCTCTACAAGCCGCAGTACGACGCCGACCAGGTGCTGGCCGCGCTCGACGAGGAAATCGCCCGCATCGCCAGGGATGGCGTTGGCGACGAGGAGCTGGCGCGGGTGAAGACCCGCATGCTGGCCGACTGGAACAACGGCATGGAAAGCTACCTCGGCCGCGCCGACACGCTGGCGCGCCTGCAGGCGATCTGGGGCGACGCCACCGTGGCCAACCGCATCCCCGGCTGGATCGAGGCCGTGGATTCCGAGGACCTGCAGCGCGTCGCGCGCACCTACCTCACGGTGGCCAACCGCACCGTGATCGACCGCAAGCCCGCCGCCATGCTGGCCGCGCCCGCCGCCGACGCGGGCAAGTGAGGAGACGACCATGACCAAGACCCTGATCGCCCTGTTCGTTTCCGCCGCGCTCGCGCCGCTGGCCCTGGCCGCCGCCGAGCCGCCCGCCATGCCCGCCGGCCTGCCGGCCTTCGCCGCCGACAAACCGCTGCCGGTGCCGCAGGTGGAGCGCAAGACGCTCGCCAACGGCCTGCAGGTGTGGGTGGTGCCGCGCGACGGTGTGCCGCGCGTGGACTTCGTGCTGGCCTTCCGCGGCGCCGGCCTGGCCGCCGACGACCCGGCCACGCCGGCCTTCGCGTCCATGCTCGCCGGCCTGATGCCCGAAGGCACGGCGACGCGTGATTCGCGCGCCATCGCCGAAGCCGCGCAGTCCTTCGGCGGTTCGGTCGGCGCCTTCGCCAGCAACGACGGCCTGAGCCTGAGCGCCAATGCCCTGGCCTCGAAGTCGGCCGACATGGCCGGCCTGCTGGCCGACGTGGCGCGTTCGCCCGCCTTCCCCGAGGAGGAAGTGCGCCTGGCCAAGGCCAACGCGCTGCAGGGCCTGAAGGCCGCCGAGGCGCAGCCGGGCTTCCGCGCCGAGCGCGCCATGCTCGCGGCGCTGTACGGCGACCACCCGTATTCGCGCACCCAGTCCACCGAGGCCGGCATTGCCGCGGTGGACCGCGCGCGCCTGCAGGCCGAATACGCACGCCGCATCCGGCCCGACCGCGGCCTGCTGGTGGTGACCGGCCGCATCAGCGCCGACGACGCCTTCGCGCTTGCCGAGCGCCACTTCGGCGACTGGAAGGCCGAAGGCGAACCGCTGGCCGCCACGGCGCCGTCGCGCGCCGAGGCGCCGCCCGCGCGCGTGCACCTCGACCGTCCCGGCAGCGTGCAGTCCACGCTGCGCCTGGGCCGCCCGGCGGTGCCGGCGACGCACGAGGACGCCATCCCGCTGCGCCTGGCCAGCACCGTGCTCGGTGGCAGCTTCAGCAGCCGCCTGATGCAGAACCTGCGCGAGGAGAAGGGTTACACCTACGGCGCCGGCCTGGGCCAGCGCAGCCTGGCGGCGGGCGGCGCGCTGGTGGCCAATGCCGATGTGCGCAACGAGGTCACCGGCGCGGCGCTGAAGGAGTTCTTCGCCGAATTCGAGCGCCTGGGCCGCGAACCGGTGCCGGCCGTCGAGCTGGAGATGAACAAGCGCTACGTCGCCGGCAGCTACCTGGTGTCGAACCAGCTGCAGGCCTCGGTGGCCGGCAGCCTGGCCTCGAACTGGCTGGTGGGCCTGCCGCCCGAATACCTGGGCGAGTACGTGCCCAAGGTGCGCGCGGTCACCGCGGAGCAGGTGCAGGCGATGGGCGCGAAGTACTTCGTGCCGGCGCAGCAGTCGATCGTGGTGGTGGGCGACAAGGCGGTGATGGAGCAATTGGCGGACTACGGCGAATTCACCGAAGCCAGGTGACGGCGCCGTGCGCGACCTGAAATGGAAAGGGCCGCCCTGGGGCGGCCCTTCTCATTTGCAGCGGGTGCTGTTCAGCGCGCCGCGGTGGCCTCGCGGCGACGCTCGCCGCCGCGGCCGCCGGTACCCTTCGGGCCGGCGTGCGCGTGGCGGTCATCGCCGCCGGCGTGCGGGCGACGACCCTGGCGCGGGTCGCCGTCGCGGCGCGGCGGGCGGTTGCCCGACGGGCGGCCGTTGGAGGCGTTGTCGTTGCCCATGCGGATGCCGCGGCTGGGCACGAAGCCTTCGACCTCGACCAGGGCGATGTCGGCCTTGAGCAGGCGCTGGATGGCGCGCAGCAGGCCGCCCTCGTCGGTGCCCACCAGCGACACGGCTTCGCCGCTGGCGCCGGCGCGGCCGGTGCGGCCGATGCGGTGCACGTAGTCCTCGGCCACCATCGGCAGGTCGAAGTTGATCACCAGCGGCAGCAGCGGGATGTCGAGGCCGCGGGCGGCGACGTCGGTGGCCACCAGCACGCGGGCCTGGCCCGACTTGAAGTCGCGCAGGGCCTTGAGGCGCTGCGACTGGCTCTTGTTGCCGTGGATGGCGACGGCGTTGATGCCGGCCTTCTCGATCTGCTCGGCCAGGCGGTTGCAGCCGTGCTTGGTGCGGCCGAACACCAGGATCTGGTCCTGGTAGCGCTTGCTCAGGATCTCGATCAGCAGGTCCTTCTTGCGCGACGCGTCCACCGGGTGCACCACGTGGGTGACGCTGGTGGCCACGGCGTTGCGCACGGTCACCTGGACCTCGCGCGGGTCGCGCAGGAACTCCATGGCGAGCTTCTTGATGGCGTCCTCGAAGGTGGCCGAGAACAGCATGGTCTGGCGCTGCGGCGGCACCTTGGCCAGCACGCGCTTGATCGCGGGCAGGAAGCCCATGTCGAGCATGCGGTCGGCTTCGTCGAGCACCAACGCCTCGACCGCCGACAGGTCGGCGGTGCGCTGCTGCAGGTGGTCGATCAGGCGGCCCGGGCAGGCCACCAGGATGTCGACGCCGCGGCGCAGGGCTTCGACCTGCGGCTGCATGCCGGCGCCGCCGTACACGGTGGCGACGCTCAGGCGCAGGTGCTTGCCGTAGGCGCGCAGGCTGTCGCTGACCTGCACGGCCAGTTCGCGGGTGGGCACCAGCACCAGCGCGCGCGGCTTGCGCGGGCCGCGCTGCGGGCCGGCCTGGGCCAGGCGGTGCAGCAGGGGCAGGGCGAAGGCGGCGGTCTTGCCGGTGCCGGTCTGGGCGCCGCCCATCAGGTCATGGCCGGCCAGGGCCAGCGGGATCGCCTCGGCCTGGATCGGGGTGGGAGTGGTGTAGCCGACGTCCGACAGCGCACGGACGAGCTCGGGCGCGAGCCCAAGGGACTGGAAAGACATGAGTTTTGCTCCGTTGTGTAACCCGGAGCGTTCCCTGAAACCGCGCTGCGAGTAGTGCTTCAAGTTTTGACGCCAGGGCCGGATGGGCCTGGCGGGTTTGCGCAGCGAAAGGCGTGCGGAGTGGGGCCTGGCGCAGGACGGGAGCGGGGCTCGGGGCCTGGCGGCGGGGCATACCGGGGGAAAACGGTCAGCCGGTGCAGCAAACGCCGTGCACTCTACGCGAAATCCGCCCCGCCGGCCAGTTCGCGTGCAGGCGGCGTGAATATCGTGTTCAGGCTGGCGTACGATGGCGGCCATGCGAATCACCTTCGAACTCGAGCCCGGCGACATCGAACGCTTCCACGAGGCCCTGGAGCGGGCCGACCGGCGCGTGGCCAGCGCCGACGAGTGCGACATCGTGGCCGCTGCCCGGCACAGCCTGGAGACCCTGCCCATCGACTGCGCGCCCGGCTACATCCGCCGGCGCATGCAGGAGGTGGCCCGGCTGGTGGACATGCTCGAGGACGAAGCCTGGGCCCTGCCGCAGGTCGAGCGCGCCGAGGTGCTCAAGCTGCTGGCCTACTTCAGCGACCCCGAGGACCTGATCCCCGACGACGTGGCGGTGATAGGCCTGCTCGACGACGCCATCATGCTCGAGCTGCTGCTGCGCCAGATCCGCCACGTGGTGGCGGCCTATGCCGAGTTCTGCACCGCCCGCGGCGCCCAGCCCGACGCCGGCGGCGGCGACGAACGCATCGCCCTGGCCCGGGCCCTGGCCCGCACCCGCGAGCGCCTGCACGCGCGCATGCGCCGGCGCCGGGTGCGCGAGGCCATGGTCGCCGCCGCGGCCAAGGCGGCCACCGCGCCGGCCGGATGAGCCCGCTCGTCCACGTCCGCCGCTGGATGTGGCTGCTGCTGGCCTACGCCGCGCTGGCGCTGGGCATCATCGGCATCTTCGTGCCCGGCCTGCCCACCACGCCCTTCGTGCTGCTCTCGGCCTTCGCCGCCGCGCGCGGCTCCCGGCACCTGCATGACTGGCTGCTGGCGCACCGCGTCTACGGCCCGATGATCCGCGACTGGCAGGCCACCGGTTCGGTGAACCGGCGCGCCAAGCAGTGGGCCATCGGCACCATGGCCGCCAGCAGCCTGCTGATGTTCGCCACCGCGCCGAAATGGTGGATGGCCGCCACCGGCACCGCCATCATGGCGGTGGTGGGCACCTGGCTGTGGCTGCGGCCGGAGCCGCCGGCGAACTAGTCGAGCACGCGGCGGGCGCCGGCGTAGTGCCGGCCCCAGTAGGGCCCGTCCAGGCGGTCCAGGCGCACGGTGCCGCCGGTGCTGGGCGCGTGCACGAAGCGGCCTTCGCCGACGTAGATGCCCACGTGGAAGATGGCGCCGCGGTCGCCGAACAGCACCAGGTCGCCCGGCGCCAGCCGGTCGCGCGGCGGCGTCCGGGCTTCCACCTTCGCGATCTCGCGGGTGGTGCGCGGCAGGTAGACCTTCGCCGCGTCGAGGAACACGTAGCCCACCAGGCCGCTGCAGTCGAAGCCGCCGTCGGGCGTGTTGCCGCCCCAGCGGTAGGGCGTGCCCACCAGGCCGAGCGCGCGCATGAGCACGTCGTTGGCGCGCAGCGGGTCGGCGGGCGCCACGTCCACCACCTGCAGCGCGCGCGGCGCGGCGGCCTGTGCGGCGGGGCGTTCGGGGCTTGAGGAGCACCCTGCCAGCAGGGCCAGCAGCAGGGGGAGTGCGAACCGGCCCCGGGGAACTGGCGCCGGGCGGGAGGGGCCGGGATAATGCGCTTTCGCTGTCACGGGCCGAGTGTGCCCCATCCCGCCGGTCGCGTCACCGGCCCCTCCACGGAATCCCCATGAAGATCGAGAAGAACCACGTCGTCCGTTTCCACTACACCGTCTCCGAGCCGGGCCAGCCGGCCATCGAGACCTCGAAGGACCGCGAGCCGCTGGCCATCCTGGTCGGCCACGGCAACATCATCCCGGGCCTCGAGGCCGCGATGATGGACAAATCCGAGGGCGACAGCTTCGAAGTGACCGTCGGCCCGGAAGAGGCCTACGGCGAGCGCCGCGAGGGCTTCGTGCAGCGCGTGCCCAAGAAGCACATCCGCGAAACCCGCCTCAAGCCGGGCCAGCAGGTCATCATCAACACCTCGATGGGCCCGCGCGCGGTCACCGTCATGAAGGTGGGCGCCACCGTGGTGGACGTGGACCTGAACCACCCCATGGCCGGCAAGACCCTGCAGTTCCAGGTGGAAGTGGTGGGCGTGCGCGCGGCCGAGCCGGTCGAGATCGAGCATGGCCACGTGCACGGCGACGGCGGCGTGCAGCACTGAATTAGGTAAAGTGGCGCCGGGGCGGGGAGGCCCCGGGCCATGAACGAACCCGCTTCGCTGGCGCCGGTCACCGGCGTCGAACGCATCCAGGCCCTGGACGTCGTCCGGGGCTTCGCCCTGCTGGGCATCCTGCTGATGAACATCGAGGGCATGGCCGGGCCGCTGATGGCCTCCATGACCGGCCTCGACCCGCAGCTCACCGGCGCCGACCGCTGGGTGGACGGCGCCATCTACCTGCTGGTGCAGGGCAAGTTCTTCCCGCTGTTCTCGCTGCTGTTCGGCATGGGCTTCACCGTCATGCTGATGCGCGCCGAGGCGGCGCAACGGCCGTTCTTCGGCCTGTACCTGCGCCGCGTGCTGGCGCTGCTGGCCATCGGCCTGGCGCATGCGCTGCTGGTGTGGTCGGGTGACATCCTGGTCACCTACGCGCTGATGGGTTTCCTGCTCCTGCTGTTCTTTCGGCGCACGCCGCAGTCGCGGCTGCCGAAGTGGGGCGTGGCGCTGATGCTGGTTCCGACCGTGCTGACGCTGTCGTTCGGCCTGCTCGGCAGCGCCATGCAGGCGATGCCGGAAGAGGCGCGCGCCAGCTTCGACCAGGCCATGGCCCAGCAGGCCGTGCAAATGGCGGCGGAAATCGACTCGCAGCGCCAGGCCTACGGCAGCGGCAGCTTCGCCGAGGCCACCGTGCAGCGCCTGCACGACTTCACCAGCATGATCGGCTTCATCCTCATCTATGGCGCCTTCATCCTGGGCCTGTTCCTGGTGGGCGCCTGGTTCGCGCGCAGCGGCGCCATCGCGCGCCCCGGCGAATTCGAACGGGTGCACTGGCGGCTGCGCTGGGTGGCGCTGCCGGTGGGCATAGCCATGGTGCTGGTGTCGTTCTGGCTCGAGCCGACGCTGGACTTCGGGCGCCTCGACCTGCGTGCCTCCACGGCCCAGGTGCTGCAGATGCTGGGTGGCGCGGTGATGGCCCTGGGCTACCTGGGCTGGGTGGTGCGCGGGCTGGGCTGCCCCGCCGTGGCGGGCTGGCTGAATCTGCTGGCGCCGGCCGGGCGGATGGCGCTCACCAACTACCTGATGCAGTCGCTGGTGATGACCACGGTGTTCTTCGGTTACGGCCTGGGCTGCTTCGACCAGCTGCCGCGCGCCTGGCAGCCGCTGCTGGTGCTGGGCTTCTTCGCCGTGCAGGTGGCGCTGAGCCACTGGTGGCTGGCGCGCTTCCGCTTCGGCCCGGCCGAATGGCTCTGGCGCGCGGCCACCTACGGCAGCCTGCCGCCGATGCGGCGCTGAGCCGCGCCGCCCGCGCGGCCGCCGGGTAGAATCGCCGCATGAGCCAAGATGCGGATGTGCTGGTCCTCGGCGGTGGCGTGATCGGCCTCGCCTGCGCCCATTACCTGCTGGCCGAGGGGCGCTCGGTGCGCGTGCTCGAGGCCGGGCGCGTCGGCGCCGCCACCTCCTGGGGCAACTGCGGCACGCTCACGCCCAGCCACGCCGCGCCGCTGGCGGCGCCGGGCATGGTGGGGCAGGCGCTGCGCTGGATGCTCAGCCCCTCGGCGCCGCTGTACGTGAAGCCGCGCTGGGACCCGGCGCTGATGCGCTGGCTGGCGAAGGTGGCCGGCCGCTGCAACCGCCGCGACTGGCGCGAGAGCGGCCTGGCCAAGGGCGCGCTGCTGAAGTATTCGCGGGCGCTCATCGAAGACCTCGTCTACGGCCAGGACCTGGACTGCGGCTTCGAGGCCGGCGGCCTGCACTACGTGTTCCGCACCGAACGCGCGCTGGAGAAGCAGCGCCGCGACCTGCCCCTGCTCGAAGAGCTCGGCATCCCCGCCCGCGTGCTCGATGGCGCCGCGCTGGCCGCCGACGAACCGGCGCTGCGGCCGGGTCTGGCCGGCTCGGTGTTCTTCCCGGGCGACGCCCAGCTGCGGCCCGACCGCTACACCGCCGAGCTGGCCCGCGTGGTGCGCGCCGACGGCGGCGTGATCGAGGAGGGTGTGCGCGTCACCGGGCTCGAGCGTGGCCGCAACGGCATCGAGGCGGTGCACACCAGCGAAGGCCGCCGCACCGGCGGGCGCGTGGTGATGGCGCTGGGCGCCTGGTCCACCGAATTCGCGCAGATGCTGCGCCTGCAGATCCCCATCCAGCCGGGCAAGGGGTATTCGATCACCTACGACCGCCCGGCCGCGCCGCCGCGCCGGCCGCTGGTGCTCAAGGAGCGCAGCGTCTGCGTCACCACCTGGGGCGACGGCTACCGGCTGGGCAGCACCATGGAATTCAGCGGCTACGACGACAGCCTCAACCGCGCGCGCCTGGACGCGCTCGAGCGCGGCGCCGGCGAATACCTGCTCGAACCGGTGGGTCCGGCCAAGCGCGAGGAGTGGTGCGGCTGGCGGCCCATGACCTGGGACGACCTGCCGCTGCTGGGCCGCGCGCCCGGCTTCAACAACCTGTTCCTGGCCACCGGCCACGGCATGATGGGCATGGGCATGAGCGCCGGCACCGGCCGCCTGCTGGCCGACCTGGTCACCGGCCGCGCGCCGGCGATCGACCCGGCGCCGTACGCGCCCGCCCGCTTCGCCGGCTAGACTCGGGGCATGGACGACGTCTACACGCTGCACCGCGGTTCGCTGCCGCTGCTCATCAGTCTGCCGCACGACGGCATCGCGCTGCCCGAGGACATCGCCGTCCGCGTCACCGACGCCGCCCGCGGCGTGCCCGACACCGACTGGTTCGTCAGCCGCCTGTACGACTTCGCGCGCGGCCTGGGCGCCTCGGTGCTGGTGCCGCAGTACTCGCGCTACGTGGTGGACCTCAACCGCCCGCCCGACGACGTGTCGCTGTACCCGGGCCAGAACACCACCGGCCTGTGCCCCGCGGTGCGCTTCAGCGGCGACCCGGTGTACCTCGAGGGCCAGGCGCCCGGCCCGGACGAAGTGGCGGCGCGCGTGCAGCGCTACTGGCGCCCCTACCACGACGCGCTGGCCGGCGAACTCGCGCGCCTGAAGCAGGCGCATGGCCGCGCCGTGCTGTGGGAAGGCCACTCCATCCGCAGCGTGGTGCCCTTCCTGTTCGAGGGCCGGCTGCCCGACCTCAACCTCGGCACCGCCGGCGGCGCCAGCTGCACACCGGCCACGCAGGCGCGGCTGGAGGCGGTGCTGGCGGGGCAGGGCGATTACACCCACGTGTGCAACGGCCGCTTCAAGGGCGGCTACATCACGCGCCACTACGGCCAGCCGGCGACGGGCGTGGAGGCGATCCAGCTCGAGCTGGCGCAGTCCACCTACATGGACGAAGCGACGGGGCGTTACGACCGCGAGCGCGCGGGCAGGCTGCAGGGCTTGCTGGAAGCGCTGCTGCGCGCCGCGCTGGGCTGAGCCGCGGGGACGAGCGCCGGGTGCCTGAGCACCCGGGCGGCGCGGGCGGCGGCCGGCTCGCCGCAGGCTTCGGGCAGCACGGGGGCCGGTTTGGCGGCCGGCGCCGGCGAGTTCGCGGCGCGGCCCTCGCTGGCCTGAAGGCCCACCGCGAGCGCGGCCGCCACCACCAGGCCGGCCAGGCGCAGGACGATGCCCTTGGGGTGCGGGATGCGCGGCTTCATCGCTGGCGCCTCGCGCCGATGTCCACGCGCGCCGCGTCGCGCACCTGCACCTCGACCGCACGGCGGTCGCCCTGTTCGTCGAGGAACCAGGGCAGGGGCAGGTTGTCGGGCACCACTTCGATGGTGTGCGCACCCACCGCGACGCGCGGGAATTCGAAATTGCCCTGGCTGTCGGTTCGCACCGAGTAGCGGCCGTCGAGCAGCACGGTGACGTTGCTCGCGGGCAACTCGGAGGCGGCGCGCTCGCCGTCGCCGTTCTCGTCCAGGAAGACGCTGCCCGTGATGCTGCCGAAGGCCGAACCCGGCGCGCCGCCGAGCACGCCGGCGCTGGTGCCGGCTTCGCGCTCGTAGCGCAGGCTCAGGAAGATGGCGCGGTCGCGCGGCAGCGCCACGAAGGGCTGTTCGGTGGCGAGCGGGTCGATGATGAAGGGCGAGCGGCGCGTGCCCTGGTTCTCGTACACCGTGGCCACCAGCCACCAGCGGTTGGCGACGCGCCAGGCCAGGTTGAGGTTGAGGTCGGTGCCGCGGAATTCGTCGCCGCCGCTGCTGCGGTTCCAGCGCGCGGTGCCGTCGATGGTGAGGCGGCTGCCGATGTCGAAGCCGCCATAGGCCGACAGGGTGGCGACGCCGGTGGCGGGCAGGCCGTCGTAGGCGAGCTCGCCATAGGCCGCGCTGAGCGACAGGCGCTGGCCGCGGCGCATGGGCAGGGCCTGGTCGAGCGTGACGCGCCAGCTGTCGTCGCCCTGGTCGGCGCCGCGGCTGCTGGTGTGCTCGAACTGCAGCCGGCTCGTGCCCCAGCGGCTGCCGCGGTCCATGAACCATTGGCCCGACAAGGTTTCGGCGGAGCCCGAGCGGCGCACGGCCAGGTTGCCGCCGTAGCCGGTGGTCGCCGTGGCCTGGTAGCGCGCGTAGCCGGTGCCGTACCAGCCGTCGAAGCTGTTGCCCGAAATGCTGGTGATGCGGTCGATGCCCGCGCTCCAGTTCCAGCGCGCGTGCTGGTAGGCGGCGCGGTAGTAGGCGCCGCGGCTGTCGTTGGCGATGGGCTGGGCGCCCCAGGCCAGGGCCGGCTCGAGGTTGAACACGCCGTAGCGGTGGGTAATCCGGCCCTGCTGCAGGCGGCCGTCGGCCCAGGCGCCCCAGGCGCCGCCGAGGTCGCCGTCGCTGGACTGCAGGTTGAAGTTCAGGGCGTGCTTGCCCGCCTCCCAGCCGGTGGCGAAGTGCACGGCCTCGGTGCGGGCGTCCTGGTAAAGCGTGCCACCCAGGTCGTCGGGGAGCAGGCGGCCGTCGGTGGCCAGCGCCGACACCGCGCCCCGCCAGTGCCGCGACCACTTCCACTGCGCGCCCAGTGCGCCGACATTGCCGTCGGCCAGGTCGAAACCGACCACGCGCGCGCCTTCGAACACGCCGGCGCGACCCAGCGCCGCCTGCAGCTGCAGCCCGCGCTCGGACTGCCGCCACTCGGTGCTGGCGCCGGCGAAGGGCACGCTGGGCAGGAAGAAGCGGAACTGCTCGCGCGCCAGGTCCGGCGACGGCGTGTTGAGCACGCCCAGGCCGTTGTTGCCGCGCCAGCCGCCGCCCATGAACAGCCCGCGCTGCCAGAGCGTGGCGATGCCGCCGATGGCGCCTTCGCCCCCGGTGTTGCGGTTGGAGTGGATCAGGGATGCGTCGAGCGAGAGGTTTCCGTAGGCCTCGGTTTCCCGGAAGCCGCTGAAGCTGAGGCCGCCCTCGTTGAAGGTCTCGTCACCGCGTTCGGTGCGGCTGAGCAGGGCCTCGAGCCGGAAGGAGCGCGGCAGGCCGGTGGCGTCGAAACCCTCGCTCTCGTCGGGCGGCAGCGGCGCCAGCTGGTCGGGCGCGATCACCTGGTCCTGCCAGGCCTCTTCTTCCTCGCCCGTCACCGGATCCTGCGCGGCCAGCGCCAGGGACGGGGCGAACAGCAGCGCCGCGGCGATGCTGGCGGCCAGTCGCCGGTGGGGAGGCGCGCCCGCCACGGTCAGCGCCCCGCCGCGAGGTCGATGTCGAGGCGCTCGGTGCGCCAGTCGAGGCGGCCCTTGAGCTGGACCGGGAAGGAAATGCGGACCGGCTCGCCTTCGTTGACGATGGGATAGAGCGCGATCTCGCGCTCCAGCCCGGGCATGATGGGCGCGCTGGTGGGGGCCAGCGTCCAGCGCTTGCCCTCGGCGTCGACGCCGTCGACGAAGCCGTCGAGGCGGCCGTGGGCGTTGCCCTCGTTGCGCACCCGCAGGTACGGCACGTCCACTCCGTTGAGTTCGGTGACCCCGCTGCCGGCCAGCCGCAGGCGCGCGGCGCCCTTGCCGATGTCGAGGTAGACGATGATGCCGATGCGGCCCGCCACCGGCAGCACCATGCCCGGCACCGGCGTCGGCTCGCCCTCGAACATGATGGCGAAGCGGCACTGGCCGTCGGGGGCATCCGCGGGCACCCGCACTTCGAAGCGGAAGCGGCGCCGGCCGTTGGGCGGGACTTCGATCTCGGTCGCTTCGAGCGCGGTCCAGGGGCGGCAGCTGCCGGGCGCGAGCGCGGAGGAGAACTGCGCCGTGCCCTTCTCGTCCAGCACCCAGTCGGCCGTGCTCACCTTCATGCGCGAGGCCACCGGCGAGATGTTCGAGACTTCGATGACGTCGCGGAAGACGCCACCCGGCTGCGCCCGTTCCTCGAAGCGCGGCGGCATGATCTGGGCGGAGAAGCCCTGCGCGAGCGCGGGCGCCGGGGCGAGCAGGAAGAGGGCGAGAAGCCACGCCGACAGCCGCATCAGGTGCCCTCCGCTTCGATTTCGAACGAGAACTCGAGCTGCTCCGGGCGGACCATCTGGTCGCCATCGGCGCGCAGCTGCATCACGAAGGTGTCTTCGAGCAGGTCGGTGGTGATCGGGCCGGAGTACACCAGCGTGCGCTCGCCGTCGCGCACCGCGCCGGCGAGCAGCACGCCGCGGGTGGTCCAGCTGGCGAGAACGCGGCCCTGCGGCTGCGGCGCCAGCACGTGGTAGATGCGGGCGTTGCGGCCGCGCCAGGGCGAGACGTCCAGGCGCACCAGCACGGTGACCTGGCCGACGAGGTCGTCGGAGCCGCCCGGGGCCAGGTCTTCCCACTTCATGCGCACCAGCGGGCTGAGCACCTGACTGGCGCTGTCGTCCACGCGCTGGGCCTGGGCCATCGCCGGGAGCGGCGCGACCAGCGCGGCCAGCAGCAGGAGGAAGGCGAGGGCGCGGCTCATGGCGCGGTGAGGGTGTAGGTGATACGGGCGGTGTAGGTGCCGGCGCCGACGATCTGGCTGTTGGCGTAGCGGAAGCTCAGGCAGCTTTCGCGCCAGGTGTTGCGGAAGAAGTTGGTCTGCAGCGTCTGCTGGCCGCCCTGGAAGGTGCCGGCGAGGACCGGCTGGGTGGCGCCACCGTCGCCGTTGCCGCTGCTGGTCCAGCTGATCTCGGAGATGGGGATGGTGTCGCCGTTGGCATTGGTCAGCGTCGCCGGGGCGGTGACCGTCAGGATGGCGTCGAGGCTGCCGCCCTGGGCGTTGCCCGGGCGGCGGAAGAAGCCGCCGACATAGAGCTGGCCGGCGTTGCAGAACTGGTAGCCGTCCCAGTCACTGGTGGTGCGGCCGTTGGCCGCCATCGGCAGGGAGGTGCCGTTGCCGACCTGTGCCGCCGGCACCGTGACCGCGACGCGGGAGATGGCGCCGCCGGACAGCGGCGTGCCGCCATTGGAGTAGCGGCCGGAGAAACGGCCGTCGCCCACCCGGAGGTAGACCGCCCGGTCGCCGCTGTTGATGGTGACGATGTACGCATGCGCCTCGCCGGCCCCGGCCAGGGCGGCCAACAGGAGCACGGCGGTGGTCGCGCGGACAGGGGTCATGGGCGGGCGTGCAGGGGGTGGGGGTCGCGGGGCGGGCCTGGGCCCGCCCCGCGCATTCAACGCCGGGGCCCGGTTACGGGTTCGAGGCGGTGAAGGTCACCGAGCCGGTGTAGGTACCGGCGCCGATGATGTCGGTGTTGCTGTAGGCGAAGGTCCAGTCGGCGCTGCGGTTGACGACGCTGTTGCCGACGTTGGCGGTGATGGTCTCGGCGGCGCCGGTGGCACCGTCGACGATCGCCGGGACGTCCAGGGCGGCGTCGTCGGAAGTGGCGAGGATCTCGGCCCAGGACAGGGTGTCGGGGCCGTTGCTCAGCGGGCCGGTGGTGGTGGCGTCGAGGCTGATGTCGCCGACGTTGCCCAGCAGGGAGACCGCGAGGGTGCCGTTGGAGGTGGCGGCGATGTCGGCGTCGTCGCCCATGGTGGCGGCCGGGACGTCGAAGCTCACCAGGTCCTGGGTGGCGCCGTTGCTGCCGACCTGGAAGCGGATGAAGCGGGGAACGTTGATCTCGAAGTCAACGGCGGCGTTGGCGGCGATGGCGCCGTTGCCGGTGACGAAATCGGACTCGGCCATGGCCGGGGTCATCGCGATCAGGCCGAGGGCCGCCACGCCGGTGAGGGCGAGGCCTCGGAAAGCACGGACGTTCTTCATGAGCAGGTTTCCTAAGGTGTTGTTTGCAGGGTGAAACGACTGGATTGTTGGGTAGACATTCCGGGCCGGCTCACCGACCAGGGGCACGCAAACAGCGGGCAGGGAGTCAAATGCATGAACCGTGCCAACCCGGGGGTTCAGGTCGGTGACGGGCGCGTAAACGCCGTGAATTGCGCACTACGTCACAGTATGTGAAGGCCCGGGCCGACGCAAACCGGGGCGCTTACCGGCCGTCCGGCCGACGGGCGGCCGCTTTTCCGGGTCAGGCGGGGACGATGCGGGGCAGAATTGTGACGCGCAGCGTCACATTTCCGGGCGGCAGGTCACAGTTTCGGCCGGGGAGGGGCCGGAGCGGCCCTTGGGGCTCAGCCCTTCCAGTGCTTGTGGCTGGGGTCCACCAGCATGTCCTGCAGGTCTTCCAGGCGCAGGCCGGCGGCGTCGCCACCCTGGGGCGCGGGGCCTTCCAGGCGCACCCGCAGCGACAGGTCGGTGCGGGAATCGGCGTTCTCCAGGGCCTCCTGGTAGGTGATCTCGCCGGCGGCGTAGAGCTTGTACAGGGCCTGGTCGAAGGTCTGCATGCCCTGTTCGTTGCCCTGCTTCATGGCCTCGCGGATGGTGGCGATCTCGCCCTTCTCGATCAGGTCGGAGATGTAGGCCGAGGACAGCAGCAGTTCGATGGCCGGCACCCGCTTGGTCTTCACGCCCTTGAGCAGGCGCTGGCCGATGACCGCCTTGAGGTTGAGCGACAGGTCGATCAGCAGCTGGTGGCGGGCCGTTTCCGGGAAGAAGTTGATGATGCGGTCGAGGGTCTGGTTGGCGTTGTTGGCGTGCAGCGTGGCCAGGCACAGGTGGCCGGTCTCGGCGTAGGCGATGGCGGCCTGCATGGTCTCGCGGTCGCGGATCTCGCCGATCATGATCACGTCCGGCGCCTCGCGCATGGCGTTCTTGAGCGCGTTGGCGTAGCTCTGCGTGTCCAGGCCGATCTCGCGCTGGTCCACCACCGACATCTTGTGCGTGTGCACGTATTCGATGGGTTCCTCGACGGTGAGGATGTGGCCGGTGCGGTTCTCGTTGCGGTAGTCGATCATCGAGGCCAGGGTGGTGGACTTGCCCGAGCCGGTGGAGCCGACCACGAGCACCAGCCCGCGCGGCATCATGATGATTTCCTTGAGGATCTGCGGCAGGTTCAGGCTTTCGATCGACGGGATCTTGTTGGTGATGAAGCGCACCGCCATGGCGATCTCGCCGCGCTGGCGGTAGACGTTCACGCGGAAGCGCCCCATCTCGCCCAGGGCGATGGCCAGGTTCATCTCCCAGTTCGCCTCGAAGTCCTTCATCTGCCGCTCGTTCATGACCGAATAGGCCATGTTCCGGACCTCTTCGCCGGTGAGCATCTGGTTGCCGATGTGCCGGGTGTGGCCCTCGATCTTGATGCTCGGCGGCGCGCCCGCGCTCAGGAACAGGTCCGAGGCGTTCTTCTGCGCCATCAGGCTGAGAAATGCGGTCAGTTCCACGAACGGCTCCCCGGTTGATCCCCTTGCCGCCGGACTATAGCCGAAGGCCGGCCGGCGTCTTCATTCACACCTCGAGCGAGGCGAGGTCGCCCTTGGCCTCCAGCCAGGCCTTGCGGTCGCCGGCCCGCTTCTTGGCCAGCAGCAGGTCCATCAGGGCCCGGGTCTGCTCGGCGTCGTCCACGGTCAGCTGCACCAGCCGGCGGGTGTCGGGGTGGATGGTGGACTCGCGCAGCTGCGAGGGGTTCATCTCGCCCAGGCCCTTGAAGCGGGTGACGCTGACCTGGCCGCGGATCTTCTCGCGCTCGATCTTGTCGAGCAGCAGGCGCTTTTCCTCTTCGTCCAGGGCGTAGAACACCTGCTTGCCCACGTCCACGCGGAACAGCGGCGGCATGGCCACGAACACGTGCCCGGCCCGCACCAGCGCCGGGAAATGGCGCAGGAACAGGGCAGAGAGCAGGGTGGCGATGTGCAGGCCGTCGGAGTCGGCGTCGGCCAGGATGATGACCTTGCCGTAGCGCAGGCCGTCGATGGCCTCCACGCCCGGGTCGCAGCCGATGGCCACGGCCAGGTCGTGCACCTCGTTCGAGGCCAGCACGCCGCCCGATTCCACTTCCCAGGTATTCAGGATCTTGCCGCGCAGCGGCAGGATGGCCTGGAATTCCTTGTCGCGGGCCTGCTTGGCGCTGCCGCCGGCCGAGTCGCCTTCCACCAGGAACAGCTCGGTGCGGCCCAGGTCCTGGCTGATGCAGTCGGCCAGCTTGCCGGGCAGGGCCGGGCCCTGGGTGATCTTCTTGCGGGTGACCTGCTTTTCGGTCTTCAGGCGCGCCGCGGCGCGATCGATGGCCAGCTGGGCGATCTGCAGGCCGGTTTCCACGTGCTGGTTGAGCCACAGCGAGAATGCGTCGTGCGCCGCGCCCTCGACGAAGGCGGCGGCCTGGCGCGAGCTCAGGCGTTCCTTGGTCTGGCCGCTGAACTGCGGGTCGGTCATCTTCAGGCTCAGCACGTAGCTCACGCGGTCCCAGACGTCCTCGGGCGCCAGCTTCACGCCGCGCGGCAGCAGGTTGCGGAAGTCGCAGAACTCGCGCAGCGCGTCGGTGAAGCCCGAGCGCAGGCCGTTCACGTGGGTGCCGCCCTGGGCGGTGGGGATGAGGTTGACGTAGCTTTCCTGCACCAGCTCGCCTTCCGGTACCCAGGCCACGGCCCAGTCCACCACCTCGGTGTCCTTGGACAGGTGGCCCACGAACAGTTCGGCCGGCAGCAGGTCGCGGCCCGCCAGTTCGCCGCGCAGGTAGTCGCGCAGGCCGTCCTGGTAGAACCACTCGTTGCGCTCGCCACTGGCCTCGTCGAACAGCTTCACGGTCAGGCCGGGGCAGAGCACGGCCTTGGCGCGCAGCAGGTGGCGCAGGGCGCGCACGGCGATCTTGGGCGTGTCGAAGTACTTCGGGTCCGGCCAGAAGCGCAGGCGGGTGCCGGTGTTGCGCTTGCCCACGGTGCCCACCACCTCGAGCGGCGAGCTGCGGTCGCCGTCGCGGAACTCCATGCGGTGTTCCTGGCCCTCGCGGCGGATCAGCACCTCGACCTTCTTCGACAGCGCGTTCACCACGCTCACGCCCACGCCGTGCAGGCCGCCGGAGAAGGTGTAGTTCTTGCCGCTGAACTTGCCGCCGGCGTGCAGGCGCGTGAGGATCAGCTCGACGCCGGGGATCTTCTCCTCGGGGTGGATGTCCACCGGCATGCCGCGGCCGTCGTCGGCCACCTCGACGCTGCCGTCGGCGTGCAGCACCACTTCCACCGTCTTCGCGTGGCCGGCCAGGGCCTCGTCCACCGAGTTGTCGATCACCTCCTGGGCCAGGTGGTTCGGGCGGGTGGTGTCGGTGTACATGCCGGGGCGGCGCTTGACCGGGTCCAGGCCCGAGAGCACTTCGATGTCGGCGGCGTTGTAGCGGGTGTTCATTCGGTTCCGGGGGCCTGCGGTTCGGGGGTGTCGGCGGGTCGCCCAGAATGGCGGGCCGCCCCGGTTCCATCAAGCCCGGCGCGTCGGCGCGCCCCGGGGCCGCGCAAGTGCTTGATAAGGGGCGGTAATTCGCGTCCGGGCGGTCGAGCCGGTAGAATACGGTTTTCCAGCGCCCCCAAATCCCATGACCCGTCTCGTCTTTGTTACCGGTGGCGTGGTGTCCTCGCTTGGCAAGGGCATCGCCGCGGCTTCGCTGGCGGCCATCCTGGAGGCCCGCGGCCTGCGGGTGACCATGATGAAGCTCGACCCCTACATCAACGTCGACCCCGGCACCATGAGCCCGTTCCAGCACGGCGAGGTGTACGTCACCGACGACGGCGCCGAAACCGACCTCGACCTGGGCCACTACGAGCGCTTCCTGCGCGTTCGCCTGAGCCGCAAGAACTCGGTCACCACCGGCCGCATCTACGAAAACGTGATCCGCAAGGAGCGCCGCGGCGACTACCTGGGCGGCACCGTGCAGGTGATCCCGCACATCACCGACGAGATCAAGCGCTGCATCTTCGAGGCCACCGACGGCTTCGACGTGGGCCTGGTCGAGATCGGCGGCACCGTGGGCGACATCGAGTCGCTGCCGTTCCTCGAGGCCATCCGCCAGATCCGCACCGAGCGCGGCCCGGACCAGGCCATCTTCATGCACCTCACCCTGGTGCCGTACATCGCCGCCGCCGGCGAGCTCAAGACCAAGCCCACCCAGCATTCCGTGAAGGAACTGCGCTCGATCGGCATCCAGCCCGACATCCTGGTCTGCCGCAGCGAAAAGCCGCTGCCGGACGGCGAGCGCCGCAAGATCGCGCTGTTCACCAACGTGCCCGAGAAGGCCGTCATCAGCTGCGTGGACGTGGACAACATCTACAAGCTGCCGCTGTGGCTGCACAGCCAGGGCCTGGACGAGATCGCGGTCGAACGCCTGCGGCTCGAGGACAAGGCGCGCGCCGCCGACCTCTCCGAGTGGGAGGCCGTGGTGGACGCGGTCGAGCACCCGGTGGACGAGGTCACGGTGGCCGTGGTGGGCAAGTACATCGACCACCAGGACGCCTACAAGTCGCTGTCCGAGGCGCTCAAGCACGGCGGCCTGCGCCAGCGCACCCGCGTGAAGCTCAAGTGGCTCGAGTCCGAGCAGGTCGAGAAGGAAGGCACCGGCATTCTGGCCGGCGTGGACGCCATCCTGGTGCCCGGCGGCTTCGGCGACCGCGGCTTCGAGGGCAAGGTGCTCACGGCGAAACACGCGCGTGAGAACGGCATCCCGTACTTCGGCATCTGCTACGGCATGCAGGCCGCGGTGGTCGATTACGCCCGCCACGTGGCCGGCCTGGCCGGCGCCAACAGCACCGAGAACGACCGCAATTGCGCCCACCCGGTGATCGGCCTTATCACCGAATGGCGCACCGCCACCGGCGAAATCGAACGCCGCGACGAGCACTCCGACCTCGGCGGCACCATGCGCCTGGGCCTGCAGGAGCAGCGCCTGAAGCCCGGCACGAAGTCGCGCGAGCTCTACGGCAAGGACGTGGTGGGCGAGCGCCACCGCCACCGCTACGAATTCAACAACCGCTACCGCACCCAGCTCGAGGACGCCGGCCTGGTGATCAGCGCCAAGTCCATGGACGACCTGCTGGTGGAGATGGTGGAGCTGCCGGGCCACCCGTGGTTCGTGGCCTGCCAGGCGCACCCGGAATTCCTGTCCACGCCGCGCGACGGCCACCCGCTGTTCACCGGCTTCATCCGCGCCGCCCGCGAGCACAAGGCCGGCGGCCGGCTCCTGAAGGAGGCCCAGGCCTGATGGAACTTTGTGGTTTCAAGGTGGGGCTCGACCAGCCCTTCTTCCTCATCGCCGGTCCCTGCGTCATCGAGTCGCTCGAGCTGCAGATGGAAACCGCCGGCCGCCTGAAGGAAATCACCGGCAAGCTCGGCATTCCCTTCATCTTCAAGTCCAGCTTCGACAAGGCCAACCGCACCTCGGGCACCAGCTTCCGCGGCCCGGGCCTGGAGGGCGGCCTGAAGGTGCTGGCGGAAGTGAAGCGCCAGCTCGGCGTGCCGGTGCTCACCGACGTGCACGAATACACCCCGATGGACGAAGTGGCCGCGGTGGTGGACGTGCTGCAGACGCCCGCCTTCCTGTGCCGCCAGACCGACTTCATCCAGAAGGTGGCCAGCGCCGGCAGGCCGGTGAACATCAAGAAGGGCCAGTTCCTCTCGCCCTGGGAGATGAAGCACGTCACCGAAAAGGCGCGCGCCACCGGCAACCAGCAGATCATGGCCTGCGAGCGCGGCGTCAGCTTCGGCTACAACAACCTCGTCTCCGACATGCGCTCGCTGAGCGTGATGCGCGACACCGGCTGCCCGGTGGTGTTCGACGCCACCCACAGCGTGCAGCTGCCCGGCGGCGCCGGCGGCAAGAGCGGCGGCCAGCGCGAATTCGTGCCGGTGCTCTCGCGCGCGGCGGTGGCGGTGGGCATCAGCGGCCTGTTCATGGAAACCCACCCGGACCCGGAGAAGGCCCTCAGCGACGGCCCCAACGCCTGGCCGCTGCCGAAGATGGCCGCCCTGCTCGAAACCCTGCTCGAACTCGACCGCGCCACCAAGCGCGCCGGCTTCCTCGAGATGCAGGAAACCCCCTGAAACCTTGCCAAGAGCCGACATGACCACGATCAGCCACGTCCACGCCCGCGAAATCCTCGACAGCCGCGGCAACCCCACGCTCGAAGCCGAGGTCACCCTCGCCGACGGCAGCTTCGGCCGCGCGATGGTGCCCTCGGGCGCGTCCACCGGCACCAAGGAAGCCGTGGAGCTGCGCGACGGCGACAAGAGCCGCTACCTGGGCAAGGGCGTGCGCAAGGCCGTGGCCAACGTCAACACCACCATCGCCGAGGCCATCAAGGGCTTCGACGGCGCCGACCAGGCCGGCCTCGACAAGAAGCTGATCAACCTCGACGGCACCGAGAACAAGGGCCGCCTGGGCGCGAACGCGCTGCTGGGCGTGTCGCTGGCGAACGCGCATGCCGTCGCCGCCTCGAAGCGCATGCCGCTGTGGGCGCACCTGGCCGCCGGCCGCGAGGCCGTGCTGCCGGTGCCGATGATGAACATCATCAACGGCGGCGCCCACGCCGACAACAACGTGGACATGCAGGAATTCATGGTGCTGCCGGTGGGCTTCGACAGCTTCGCCGAGTCGCTGCGCGCGGGCACCGAGATCTTCCATTCGCTCAAGTCCGTGCTCAAGGGCAAGGGCCTGGGCACCGCGGTGGGCGACGAAGGCGGCTTCGCGCCGGACCTCAAGAGCAACGAGGAAGCCATCGAGGTCATCCTCGAGGCCATCGGCAAGGCCGGCTACAAGGCCGGCGAAGACGTGCTGCTGGGCCTGGACGTGGCCAGCTCGGAGTTCTTCGACAACGGCAAGTACAACCTGGTGGGCGAGGGCAAGCGCCTCTCGCCCGAGCAGTTCGTCGACTTCCTGGCCGGCTGGAGCGCGCAGTACCCGATCATCACCATCGAGGACGGCATGGCCGAGCACGACTGGGCCGGCTGGAAGCTGCTCACCGAGCGCCTCTCGGGCAAGGTGCAGCTGGTGGGCGACGACCTGTTCGTCACCAACCCGAAGATCTTCAAGGAGGGCATCGACCAGGGCGTGGCCAACGCCATCCTGATCAAGGTGAACCAGATCGGCACGCTCACCGAGACGCTCGAGGCCATCGCCATGGCCGACCGCGCCCGCTACGCGGCCATCGTCTCGCACCGTTCGGGCGAGACCGAGGACACCACCATCGCCGACATCGCCGTGGCCACCACCGCCACCCAGATCAAGACCGGCTCGCTTTGCCGCAGCGACCGCGTGGCCAAGTACAACCAGCTGCTGCGCATCGAGGAAGCGCTGGGCGCCAAGGCGCGCTACGCCGGCCGCGACGCCTTCACCAGCCTCAAGCGCTGAGCCACGCCCTTGCGTCGCTGGTGGCTCTATGCCTTGCTCCTGCTGGCCTTCGCGGGCCTGCAGGCGAAGCTTTGGTGGGGCGACGGCGGCATGCGCGAGGCGCGCCAGCTTGAAGTGCGCGTCGAGGACCAGCGGCGCGAGAACGCCCGGCTGCAGCAGCGCAACGACGCGCTCTCGGCCGAGGTCGAGGACCTGAAGTCGGGCGAGGCCGCGGTCGAGGACCGCGCGCGCAGCGAGCTGGGCATGATCAAGCCCGGCGAAACCTTCTACCGCGTGGTCGAGCCCGCCGGGCCCGATGGCGCGCCGCCCACCGTGTCGGTGCCGCCGGTCGAGCAGGAGCCCCGTCCGTGACCTGGGCGGTGGTGCCCGCCGCGGGCCGCGGCACCCGCTTCGGCGCCGAAACCCCCAAGCAATACCTGATGCTGGCCGGCCGCCCGGTCATCGAACACAGCCTGCGCGCCGTGCTCGACCACGACGACGTGGACGGCGTGGTGGTGGCCCTGGCCGCCGACGACCACGACTGGCCGGGCTGGCGCGACATCGGCGGCAAGCCGGTGATCACCTGCATCGGCGGCGGCGAACGCGCCGATTCGGTGCTGGCGGGCCTGCAGGCGCTGCCGGCCTCGGTCAGCGACGACCAGTGGGTGCTGGTGCACGACGCCGCGCGCCCCTGCCTGCGCCGCCAGGACCTGGCGCGCCTGCTGGCCGTGGGGCAGGGCGACCCGGTGGGCGCGCTGCTGGCGGCCCCCGTGCGCGACACCCTCAAGCGCGCCGACCAGGCCGGCCGCAGCGCCGCCACCGAGCCGCGCGAATGGCTCTGGCGCGCGCTCACGCCGCAGCTGTTCCGCCGCGGCGGCCTCACCCGCGCCCTGCTGGCCGCGCTCGGCGCCGGCCTCAAGGTCACCGACGAGGCCATGGCCATGGAGCGCCTGGGCCTCAAGCCCTGCCTGGTCGAAGGCAGCGAAGACAATTTGAAGATCACCACGCCGGCCGACCTCGCCCTGGCCGAATTCCTCCTGGCGCGTGGGGCTTAAAAAGCTTGAACACGGATTTGCACGGATAAGAGCCGATAAACACGGATAGAGCGGTTTGGGTTCAGAATCGGCGTCCGGCGTTTGTGTCTTACCCTTCTATTCCGCTTTATCCGTGTTTATCGGCTCTTATCCGTGTCATCCGTGGCAAAAATTAAATATGACAGACATTCGAATCGGCCAGGGTTACGACGTGCACGCCTTCGGCGAGGGCGACCACGTGGTGCTGGGCGGCGTGCGCATCGCGCATGAGCGCGGGGTGCTGGCGCATTCCGACGGCGACGTGGTGATCCACGCGCTGTGCGACGCGCTGCTGGGCGCGCTGGCGCTGGGCGACATCGGCGTGCATTTCCCGCCCACCGACGAGCGCTGGAAGGGCTGCGACAGCCGCGTGTTCCTGCGCCACTGCCAGGCCCTGCTGGCCGAACGCGGCTGGCGCGTGGGCAATGCCGACGTCACCGTGGTCTGCGAGCGGCCCAAGGTGGCCGCGCACGCGCCGGCGATGCGCGCGAACCTGGCCGCCGACCTCGGCATCGCCGTCGACGCGGTCAGCGTCAAGGCCACCACGTCGGAAAAGCTCGGCTTCACCGGCCGCGGCGAAGGCCTGGCCGCCATGGCCGTGGCGCTGCTGGTGCGCGCGTGAGCGCGCTGCCGGGCGGCTTCGGCGCGCCGGTGCTGTCGGCGCTCTACCGCGCCACGCCCGAGGATTTCGTGGTAAACGAAATCCCGGGCTTTGAAGCCACGGGGCAGGGCGAACACCTGCTGCTCACCGTGGAGAAGCGCGGCGCCAACACCGCGCACATCGCCAAGCGCCTGGCGCGTTGGGCCGGCATCCCGGAAATGGGCGTGGGCTACGCCGGCCTGAAGGACCGCCACGCGGTCACCCGCCAGCGTTTTTCCGTGCACCTGCCCAAGCGCGTGGCGCCCGACCTGGCCGCGCTGCAGGACGAGGAACTGCGCGTGCTCGACAGCGCCTGGCACAACCGCAAGCTGCCGCGCGGCGCGCTCAAGGGCAACCGCTTCGAACTGGTGCTGCGCGAGGTGGCGGGCGACGCGGATGCCATCGGCCGGCGCCTGGCCGCCATCGCCGCCGGCGGCCTGCCGAATTATTTCGGCGTGCAGCGCTTCGGCCGCGAGGGCGACAACGTCGAGGCCGCGCGGCGCATGTTCGCCGGCCAGCGCGTGCACCGCGACCAGCGCTCGATCTACCTCTCGGCCGCGCGTTCGGAAATGTTCAACGCCGTGTTGGCCGCGCGCATCGCCGCCGGCGACTGGGCCACGGGCCGCGAGGGCGAAGTGTGGATGCTCGACGGCACCCAGAGCGTGTTCGGCCCCGAGCCGGCCACGGAAGAACTGGCCGCCCGCGCCGCCCGCATGGACATCCACCCCACCGGCCCGCTCTGGGGCACCGGCGAGCTGCGCTGCACCAGCGCCACCCGGGAGCTCGAGCTGGCCGCGCTGGAACCCTTCGCCGACCTGCGCGCCGGCCTGGAAGCCGCCGGCCTGAAGCAGGAGCGCCGCGCCCTGCGCGTGCGCGTGCAGGACCTGGCCTGGCACTGGCCCTCCGACGGCGTGCTGGCGCTGGCCTTCACCCTGCCGCCGGGCGCCTACGCCACCGGCCTGCTGGCCGAGCTGGGCGAGGTGCGGGAGGCCGGCCGGGCCGGCTGAGGCGGCACTTGCACGGGGCGGAGGCAGGCGTAATCTGGCGCTGCGGTTTTCCTACCTAGGAGGTCGCCATGGTTACCGCCCGCAAGTGCCTCGCCCTTGCCGCCGCGTCCCTGCTGCTGCCCGCCTGCGCCAGCACCGACACCGCCGCCCTCGCCGGCAGCAAGGCCAGCATCGACACCGACATCGCCTACGTGCTTGCCGTCGAACAGAAGGCCAAGCCGGCCGGCGTGCGCGTGGTCTGGGTGCACCCGCCCAAGAAGCGCGGCGAAGACTGAGCTCAGCCGGTGCCGGGAAGCTGCTCGCCCGGGCGTTTCCGGGCCAGCAGCACCAGGACCGCGCCGGTGCCGCCCATCGCTTCCGGTGCGGAGGCGAAGGCGAGTACGTCCGCGCGTTGGCGCAGCATCCGGTCCACCAGGGCCTTGAGCACCGAGCCGCCGGCGGCGGCCCGCAGCCCCTTGCCGTGGATGATGCGCACGCAGGCGTGGCCGCCGGCGCGTGACTCGGCCAGGAACTCGCGCAGCCAGCGCTCGGCTTCGGGGGCGCGCATCTGGTGCAGGTCGAGTTCGCCGCCGACGCTGTACTGGCCGCGCCTGAGCGCCTTGAGCACCTTCTCGGGCACCTCGTCGCGGCGGTAGGCCAGGGCTTCGGCGGCCTCGATGGTGGCTTCGAACCAGCCGGCGCCGCGCGACTGCGCCAGCGCCTCGGCCTCGTCCAGCGCGCGCATGCGCGGCACCGGGGCCGGGCGGGGCTTTTCCGGTGCGGGCGGCGGCGCTTCCAGCGGGCGCACCCCGCCGATCGCCTCCCGGAACAGGGCGGCGTCGTCCTCGCTGACGACCGGAACGGGTGGCTTGCGCTTGGCCATGCGCGAAAGACTAACCCGGGACGGGTGATGCCGCGGTGGGCGCATCCGTTATCATGGGGTCCTTACTGCAGGACCCCCGATGCGCGTACTGGTGAGCAATGACGATGGCGTGGAAGCCCCCGGCATCCGCGTCCTGGCCGAGGGGCTGCGCGCCGCCGGCCACGAGGTGACGGTGGTGGCGCCCGACCGCGACCGCTCCGGCGCCAGCAATTCGCTGACGCTGGACCGTCCCATCCGCGTCAAGCCGCTGGGCGAGCGCACCTGGCGCGTTTCCGGCACGCCCACCGACTGCGTGCACCTGGCGCTCACCGGCCTGCTCGAGCGCGACCCGGACATCGTGGTCTCCGGCATCAACACCGCCGCCAACCTGGGCGACGACGTGATCTACTCGGGCACCGTCGCCGCGGCGATGGAAGGGCGCTTCCTGGGCCTGCCCGCCATCGCCATGTCGCTGGTCACCGACGAGAACTCGGGCCGCCACTACGACACCGCCGCCCGCGCCGCGCTGGAAATCACCGCGCGCCTGCTGGTGGACCCGCTGCCGGCCGACACCATCCTCAACGTCAACGTGCCCGACCTGCCCTGGGCCGAAGTGCGCGGCTACGAGGTCACCCGCCTGGGCCACCGCCACCGCGCCGAGCCCTGCATCGAGCAGGTGGACCCGCGCGGCCGCCCCATGTGGTGGATCGGCCCGGCCGGCCCCGAGCAGGACGCCGGCCCCGGCACCGACTTCCACGCCGTGCGCACCGGCCACATTTCCATCACCCCCATCCACGTCGACCTCACGCGCTACCAGGCGCTGGAGAAGGTGGCCAGTTGGGTGGGCGGCCTGCGCGAAGGGATGACGCGCCCCGCATGATGCCCCGTTACCTCACCCAGCCCGAGGCGAAGGGCCTGGGCATGACTTCGCAGCGGGCCCGCGACCGCATGATCGAACGCCTGCGCGGCGAAGGCGGCATCGCCGACGAACGCGTGCTCACCGCCATGCGCACGGTGCCGCGCCATCTGTTCATCGACGAGGCGCTGGCCAGCCGCGCCTACGAGGACACCGCGCTGCCCATCGGCAACGGCCAGACCATCTCCCAGCCCTGGGTGGTGGCGCGCATGACCGAGGCGCTGATCGAACACGGCATGCCCGGCCGCGTGCTGGAAGTGGGTACCGGCTCGGGCTACCAGGCCTCGGTGCTGGCCACGCTGGGCCTGGAAACCTACAGCGTCGAGCGCATCGAGGAACTGCTGCGCATCGCCCGCCGCCGCTTCCGCCACCAGGGCCTGAACGTGCGCACCCGCCACGACGACGGCCGCGCCGGCTGGCCGGAATACGCGCCCTTCGACGGCATCATCGTCACCGCCGGCGCCGCCGCCATGGAACAGGCCCTGCTCGACCAGCTCGCGGAAGGGGGCACCCTGGTGGCGCCCATCGGCGGCCCCTCGGGCCAGCGCCTGCTGCGCCTGCGCCGCATCAACAGCGAACTGGTGCAGGAAGACCTCGGCGCCGTGGTGTTCGTGCCCCTGCTGCCGGGCACGCTCTGATGCGGTCCGCCTTCGCCCGCCTCGTCGTCGCGACCCTGGTGCTGGCCCTGCTGGCGGCCTGCGGGCAGTCGCGCGTGGTGCGCCGCGAGGGCTCGCGCCCGGCGCCGCCGCGGCCCGCCGCGGCCTCGGTGCCGCGCGATGGCAGCTACGAGGTGCGCCGCGGCGACACGCTCTACGGCATCGCCTTCCGGCACGGCCTGGATTACCGCGAAGTGGCGGAATGGAACCGCATCCCGCCGCCGTACACCATCTACCCGGGCCAGCGCCTGCGCCTGAAGGGTGCCGCGCCGGCCCGCGGGCCGGTGCGGGCCGCAGCGCCCGCGCCGGCGCGCCCGGTGACGGGCATGCCGCCGCCGCGCAGCGGCACCACCGGCACCGTGTCCAATCGCCCCGGCGCGAATGCGCCGCGCGAGGTTTCGCCCGCCGTGGCCAGCGCGCCGCCGGCGGGCACGGCCGCGGGCACGCTCCCGGCGGCTTCGCCGGCAGGTACACCGCCCGCGGCCACGCCCGCGCCGGCTACGCCTGCGCCGGCGCCCGCCGTGCCGGCCGCGGTCAGTGCCGCCGGCTGGCGCTGGCCGGCCCAGGGACAGCTGATCGGCCGCTTCGTCGCCGGCGACCCCAAGCGCCAGGGCATCGACATCGCCGGCAACGCCGGCCAGCCCGTGCTGGCGGCGGCCGACGGCGTGGTGGTGTATTCGGGCGCGGGCCTGGTGGGCTACGGCGAACTCATCATCGTCAAGCACAGCGACGAGTGGCTGTCGGCCTACGCGCACAACCGCCGCCGCCTGGTGGGCGAGGGCGCGCAGGTGAGGGCCGGCCAGCAGATCGCCGAACTGGGCCGCACCGGCACCAGCCGCGACATGCTGCATTTCGAGGTGCGCCGCAACGGCAAGCCCGTGGACCCGCTGCAGGTCCTCCCACGCCCCTGATCCCGCTTTGTAGGAGCGGCTTCAGCCGCGAAGCTTTGCGCCCCGAAGCCTCACCCCGGCAGCAAAAACGCCCCCACCACCGTGCGCCCCTCGGTCGCCAGCACGTTGAACGTGCGCGCCGCGGCGGCGTTGTCCATCACTTCCATGCCCACGCCGCGCGTGAGCATCGCGGCCATCACCGCGGCGCTGGGGAAACGCTGGCGCGGCCCCGTGCCCAGCAGCACCACGGAGGGCTGCAGCGCGAGCACGGCGTCCATGTCTTCGGGCAGCAGGTCGGCCGCCGAGGCGGGGCGCCAGCCTTCGACGAGGCGGTTGGGCGAGAGCAGGAAGCTGCGTTCCAGCAACTGCTGGTTCACCAGCACGCCGCCGGCGCTGGCGCCGCGCAGGACGTAGGTGAAGTCCGGGTTTTCCTGCGACAGCTGCACGGCGGGGCTCAGCCCTTGGGCAGCACGATCAGCGGCTTGTCCTGGCTGCGCCTGTAGAGCACGCCGATGTTGCCGATGCGGGTGACCAGCGCCGCGTCCGCGCGCTCGCACAGCTCGGCCAGCCACTGGTCGCGCAGCTCGCGGTCGCCCGCGGCCACCTTCACCTTGATCAGCTCGTGGTGTTCGAGCGCGATGCCGGCCTCGGCCACCAGGTTGTCGGTGATGCCCTTGGCGCCGACCAGCAGCACCGGCTTGAGGTCGTGGGCCAGGCCGCGCAGGTAGCGCTTCTGGGGATTGGAAAGTGCGGCGGCCATGACGTTCCGGACGGGGCGAAAAGGGGGTCTAGGGTATCATGGCCCCCGACTCCCCCTCCCGGTCACACGCGCCCCATGGCCCGCAGCCGCAGCAGCCACCGCTGGCTCAAGGAACACTTCGACGACCCCTTCGTGAAGAAGGCGCAGGCCGAGGGCATGCGCTCGCGCGCGGCCTACAAGCTCGAGGAGCTGATCGAACGCGACCGCCTGCTCAAGCCGGGCATGGTGGTGGTGGACCTGGGCGCCGCCCCGGGCGGCTGGTCGCAGGTGGTGCGCCGCGACCTGGGCGACCGCGGCCGGGTGCTGGCCCTGGACATCCTGGACATGCCCCCCATCGCCGGGGTCGAGTTTATTCACGGCGATTTCAGAGAGGACGGACCATTGTCCCAGCTGGAATCCCTGCTGGGCGGCACCCCGGTGGACCTTGTGCTTTCCGACATGGCCCCCAATATGACCGGCGTGGATACCGTGGACCAGGCCCGGGCGATGTACCTCTCGGAACTGGCCCGCGATTTCGCGGACAAGCACCTGAAGGTCGGTGGCACCTTCCTGATCAAGCTGTTCCAGGGCGAAGGCTTCGATGCCTACGTCAAGGACCTCAGGACCCGCTACGACAAGCTGGTGATCCGCAAGCCCGCGGCGTCACGGCGCCGCTCGAACGAAGTCTATGCGCTGGCCACCGGCAAGCGCCGAGGAACGAACTGATGAACGACCTGGCTAAAAACCTCCTGCTCTGGCTGGTCATCGCCGTCGTGCTGATGGCGGTGTTCAACAGCTTCTCCACGCCGGGGGCCGCCAGCACCGAGCTGACCTACAACCAGTTCATCAACGAGGTGAAGGACGGCCGCGTGTCCGAGGTGACCATCGCCGACAACGGCCTGGCCATCACCGGTACCCGCAAGGACGGCAGCCGCTTCACCACGTCGAACCCGCGCGACAACCGCCTGGTGGACACGCTGTTCGAGAACGGCGTCAGCACCACGCAGGAAACGCCGGCCGAGCGCTCGATGATGCTCTCGCTGCTGTTCAACCTGCTGCCGGTGGCCCTGATCATCGGTTTCTGGTTCTGGATGATGCGCAACATGCAGCAGGGCGGCGGCAAGGGCGCCATGAGCTTCGGCAAGTCGCGCGCCAAGCTGCAGGGCGAGAACGACATCAAGGTCACCCTGGCCGACGTCGCCGGCTGCGACGAAGCCAAGGAGGAAGTGGGCGAGCTGGTCGAGTTCCTGCGCGACCCGGGCAAGTTCCAGAAGCTGGGCGGCAAGATCCCGCGCGGCGTGCTCATGGTCGGCCCGCCGGGCACCGGCAAGACCCTGCTGGCCCGCGCCATCGCCGGCGAGGCCAAGGTGCCGTTCTTCTCGATCTCCGGCTCGGACTTCGTCGAGATGTTCGTCGGCGTCGGCGCCAGCCGCGTGCGCGACATGTTCGACACCGCCAAGAAGCACGCGCCCTGCATCATCTTCATCGACGAGATCGACGCCGTCGGCCGCCACCGCGGCGCCGGCCTGGGCGGCGGCCATGACGAGCGCGAGCAGACCCTGAACCAGCTGCTGGTCGAGATGGACGGCTTCGAGGGGGGCGAGGGCGTGATCGTCATCGCCGCCACCAACCGCCCCGACGTGCTCGACCCGGCGCTGCTGCGCCCGGGCCGCTTCGACCGCCAGGTCACCGTGGGCCTGCCCGACGTGCGCGGCCGCGAGATGATCCTGAAGGTGCACATGCGCAAGGTGCCGCTCGACACCGACGTCGAGCCGGCCACCATCGCCCGCGGCACCCCGGGCTTCAGCGGCGCCGACCTGGCCAACCTGGTCAACGAGGCCGCCCTGTTCGCCGCCCGCGAGAACGCCAAGACCGTGCGCATGGAGCACTTCGACCGCGCCCGCGACAAGATCCTGATGGGCGCCGAGCGCCGCTCGATGGCCATGAGCGAGGACGAGAAGCGCCTGACCGCCTACCACGAGGCCGGCCACGCCATCGTCGGCCGCGTCGTGCCCGAGCACGACCCGGTGTACAAGGTCACCATCATCCCGCGCGGCCGCGCGCTGGGCGTCACCATGTACCTGCCGGAAGGCGACAAGTACAGCTTCAACCGCACCGCCATCGAATCGATGCTGTGCTCGCTGTATGGCGGCCGCGTAGCCGAGGAGCTGATCTTCGGCGCCGACAAGGTCACCACCGGCGCCAGCAACGACATCGAGCGCGCCACCAAGATGGCCCGCAACATGGCCACCAAGTGGGGCCTGTCGGACGAGCTCGGCCCGATCGCCTACGGCGAGGAGGAGGACGAGGTGTTCCTGGGCCGTTCGGTCACCCAGCACAAGAACGTCTCGGACGACACCGCCCGCAAGATCGACGAGGTCGTGCGCGGCATCCTCGACCGCGCCTACGGTCGTACGAAGCAGATCCTCACCGACAACCTCGACAAGCTGCACGTCATGGCCGAGGCCCTGCTGACCTACGAAACCATCGACGCGCAGCAGATCGACGCCATCATGGAAGGCCGCCGCCCGGGCCCGCCGGCCGACTGGGCCAAGTCGGGCCGCCTCTCCAAGGACGACCCGGGCCCGGCCGCGCCGCTCGGCGGCCCGATGCCGCAGACCTGAGGCACGGGCGCCCGTTCGCGGGCGCCCACCCGCCATCCGCGTGCCGGCTCCCGCCGGCTATCCTGTAGGAGCGGCTTCAGCCGCGAAGCTCTTCGCGAGAAGCTTCGCGGCTGAAGCCGCTTGTGTCTGGGTTTTGCCCTAGGGTTTGGGGTGAGA
>NZ_JAYSEG010000008.1:0-30057 GCF_041913985.1 Arenimonas sp.
GACCGACCCGTCGCCGGCGACCACCTTCGCCCACCTCGACGCCACCGTCGTGCTGTCGCGAAACATCGCCTCGCTGGGTATCTATCCGGCGGTCGACCCGCTCGACTCCACCTCGCGCCAGCTCGACCCGAACGTGATCGGCAACGAGCACTACGACACCGCGCGCAAGGTCCAGGCCACGCTCCAGAAGTACAAGGAGCTCAAGGACATCATCGCCATCCTGGGCATGGACGAGCTGTCGGAAGAGGACAAGCAGGTCGTGGCGCGCGCCCGCAAGGCCGAGCGCTTCTTCTCGCAGCCCTTCCACGTGGCCGAAGTGTTCACCGGCTCCCCGGGCAAGTACGTGACGCTCAAGGAAACCATCCGCGGTTTCCGCATGATCGTCGACGGCGAGTGCGACCACCTGCCGGAGCAGGCGTTCTACATGGTCGGCGGCATCGACGAGGCCTTCGAGAAGGCCAAGAAGATGGGTGTTGCTGCCTAAGCAGCCCCTTTAGGAGTTGAGCATGGCATCCACGATCCGTTGCGACATCGTCAGCGCCGAGGAAGAGATCTTCCGCGGCGACGTGCAGATGGTCGTCGCCACCGGCGAGCTGGGCGAGCTGGGCATCGCGCCCAAGCACGCCCCGCTGATCACCCGTCTCAAGCCGGGCCAGGTGCGCGTCATCCTCGCCAATGGCGAGGAACAGTTCTTCTACGTCTCCGGCGGCATCCTCGAGGTGCAGCCGCAGGTGGTGACCGTGCTGACCGACACCGCCATCCGCGCCGCCGACCTCGACGAGGCCAAGGCCAAGGAAGCCAAGGCGGAAGCCGAGCGCATCCTGTCCAACCGTGGCGAGGCCATGGAGATCGCCGAGGCGCAGGCCAAGCTGGCCGAGGCCCTGGCGCAGCTCCAGGCGCTCGAGCGCCTGCGCAAGAACCTCAAGCACTGACCCGCGGCGCCCGCCGCAGGCCACGACAACGCCGGCCCCGTGCCGGCGTTGTCGTTTCAGGGAAATGGTCCGGCTGGCGGCGCGCCGCGCCCGCGCAGATACTAGGCCGACGGAGGAACCCATGAGCCAGGCCCTGCACGTGATCATCCTCGCCGCCGGCGAGGGCAAGCGGATGAAGTCGCGCACCCCCAAGGTGCTGCAGCGCATCGCCGGGCGGCCCATGCTGGCCCACGTCATCGAAGCCGCACGCGCGCTCGGTGCCGCCGGCATCCACGTGGTCTACGGCCATGGCGGCGACCAGGTGCGCGCCGCCTTCGCCGACCAGGCCGACCTGCGCTGGGCCGAACAAGCCGAGCAGCTCGGCACCGGCCACGCCGTGCAGCAGGCCATGCCAGGCGTGCCCGAGGCCGCACGCGTGCTGGTCCTTTACGCCGACGTGCCGCTGATCACCGTGGCCACCCTGCGCCGCCTGCTGGAAGCCGCCACCGACCGCGCCGCCGTGCTCGCCGAAACCCTGGCCGACCCGACCGGCTACGGCCGCGTCCTGCTCGACGGCAACGGCCACGTGCAGGCCATCGTCGAGCACAAGGACGCCGACGAGGCCCAGCGCGCCGTGCGCCTGGTCAACACCGGCGTCGTGGCCGCGCCCGCGTCCGACCTGCGCCGCTGGCTCGGCCAGCTGCGCAACGACAACGCCCAGGGCGAGTTCTACCTCACCGACATTTTCGCCATGGCGCGCCGCGACGGCCGCGCCGCCGCGCACACGCCCTGCGACGTACCGGGCGAAGCCGAAGGCGCCAACGACCCGCTGCAGCTGGCGCGCCTCGAGCGTGCCTTCCAGCGCCGCGCCGCGGAGGCGCTGATGCGCGCCGGCGTTCGCTTCGCCGACCCGTCGCGCTACGACCAGCGCGGCCACGTCGAGGCCGGCATGGACGTCGAGATCGACGCCAACGTCGTGCTCGAAGGCCGCGTGGTGCTCGGCGACGGCGTGCGCATCGGCCCCTTCTGCCGCCTGCGCGACGTGGTGCTGGGCGCCGGCACCGTGGTGGCCGCGCACAGCGACCTCGAGGGCGTGGTGGCGGGCGAGGGCTGCACCATCGGCCCCTTCGCGCGCCTGCGGCCGGGCACCGAGCTGGCCGAAGGCGTGCACATCGGCAATTTCGTCGAAACCAAGAAGTCGCGGCTGGGCCCGGGCAGCAAGGCCAACCACCTGAGCTACCTCGGCGATGCCGAGATCGGTAGCCGCGTGAACATCGGCGCCGGCACCATCACCTGCAACTACGACGGCGTGAACAAGTCCACCACCACCATCGGCGACGGCGCCTTCATCGGCTCGAATTCCTCGCTGGTGGCGCCGGTGGAGATCGGCGCGGAGGCCACCATCGGCGCCGGCAGCGTCATCAGCAAGCCCGCGCCGGCCGGCAAGCTCACCGTCGCGCGCGGCCGCCAGGTGACCGTCGACGGCTGGCAGCGCCCCAAGAAGCGCTGAGCCGCGCCTACAGGGCGCCGCCGGGTTCGGAAACCGGCAGCACCATGGCCACCACCAGCCCGCCGCCCTCGCGGTTGTTGAGGCTGATGCGGCCGCCGTGCGCTTCGGCGATCTCCCGCGCCAGCGCCAGGCCCAAGCCCGTACCGCTACGCTTGGTGGAGTAGAAGGGCACCAGCGCGTTCGCCAGCACCGCGTCGCTCATGCCGGTGCCGCGGTCCATCACCTCGATGCGCAGCAAGCCCGGCGTGCGCCGAACCCGCAGCGCCACGTGCTCCGGCGCCGAGCCCGATTCGTGGGCGTTCTTGAGCAGGTTCAGCAGCGCCTGCTCCATCTGCGGCACGTCCACGCGCACCGCCTCCTCGGGCAAGGCGCCGTCCACGGTGAAGTTGATCTGGCTGCGCAACCGGTCCACCAACAGCGGCCAGGCGGTGGCCTCGAGCCGCGGCGAGGGCAGCTTGGCGAAGCGCGCGTAGCCGCGGATGAAACCCTCGAGGTGGCGCGCGCGCTCCTCGATCATGCCGAAGATGGCCTCCAGCCTTTCCGTCTGGCCGCGCCGGGTGAGCTCGGCGCCCGAGTGCGCGAGCGAGGCCACCGGCGCCAGCGAGTTGTTGAGCTCGTGGCTGATCACCCGGATCACCTTTTTCCAGGTCTGCACTTCCTGGCGGCGAAGCTCGGTGGTGAGCTGGCGCAGCAGCACGAGCTCGTGCGGCCGGCCGTTGAGCCGGAAGCCGCGCCGGGCGAGGTGGTAGACCTCTTCCTCGTCGCCTTCGCCCACCGAAAACAGGCCGTCGCCGCCGCGGTCGATGGCGTCCTGCAGGGCCGGCGCCGCGGCGCGCACCAACGCCTCCATCGCCAGGCCCTCGATCTTGCGCCCGTCGTTGAGCAGGCGCCGCGCAGCCAGGTTGGCGTACACCACGTGGCCGCCCTCGGCCACCAGCAGCATGGCCACCGGGGTGTTCTGCACCATGGTGTCTAGCAGCAGTTCGCGCTGCACCAGGCTCAGGCGCTGCTCGCGCAGCACGCCGCCGAGTTCGTTGTGCGCGGCCACCAGGTCGCCGAGCTCGTCGCGGTGGCGCCAGCGCAGGCCGAAGCTGAAGTCGCCGTCGCGGTAGCTCAGCGCCGTGCCCGCCAGCGCCCGGAACAGCGACAGCGCCGGGCGCGCCAGCCGGCGCATCGACCACATCGAAAGCAGCAGCGCCACCAGCGCGGCGATGCTGCCGGCCAGCAGTCGGTTGCCCAGCCACTCGGAAAGCCACAGCGCGACGGCCACTGCCACGATCGCCACGCCCGCGCTGGCCAGCGCGAGCGTCCCGGCGATCGAGCGGCGCCCGGGCATCGGGCTCAGGGCCGGGCGATGCCCAGCCGCTCCATGCGCCGGTAAAGCGCCTGGCGGCTGAGGCCGAGCTCGGCCGCGGCCTGCGCCACGATGCCACTGGCGCGGGCCAGGGCCTGTTCGATGCTGGCGCGGTCGAGCTCCGGGTCGGCGTTGGCGGCGGTGGGCACCGGCGTCACCGGCAGGCCCAGGTCGCCGGCGCCGACCTCGGGCCCGGCGCTGAGCAGGCCAGCGCGCTGCATCACGTTCTTGAGCTCGCGCACGTGGCCGGGCCAGGTGTGGCGCAGCAGCGCGTGCACGGCGCCGTCGGAAAGCGTCTTGCCCGGCTGCAGGAAGGCGTTGGCCAGCGGCAGGATGTCGCGCGGGCGCTCCACCAGCGGCGGCACGCGGATCTCGATGACGTTGAGGCGGTAGTAAAGGTCTTCGCGGAAGCGGCCTTCGCGGATCATCGCCGGCAGGTCGGCGTTGGTGGCGCTGATCACCCGCACCTTGACCTGCTTCTCGCGGTTCGAGCCCAGGCGCGAAAACCGCCCGGTCTCGAGCACGCGCAGCAGCTTCATCTGGCCTTCGGGCGGCAGGTTGCCGATCTCGTCCAGGAACAGCGTGCCGCCGTCGGCGGCCTGGAACTTGCCCTCGCGCGCCTTGCCCGCGCCGGTATAGGCGCCGGCCTCGGTGCCGAACAGTTCGGCCTCGATCAGCTCGGAGGGCAGGGCGCCGCAGTTGAGGGTGACGAACGGGCCGTCCTTCACCGACGAATTCGCCTGCACGATGGCCGCGACCTTGTCCTTGCCGGCGCCGTTCGGGCCGGTCACCAGCACCGGCACGTCGGCGCGCGCCACCTGGGTGGCCAGGCAGAGCACGCGCTCCATCGCCGGGTCGGCCCAGACCAGGCCGCACAGGTCGAACTGCGCCTCCAGGTCCTTGCGCTGGCGCTGGTCGCGGCTGGCGCACTGCGCCAGCGCGCGGCTGGCCTGGCCGAGCTCGAGCAGGTTGGCCACGGTGGCCAGCAGCTTGCGGTCGTCCCAGGGCTTGGCCAGGTAGTCGGCGGCGCCGGCCTTGACCAGGTCGACCGCCGACGCCAGGTGCGTCCACGCCGTGAGCAGGATCACCGGCAGGTCCGGGTGCTCGGCGCGGATGGCCTTGAACAGCGCCTCGCCTTCCTCGCCCGAAGTGGTGTCCTCGGTGAAGTTCATGTCCTGGATGACCAGGTCCACCGGCTGCCGCCGCAGCAGGGCCAGGCCCTCCTCCGGCGACGAGGCGCAGACCGTGCGGTAGTCGTGCAGCGAGAACAGCACTTCCAGCGCGGCGGCCACCGACGGGTTGTCGTCGATGACCAGCAGGGTGGCGTTCGGGCTTGGCGGCATGGGCCTAGCCTACCTTCAGGCCGTGCGCGTGGCGATGGCCGGCGGCACCGCCGCGGCGCGCCAGGCCGGGCCCAGCACCGCCAGCAGGCCCAGCACCCACATCACCGCCATGGTCAGGCCCAGGTAGGCCACGGGCAGGCGCGGGATCTCCAGCTCGCTGACCAGGAAGTTGTTCAGGGCCAGCGCCAGCACCACGCCGGCCAGGATGCCGCCGGTGGTGATGAGCACGTTCTCGACCAGGAAGTAGCGCAGGATGTCGGCCTTGCGGGCGCCGATGGCGCGGCGCACGCCTATCTGCTTGCGGCGCTGGTTCACCCACAGGCTGGCCATGCCGACGATGCCCGAGGCGGTGATCAGCAGCAGGAAGGTGGTGACGGCGATCAGCAGGCCGGCCATCAGCTTCTCGCCGGCGTAGCGGATGTCGCGGATCTCGGCCAGGGTGCGGTTGCTCAGCAGCACGCGGTCGTTGCCCAGCGAGAGCAGCTTCTTCTCGACCTCGGCCATCACCTGGGCCTGCCGGCCCGGCTCGGTGCGCACCGAATAGCGGGTGAAGGGGTCGAGGTAGCGCAGCGGCAGGATCAGGCTGTATTCGCCCGAGGGGCCGACGGCCGCCCAGGGCGTCTGCATGCGCTCGACCACGCCCACCACCTGCACGCTGTTGCCGTCGGCGCCGCCGGTGCCCAGGAACAGGGTCTTGCCCACCACCGAGGCGTCGTCGGGCCACAGCGCCTTCGCCAGGGCCTGGCTGATGATGGCCACCTTGGGCAGGTTGCGGTCCACCTGCGGGTCGGACTCGAGCACTTCCTCGGGCAGGAAGTCGCGGCCCTCGACCAGGTTCAGGCCGAAGGTCTCCACCATCGATTCGCCGCTGAAGTACTGCGCCGCGGCGATGTTGGAATCGGTCTGCTCGGCCGAGGTGGACAGGCCGCCCACGTTCCAGCCGGAGCGACCCAGCGGGATCTGGTTGGTCCAGGCGGCGGAGACGACGCCGGGGATGGCGCGGATCGCCTCCAGGTCGCGCATCTGCATTCCGCGGATGTCGGCGATCTGCCGCGCCGGGTACAGGCGCAGCTCGGAGACGTTGGCCTCGTCGACGCCGCTGGGGCGGGCCGCCGTGGCCAGGCGGTCCTGGATGATGTACAGCGCGTTGCAGACGATGGCCAGGGTGAGGGCAACCTGGGCCGCGATCAGCAGCGGCGCGGTCTTGTTGCGCATCAGCGCGGAAAAGATCGGGCGGATTTCCATGGCGTTCCCCTTACTGGCTCTTGAGCTGGAGGGCGGGCACGACCTGGCAGGCGCGCCAGGTGGGCAGCAGGCCCGCGACGATGGCGGCGGCCACCGACACCGTGACGGCGATGGCCATCATCGGCAGGTCGAGATGGGTGAGCTGGGCCATGCCCTGGTTGAAGCCGCGGATGAAGGCCAGGGCCGCCATCGTCAGGCCGATGCCGACGCCGGCGCCGACCAGGCCGATCACGCCCGCTTCGGTCAGGTACTGCTGGAAGATCTCGGCGCGCGAGGCGCCCAGGGCGCGGCGCACGCCGATCTCGCCGGGGCGCGCGCTGAACTTCGCCAGCAGCAGGCCCACGGTGTTCACCAGGCACACCAGCAGGAAGGCGAAGGCCAGCCAGGTGGAGGTGCGGGTGTCGTCGCTCACCACCCGGCGCACTTCCAGCCACTCGCGCACGTTGTGCAGGCGGTTGTTGGGCTCGCGCGGGAAGCGGTCGAGCGCCTTCTGCTCGGCGACGTAGGCGTTGGTGAAGTCGGCGTACTCGCCGCGGCCGGAGGCGTCGTCGAGTTCCACCCAGAACTGCACCCAGTTGCACTCGGACTCGATCAGGCCGCGGAAGCCCACGCCCGGCGAGGAATTGCAGCTGATGTTGCCGTTGACCTGCAGTTCGCGCGCCACCGCGGTGCGCACCGGGATGTAGATGTCCTCGCTGGTGTCGAAGCTGCCGCTGCCCACCAGGCGGTAGAACTTGGGCACCGGGTTCCAGGTGTCGATGACGCCGGCGACCTGGTACTCGTCATCGCGGGCGCGGATCGTGCGGCCCACCGGGTCCACGCCTTCGCCGAACAGGCGCTCGGAGAGGCTGCGGCCGATCACCACCACCTGGGCGCCGCGGGCGTCGTCCTCGGCGCTCCAGGCCTGGCCGTACAGGAACGGCACGTCGAACATGGCGAAGAAGTCGCGGCCCACGGCCAGGCCGTCGCTGAAGAAGGGCGGCAGGTCCGGGCGGCCGGAATCGATCGGCGGGCTGACGCCGTAGACCGGCGTCTGGCGCGGCGCGGCGGCGCGCTCCCACAGCGCCATGGCGTCGCGCATGGTCAGCTGCTCGGGCGGCTCCGGGTCGCCCAGGCCGTCACCGGTGCCGGCGGGGCGGTTGTCGAGCAGCGGCACGAACAGGCGGTCGGACTTCTGTGGGATCGGGTCGCCCGACATGCCGCGCAGCAGGGTCAGGGTGGTCATGCTGGCGGCCACGCCCACGGACAAGGTGAGCACCATCAGCGTCGTCAGCACCGGGTTGCGGCGCAGGCTTCGGAAGCCCAGGCCAAGGTAGTAGCGGAACATGGCGTGCTCCTCAGGCGTTCGCGGCCGTGGCGGCCTTGGCGGCGGCCAGGCTGCGGGCGGTCTCGTGGGTCAGGTCGGACACCTGGCCGTCGATGATGTGCACGTTGCGGTGCGCGCGCGCGGCGAGCTCCGGGTCGTGGGTCACCATCAGGATGGTGGTGCCGCCGGCGTTGATCTCCTCCAGCAGTTCCATCACGCCGCGGGCCATCTGCGAGTCGAGGTTGCCGGTGGGTTCGTCGGCCAGCAGCAGCTTGGGCGAACCGGCCAGCGCGCGAGCGATGGCCACGCGCTGCTGCTGGCCACCCGAGAGCTCGGCCGGGTAGTGCTTCTGGCGCGAGGCCAGGCCCACCTGGCCCAGGGCCTGCTCGATGCGCTGCTTGCGCTCGGCGGCGCCGAAGCCGCGGTAGCGCAGCGGCACGTCCACGTTGTCGAACAGGTTCAGGTCGGGGATCAGGTTGAAGCCCTGGAAGATGAAGCCCAGCTTCTCGTTGCGCAGCTTCGAGCGGCCGGCATCGTCCAGGCCGCGCACGTCCACGCCGTCGAGCCAGTACTCGCCGCCGGTGAATTCCTCGAGCAGGCCGGCGATGTTGAGGAAGGTGGTCTTGCCCGAGCCCGAGGGGCCGGTGACGGCGACGAACTCGCCTTCCTTGACGTGGATGTCGAAACCGCGCAGCGCGTGCGTCTCGATCATGTGGGTGCGGTAGACCTTGCTCAGGTTGTTCATGCGCATCATGGCGGGGCGTCCTTTTCTTTCGTGTTCGCGTGGGGGCGGGAAGGGAGTCAGTCGTTGATGGAGACGCGCTCGGCGTCGCCGAAGGTGTCGGTGCCGGCGATGACGATGCGCTCGCCGGGCTGCACGCCCTCGAGGATCTCCACCTCGGCGACGCTGGTGGCGCCGAGCTTGATCGGGCGGCGCACCGCGATGCCGCCCTCGACCACGTAGGCATAGCGGCCGCCGGCGGCTTCGACGAAGGGACCGCGCGCGACCTTGACCACGTCGGGCTTCTCCTCGAACAGCACGCGCGCGGTCAGGCGCTGGTTCTGGCGCAGGCCCGGCGGCTGCTCGCCGTCGAAGCGCACGCGCGCCAGCACCTGGTTGTTCACCACCTCGGGCGAGATGGCGGAAATCTTGCCGGTGGCGTCCACCGAACCCACGCGCACCTCGGCGGTCATGCCCAGGCCCAGGTCCTTGGCGTAGGTCTCGGGCATTTCCAGCTCGACCTCCAGGCGCGACAGGTCCACCACCGTCATCAGCGCGGTGTTGGGCGCCACCACGGCGCGGTCGGCCACGCTGAGCGTGCCGATGATGCCGTCCACCGGCGCGCGCACGTTCAGTTCGTCCACGCGGCGCTCGAGGTTGGCGGCCAGCAGGCGCTGGCGCTCGAGCATCTGCTGCTGGGTCTTGAGCGCCAGCCCCACGTCCTGGGTTTCCAGGCCGGCGGCGGTGGCGGCGTGCTTGCTGCGGATGTCGGCGCTGGCCATGGCGTCCTTGGCGCGCAGGTACTCGACTTCGGCGATGGCGCCCAGTTCGAAGCCGCGCTGGGCGCGCTGCAGGTCGCGCAGGGCGGCCAGGCGGGTCACCTCGGCGTCGTCGGCCTCGCGCTTGGCCAGCAGGCTGGCCTTCTGGGCCAGGATGCGCTGGCGCGACACCTCGGCCTCGAGCTGGGCCAGGGTGGCCTGCTCGCGCTGCAGTTCGTTCTGCAGCTCGGGCGAATCGATCACCGCCATCACGTCGCCGCGCTTGACGGTGTCGCCGGCCAGGATCTTCAGGGTCACGGTGCCGCCGGCCGGGGCGTACAGGGTGGGGCTGACGGCGGCCACCACGCGGCCGTTCACCGCGGCGTCGCGCACCAGCAGGCCGCGGCCGACCTCGGCGATGCGCAGGCGCTCGACCGACACCGAGTGCGAGCTGCCCATCCAGCCCGAGAGCAGCCAGCCCAGCGTGAGCACGCCGGCGATGGCGCCGCCGGCCAGCCACAGCGGTCGGCGGCTGCGCACCTGCGGCGGCTGGGAGAGGGTGCGGTCCTGGGCGGAGGTGTCGCGGATCATCGGGGTTTCCTGGATCGGTGATGCCCAAGCTGATGCACGAGCCGTGCCAACCTCTAAGCCATTGATATGAAAGGCTTGGACGCCTGTCCGCCGCTGTCCGCGGGCAGGGCGGGCGGACGCGGCCGGACGCGCCGGGTGGCCGGGCGGTGAACGCTGAATTCGTCGGCATCCGTGCCCGTGCGGCCTTCCCGTAAACTTGCGGCCCCGGTCCAAGGAAATGCATTCCATGTGCGGAATCGTCGGCATCAGCGCCCATCGCCCCATCGTCCAGCACCTGATCGCCGGGCTCAGCGCGCTGGAATACCGCGGCTACGACTCCGCCGGCGTGGCCCTGGTCGGCAAGGACGGCATCGCCCGCCTGCGCGCCAAGGGCAAGGTGCGCGACCTGGTGGCGCTGCAGGCCGAGACCGGGCTCGACGGCCACTGCGGCATCGCCCACACCCGCTGGGCCACCCACGGCGTGCCCAGTGAAATCAACGCCCACCCGCACGTGTCCGGCCAGGTCAGCCTGGTGCACAACGGCATCATCGAGAACCACGCGGCGCTGCGCGCCGAACTGCTGGCCGAGGGTTACGACTTCAGCTCCCAGACCGACACCGAGGTGGTGGCGCACCTGGTCGAGCGCGCCCAGCGCCGCGGCCTGGGCCTGCGCGAGGCGGTGCAGGACACCGTGGCGCGCCTGCACGGCGCCTACGCCATCGCGGTGGTGTCGGCGCGCGAGCCGGGCACGGTGGTGGGCGCCCGCTACGGCGCGCCGCTGATCGCGGGCCTGGGCGAGGGCGAGCAGTACCTGGCCTCCGACGTGCATGCGCTGCTGCCGCTGACCCGGCGCTTCATGTACCTCGAGGAAGGCGACGTGGCCGAAGTGACCGTGGACGCCATCCGCGTCTTCGACGCCAGCGGCGCCGAGGTGGCGCGCGAGGTGAAGGAGTCGCACTTCAGCGCCGACGCGGTCGAGCGCGGCGAATACGCCCACTACATGCTCAAGGAAATCCACGAGCAGCCGGTGGCCGTGGCCGACACGCTCGAGGGCCGCATTGCCGGCGGCAAGATCCTGACCCAGATCTTTGGCGTCGACGCCGAACAGCTGCTGGCCGCCACCCAGGCCGTGCACATCATCGCCTGCGGCACCAGCTACCACGCGGGCCTGGTGGCGCGTTACTGGATCGAGCAGCTGGCCGGCGTGCCCTGCACCGCGGAGATCGCCAGCGAATACCGCTACCGCGACCCGGTGGTGAAGGAAGGCACGCTGTTCCTCACCATTTCCCAGTCCGGCGAAACCGCCGACACCCTGGCCGCGCTGAAGCTCGCCCGGGAGCGCCCTTACCTGGCGCGCATGGCGGTGTGCAACGTGCCCGAGTCGTCGATCGTGCGCGAGTCGAGCCTGGTGCTGATGACCCGCGCCGGCCCCGAGATCGGCGTGGCTTCCACCAAGGCCTTCACCACCCAGCTGGTGGCGCTGGCGCTGTTCTCGCTCGAGCTCGCCCGCGCCAAGGGCCTGGACGCCGCGCGCTACGCCGACGGCGTGCGCCAGCTCGAACAGCTGCCCGGCCTGATCGCCGAAGCGCTCAAGCTCGACGCCGAGATCCGCGAGCTCGCCACGCACTTCGCCGACAAGCAGCACGCGCTGTTCCTGGGCCGCGGCACGCACTGGCCGGTGGCCATGGAAGGCGCGCTCAAGCTCAAGGAAATCAGCTACATCCACGCCGAGGCCTACGCCGCCGGCGAGCTCAAGCACGGCCCGCTGGCGCTGGTGGACGAGGACATGCCGGTCATCGCGGTGGCGCCCAACGACCGCCTGATCGACAAGCTCAAGTCCAACCTCGAGGAAGTGCGCGCCCGCGGCGGCGTGCTCTACGCCTTCGTCGACGAAACCGTGGCGCACGGCCTGGACGCCGCCCACGTGGTGATCCTGCCGGCCGCCGGCGAGATCGCCGCGCCGGTGGTGTCCACCATCCCGCTGCAGCTGCTGAGCTACCACGTGGCCGTGCTGCGCGGCACCGACGTGGACCAGCCGCGCAACCTGGCCAAGTCGGTCACGGTGGAGTGAGGGCGGGGCGCGTGGGCCATTCGCCGCCCGCCAACGACCCGCGCCCGGTCGAGCCGGAGAAGCCGCTGCCTGGCGATTGCTGCGACGGCGGCTGCACTCCCTGCGTGCTCGACACGTACGCCGAGGCCATGGACGACTACCGCGAGCGCCTGGCCCGCTGGCTGGCCCGCCACCCCGACGCCGGCTGAGCGGTCCCGGCGCCCGGCCGCCGGTGGCAGAATGGCGGCCCGTTCCCGCCGAGAGCCCGCCCATGCGCGTCTGCGTCTACGCTGCTTCCAGCGCCAAGGTGGCGCCTGAGTTCCACGCCGCCGCGCGCCTGCTGGGCGAAACGCTGGCGGCGAACGGCTGCTCCGTCGTCTACGGCGGCGGCTCGCAGGGCCTGATGGGTTCGCTGGCCGACGGCGCGCTGTCGAAGGGCGGCGAAGTGGTGGGCATCCTGCCGAAGTTCATGGCCGACCTGGAGTGGGGCCACCCGGGTCTCACGCACCTGGAGCTGGTGGAGGACATGCGCGAGCGCAAGCACAAGCTGCTCACCGGCTCCGACGCCGTGGTGGCGCTGCCGGGCGGCTGCGGCACGCTCGAGGAGCTGTTCGAGGCCATCACGCTCAAGCGCCTGGGCCTCTACTTCAACCCGATCCTGCTGCTCAACACGCGCGGCTTCTATGCGCCGCTGCAGGGTTTCATGGAGCAGGTGATCGCCGAGAAGTTCATGAATCCCGAGCACCACGCCATGTGGTCGCTGGTGGATTCGGTGGAGCAGGTGTTGCCCACCATCGCCGCCACGCCGAAGTGGCGCGAGGACGCGCGCGACTACGCGGTGGTGCGCTAGCGGCTCAGTCGGCGGAAGACGACTGCGGGTCGTCGAAGCCGAAATCCGGCTCGGGCATCGCGCCCTCGTCCTCGTCGTGGCGCACGGTGGTGACGGGGCCGGCGGCCGGCATGCGCTTGCCCTTGGGCAGCGGCAGTTTCGAGACTTCCTCGCCCGCGGCCAGCACCAGCTCGCTGCGGCGCTCGTCCGGGATTTCCTGCCAGTGGCAGCCCAGGATGGCGCCCTCGAGCGCGTAAAGCAGGTTCAGGCTGGGCTTGAAGCCCGCGCGCTTGACCCGCACGAACGCCGCCAGCGAACCCACCGCCACGAGGTCTTCCTGGGTGCGGATGCCGGTCTGGCGCAGCCACGCGGCCGACTTGGGGCCGATGTTGCGCAGCTTGGTTCCGGTACTCATGGCGACTCCGTGCTTGCGGCGGCGTCAGGCCGCGTCCAACGCCTGTATGAACGCATGCGCGATGGCTTCGAGGCCAGCCTGGTCTTCGGCGTCGAAGCGATCGAGCACCGGGCTGTCGAGGTCGAACACGCCCACCAGGCGCTCGCCGGCGTACAGCGGCACCACCAATTCCGAACGCGAGGCCGAGTCGCAGGGGATGTGGCCCGGGAAGGCGTCCACATCGGCCACGCGCTGGGTTTCGCGCGTCTGCGCGGCGGTGCCGCAGACGCCGCGGCCGAGCGCGATGCGCACGCAGGCCGGGTGGCCCTGGAAGGGGCCGACCACCAGTTCGGTGCCGTCGTAAAAGTAGAAGCCCACCCAGTTCAGGTCGGGCAGGGCGTGGAACACCAGCGACGACAGGTTGGCGGCGTTGGCCACGCGGTCGCGTTCGCCGTGCATCAGGCCGCGGGCCTGCTCGAGCAGCTGGGCGTACTGCTCGGCCTTGGTGCCGGAAAGGGAGCTGGACTGGAACATGCGGACTCCTGGAGCAAGCCCCGGAGTCTAGCAGCGCGCGACGCGGCGGCCCGCTGATAAAGTCGCACCCATGGTCCAGGGCTTCCCCGAATTCCCCAACGGCTGTTTCGTCACCGGCACCGACACCGGCGTGGGCAAGACCTACGCCAGCGCGGCCCTGCTGCACGCCATGCGCCGCGACGGCCGCCCGGCCGTGGGCATGAAGCCGGTGGCCAGCGGCTGCGAGCGCACGCCCCAGGGCTGGCGCAACGAGGACGCGCTGGCCCTGCAGGCCGCCAGCCAGCCGCGGCCCGAATACCTGCTGGTCAATCCCTACGCGCTGCCCGAACCCACCGCGCCGCAGATCGCCGCGGCCCTGGCGGGCGTCAAGGTGGCCCTTCCCACGATCCTGGCCGCCCACGCCACGCTGGCCGCCCAGGCCGGCGGGCGCGTGCTGGTGGAAGGCGCCGGCGGCTGGCTGGCGCCGCTGGCCGACGGCATCGAACAGGCCGACCTGGCCCGCACCCTGGGCCTGCCGGTGGTGCTGGTGGTGGGGCTGCGGCTGGGCTGCCTCAACCACGCCCGGCTTACCGCCCGGGCTATCGTGGCCGAGGGTTGCCGCTACGCCGGCTGGATAGGCAACGCCATCGAGCCGCCCGGCCCGCACGCCGCCGCCTACCTCGAATTGCTGCGCACCCACCTGCCGGGGCCCTGCTTGGGGCTGCTGCCGTACGCCCCGGGCGCCGACCCGGCAGGCCTGGCGGCGAATCTGGCCGGCGGCTGAACCAGGCCGCAGGAAAGGCCCGAAAGGGATACGAAACAGGTCGTTAGTTGGCTTGACAGTCGGCCATTCAAACTTAGAATGACCGTTCACTCTTTTTGCCGCTCGGGCGCCCACGGCGCCGCGGACCCGACTCCCCCTTTCGAGAACCGAGGCATTCCCATGTCCTTCCCCGCCCGTTCCTGGCGCACCCTGTTCCTGGCCGGCGCTTCCGGCGCCCTGCTGGCCGCCTGCGGCGGCGAGGCCGCCCCGCCGGCCATGCCCACCCCCGAAGTCACCGTGGTCACGCTCAAGGCCCAGCCCGTGCCGCTGACCCGCGAACTGGCCGGCCGCACCGTGCCCTTCCTGGTGGCCGAGGTGCGGCCCCAGGCTACCGGCATCGTGAAGAAGCGCCTGTTCGAAGAAGGCAGCCTGGTGAAGGCCGGCGAGGTGCTCTACCAGCTCGACGACGCCAGCTACCGCGCCGCCCGCGACGCCGCCGCCGCCAACCTGGCGCGCGCGAAGGCCTCGGCCACCTCGGCCCGCCTGGCCGCCGAGCGTTCCACCGAGCTGGTGGCCGCCAAGCTGGTCAGCCAGCAGGACCACGAGCGCACCATCGCCGCCGCCGCCGAGGCGCAGGCCGACGTGGCCGCCTACCAGGCCGCGCTGCAGTCGGCCGAAGTGAACCTGGGCTACACCCGCATCGTGGCGCCCATTTCCGGCCGCGCCGGCAAGTCCAGCGTCACCCAGGGCGCGCTGGTCACCGCGAACCAGGAAGCGCCCCTTGTGACCGTGCAGCAGCTCGACCCGATCTACGTGGACCTGGCCCAGTCGAGCAGCGAACTGCTGCAGCTGCGCCGCGACATGGAGGCCGGCAAGGTCGAGGCCGCCGACGGCGTGGCCGCGAAGATCCTGCTCGAGGACGGCACGCCCTACGCCGAGCCGGGCCGCCTGGAGTTCACCGATGTCACCGTCGACCCGTCCACCGGCAGCTATGCCCTGCGCGTGAGCGTGCCGAACCCGGGCAACCTGCTGCTGCCGGGCATGTACGTGCGCGCGCTGGTCGAACTCGGCACCCGCCCCGACGGCGTGCTCGCACCGCAGCAGGGCATCAGCCGCGACCCGAAGGGCAACGCCACCGCCATGGTGGTGACCCCGGAAGGCAAGGTCGAGGCGCGCGTGGTGCAGGCCAGCCGCACCATCGGCGACCAGTGGCTGGTCGACGCCGGCCTGGCCGCAGGCGACCGCGTGATCATCGAAGGCCTGCAGAAGGTGCAGCCGGGTGGCAACGCCAAGGCCGTCGAAGCCGGCGCCGTGCCGCAGGAACCGTCCGCGCCGGCCGAAGCCGGCGGCGACGCCGAATAAGCCCGGGAGCCCCCAATGGCAAGGTTCTTCATTGATCGGCCCATCTTCGCGTGGGTGATCGCCATCATCATCATGCTGGCCGGCGCGCTCGCGCTGACCCAGCTGCCCATTTCCCGCTACCCGACCATCGCACCGCCCTCGGTGACGATCAACGCCAGCTACCCAGGCGCGTCGGCGCAGGCCGCCGAGAACTCGGTGACCCAGATCATCGAGCAGGCCATGACCGGCCTCGATGGCCTGGACTACCTCTCGTCCACCAGTGATTCCAACGGCTCGGTCTCGGTCACGCTGACCTTCAAGACCGGCACCGACCCGGACATCGCTCAGGTGCAGGTGCAGAACAAGCTGCAGCTGGCCACCGCGCTGCTGCCGCCGATCGTGCAGCAGCAGGGCATCTCGGTGAACAAGGCCAGCTCCGGCTTCCTGCAGGTGCTGGGTTTCGTTTCCGAAGACGGCTCGATGGACCGCAACGACATCTCCGACTACGTGTCGGCGAACGTGGTGGACCCGCTCAGCCGCGTCGCCGGCGTGGGCAGCGTGCAGGTGTTCGGCGGCAAGTACGCCATGCGCATCTGGCTCGACCCGGGCAAGCTCAACACCTACAAGCTCGCGCCCGCCGACGTGATCGGGGCCATCCAGGCCCAGAACGCCCAGGTGGCCGTGGGCCAGCTCGGCGGCACGCCGGCCATCGACGGCCAGCAGATCAACGCCACCATCACCGCCCAGGACCGCCTGCAGACGCCGGAACAGTTCCGCGCCATCGTGGTGCGCTCCAACGCCGACGGTTCGGTGCTGCGCCTGGGCGACGTGGCCCGCGTGGAACTGGGCTCGGAAAGCTACGCGGTCATCAGCCGCTACAACGGCAAGCCGGCCTCGGGCCTGGCGATCTCGCTGGCCACCAACGCCAACGCGCTGTCCACCGCCGACGGCGTGGCCGAGCTGATCGAGCGCATGAAGCCCAGCTTCCCGCCGGGCCTGAAGGTGGTCATCCCGTTCGACACCACGCCCTTCGTGCGCGTCTCGATCAACGAGGTCGTCAAGACCCTGGTCGAGGCCGTGGTGCTGGTGTTCCTGGTGATCTTCCTGTTCCTGCAGAACTTCCGCGCCACGCTCATCCCCACCATCGCGGTGCCGGTGGTGCTGCTGGGCACGCTGGGCATCCTGCTGGCGCTGGGCTTCTCGATCAACATGCTCACCATGTTCGCCATGGTGCTGGCCATCGGCCTGCTGGTGGACGACGCCATCGTCGTGGTCGAGAACGTCGAGCGCGTGATGAGCGAGGAGGGACTGTCGCCCGTCGAAGCCACCCGCAAGTCCATGGACCAGATCACCGGCGCGCTGGTCGGCATCGGCCTGGTGCTGGCGGCGGTGTTCATCCCGATGGGTTTCCTGACCGGCTCCACCGGCGTCATCTACCGCCAGTTCACCGCCACCATCGTCTCGGCCATGGGCCTGTCGGTGCTGGTGGCCATCATCCTCACGCCGGCGCTGTGCGCCACGCTGCTCAAGCCGCTGAAGAAGGGCGAGCACCACGGCGAGAAGGGCTTCTTCAAGTGGTTCAACGGCAAGTTCGACGCCGGCAACGCGCGCTACCAGGGCATCGTCGGCGGCATGCTGCGCCGCGGCGGCCGCTTCCTGGCCATCTACGCGCTGCTGGCGCTGGTGATGGGCTTCCTGTACCTGCGCGTGCCGTCCTCCTTCCTGCCCGACGAAGACCAGGGCGTGCTCTTCACCATCGTGCAGACGCCGGTGGGCGCCACCCAGGAGCGCACCCAGAAGGTGATGGAGCAGGTCGAGTCGCACTACCTGCGCAACGAAGCCGAGCACATCGAGTCCACCTTCGCGGTGCAGGGCTTCAGCTTCGCCGGCAGCGGCCAGAACAACGGCATGGTGTTCGTGAAGCTCAAGGAGTGGGACGAGCGCACCAGCGACGAGGCCAGCGTGGACGCGATGGTTGGCCGCGCCATGGGCGCCTTCAGCCAGATCAAGGACGCCATGGTGTTCGCGCTGGCGCCGCCGCCGGTGACCGAGCTCGGCACCACGGGCGGCTTCAACCTCTACCTCAAGGACAACCAGGGCCAGGGCCACGAGGCGCTGATGGCCGCGCGCAACCAGCTGCTCGGCCTGGCCGGCCAGAGCCCGCTGCTGATGGCGGTGCGCCCGAACGGCCAGGAAGACACGCCGCAGTTCCGGCTCGACGTCGACAACGAGAAGGCCGCGGCGCTGGGCGTGTCGGTGGCGGAGATCAATGCGACGCTGTCGGTCGCCTGGGGTGGCCGCTACGTCGACGACTTCATCGACCGCGGCCGCGTCAAGCGCGTCTACGTGCAGGCCGACGCGCCGTACCGCATGGTGCCCGAGGACTTCAAGCTCTGGTACGTGCGCAACCAGGCCGGCGAGATGGTGCCGTTCTCGGCCTTCGCCAGCTGGCACTGGGAATACGGCTCGCCGCGCCTGGAGCGCTACAACGGCGCGCCGGCGGTGAACGTCACCGGCATGGCGGCCCCCGGCGTGAGCTCGGGCGACGCCATGGCCGAGATGGAGCGCCTGGCCACGCAGCTGCCGCAGGGTTTCGGCCTGGAGTGGAGCGGCGCGTCCTACCAGGAACGCGTGGCCGACGCGCAGGTGCCGATGCTCTACGCGCTGTCGCTGCTGGTGGTGTTCCTGTGCCTGGCGGCACTGTACGAAAGCTGGTCCATCCCGACCTCGGTGCTGCTGGTGGTGCCGCTGGGCATCCTGGGCACGGTGCTGTTCACCTGGCTGCGCGGCCTCGAGCGCGACGTGTATTTCCAGGTGGGCATGCTCACCACGGTGGGCCTGTCGAGCAAGAACGCGGTGCTGATCATCGAGTTCGCCAAGGCCAACGTCGAGAAGGGCATGGAGCTGGTGGACGCCACGCTGGCGGCCATCCGCGACCGCCTGCGGCCGATCCTGATGACCTCGATCGCCTTCGGCTTCGGCGTGCTGCCGCTGGCCCTGGCCACGGGCGCCGGCTCGGGCGCGCAGCGCGCCATCGGCACCGGCGTGATCGGCGGCATGCTCAGCGGCACCTTCCTGGGCATCTTCTTCATCCCGCTGTTCTTCGTGGTGGTGCGCCGCCTGTTCTACCGGCAGGGAGCGAAGGCGTGAGCCCGATGCCGGCCGGCGGCGGGACCAAGGCGCGGGCGCGCCAGGAGGCGCAGCGCGCCCGCATCCTTGAAGCGGCGCGCAAGTGCTTCTCGGAGCAGGGTTTCCATGGCGCCGGCATGTCGGCCATCGCCAAGGAAGCCGGCATGAGCCAGGGCCTGATCTATCGCTACTTCACCAACAAGGCGGCGATCATCCAGGCCATCACCGAGGAACAGCGCGCGCGCCGCACCGAGGACCTGTGCGCCATCGCCACCTTCGACGACCTGGTGGAGCGGCTGATGGGCAAACTGCGCCGCTGGCGCGCCGGCGACCTCCAGGACGACATCTTCGACCCGGCGCTGTTCCTGGAGATCAGCGCCGAATCGAGCCGCGACCCCGAGGTGGCGGCCATGGTGTCGGAACAGGAAAAGGAAATCTGGGCCGACTTCGCCGCCATCGTGCGCCGCGACGCCGAATCCCGCGGCCAGGCGCTCGACGACGAGGCCCTGCGCTGCCGCACCATGGCCCTGCGCTGCCTGGTGGACGGCGTGATCACCGCCTGCGTGCGCGACCCGCGCCTGGACTGCGACCAGGTGCAGGCCAGCCTGCGAAGGGTGTTGCGCCAGCTCGGCGGCGGGTGACTCAGCGCGGGCCGGTGTAGCGGCAGCCCGAGGTGCAGGTTTCGTGCACCACCACCGCGCTCAGCAGCGGCAGGGCCGGCTTGAGGTGGTCCCAGATCCAGATCGCGAGGTTTTCGCTGGTCGGGTTTTCCAGGCCGGGGATGTCGTTGAGGTAGTAGTGGTCGAGCCGGTCGTAGAGCGGCTTGAAGGCGGCCTTGATGTCGCCGAAGTCCATCACCCAGCCGGTGCGCTCGCCGACCTCGCCCGAGACATGCAGCTCGACCCGGAAGCTGTGCCCGTGCACGCGCGCGCACTTGTGGCCTTCCGGCACGTTCGGCAGCCGGTGCGCGGCCTCGAGGGTGAAGGATTTGAAGATGTCCATGCCGGCATTCTACCGGGGTGCCGGCCCGGCCGCCGGTCTCGCCGCCTGAGACATCTTCCTGCCAGGCTGCCCCCCGTCATCGGCTAGGCTGTGCGGGATGAGCGGGGACTGGAAACAACGCGCCAGCGAGGGGATCACGGTGTTCCGGGCCAGCCGCCTGGAGGCGCTGCTCGAGCCGCTGGACCACCTGCTGGGGCTGCAGCCGCCGGCCTCGCCGCTGGTGCCGCAAACCGTGGTCGCCGCCCACCCCGGCATGCGGCAGTGGCTGGCCGGCGCCCTGGCGCGCCAGCGCGGCCCCGGCGGCATCGTCGCCAACCTCGACATCGTGCTGCCGTCCACCTTCCTCGACACGCTGGCGCGCGAAGTGCTGGGCGAGGGCGCGGTGTCGCCGCGCGGCTGGCGCCGCGAGGCCCTGCGCTGGCACCTGCACGCCCTGCTCGAACGCCCGGCCGACGCCGGCTTGCGCGCCGCGCTCGACGGCCCCGACGCCGCCCTGCGCCGCTTCCAGCTGGCCGACCGCCTGGCCCGCATCTACACGCAGTACATGGCCTACCGCCCGCAGTGGCTGCGCGACTGGGCCGCCGGCAAGCGCGGTTTCGCCGAGGCCGGTTTCCATCCCGCCCTGTGGAAGGCGCTGCGCGCGCGCCTGGGCGCCGACCTGCACCGCGGCGAACGCCTGGCCGCGCTCACCGACGCGCTGCGCGCCGGCCGCCCGGCGCCGCAGGCCGACGAACCGCTGCACGTGTTCGGCATCAGCCACCTGGCGCCGGCCGAGCTGGCCGTGCTGCAGGCGCTGGCCGCGCAGCGCCCGGTGGTGCTGTACGTGCCCGACCCCTGCCGCGAATTCTGGGCCGGCCTGCGCACCGACGCCGCCCGCCTGCGCGACCTGGCCAAGGCGCCGTACTCCGAAGACAACGAAGCCTTCTTCCTCGACCAGGGCCACCCGCTGCTGGCGGCCTGGGGCCGGCTGGGCCAGCACTTCATGCTGCAGCTGCAGGAGCTGGAGGCGAAGCTCGACCTGCGCCACTTCCGCGACGAAGCCGGCGCCGACGTGCCGCCAGCGAACCTGCTCGGCGCCGTGCAGGAAAGCCTGCGCCGGCTCGATCCCGCGCTGGCCTCGGTGGATGACCGTGCCCCGGCCACGCGCCTGGCCGATGCCTCGCTGCGCGTGCACGGCTGCCACACCCGCCTGCGCGAGCTCGAAGTGCTGCACGACGCCTTGCTGCGCGCCCGCGCCGACGACCCCACGCTCGAGCCCGCCGACATCGTGGTGATGGCGCCCGACATCGGCGCCTACCTGCCGCTGCTGCCGGCGGTGTTCGGCCCCGCGGGCGAGGCGGGCGGGCCCTTGCCCTACCACCTGGCCGACGTGCCGGTGGCGCGCGCGTCCTCGCTGCTCACCGCGTTCCGGCGCCTGCTGGCGCTGCTGGCCTCGCGCTTCACCGCGCCGGAGCTGCTCGACTTCCTGGGCCAGCCCGACGTGGCGCGCCGGCTCGGGCTCGACGAAGACGCGCTCGACGCGCTCGGCCGCTGGCTGGGCGACGCGCGCGCCGCCTGGGGCCTGGACCCGGGTTTCCGCGCCGCGCTCGGCGTCCCCGCGCGAGAAGAACACACCCTGGCCTGGGCCATGGACCGCCTGCTCACCAGCTTCGTGCACGGCGACGAAAGCTTCGAGCCCGTGCACCACCTGCCCGACGGCAGCGCGGTGGCGCCCGTGCCGGGCGTGGCCGGCGGTCCCGCGCTGGCGCTGGGCGCACTCGACCACCTGCTGCAGCAGCTCGCCGGCCTGCGCGCCGACGCCGCGGCGCAGCTGCCGGCCAGCGACTGGGCGCGCCGCCTGGAAGACCGCCTCGACGCCCTGTTCCAGCCCGACCCGGCCGACGCCGCCGCGCGCGACGCCATGGACCTGCTGCGCGCCACCCTGCACGCGCTGGCTAGCGAACCGCGCGACGCCGGCGTCGACCCGCCGCTGGCTTTCGCCGTGGTGCGCCGCTGGCTGGAGGAAAAGCTCGACGCCGTGCCCGCGCGCCAGCGTTTCCTCGCGGGCGGCGTCACCGTCTGCGGCATGGTGCCGCAGCGCGCCATTCCCTTCCGCGTGGTGGCCGTGCTGGGCCTGAACGAAGGCGACTACCCGCGCAACGACGTGGACGCCGGCCTCGACCCCATCCGCCAGGCCGGCCTGCGCCAGCTCGGCGACCGCGACACCCGCAGCGACGACCGCTACCTGTTCCTGGAAACGGTGATGTCCGCGCGCGAGCGCCTGCACCTGAGCTACGTGGCCCGCGACGTGCGCGACGACAGCGAACGCAACCCGGCCTCGCCGCTGGCCGAGCTGATGGCCGTGCTGCCGCCGGCCGACGAAGGCGCCGCCGCGCCGGCCTGGCGCGTGCAGCACCCGCTGCAGCCCTTCGACGCGCGCTACTTCGACGGCGCCGACCCGCGCCTGTTCACCTTCGATGCCGCCGCGGCCGGCCACGCCGGCGGCGAAGCCGACGCCGCGCGCCTGCTTCCCGCCACCTCGGCGCCGGCGCAGGACGCGCCCTGCGAGGTCTCGCTCGACACGCTGCGGCGCTATTTCCGCGACCCGGCCCGGCAACTGCTGGCGGGCCGCCTGCGCGCGCGGCTCGACGCGCTCGACGAACTCGCGCTGGCCGAAGACGAACCGCTGGAGCCGCGCCTCGACCCGCTCGACCGCGCCGCCCGCGGCCTGTGCCTGGCCGCGCTGGCCGACCCGACCGTGGACCTCGACGAGATGCCGCCCGAACACCTGGTGCTCGGCGGCGTGTTGCCAGCCGGCGCCCTGGGTGCGCGCGCCTGGCGCCAGGAAGCCGACCTGGCGCGCACGCTCGTGGCCGCCGCGCAGGCGCGCGCCGATGCCGCCGCGCTGTTCCAGCCCACGCTGGCGCCGCCCGCCGACGCCCCCGCGCTGCAGCGGCAGCTCGGCCGCTTCGCGCTCACCGGCGAAGCCAGCGGCGTGCGCGAGCGCGGCGACACGCTGTGGGTGTTCGAAACCTTCCCGAACCGCAAGGCCGAAGGCGAGCTCGGCCTGGGCGACGTGGTGCCGCTCTACCTCACCTGGGCGCTGCTGCGCCTGGCGCCGGAAAACGCAAACCGCCGCGTGCGCCTGTGCGCGCTGCTGGCCAAGGGCGGCACGCCCTGGCAGGACACGGTGAACGCCTGGGACGACGGCTTCGCCGCCGCGGGCCCTGCGCTGCGCGAGACGCTCACGGCCAGCCTGGCCACCGGCGTGCTGGCGCTACTGGAGGAAGCCACGCGCCCGTCCACGCACCCGGCCTGCTATTTCCCCAGCACCGCGCGCGCCGCTTTGGCCGGCAAGGGCGTCGAAGACGCATGGGAGCGCGAGCGCAGCCATGCGCCGGGTTACGCGCGCCTGCTCGGCCGTGGCCTGGCGCCCGAGCCGGGCAGCGAAGACGCCGCCGCGCTGCTGCGCGAGGCGACGCGCCTGGCCGACCTGGTGCAATGGCCGCACCGGGAGGACGAATGAGCACGCCCGTGCACGTCGCCCACTGGCGCGGGCTGCCGCTGGAACCCGGCGGCCGCGCGCTGGTGGAAGCCAGCGCCGGCACCGGCAAGACCTGGACCATCGGCGTGCTCTACCTGCGCGTGCTGCTGGAATCGACGCCGGCGCTGGGCGTGGACCAGGTGGTGGTGACCACCTTCACCGAGGCCGCCGCGCAGGAGCTGCGCGAACGCCTGCGCGCACGGCTGCAGCGCGCGCTGGCATTGCTGGCCGGGGCGGCGCCGGCCGAAGGAACGCCGGACGACGAGGCCTGGCTGATCGCGCGCTGGGCCGACGCCGCCACGCGCAAGGAAGACCAGCGCCGCCTGCGCCTCGCCCTGGCCGATTTCGACCGCGCGCCGGTGGGCACGCTGCACCGCCTGTGCCGCCGCATCCTGGCCGAGCACCCGCTGGAAGGCGGCAGCGGCTTCGACCCGGGCGAACCCACCGCCGGGGACGCGCTGCTGGAAGAACTGGCGCGCGACGCCTGGCGCGTGCTGCACCAGGGCAGCGACCTGCAGGTGTTGCACGACGCCGGCCTGGCCGACATCACGCTCTCCACCTTCAGCCGCACGCTGGGCAAGCTGCTGCGGCCGGGCGTGCGCGTCGAGGCGGAAGGCGCGGACATCGACGACCTGCGCCGCGAACTGCCCGCGGACGTCGCCGCCGACCTGCGTGCGGTCGTGGCCGACGCCGGCTGGTTCAAGCGCTCCAACGCCGCGCTGCGCACCGCACTCACTTCGCTGGCCGATTTGCTGGCGGGCGAGGGCGGCTGGCCCAAGCCCGAGCATCTCGACCGCATCGCCGCCTGGGACACCGACGGCCAGCTGGCGCCTGCGCGCGCCGCGGCGTTCGAGGCCTTGCCTGCCATCGCCGCACTGCGCGGCGTGGTCGCACGCCTGCCGGCCGCCCGGGACCTGCCGCGCCTGCGCTTCTGGCGCGACCAGGTCACCCAGGCCGCGCGCTGGCGCGACGAGCGCCTGGCCGCGCGCGGCCAGACCACCTTCGACGAAATGGTGCGCCGCGCGCATGAAGCCGTGAGCACGCGGCCGGCCCTCGCCGACGCGCTGTTCGCCGACTGGCCGGTGGCGCTGGTGGACGAATTCCAGGACACCGACGCCCAGCAGTACGGCATCCTCGATCGTCTCTACCGCGACGCCGGCGGCGCGCAGCGCGGCCGCCTGGTGATGATCGGCGACCCCAAGCAGGCCATCTACGCCTTCCGCGGCGGCGACATCCACGCCTACCGTCGCGCCCGCCGCGACGCCAGCCACGCGCTTTCGCTGGCCACCAACCACCGATCCTCCCGCGCCTTCGTGGCCGCGCTCAACGAATTCCACCAGGGTGGCGGCGAAACGCTGGGCCGCGGCCCCGGCACCGACATCCGCTACGCGCCGGTGCAGGCCAGCGACCGCCAGGACAAGACGCCGTACACCGTGGATGGCCTGCCCGTGGCGCGCCCGCTGGTGCTGCACCACGAGCTGGGCGACCCCGGCACCCAGGACGCGCGCCGCCGCGCCGCGCTGCTGGCCTGCGCGCGCCAGGTGGCCGCGCTGCTGGCCTCGGGCCGGCATGCCATCGGCGGCGAGGCTGTGGTGCCGGGCGACATCGCCGTGCTGCTGCCCACCAACCGCGACATCACCGTGCTGCGCCGCCTGCTGCAGGCGCGCGGCGTGCCCTGCGTGGGCGGCGCCCGCGACAGCGTGTTCGCCGGCGACTGGGCCTTCGAATTGCAGGTGGTGCTGCAGGCGCTGCTGGCCAGCGACGACGAAAGCGCGCTGCGCGCCGCCCTGCTCACCCGCCTGTGGGGCGGCGACCTGGCCACGGTGGCCGCGCTCGACGACTCGCCCGCCGCCTGGGACGCCGCTATCGAACGCCGCCGCGAGCTGCGCGCGCTCTGGCAGCGGCGCGGCGTGCTGGCCACGGTGCAGCGCCTGGCCGCCGACGCCGCCCCGCGCCTGCTGGCCACGCCGGCCGGCGAACGCGACCTCACCGACCTGCGCCATCTGGGCGAACTGCTGCAGCAGCAGGCCGAACGCCTGGCTGGCCCGCGCGAACTGCTGGCCTGGTTCACCGACCAGCGCAACGGCGACGACGAAGGCGGCGATGCCGCCGACGAGCGCCAGCTGCGCATCGAATCCGACGCCCGCCGCGTGCAGCTGATGACGCTCCACCGCAGCAAGGGCCTGGAATTCCCGCTGGTGTTCCTGCCGCTGATGTGGGCGCAGCAGACGACCTCGCTGCATTCCCCCTACCTGGTGCCCCGTGGCGACGAACCCGGCCGCGTGGTGGCCTACGGCGACGACGCCCGCACGCGCCTGGCCTGGGACACCCAGGACGAACGCTTCCGCACGCTGTACGTGGCGCTCACCCGCGCCCGCCACGCCTGCCACGTCTACACCCTGCCGCCCGGGCGGCTGCCGACGCCGAAGAGCCGCGCGCCGCTGGCCGATCCCGAACGCGCGCCGCTCGACGCCATGATGGAAACCCTGCTGGCCGGCGACGCCGCCGCCTTCGCGCACCTGGACTGGCGCGAAGGCTGGCCGTCGGAGGAAGCGCAGCTGCCGCCCGCGCAGGCCAGCGCCAACGAACGCCAGGCGCGAACGCTGCCGCCGTCCGCGCCGGTGCGCCAGCGCCTGAGCTTCTCGGCCCTCGTCGGCGGCGCGCGTCCCGCGGTGGAAGAAGCCCCGGCCGACGACGAGGCCACGCCGTCGCCGCCCGAGCCCATCGCTTCGGCCGAGCCGCCGCACCCCGAGCTGCTGGCCCTGGCCGGTGCGCGCGGCACCGCCTTCGGCAACGCGCTGCACGCGGCCTTCGAACTGCGTGATCCGCGCCGCCCGCTGGCCGAGCAGGCCGCGCTGGTGCTGGCGCAGCTGGAGGAAAACGGCGTGCGCTCCGAGCCGGCGCTGCCCGCGCTGGCGCCGCTGCTGGCGCGTCGCCTCGACGGCGCACTGGCCGCCGAACTCTGGCCCGGCCTGGCGCTGGGCGAGGTGCCGCCGGAAGCGCAGCGCGCCGAAATGGCCTTCCACTTCGCGCTCGACCAGGCCCGCGCCAGCGCCCTGCGCGCCGCCTGCGCGGACCACGGCGAACCCGGCCTGGTGCCGCCGCTGGCCTTCGACCGCCTGCGCGGCCTGATGACCGGCAAGATCGACCTGGTGTTCGAGCACGCCGGCCGTTTCCACGTGCTCGACTACAAGGGCAACTGGCTGGGCGAGCGCCTGGCCGACTACGCCGGCGACGCCCTGCGCGCCGCCATGGACCACAGCCACTACCGCCTGCAGGCGCTGCTCTACACCGTGGCCGTGCACCGCCTGCTGCGCCAGCGCATTCCTGGCTACGCGCCGGAAAAACACCTGGGCGGCTATGCCTACCTGTTCGTGCGCGCCGCCGGGCTGGCGCCGGGCGCGGGCGTTTTCGCCGAACGTTTCCCGGACGCGCTGGTGCAGGCGGTCGACGCGGTGTTCGCCGCGCAGGGAGAACCCGCATGAGCCACCTGCGCTACGACGGCCGCCCGCCCAAGCCCGCCGCCGACCTCGCCGCGCGCCCCGAGGAGCGCGCCCTGGCCCGCGCGCTCTCGCGCTGGGTGCTGGCGCACGGCGGCTCGGCGCACCTGGCCGAACTGGCCGCGCGCACCACGCTGGCCGAACTCGGCGGCGACACCGCGCTGGCGCCGCAGGACGGCACCGCCCTCGAAACGCTGGCTGCCGAACCGATGGTCGGCGACGGCCGCGTGCGCACGCCCTTCGTGCTCGATGCCGACGGCCGCTTCTACTTCTGGCGCAACTTCGAGCACGAGCGCGAGGTGGCTGCGCTCGTGGCCGCGCGCCTGGCGGCGGAAACCCCGCTGCCGATGGCGGCCGATGAACTCGACGCCCTTTTCCCGGGCGGCGAACCGGCCCGCGACGGCGCCCAGCGCGCCGCCGTGGCGGCGGTGGGCGGGCGGCGCCTGTTCGTGCTCACCGGCGGCCCCGGCACCGGCAAGACCACCACCGTGCTGCGCATGCTGCTGCGCCTGCAGCGCGACGGCATCGCCGCGCGCGACGGCATCGCCGTGGCCGCGCCCACCGGCAAGGCGGCGCAGCGGCTGGTGCAGTCGCTGCGCCAGGAATCGGCGCGCCTGCGCGACGCGCTGCCGCCCGACTGGGCCGCGCACCTCGACGCGCTGCCCGCCGGCGACGCGCTCACCGTGCACCGCCTGCTGGCCTGGTCGCCGCGCCGCAACGCCTACCTGCGCGGCCCCGGTTCGCCCATCGACGCCGGCATCGTGGTGGTGGACGAAGCCTCCATGCTCGACCTGCACCAGCTGCGCGCCCTGCTGCGCGCGCTGCGCCCGGAAGCCACGCTGGTGCTGGTGGGCGACGCCGACCAGCTCGACTCGGTCGGCGCCGGCTCGGTGCTGATGGACCTGGTGTCGGTGCTCGAGGCCGCCGGCTCGCCCGCGCTGTCCCGCCTGCGCCACAGCTTCCGCGCCGACTCCGGCCTGGTGCGCGTGAACGAAGCCGTGCGCGCCGGCGACGCCACCGCACTGCAAGCCGCGCTCGCCGCCGCCGGCGACGCCGCGCGCCTGCACCCCGTGGAAGACGCCGCCGCGCTCTCGCGCCGCCTGCGCAGCTGGGCCGACGGCCTGGCCGGCGACGGCCCGCCGCCGCCGCTGCCGGCCGAGCCGGCCGACACCGCCGCCGCCGCGCTGCGTGCGCTGTCGGCGCGCCAGCTGCTGTGCGCGTTGCGCGACGGCCCCTTCGGCGCCGAAGCCGCCAACGCCGCCATCGAACGCCGCCTGCGCCAGCGCTGGGACGTGCCCGCCGGCCACGACTGGTACCCCGGCCGCGTGGTGATGGTGGCCCGCAACGACTACGGCGCGCGCCTGTTCAACGGCGACCTGGGCCTGTGCCTGCGCGGCGCCGACGGCGAGCTGCAGGTGTGGTTCGAATCGCCCGACGGCGGCGCCCGCGCCTTCGCCCCGGCCGCGCTGCCCGAGCACGCGCCGGCCTTCGCGCTCACCATCCACAAGAGCCAGGGCAGCGAATACGCGCACGCCGCCGTGCTGCTGCCGCCCGACCCCGAGCACCGCATCCTCTCGCGGCAGTTGCTCTACACGGGGCTGTCACGCGCCAAGCAGGGCATCGAAGTCTGGGGCCCTCGCGCCAGCCTGGAGGCGGCGCTGGCGCGCGCGGTGCGGCGTTCCGGCGGATTGGTGGCCCGCCTCGGCGAAGCGTGGTCGTTGCGCGGCGCGTAACGATGCATTCCGGCCTGCCGGCCGCGAACCTGCAACAAAGCCTTCTCGCGCCTTCGCATCGACCCGGCCTTCACGCCGCGGCCGCGCGCCTCACCACGCCTTGATGCGCGCTCACCCACCTTCGCGCCCTCAACCGACGGGGGCGTCCGACATGCAAGGCACTTACGATCCAACCCTGGTGGCATTGTCCATCGGCATCGCGGCCCTGGCCGCCTACGTGGCCATCGAATTCGCCGGCCGCATCTTCGAGCGCAAGGAGCAGTGGCTGCGCTGGCTGGTCTCGGGCGCGCTGGCCATGGGCAGCGGCATCTGGGCCATGCACTTCGTGGGCATGGCGGCCTTCGCGCTGCCCATCCCGGTGAGCTACGACCTGGGCATCACGGTGTTCTCGTGGCTGGCGGCGGTGGCGGTTTCGGCGCTGGCGCTGTTCCTGATCAGCCGGCGCGCGCTGTCGGTGGGCACGGTCACGCTCGGCGCGCTGGCCATGGGCGCGGGCATCTGCGTGATGCACTACGCCGGCATGGGCGCCATGCGCATGGACCCGGGCCTGGGCTACGACCCGCTGTGGTTCGCCATCTCGGTGCTGATCGCGGTGGGCGCCTCGGCGGCCGCGCTGGTGATCGTGGCGGCGCTGCGCACGGTGCGCACCTGGCGCGACGTGGGCCTGCGCACGGGCGCCGCGGCCATCATGGGTCTGGCCGTGGCCGGCATGCACTACTCGGGCATGGCCGCGGTGCAGTTCGATCCGAACGCCTTCTGCGCGCCGGGCAACCTGCTCGACGGCAACGCCATCGCCACGCCGACGGTGCTGGCCAGCCTGCTGGGCCTGGGCTTCGCGCTGTTCTTCACCCTTTCCGACGCGCGCGCCGTGCTGCAGGCCAAGCGCCAGGCCCGCGCCGAAAGCGAGCGCCTGAACCAGCTGGCCTTCATGGACCGTGAAACCGGCCTGGTGAACCGCCCGCGCTTCGGCCAGTTCGTGGTGGAAGCGCTGCGCGCCGACCCGCGCCTGGCGCTGGTGAGCGTGCGCGTGCTCGACGCCGCCGGCAACGAGGCCCGAGAGCGCGTGGCCGAGGTGGCCGCGGTGCTGGCGCCGCTGCAGTCGCAGGGCTACACCCTGGCCCGCACCTCGCCCGACCAGCTGATGGTGCTGGTGCCGCGCCTGTCGGCCGCCGAGGTGGCGCGCCGCCTGCTGCCGGGCTGGCGCAAGGCCACCGACGCGCTGGCCGCGCGCGGCCTGCAGGTGCTGTTCGGCACCGCCGAATCCCCTGCCGACGGCGACAACGCCCAGGCCCTGATGCTGCGTGCCGCCGCCCGCAGCGCCCCGGACCGCGACGAGGGCACCCTCGACGCCCCGGATTCGCTGGTGCTGTCGCAGCTGCAGGGTTTCCGCGCCGGCAGCGGCCCGGCCCGCGAATCCGCGGCCTGAACATCAAAGGCTCGCGTGGTCGGCGACATGGCGCCGGCCACGCCGCGGGGGTGGGGGGGGCTTTAATGGGCGGTGGGGCGTTTTTTTTGGCGGGGATGACATCCAAAACCACCCCCCGGCCGGGAGCGGCCGCGAG
>NZ_JAYSEG010000008.1:30067-96492 GCF_041913985.1 Arenimonas sp.
GCGCACGGTCCGGTTGGCCCCGCCGGCTGCGGCGGGCCCGGAAACGCCGGGCCGTGAACTACACTGGCGGGCGGGGGCGCCGAGTGGGGCCCGGCCACGCCGCGGGAGTGCAGGTCTCTTCCTGCTCAGTGAAGCCTTTATTTCGCAGGAAGAGACCTGCACTCCCACGACGCGTCCGGTACGCGCCTGCATGGGGTGCTGATCGAAGGGCGGGTGGGATCTTGCTTCGCTGCTTGCGCGTGTGCTGGCTTGGCAGGCCTGCTGCATTCCTCTCGCGGAGCGCGTTCGGTTGAATGGTTCCGGGCCCTGTTTGACACCCCGTGTACGCCTGCGTGTCCCTTCGGACACTTGTTGAAGGGGCTGGGCCAGCGTGGAAGGTGGCCAGTGTGCGAGTCCTCGCCGCCCGGCGGCGGGTGCGGGACTGAGGCGAAAGGCTCTTCGCCACCCCGGACAGTCCGATCGGACGCCGGGGGCATCGATGTGCCCGCCTCGAACCCACCCTCGCCTTCGCGGTGGGGCCGGCGCCACGTCGGTGGTCAGCGAAGAACCGCCCAGGCCATCCCGGGCGTGGGTGACGAACTAAAGAAAAACCCCGGCCGGAGCCGGGGTTTTTCGCTCCGGGCGGGCCGCGAACGGCCCGCCGCTGCCACTCGCCTCAGAACGACTGCGAGAAGCGGATGCCCACGGTGCGCGGGCGGATGGTGGCCGTGTACACCTGGCCGTCCGTGTACACCGGGTCCACGCCCGACGCGCCGCACACCGTCTCGCCGCAGGCCGTGAACTTGAAGATCTCGGCGCGCTCGTCGAACAGGTTCGACACGTACAGGTCCACCGACCAGTCGTTCTTGCGGAAGCCCGCCGAGAAGTCGGCGGTGGTGTAGGCACCCAGGTCGCCCAGGATGCTGCGCTCGAGCAGGCGCAGGTCCGACTTGCGCTCGCCCACGTGCGACAGCGCCGCCTGCCAGTAGGCTTCGCCGCCGGCCAGGTCGAACGAGTAGCGCGCGATCAGGTTGCCCTTGAACTTCGGCGTCACCGGCAGCTGCGTGCCGCTCGGCGCCTCCGGGTCGGCGCAGTCCGTCACCGGGTTGCCCTCGGCGTCGGTGAAGCCGCAGTAGTTGTCGGTCAGCTTGGCGTCGTAGAAGGCCACGCCGCCGCCGATGCTCAGGTTGTAGCTGGCCGCCCAGTTCAGCTCCAGCTCCATGCCGTCGATCTGCGCCTGGTTGGCGTTCTTGATTTCCGTCAGGCCGTTCGCGCCCAGGATCGAGAACTGGAAGTCTTCCCAGTCCTGCCGGAACACCGAGCCGTTGAACGAGAAGCGGTTGTCGGCCCAGGTGGTCTTCCAGCCGATCTCGAAGTTGGTCAGGTAGTCCGACAGGTAGGGCGGCAGCGTGCCGCGGCGGTTGATGCCGCCCGGGCGGAAGCCTTCCGACCAGGTGACGTAGACCATCTTGGTGTCGTCCACCTGGAAGGTCAGGTTCGCCTTGCCGATGGTGCCCGACTCGTCGACCTTCTTGTCGAGGTTGGTGCAGGGCGCGCCGTTGAAGTCGGCCGGGTCGAAGCAGGCCGCCTCGCCGGTGCTGCCGCTGTAGCCCGCGCTGTAGCCGAAGAAGCCCTTGAGGCTGTTGTCGGCCTGGAAGTGGCGCGCGCCCAGGGTGCCGGTCAGGCGGTCGGTGAAGTCGAAGCTCACTTCGCCGAACACCGCCTGGTCGTCGTCCTCGCGGAACTGCTTGGTCAGCCAGATCGTGTTCGGCCAGCCGGTGACGTGCAGGAAGTCGGCGATGCCGTCGATGCGGTAGTCCTGCTGGATGTCGTGGTCCTGCTGCTGGAAGAAGAAGCCGCCGACGAAGCGCACGCGGTTTTCCTGCGGCGAGGAAATGCGGATCTCGTGGCTGGCCTTCTTGTACTGGTCGCGGAACTGGATGTACTGCGACGGGTTCACCAGGTTGCCGTCGTTGTCGTAGAAGTAGGCGCCGTAGCCCGCCAGGGTGTCGTACCAGAAGGCGTAGTCGCTGTAGTCCGAGGCGCCGTCCACGTCGCGGTCGAGGTGGGCGAAGGCGTAGGTGACGTCGAAGTTGCCGATCTTGCCCTCGATGGTCAGCGCGGCCTGGGTCCACTGGTCGTCCGAGTATTCGGGGTTGAAGTGGGTGACCTCGAGGTCGCCCACCACCGGGTCGAAGGCGAAGAAGCCGCCGGCCTCGGTGCGCTGGTGCATCACGGTGGGGCTGATGGTCCAGTTGTCACCCAGGTTGATGACCGCGCCGATGCGCGCGCCCATCGTGTCGATGTCGTTGTAGTCCTTCCCGGCCAGGTCGTCGTTGAACTCGGTGCCGTTGCCGCCCGAGTCGGCGTCCCAGGACGGGTAGGTGCGGCTGCCGGAAACGTTGTCGATGTAGCCGGCCTCCTTCTCCTTCCAGCCCACCAGGCGGATGGCGGCGTTTTCGCCCATCGGCAGGTTAACGAAGCCCTCGGCCACGTGGCCCATGCCGCCATTGCTGGTGGAATCGAGGCCCACGGTGTAGCCGGCCTCGAAGCCGCTCGGGTCGGCCTTGTTGGTGATGATGCGCAGCGTGCCCGCCTGCGAGCTGGCGCCGTACAGCGTGCCCTGCGGGCCGGCCAGCGCCTCGACGCGCTCGACGTCGTAGATGTGGATGTCGAGCGGGCCCTGGATGGTGGTGATGGGCTGCTCGTCGAGGTACACGCCCACGCTCGGCAGCGAGCCGGAGTGGTTGCCGTCGCCGCCCGAGGCCACGCCGCGCATGTAGATCTGCGCGAAGCCGGGGCCGAAGGTCTGGTAGGAGACCGAAGGCAGGTATTTGACGTAGTCCTCGAAGTTGGTGACGTTCAGGTCGTCCAGGCGCTGGGAGTCCAGCACCTGCAGGCTGATCGGCACCTTCTGCAGGTTCTCGGTGCGCTTTTGCGCGGTCACCGTGACCTCGTCGAGCGTCACGGCCTGCTGTTCTGGCTCCGGCGCGGCTTCCTGGGCGAATGCGGCGGAGCCGATCGCCAGGTAGATCGCGGCCGCCAGCGAGGCGCGCGACAGCGTACGCGCCGTCCGCGCGCCCCGCCGCTTGCTTGTTTGCTTGCTCATTTCCTTCCCCTCGGCTTGCTCTGTTGGTGTGGGTGTTGCGTCAGCGGAAATGCGGTACGTCCGGGTAGGCCGTGAGCACGGGGCCCAGGGCGTCCTTGAGCGGCCCGAGCCAGGGCTCGAAGTGGCGCCAGTGATCGACGCCGTCGCGGTAGATGGGCTGGCGCACCTGCTCGGAGCTGGCGGTGCGCACGGGCCGCTTGTTCTCGAAGAAGCGCAGGCAGCCTTCCTCGAAGGGCAGGCCGCAGTAGTCGAGCAGGCGCCGCACTTCGGATTCGGTGTCGTCCACCATGGCTTCGTAGAACACCCGGTGCACGCGGCCCGGCAGCACGGCGTCGTAATGCGCCATCAGGCGCACGTAGTCGGCGTAGTAGCGGCCGATGTCGGCCAGCGAATAGGTGAAGGCCTGGCCGCGGGCGAAGTGCTGCTTGAAGCCCGAGAAGCAGCAGGCCAGCGGATGCCGGCGGGCGTCGATGATGCGGGCGTTCGGCAGCATCAGGTGGATCAGCCCGATGTGCATGAAGTTGTTCGGCATCTTGTCGATGAAGAACGGCGCGCCGGTCTTGCGCTGGATGCGGGTGTGTTCGAGGTACTGCTCGCCCAGTTCGCGCAGGCGGGCCGGGTCGAGCGAGGCCAGCACGTCGTGGTAGGGCAGGGACTGGCCGGTCTCGCCGAGCTTGCGCAGCTCGCGGGTGATCGAGATCACCTCGGGCAGCTCCATGGTGCCTTCCACCGCCGAGTGGCTGGAGAGGATCTGCTCGACCAGGGTGGAGCCGGCGCGCGGCAGGCCCAGCACGAAGATGGGGTCGGGCGCGGCCGCCCCGGCGCCGGCGCGCGCGGCGAAGAAGGCCGGCGTGTAGGTGCGTTCGATCTTCTCCACCCGCGCCGTGGTGTCGTCGGCCGAGTAGTGCAGCTGGGCGCGGCGCAGCGTGTTGCCCTGGTCGTAGTGGCCGAAGGAGGCAGCGTAGTCGGCGCGGTCCTCCAGCGCCTTGCCGAGCGCGAAGTGCAGGTGCTGCACGTCCTCGGGCGACAGGCCCGGGCGCGCCAGCTGGGCCTGCATGGCCGCCACGTCTTCGTCGCTGAACCTGAAGGTCTTCAGGTTCGCCAGGCTCCACCAGACTTCGCCGCAGGACGGGTCCACCGCCAGGCTGCGGCGGTAGGCAGCGATGGCGCGGTCGGTGTGGCCGGCGGTCTTGAGCGCGTGGCCCTGGCTGATCCAGATCTTCGCCTGGCCCGGGTGCTCGCGCAGGATGCCGTCGTAGAGCGCGATGGCCTGCTCGTAGTCGCCGGTTCGGCACAGCACCACGGCCTTGAGGTTGCGGTAGTTCGGGTTGCGCGGCTCGGCGGCGAGCAGGGTTTCGATCTGCGCCAGCGCCTCGCGCGGCTTGTTGCCGCGGTGCAGGACCAGGGCGTAGTTCTGGCGCGCGGCCAGGAAGCCGGGCGCGAGTTCCAGGCAGCGCTCGAGCAGGCGCTCGGCGTCTTCCTGGCGGCCGATGCGCGCGGCCAGCTCGGCCATCATGCGCAGCGCGGCCACGTCGGTGGGCGCGGCGGCGAGGTGTTCGCGCAGCAGCGCTTCGGCCCTGGGCAGTTCGTTGGCGTGCAGCGCCGAGGCGGCGGCCAGCAGGCGCGGGTCGCGGGTGGAGAAGCGCACGTGGCTGGCGTAGGCCTCGTCGGCGGCCTCGAGTTCGCCGGCGGCGGCGAGCTGGTCGCCCAGCGCGCGCCAGGCCTGCGGCAGCCCGGGCTTGAGCCACGTGGCGCGGCGCAGGGCGGCGATGGCGCCGGCCGTGTCGCCGGCCAGGCCGAGCGCGATGCCCAGTTCGTAATGCGCCAGGGCCCAGTTCGGCTGGCTGGCCACCAGCGGCCGCAGCGCCTCGAGCGCGGGCGGCAGCTGGCCCTGCAGGCGGTGCGAGACCGCCAGAATCAAAACGGCCATCGGGTGTTCGCCGACGGCCGTGATGATTTCGCGCGCCTGTTCGCCGGCAAGCGCGGGCTGGGTTTCAAGCAGCCGGGTGGCGTGCGCGAGCGCCTCGTCCAAACCAGCGGTGGGCTCGGCGGTGGCCATGGCGATGCTGGCGGTTCCCGGGGGCATGGGGTCTTCACCCGAATCTAACGTTGTCGCGGGCCGCGGGATAGTCCCTCATAGCCCCCCCAGCAGCCGGTGGGTGAATTCCAGCGACTGGTCGTAGGCGGCGGCGCCGATGCGCTCGTCCTGGCCGTGCGAGCGGTCGTCGTCCACGTCGTAGGGGATGCCGTTGAACACGTACACCGGCAGGCCGGCGGCGCGCAGGAACAGGCTGTCGGTGGCGCCGGCCGACATGTAGGGCGCCACCGGGATCGGACCCCAGAGCGGGGCGGCGGCGTCGCGGATGGCCTGGAACAGGGCCTCGTCCACCGGCGAGGGCGGGCTGGGCGTGGGTTCGGCCACCCGGCGGATCGTGATGCCGGGGTCGGCCACGGCGGCGGCCAGCCAGCGGTCCACCTGGGCCGGGTCCTCGTCGGGCAGCATCCGGCAGTTCACCGTGGCGCGGGCCAGCTGGGGCAGGGCGTTTTCGGCGTGTCCGCCTTCGAGCAGGGTGGGCGTGCAGGTGGTGCGCAGCTGGGCGTTGTCGTAGGCCGAGCGGGCGGCCAGGCGGCGCAGGGCGGCCTCGTCCTGCGGCAGGCGGGCCGCGGCGGCCATGTCGGCGGCGGTGGCGCCGGTTTCGAGTTTCGACAGCCGCGCGTAATGGCCGCGGGTGGCGGAGTTGGTGCGCAGCGGGAATTCGAACGCGGCCAGGCCGGTCAGGCCTTTCGCCAGCCGGTGGATGGCATTGTCGGGCGTGGGCACTGAGCTGTGGCCGCCGGGGTTGCGCACTTCCAGCGTGTAGCTCAGGTAGACCTTCTCGGCGGTCTGCACCGGCAGCACCGCCGCCCGGCCGCCGCGGATCTCGGGGCCGCCGCCGTCGAAGTTGATGGCGTAGGCGGCGTCGAGCAGGTCGCGGCGGTTTTCCAGCAGCCACTGGATGCCGTTGGCCACGCCGTCTTCTTCGCCGGCGGTGAGAAGCAGCAGGAAGTCGCCGCGCGGCACGCGGCCTTCGGCGCGCAGGCGCATGAGCGTGGCGGCCGCGCCGGCGGCGCCGCCCTTGATGTCCATGGTGCCGCGGCCGTACAGCCAGCCCTCGCGTTCGGTGAGCACGAAGGGGTCGAGCGTCCAGTCCTCGCGGCGGGCTTCCACCACGTCCAGGTGGGCCATCAGCAGGATGGGCTTGCGCTCGCCGCGGCCGCGCAGGCGCACCACCAGGTTCTGGCGCAGCGGGTCGTCGCCGAGCAGTTGCACGTCCTCGCGCGGGAAACCTTCGGCGAGGAAACGCGCCGCCAGCTTTTCCGCCGCGGCGGTGGTGCCGGCGCGCGGGGTGGTGTCGGTTTCGATCAGCAGGCGCAGCAGCTCGCGGCCGCGCGCGCGTTCGTGTTCCGGCGCCTGCGGCGGCGCAGCGCCCGCCGTGGTCGCGAGCAGCAGGGCCAGGGCGAGCAGGGCGGGGCGGTGTTTCATGCGCGGGTCCGGGTCAGGGGCGTTCGAGCGCGAGCGCCAGGCCCTGGCCCACGCCCACGCACAGGCTGACCAGGGCGCGGCGCTGGCCGTGGCGGCGCAGTGCGAAGGCGGCGGTCATGGCCAGGCGCGCGCCGCTGGCACCCAGCGGGTGGCCCAGGGCGATGGCGCCGCCGTTGCCGTTGAGCCGCGGGCTGTCGTCGGGCAGGCCCAGGGCCTGGGCGCAGGCCAGCACCTGGGCGGCGAAGGCTTCGTTGATTTCGATGCGGTCGAAGTCGTCCAGCGTGAGCCCGAGGCGCGGCAGCAGGCGGTTAATGGCCGGCACCGGGCCGATGCCCATCACCCGCGGTTCGACGCCGGCCGCGGCCTGGCCCAGCACGCGCGCCAGCGGCTGCAGGCCGTGCCGCGCCACGGCATCGCCCGACGCCAGCAGTACCGCGGCGGCGCCGTCGTTCAGGCCGGAGGCATTGCCGGCGGTGATGGTGGTGCCCGGGCCGAGCAGCGGCGGCAGCGCCGCCAGGGCGTCGGGCGTGGTGTCGGGGCGCAGGTGTTCGTCGGAAGAAACGGTCGCGGCGCGCCTTCCCTGGCCCGCCACGATCGGGGAAATCTCTTCGGCCAGCCAAGCTTCGCGCTGCGCGTGCGCGGCGCGCTGCTGGCTTCGCCAGGCGAAGCCGTCCTGGCGTTCGCGGCTGATCCCGTGCTCGCGCGCCAGGTTTTCGGCGGTCTGGCTCATCGGGTCCACGCCATGACGCGCCTCGAAGGCCGGGTTCACGAAGCGCCAGCCCAGCGTGGTGTCCTGCAGCTGCTGTTCGCGGCCGAACGCGGCGCCGGCCTTGGCCATCACGTAGGGCGCGCGGCTCATGCTTTCCACGCCGCCGGCCAGCACCAGGTCGGCGTCGCCCACGGCAACGGCGCGGGTGGCCTGGGCGATGGCCTCCAGGCCCGAGGCGCAGAGCCGGTTCACCGTCACCGCCGGCACCGATACCGGCAGGCCGGCCAGCAGCGTGGCCATGCGCGCGACGTTGCGGTTGTCCTCGCCCGACTGGTTGGCGCAGCCGAGCATCACCTCGTCCAGCGCCGCCCAGTCGAGCGATGGGTGCCGCGCCATCAGGGCCGTGATGGGCATCGCGGCCAGGTCATCGGCGCGCACCGTGGCCAGCGCGCCGCCGTAGCGGCCGAAGGGCGTGCGGGTGGCGTCGACCAGGAACACCTCAGCCACGGCCGTGCCCCTGCAGCGCCGGCAGCCAGCCGCCCTGGCGGATGGCGCGTTCGATGGTCATCTGGGTCTCGTGCAGGATCGGCAGGATTTCCTCGACCGCGCGCTTCTTCGAATCCGGGCGGTAGGGCATGCCCACGTTCAGGCCCGCCACCACGCGGCCGTCGGCGGTGCGCACGGGCAGGGCGATCGAACACAGGCCCAGTTCCAGCTCCTGCGCGGTGAGCGCGTAACCCTGCTCGCGCACGCGCTTGAGTTCGGCCTTGAGCGCGCGCGCCTCGGTGAGCGTGTGCGCGGTGTGGGCGCTGGGCGGGTGTTGCTCCAGCCAGGCGTCGAGTTCGGCGGGGTCGAGCGCGGCCAGCATCACGCGGCCCATCGAGGTGGCGGCGGCCGGCAGCCGCGCGCCCACGCCCAGGGCGATGCTCATCACGCGCTTCACCGGCACGCGCAGCACGTACACGATGTCGCCGCCGTCGAGCACGGCCATCGAGCACGATTCGCCCACGCGCTGCGCCATCTGCTCCATGGCCTGCTGAGCCAGCTCGGTGAGGTCGAGCGAGGACAGGTAGCTGTAGCCCAGCTCCAGCACCCGCGGGGTGAGGAAAAACTGCCGGCCGCGCTGGCCCACGTAGCCCAGGTGCTGCAGCGTCATCAGGCTGCGGCGCACCACGGCGCGCGACAGGCCGGTGCGGTTGGCCACGTCGGACAGGCTGGGCGTGGGCAGGTCGCGGCTGAAGGCGCGCAGCACGCTCAGGCCGCGTGCCAGCGACTGCACGTAGTCGGCGCTGTCCTCGAACGGTTCGTCGGCCATCGGGGCCCTTGGGCTGGTGTTGACAGGCCGAGCCTAGGAGGATTCCAATGAGTTCGCAATACGAATTGATGTTCGATTACCGAACATTTCGGGCCGCCAGGGGAGATCCGCGTTGCACAGCCGCGAGCGCGACAGCGTCCTGCACACCTGGTGCGTGCCCGCGCTGTGGGACGCGCCCACCGTGGTCGGCGGCCGCGGCGCCCGGCTGGTGCTCGAGGACGGCCGTGAGCTGCTGGACATGTCCAGCCTGGCCGAATGCAGCAACCTGGGCCACCAGCACCCGGCCGTGGTGCGCGCCATCCGCGACCAGGCCGAGCGCCTGTGCTTCGTCACCAACGGCTGGGGCGCCGCGCCCCGCCGCGAACTGGCCGAGCGGCTGCTGGAAAAGGCCGGCTTCGAAGGCGGCCGCGTCTATTTCACGCTGGGCGGCGCCGACGCCAACGAACACGCGGTGAAGTTCGCGCGCCAGGCCCGCGACCTGCCGCAGGGCCTGGTGATCACCCGCGAACGCAGCTACCACGGCGCCAGCTACGCCACCATGGCGCTGTCGGACGACGAACGCACCCGCCGCCAGGTGGACCCCGCCGCCTTCCAGGTGCTGCACGTGCCGGCGCCCTACGCCTATCGCTGCCCCTTCGGCAGCCGCGACGAGGCCAGCTGCGGCGAACGCGCGGCCGAGGCGGTGGCGAAACAGATCGAATCGCACGGCGCCGACACCGTGGCCGCCGTGCTGGTCGAAACCAATGCCGGCACCAACGGCATCGTCGCGCCCGACACCTACTGGCCGCGCCTGCGTTCCGTGACCCGCGACAGCGGCGTGCTGCTCATCGCCGACGAGGTGATGTCGGGCTTCGGCCGCTGCGGCGAGTGGTTCGCCTGGCAGCGTTTCGGCGCGCAGGGCCGCCCCGACCTGATGACCGTGGCCAAGGGCCTCACCGGCGCGCACCTGCCGCTGGGCGCGGTGCTGCTGTCGCCCGGGGTGGCCGCGGTGATCGAACCGCAGCAGCTTCAGACCGGCCTCACCTACGCCGGCCACCCGCTGTGCTGCGCCGCCGGCCTGGCGGCGCTGCAGGCCTACGAGGACGAGGGGCTGGTCGAACGCTCGCGCCGCCTGGGCGCGCAGATGTTCGCCACGCTCAAGTCCCTGCAGGCCCGCCACGCCGTCATCGGCGACGTGCGCGGCGGCCACGGCCTGTTCGCGGTGCTGGAACTCGTGTCCGACCGCGCCGCGCGCGCGCCGCTGGCGCCCTGGCCGCAGCTGCCCTCGGGCCTGCGCGCGCTGGTGGCGAAGGCGCGCGAGGCCGGCGTCTCCTTCGCCGTGCGCGGCAACCTGGTGATCCTGGCGCCGCCGCTGGTGATCGACGAAAACGACCTGGCCGACGCCCTCGGCCTGCTGGACCGCCTGCTGGGCGAAATGGACGCCGCATGAGCTTCAAGCTGACCTACGCCACCATGTTCAACCCGCCGGCGGAAATGCACGCCCGCTTCGACGAGGCGCTGCGCGAGGTGGAACTGGCCCTGGGCGCCCGCCACCGCCTGCACCTCAACGGCGAGGACGTCGCCGGCGTGGAGGAGGACGAGCGCCGCAGCCCCATCGACCAGCGCCGCGTGCTGGGCCATTTCGCCGTGGCCAGCGCCAACCAGGCGCGGCAGGCGGTGGAAGCGGCGCACGCCGCCTTCCCGGCCTGGCGCGCCACGCCCTGGCCCGAGCGCGTGCGCCTGCTCAAGCGCGTGGCCGCGCTGATCGAGGAGCGCGTGTACCTCATCGCCGCGGCGCTCACGCTGGAAGTGGGCAAGAACCGCATGGAGGCGCTGGGCGAAGTGCAGGAGACCGCCGACTTCTTCCGCCTGTACGCCGAGGAGTTCGAGGAAAAGAACGGCTTCGACATCCCGCTGCCCGACGACCCGCTCGAAGGCTGGACGTCGCACAACCGCAGCGTGCTGCGGCCGCATGGCGCCTGGGTGGTGATCGCGCCCTTCAACTTCCCGTTCGCGCTGGCCGGCGGACCCGTGGCCGCGGCGCTGGTGACCGGCAACACCGTGGTGTTCAAGAGCGCCAGCGAAACCCCTTGGGCGGGCCGGCTGCTGGCCGACTGCCTGCGCGACGCCGGCTTCCCGCGCGGCGTGTTCCACTTCCTCAACGGCAGCGGCAACGAGGTGGGCCAGGCCCTGGTGCACCACCCGCGCACCGCCGGCATCACCTTCACAGGCTCCTTCGACGTGGGCATGCGCATCTACCGCAGCCTGGCCAACGGCCCCTGGCCGCGGCCCTGCATCACCGAGATGGGCGGCAAGAACGCCTGCATCGTCACCGCCAACGCCGACCTCGAGCGCGCCGCCACCGGCATCGTGCGCTCGGCCTTCGGCATGGGCGGGCAGAAGTGCTCGGCGCTCTCGCGCCTGTACGTGGACGAAGCGGTGGCCGACGCGCTGGTGCAGAAGCTGAAGGAAAAGATGGCGGCCATCCCGCTCGGCGACCCGCGCCGCCAGGAACACTGGCTGGGCCCGGTCACCACCCGCCGCGCCTACGACAACTTCGCGCGCTGCGTGGCCGCGATCACCCGCGACGGCGGCCGCGTGCTCGTGGGTGGCGAGCGGCTCGCCGAGGGCGAGCTGGCGCACGGCTTCTACGTGCAGCCCACGCTGGCCGAGGCGCCGCCGACGCACCCGCTGTTCCGCGAGGAAATGTTCCTGCCCATCCTGATGCTGCACCGCGTGCAGGACCTCGGCCAGGCCGTGCAGCTGGCCAATGATTCGCCGCTGGGCCTCACCGCCGGTTGCTACGGCAGCGACGCCGACCTGGCCTACTTCTGGGAAAACATCGAGGCCGGCGTCACCTACGCCAACCGGCCGCAGGGCGCCACCACCGGCGCCTGGCCGGGCTACCAGCCCTTCGGCGGCTGGAAGGGCTCGGGCAGCACGGGCAAGGCCATCGCCTCCTTCTATTACCTGGCCCAGTACCAGCGCGAGCAGTCGCGCACGGTGGTCGAATGAAGACGCCGCGGCTGTCGCTGGCCGAGGCGATGGCGGAATTCGTGCACGACGGCAGCTGCGTCGCGCTCGAGGGCTTCACCCACCTGATCCCGTTCGCGGCCGGGCATGAACTGATCCGCCAGGGCCGCAGGAACCTGCACCTGGTGCGCATGACGCCCGACCTCGTCTACGACCAGCTGGTCGGCATGGGCTGCGCGCGCCGGCTAACCTTTTCCTGGGGCGGCAACCCCGGCGTGGGTTCGCTGCACCGCCTGCGCGACGCGGTGGAACACGCCTGGCCGGCGCCGCTGGAGCTCGACGAGCACAGCCACGCCGGCATGGCCGCCGCCTACGCCGCCGGCGCCGCGAAGCTGCCGTTCGGCCTGCTGCGCGGTTACCTGGGCACCGACCTGCCGGCCAACAACCCGCGCATCCGCCGCGTCGAATGCCCGTTCACGGGCGAAAGGCTGGCCGCGGTGCCGGCCATCAACCCCGACGTGACCGTGCTGCACGCGCAGCGCGCCGACCGCAAGGGCAACGTGGCCCTCCACGGCATCGTCGGCGCCCAGCGCGAGGCCGCGCTGGCGGCGAAGAAGCTCGTGGTCACCGTGGAGGACGTGGTGGACGAACTGCCGCCGGCCATGAACGCCGTGGTGCTGCCGCACTGGGTGGTGAGCGCCGTGGTGCACTGCCCGGGCGGCGCCTACCCGTCCTACGCGCACGGCTGCTACGAGCGCGACAACGCCTTCTACCAGCGCTGGGACGCCATCGCCCGCGACCGCGCCGGCTTCCAGGCCTGGATGCACGAGCACGTGCTGGGCCTGCCCGACCACGGCGCCTACCTGGCCCGCCTGAAGGCGAAGGCCGCATGAGCGCCTGGACCCGCGACGAAATGATGACCGTGGCCGCGGCGCGGCTGCTCTGGGACGACTGCGTGTGTTTCGTCGGCATCGGCCTGCCCAGCGCCGCCTGCAACCTGGCGCGGCTGACGCACGCGCCCGACGTGGTGCTGGTGTACGAATCGGGCACGCTGGGCACGCGCCCCGACGTGCTGCCGCTGTCGATCGGCGACGGCGAACTGGCCGACACCGCCGCCTGCGTGGTGCCGCTGCCGGAAGTGTTCGCCTTCTACCTGCAGGGCGGCCGGGTGGACGTGGGTTTCCTGGGCGCGGCGCAGATAGACCGCTTCGGCAACCTCAATTCCACCGTCATCGGCGACTACGCGCACCCGTCCACGCGCCTGCCCGGCGCCGGCGGCGCGCCCGAGATCGCCACGCACGCGCGCCAGACCTTCGTGCTGATGAAGGCCAGTCCGCGCAGCTTCGTGGAACGGCTCGACTTCCGCACCAGCGCCGGCTTCCTCGGCGGCGACGGCGAACGCGCAGGCAGCGGCGCACCCGGCGGCGGCCCGCAGGCGGTGATCACCGACTTCGGCGTGCTGCGCCCGATGCCCGGCCGCCAGGAGCTGCAGCTGGTGGCGCTGTACGAAGGCGTGGACGTGGCCGAGGCGAAAGCCGCCGTCGGCTGGCCGCTGGCGGTCGCCGACACGCTCGAACGCCTGCCGCCGCCCACGGAAACCGAACTCACCGCCCTGCGCCAGCTGCAGGCCCGCACCGCCGAGGCGCACCGGCGCCCGGTGCGGCTGCCGGGCTGAGCGCGCGAACCCACTGCAAGAAGGACCCGCCATGAGCCATCCGCACATCCACACCGAGCTGCCCGGGCCCAAGGCCCGCGCCATGATCGAGCGCGACGCGGCGGTGATCTCGCCGTCCTACCCGCGCGACTATCCGTTCGTGATGTCGCACGGCCGTGGCACCGAAGTCTGGGACGTGGACGGCAACCGCTTCCTCGACTTCATGGCCGGCATCGCCGTCTGCGCCACCGGCCACGCGCACCCGGCGGTGGTGAAGGCGGTGCAGGGCGCGGCGGAGAAGTTCCTGCACATCTCCAGCGACTACTGGCACGAGGAAATGGTGGGCCTGGGCGAACGCCTGGCCGCGGTGGCGCCCATGGGCGAACCGGCCATGAGCTTCATCTGCCAGTCCGGCACCGAAGCGGTGGAGGGCGCGCTCAAGCTGGCGCGCTACGTCACCGGCCGGCCGCGTTTCATCGGCTTCCTGGGCGGCTTCCACGGCCGCACCATGGGCTCGCTCAGCTTCACGTCCAGCAAGTACACCCAGCAGAAAGGCTTCGCCACCACGCTGGCCGGCGTCACCCACGTGCCCTACCCGAACCCGTACCGGCCGCTGTTCGCCGGCGACGACCAGGGCGAGGCGGTGCTGGAGTACATCCGCATGCTGTTCCAGCGCAGCGTGCCGCCCAGCGAAGTGGCGGCCATGCTGATCGAGCCCATGCAGGGCGAAGGCGGCTACCTGACGCCGCCCGACGGCTTCCTGGCCGGCCTGCGCGCGCTCTGCGACGAACACGGCATCCTGCTGATCTTCGACGAAGTGCAGTCGGGCATCGGCCGCACCGGCCGCATGTTCGCCAGCGAACACTGGGGCGTGCAGCCCGACATCATGAGCCTGGCCAAGGGCCTGGGCTCGGGCCTGCCCATCGGCGCGGTGGTGGCGAAACGCCGCCTGATGCAGCAGTGGAAGCGCGGCGCCCACGGCAACACCTACGGCGGCAACCCCATCACCTGCGCGGCGGCCAATGCCACGCTCGACCTGGTGCGCGGCGGGCTGGTGGACAACGCAGCGCGCGTGGGCGGGCACTTCATGGCCCGCCTGCGCGAGTTGCAGCGCGACTACCCCTGCATCGGCGACGTGCGTGGCAAGGGCCTGTGGATCGGCATGGAGCTGGTCGAAAGCGACGCGAAGAAGACCCCGGCCGCGGCCCTGTGCGACGCGGTGGTCACGCGCGCCTTCCACAACGGCCTGCTGCTGCTCTCCTGCGGCACCAGCACGGTGCGCTTCATGCCGCCGCTGACGGTGACGGTGGCGGAGGTGGACGAGGCCATGGCGATGCTGAAAACCAGCCTCGACCAGGCGCTGGCGGGACGCTGAGCCATGCGCGCCCGCCTTCCCCTGCTGCTCGCGGCCCTCCTGCTGGCGCCGCTGGCGCAGGCGGGGCGGGAGCCGGTGCTCCACCAGGTCAAGGTGCCGCACAGCTACTACTGGCGCGAGCTCTACCTGCCCCAGCTCACCACCGGCCCGTCGGCCGCGGCTTTCCTGCCCGATGGCCAGGGGCTGGTGTACAGCATGGGCGGTTCGCTCTGGCGCCAGGCGCTGGGTGACGATCTCGCCACCGAGCTCACGCACCCGCGCGGCGCCTACGACCACCAGCCCGACGTGGCGCCCGACGGCACCAGCGTGGTGTTCACCCGCTACGACGGCGCGGCGATGGAACTGTGGCGCCTGGACCTGCGCAGCGGCCGCGGGCAGCAGCTGACCCACGAAGGCGCGGTGAACGTCGAGCCGCGGATTTCCCCGGACGGCCAGCGATTGGCCTGGGTGTCCACCCGCGGCAACGGCAACTTCAACCTGTACGTGGCCGAGCTCGGCCCCGCCGGCCTCACGAACGTGCGCGCGCTGCTGGGCGAGCGCCGCAGCGCCATCGACCGCTACTACTACGCGCCGGTGGACCACGCCATCAATCCCTCGTGGTCGCCGGACGGCGAAACGATCTACTACGTGGCCAACCCCGAGGTGGCCTGGGGCAGCGGCGACCTGTGGGCGGTGCCGCTGGCCGACCCGGCCGCGCGCCGCCGCGTGCACGCCGAAGAAACCAGCTGGGCCGCGCGCCCCGAGCTCGCGCCGGATGGCAAGCGCCTGCTGTATTCGGGCTACCGCGGCCGCCAGTGGCACCAGCTCTGGCTGACCACGCCGAACGGCGCGGCGCCGCTTCCGCTGAGCTTCGGCGAGTTCGACCGGCGTCATGCGCGCTGGTCGCCCAACGGCCAGCGCATCGCCTATATCGACAACCGCGACGGCGGCACCACGCTGCGGGTGATGGACGTCATCGGCGGCCGCACGGACACCGTGCAGGCCACGCGCCGCGAGACGCTGGCGCCGCAGGGCACGCTGGTGCTCGACATCCGCAACGGCGCCGGCCAGCGCGTGCCGGCGCGCGTGTCGGTCACCGGCAGCGACGGGCGCGCGCATGCCCCGGATGGGGCCTGGCTGCACGCCGACGACGGCTTCGATCGCGCGCAGCAGGAAACCGAAACCCACTACTTCCACTGCGCACCGCCCTGCCGCCTGCAGCTGCCCACCGGCGCCGCGAACATCACCGTGCGCCGTGGTTTCGAAACCCTGCCGTGGAACGCCCGCGTGGACGTGGCGCCGGGCCTGGGCAAGCCCCTCGTCGCCCGCCTGCAGGCGCAGCCGCTGCCGGCCGAGTACGGCGGTTTCCTCAGCGCCGACCTGCACGTGCACATGAACTACGGCGGCCACTATCGGCACACGCCGGAAACGCTGGTGCGCCAGGCCGAGGCCGAAGACCTCGACGTCGTGCACAACCTGGTGGTGAACAAGGAAGAGCGCATCCCCGACATCGCCGCCTTCCGCACCGGCGTGGACCCGGCCAGCAACGCGGCCGTCACGCTGCTGCAGGGGCAGGAGTACCACACCAGCTTCTGGGGCCACCTGGGTCTGCTGCAGCTGCGCAGCCATTACCTCACGCCTGATTTCTCCGCCTACCGGAACACCGCGCTGGCCAGCCCCTACCCGCACAACGGCGTAATCGCCGACCTCGCGCACGAACAGGGCGCGCTGGTGGGCTACGTGCATCCCTTCGACTGGGACCCGGACCCGGCGAAGGAAACCGGGCTGAGCCACCAGCTGCCGGCCGACGCCATGCACCGCAAGGTGGACTACCTCGAGGTCGTGGGCTTTTCCGACCACCGCGCCACCGCCGGCGTCTGGTACCGCCTGCTCAACCTGGGCCTGCGCGTGTCCGCCGGCGCCGGCACCGACGCGATGGCGAACTACGCCTCGCTGCGCGGCCCGGTGGGCATGAACCGCGTGTTCCTGGACACTGCGGGCAGCCGCGACCCCGAGACCGTGCTGGCCGCGCTGCGCAAGGGCGAAGGTTTCGCCAGCAATGGCCCGCTGCTGGGCCTGCTGGTCGACGGCCGCAAGCCCGGCGCCGAACTGCCGGCCGGCAGACACGCCTTCCGGCTCGCGCTGCGTTCGCCGGTGCCGGTGCAGCACCTGGAACTGGTGCACAACGGCCGCGTGGTGAAGGCCTTCGAGCTGGAGGGCGACCGCCGCACGCTCGACGCCGAGGGCGAGCTCACGCTGGGCGACGGCTGGCTGCTGCTGCGCGCCTGGAACGACCAGGCCGACCCCGGCGTGCTCGACCTGTACCCGTACGCCACCACCAACCCGGTGTGGATCGGCCGCGGCCGCGCCAGCGAAAACGTGCAGGGCGACGCGGCCTATTTCACCGCCTGGCTCGACCGCGTGATCGCCAACGCCACGGCGCGGGAGGCCGACTTCAATGGCGCGGGCGAATTCGACGCCACGCTCGACTACCTGCGCGCCGCCCGCGCGCGTTACGCCCGCCTGGCCGAAGGACGCGACGAATGAAGCTCCGCCACTGCGCCTCCCTGCTGCTGGCCGCCGCGCTGCCGGCTTTCGCCGCGGCGCCGGGCCTGTCGCCCGCCGACTACGACCGTCTGGTGGACCTTACCGAGCCCGACCTCAGCGACGACGGCCGCTGGGTCGTTTACACCGCCAGTGCCGCCAACGTCGAAGAAGACCTCAACCAGTCCGACCTGTGGCGCGTGGCCTTCGCCGGCGGCGAACCGAAGCGGCTCACCGACACGCCGAAGCACAGCGAATGGCGGCCGCAGTGGTCGCCCGACGGCAGGCACGTGGCCTTCCTGTCCGACCGACCGCACGGCCGCGGCGACGACGCCGACGACAGCGTGCAGGTGTGGCTGGTGAAGGCCGGCGGCGGCCGCGCGCGGCGCATCACCTCGCTGCCGGGCGGCGTCGAGGACTTCGCCTGGTCGCCCGACGGGGCGCGCATGGTGGTGGTGGCCTGGGACCCGGAGCGCCCCGCCGGCACGCCCGAGCCGAAACAGCCGCCGCCCATCGTCACCACGCGCTACCAGTTCAAGGAAGACGGCACCGGCTACCTCACCCACCTGCGCAAGCACCTTTACCTGGTGGACGTGGGCAGCGGCCGTGCCACGCAACTCACGCAGGGCGACACCGACGAAATGCTGCCGGCCTGGTCGCCGGACGGCAGGACCATCGCCTTCGTCAGCAAGCGCGGCGAGGACCCCGACCGCCACCTCAACACCGACCTCTACCTGATCGCGCCGGAAGCCGGCGCCCGCGCGCGCCAGCTCACCACCTTCATCGGCGCCGACCTCGACCCGTACTGGGAAACGCGGCCCACCTGGAGCCCCGATTCCACCCGCATCGCCTACCTGCAGGGCGGCGAGGACAAGTGGATCTACTACGCGCCCTGGCAGCTGGCGGTGGTTGATGTCGCGACCGGGAAGGCCACGCTGCCGGCGCCCATCGACCGCTGCGTGACCAAGCCGCGCTGGTCGGCCGACGGCCGCGCGCTGTACGCGCTGTTCGAACACAGCCGCGTCACCCACCTTTCGCGGGTGGACCTGGCCAGCGGGCAGGTCACGCCGCTCACCGGCGGCCTGCGTTTCGACTACGACCTGGACGTGGAAGGCGAGCGCATCGTCGTGCTCGGCGGCACCGACCACCAGCCATACGCTCTGTCCGCCGTGGAAGCCGGCGCCGACGGCACGCCGGCACTGCGCGAACTGGCCGACCACAACCGCTGGCTGGCGCAGCGCCGCCTGGCGCCGGTGGAGCCCATCTTTTTCAGAAGCGCCGACGGCACCGCGCTCGAGGGCCTGCTGGTGAAGCCGCTCGACCACCAGCCCGGCCGGCGCTACCCCACGATCCTGCGCATCCACGGCGGCCCGGTGTACCAGTACAGCCACGAGTTCATGCCCGACTGGCAGGTTTACGCCGCGAATGGCTATGCCGTGGTGGCGGTGAACCCGCGCGGCAGCTCGGGCCGCGGCTTCGACTTCGCCCGCGCCATCTACGCCGACTGGGGCAACCTCGACACCGCCGACGTGCTGGCCGGCGTGGACCACGTGGTGGCGATGGGCGTGGCCGACCCGGCGCGGCTGGGCGTGGGCGGCTGGAGTTACGGCGGCATCCTGACCAACTCGGTCATCGCACGCGACGGCCGCTTCAAGGCCGCCATCGCCGGCGCCGGCGTGGCGAACGTGTACGGCCTGTACGGCCACGACCAGTACACGCGTGAATACCGGCTCGAACTCGGCAACCCCTGGTCACAGCGCGAACAGTACGACCGCGCCAGCTTCCCCTTCCTGCACGCCGACCGCATCCGCACGCCCACGCTCTACCAGTGCGCGGAGATGGACTACAACGTGCCTTGCCTCGGGTCGGAGCAGATGTACCAGGCCCTGCGCGAACTGCAGGTGCCGACCCAGCTGGTGATCTACCCCGGCGAGAACCACGGCCTCACCGTGCCCAGCTACCTGCGCGACCGCATGCAGCGCAACCTCGACTGGTACGGGCGTTACCTGGTGGGGCAGGGCGGCGCGAAGTGAACTGCGCCGCGCCCTCACTTGCCCGGCGCGAGCCGCCCGTGCTGGCGCAACACGCCGACCAGCGCGGCGTGGTCGATGGCCTTGGCGTAGTTGCCGCCGTGGCCCTGCATGTCGCGCGCGGCCACCATGGCGTTGGTGATGGCTTCCTCGGTGGCCTGCACCGTGGCTTCGAACAGCGGGTCCATGCGGTCGTTGCCGACGAAGGCGGCCTGCTCGAGCTCGCCGCCGTCGAGCGCGCCGGCATTGGCGGTGGAGAAGGCCACGAAGATGTCGCCGGAACCGTTGCCGGCGTAGCTGCCCATGCGCGCCAGGCCCAGGCTGGCCCGCCGCGCCAGGCGCTTGAGCTGGTGCGGCAGCAGCGGCGCGTCGGTGGCCACGATGATGATGATCGAACCGGTGTCGCCGGCCAGCGGGTTGGGTTCGGTGTAGACGCGGTCGTTGCGCAGGAACTGGCCCACCGGCACCCCGGCGATGCGCAGGCTGTCGCGCAGGCCGTAGTTGGCCTGCACCAGCACGCCCACGGTGTAGTTGCCGCGCACCCGCGAGGCGGTGCCGATGCCGCACTTGAACTCGTGGCAGACCATGCCGGTGCCGCCGCCCACGTTGCCCTCGGCCACGGGGCCGCCCTTAGCGCCCCGAAGGGCCTCGGCCACGTGCGCCGGGGTCACGTGGAAGCCGTTGATGTCGTTGAGGTGCCCGTCCCAGGTTTCCGCCACCACCGGCAGCGACCACCAGTAGCCGGTGGCGTCGGCGTCGCCGGCGCGCACGCGTTCGGCGATGACGGCGTCGCGCACCACGCCCACGCTGTGGGTGTTGGTGAGCATGACCGGGCCTTCGAGCTGGCCCGATTCCTCCAGCCAGGCGGTGCCGGTCATCTCGCCGTTGCCATTGAGCGCGAACCAGCCGCCGAACACCGGTGTGGCCGCGCTGGCCTGTCCGCGCGGCAGCACGGCGGTGACGCCGGTGCGCACCTTGCGGCCGTCGGCCTCGTCGCGGACGACCGTGGCATGGCCCACCGTGACCCCGGCCACGTCGGTGATGGCATTGAGCGGGCCGGGCTGGCCTTCGAAGGGAATGCCCAGGTCGCGGGCCCGGGGTTCGGCCGCCGAGGCGCCGGCGGCGAGGGCAAGCAGCAGCAGGCTGGCGCGGACCATGGTTTCTCCCCGAGGATGGCGGTACCACCCGAAGCTTAATCGAACCCGGCAGGCCCCATGCACACAGCCGACAAGATCACCGCGCTTGAATCCGCCACCGCGCTGCCCGCGCGCTTCTACGTCGGCGAGGCCATGCTGGCGATGGAAAAACGTGCGGTATTCGCACGCAGCTGGCAGCTGGTGGCGCACCAGGGCCAGCTGGCCGAGCCAGGCGACCACGTGGTGGAGCAGGTGGGCGACGTGCCGGTGATCGTGGTGCGCGGCCAGGACGGCGTGCTGCGCGCCTTCCCCAACGTCTGCCGCCACCGCGCCGGCCCGCTGGCGCTGTGCAACGGCAAGGGTGCCCGCGCGCTGCACTGCAAGTACCACGGCTGGAGCTACACGCTCGAGGGCCAGCTGCGCTCGGCGCCCGAAATGCAGGGCGCGGCGGATTTCGACGTGTCGGCCATCCGCCTGCCGCCGCTGCGGGTGGTGGAGTGGCAGGGCCTGGTGTTCGTGGCGCTCAGCGACAACGTGCCGCCCTTCGAGGAGGTGTACGCCGGCATCACCGAACGCATCGCGCCCATCGACCTGGCCGCCATGCGTTTCCTGCGCCGCGACAGCTACGACATCGCCTGCAACTGGAAGGTCTACATCGACAACTTCCTGGAGGGCTACCACCTGCCGCACGTGCACCCGGGGCTGTCGAAGGTGCTGGACTACCGCGTCTACGACACCGAACTCTTCCCCTGGCATTCGCTGCAGCACTCGCCGCTGCGCAACAGCGGCGACATCTATGGCGACGGCGAAGCCTTCTATTACTTCGTCTACCCGAACGTGATGCTCAACATCATGCCGGGCCGACTGCAGACCAACCGCATCCTGCCGCTGGGCCCCGACCGCTGCCGGGTGGAGTTCGACTACTACTACGCCCAGGACGAGCAGGCCCGGGCCCGCATCGCCAACGACCAGGCCTTCAGCGACGAGGTGCAGGCCGAGGACATCACCATCTGCGAAGCGGTGCAGAAGGGCCTGGTGTCGGGCACCTACGAGGCCGGCCGGCTGTGCCCCAGGCGCGAGAGCGCGCTGTGGCTGTTCCACAACCAGCTGCGCGCGGCCTACGCCGCCGCGGGGGATGCCGCGTGAAGCGCGCCGGCCTGGCGATGGCCCTGGCGGTCGCACTGGCGGCGCCGGCCGCCGCGCAGGACCTGGTGCTGCGCGCCGGCCACGTGGTGGACGTGGAAACCGGCGAGATTCGTGCCGACCAGGCCATCACCGTGCGCGACGGCCGCATCGCCGCCATCGCGCCCTGGACCGGCGATGCGCCCGAAGGCGCGCGCCTGCTCGACTGGTCCGCGCACGTGGTGGTACCCGGCCTGATGGACATGCACACCCACCTGGCCGAAGAAGACCAGAGCGCCGACCTGGCCGCGCCGCTCAAGGCCACGCCGGCCCGCGCGGCCTTCGTCGGCGCCCGCAACGCCGCCGCCACCCTGCGCGCCGGCTTCACCACCGTGCGCGACGTGGGCGCCTACCGCGGCTTCGCCGACGTGGCCCTGCGCGACGCCATCAACGAAGGCCTGGTGCCCGGGCCGCGCATGTTCGTGGCCGGCGGCTACGTCACCGTCACCGGCGGCGGCGGCGAACTCACCGGCCTGCCGGAAGGCAGCGTGGTGACGCCCGAGTTCCGCGTCGGCGTGGCCGACGATCAAGCGCAGGTGCGCGGCGCGGTGGACCGCTTCCTTGACGGCGGCGCCGATTTCATCAAGGTCATCGCCACCGGCGCCGTGCTCACCGCGGGCACTGAGCCGGGTTCCTCCGAATACTCCGAAGCCGAAGTGAGCGCCGCGGTGGAAGCCGCCGCCGCGCGCGGAAGCTGGGTGGCCGCGCACGCCCACGGCGCCGAAGGCATCGCTGCCGCCGCCCGCGCCGGCGCGCGCAGCATCGAACACGGCTCGCTGATGGACGACGCCGCCATCGCCGAGATGAAGAGGCACGGCACCTGGCTGGTGGCCGACATCTACAACGGCGACTACATCGACGCCGTCGGCCGCCGCGACGGCTGGTCGGAAGAGATCCTGCGCAAGAACACCGAAACCACCGAAGCCCAGCGCGCCGGCTTCCGCAAGGCCGTGGCCGCCGGCGTGAACATCGCCTACGGCACCGACGCCGGCGTCTACCCGCACGGCGACAACGGCCGCCAGTTCGCCTACATGGTGCGGCACGGCATGACGCCGCTGCAGGCCCTGCGCTCGGCCACGCTCGATTCCGCGCGCCTGCTGGGCCAGGAGGCCACGCTGGGCTCGATCACCGTGGGCAAGGCCGCCGACCTGGTGGCCGTGGCCTGCAACCCGCTTTCCGACATCACCTGCCTTGAGCGCGAGCATGTTCGCGGCGTGGTGAAGGCCGGCGACCCCGTTCCGATGCCCTGACCCTTTCCGGACCCTGGATGAACGACACCAAGAAGATCGGTTTCTGGACCTGCACCGCCCTCGTGGTGGGCAACACCATCGGCATGGGCATCTTCCTGCTGCCGGCCTCGCTGGCGCCGTTCGGGCTCAACGCCCTGATCGGCTGGGTGGTGGTGGTGCTGGGCTGCCTGGCGCTGGCGCGGGTGTTCGCGCACCTGGCGCGCGAGCTGCCGCAGGCCGAGGGTCCCTACGGCTACGTGCGCTCCACCCTGGGCGAACTGCCGGCCTACGTGGCGCTGTGGTGCTACTGGGTGTCGCTGTGGATCACCAACGCGGCGCTGGCCACCGGCGTGGTGGGCTACCTGCAGGCGGTGTTCCCGGAGCTGGTGGTGCTGCATCCGTCGCTGTGTGCGCTGGTGCTGCTGTGGGTGTTCGTGGCCATCAACTCCGCCGGCGTGCGCAGCGGTGGCGCGGTGCAGATCGTCACCACCGGCCTCAAGCTGCTGCCGATGGTGGCGGTGGCGGCGCTGGGCGCCTGGGTGCTGTTCACCACGCCGGGCGAGTACGTGGCGCACCCGCCCACGCCGGCCATCACCCTGGGCGCCACCATGTCGGCGGCCACCATCGCGCTGTTCGCCATGCTGGGCATCGAATCGGCCACGGTGCCGGCGTCGAAGGTGCGCGAGCCGGGCATCACCATCCCGCGCGCCACGCTGGTGGGCACGCTGGTGGTGGCGGTGATCTACCTCATCGTTTCCACCGTGCCGCTGCTGCTGATTCCCGAGGCGCAGCTGGCCGAATCGAGCGCGCCGTTCGCGCTGCTGATGTCGCTGTTCGGCGGCGATGGCTCGGGGCGCTGGCTGGCGCTGTTCGTGGTGGTGTCGGGCCTGGGCGCGCTCAACGGCTGGACCCTGCTGGTGGGCGAGCTCACCCGCACCATGGCCGGCCACGGCGTGCTGCCGGGCTTCCTGGCCGCGTCGAACCGCGCCGGTGCGCCGGGCCGCGCCCTGCTGGTGACGGGCCTGCTGGGCAGCGCGATGGTGCTGATGAGCTACAGCAAGACCCTGGTGGCCGGCTTCACTTTCCTCACCACCGTGGTCACCGCCGCCAACCTGCCGCTGTACGCCTGCTGCTCGCTGGCGCTGGTGGTGACCTGGCGCCGCGGCGGCGGCATCCGCACGGGCATGCTGGTGGCCTCGGTGCTGGCTCTGGCCTTCGTGGTGTTCGCCTTCGTCGGCATGGGCCGCGAGCCCTTCCTGTGGGCGCTGGTGCTGGCGGTGGCGGGCCTGCCGCTGTATGCCTTCCTGCGCCTTCGCCCGAAGAAGGTCGCCGGCCATGCGTGACCCGCGCTACGACATCCTGTTCGAGCCGGTGCGCATCGGCCCGGTGGTGGCGAAGAACCGCTTCTTCCAGGTGCCGCACTGCAACGGCATGGGCCACCAGATGCCGCTGGCGCACGCCGCCATGCGCGAGGCGAAGGCCGAGGGCGGCTGGGCGGTGATCTCCACCGAGGAATGCGAAATCCACCCCAGCTCCGACCTCACGCCCTACGTCGAGGCGCGGCTGTGGGACGACCGGGACATCCCCGCGCTTTCGCTCATGGCCGACAAGGTGCACGCGTTTGGCGCGCTGGCCGCCATCGAGCTCAGCCACAACGGTCCCACCGCTTCGAACCTGTACTCCCGCGAGGTGCTGCTGGCGCCTTCGCACCAGCCCTCGAAGTACGGCTACCCGGCGCAGGCGCGGGCCATGGACAAGGCCGACATCCGCGCCTACCGCCAGTGGCACCGCGACGCCGCCGTGCGCGGCATGCGCGCCGGCATGGACATCGTCTACGTCTACGCCGCGCACGACCTGTCGCTGCCCATGCACTTCCTGCAGCGGCGCCGCAACCAGCGCACCGACGAATACGGCGGTTCGCTGGAGAACCGCGTGCGCCTGCTGCGCGAAGTGCTGCAGGACACGAAGGAGGCCGTGGGCCACCGCTGCGGCGTGGCCCTGCGTTTCGCCACCGACGAATTCCTGGGCCCGGGCGGCGTGGAGCTGGCCGAGGCGCGCGACATCGTGGCCATGCTGGCCGAGCTGCCCGACCTGTGGGACGTGAACGTGGCCGCCTGGTACAACGATTCCGTGCCCTCGCGCTTCGCGCCGGAGGGCGCGCAGGAGCCCTTCATTGATTTCGTGAAGAAGGCGACGACGAAGCCCGTGGTGGGCGTGGGCCGCTTCACCTCGCCCGACACCATGGTCAGCCAGGTCCGGCGCGGCGTGGTGGACTTCATTGGCGCCGCGCGCCCGTCCATCGCCGATCCCTTCCTGCCGCGCAAGATCGAAGAAGGCCGGCTCGACGACATCCGCGAGTGCATCGGCTGCAACATCTGCATCACCGGCGACAACACCATCACGCCCATCCGCTGCACCCAGAACCCGAGCATGGGCGAGGAGTGGCGCAAGGGCTGGCACCCCGAGCGCATCGCGCCCAGGGCCTCCGACGCGCGCGTGCTGGTGGTGGGCGGCGGCCCGGCCGGGCTGGAGGCGGCGCGGGCGCTGGGCCAGCGCGGCCACGAGGTGGCGCTGGCGGAGGCCTCGAAGGAACTCGGCGGCCGCGTCAGCCGCGAGGCGCGCCTGCCCGGCCTCGCCGAATGGGGCCGGGTGCGCGACTGGCGCGTGGGGCAGATCCGGAAGCTGCCGAACGTGTCCACGTACCTGGATTCGACGATGTCGGCGCAGGACGTGCTCGACTTCGGCGCCCGGCACGTGGTGCTGGCCACCGGCTGCCGCTGGCGCCGCGACGGCTACGGCCGAAGCAACGGCCTGGGCATTCCCGGCCTGGCGGCGCATCCGTCGGTGTTTACCCTGGACGACCTGATGGACGGCCGCATGCCCACCGGCACCGTGGCGGTGTTCGACGACGACTATTTCTACTACGCCACCGTGGCCGCCGAAGCGCTGGCGAAGGCGGGCTGCCGCGTGGTCTTCATCACGCCCGACGACACGCCGGCGTCCTGGGGCGCCTACACGCTGGAATACCGGCACGTGCGCAAGCGGCTGGCGGCGCTGGGCGTGCAGATCCGCGTGTCCACCAACATCGCCGGTTTCGCCGGGCGCACGCTGGCGCTGGAAGACGTGTGGTCGGACGCCACCTCCACGCTGGAGGTGGACGCGCTGCTCACCGTCACCGCACGGCTGCCGAACGACGAACTTTTCCATGCGCTGAAGGCCCGCGAGGCCGAGTGGGCCGACGCCGGCATCCAGAGCGTGGACTGCATCGGCGACGCCTTGGCGCCGGGCCTCATCGCCCACGCGGTGTACGCGGGCCACCGTTACGCGCAGGAGCTGGGCGAAACGAAGACGGGCGAGGTGCCGTTCAAGCGCCACTTCCACACGGCCGACGCCGACGACCTGCGCCGCGGCGAAGGCTAGGGCGCGCCGAGGATTTCCGCGAGGTCGGCGGTGTCGGGCAGGCCGGGGAAGCGCTTGAGGCGACCCTCGGCGTCGAGGTAGACCAGCCCCGGCGTGCCGTGGAAACCCAGGGCGCGCAGCAGCTTCTCGTTGGCGTCGAGCTTGGCCTTCAGCGCCGGCGGCACGGCCGGCAGCGGGCGTATGCCGCCTTCGCGGTAATGGCGCTCGTTCCGGGCCAGCGCGTCGGCCGGCACGTCGGCGCCCAGGATGGCCGCCGCCTTGCCCGGGCTGTCGTCGCCGATGATGCCCACCATCAGGTGGCGCAGCTGCACCTGGCCCGATTCCACGAAGGGACGAGCGGCCAGCCAGAAGCGGTTGCAGTAGCCGCAGTTCGGGTCGGCGAAGGCATAAACAAGGCGCGGCGCGTCGGCGCGGCCGTCGGCCACCCAGTGGCCGGACGCCAGGCGCGCCCAGTCGTCGCGCGCCTCCGCTGCCGGGGCGGCCTGCGCGGGTACCGCCGCACCGCCCGGCAGGGGCAGCAGCAGGGCCAGCAGCAGCGCGGGCAGGAGGGGCCGGGCCATGTTGCAATCATATACCCGTGGGGGTATATGCTGGCCACGGGTCCGCATCGTGGGGAGCGAAGGCATGGCAACCCGGCTGGAACTGGCGCTGCTGAGCGCGCGCGGCGTGGGCAAGGGCATCCGCCTGCTCGAATACGTGGGCCTGGTGATCGTGCTGGCGGCCACGCTGCTGGCCGGCGGCCACGAGGTGTGGCGCATGTTCTCAAGCGGCAAGGTCGGCATTTCCGACCTGCTGCTGCTCTTCATGTACCTCGAGATGGTTTCCATGGTGGAAACCTACTGGCGCATGGGCAAGCTGCCGGTGCGCATGCCGCTGTACATCGCCATGGTCGGCATCGCCCGGCACCTGATGGCCGATTCCTCCTACCACGACCCCTGGCTGATGATCGCCGGCGCCGGCGCCATCGTGCTGCTGGCGGTGGGCGTGTTCATCGTGCGCTATGGCCACCTGCGCTTCCCCTACACGCAGGCGTCGGAGGAAGCCACGGACCGGGAATGAGGCGGCCGGCAAGCCCGGCGCGCCATGACGGGTGACGGTGTTGGGCGGCTGCCGGATAATGGCGGGCTCAGCTCCCCCAAGGCCCCGCCCGCATGAATTCCCAGCACCGCAAGCCGCTGCCCGGCACCGCCCTCGACTACTTCGACGCCCGCGCGGCGGTGGACGCGATCCAGCCCGGGGCCTGGGCGGGCCTGCCCTACACCTCGCGCGTGCTGGCCGAGAACCTGGTGCGCCGCTGCGAGCCGGCCAACCTGGAGGCTTCGCTGCGCCAGCTCATCGAGCGCAAGCGCGACCTCGACTTCCCCTGGTTCCCCGCGCGCGTGGTCTGCCACGACATCCTGGGCCAGACCGCGTTGGTGGACCTGGCCGGCCTGCGCGACGCCATCGCCGACCAGGGCGGCGACCCGGCCCAGGTGAACCCGGTGGTGCCGGTGCAGCTGATCGTCGACCACTCGCTGGCGGTGGAATGCGGCGGCTTCGATCCCGATGCCTTTGCGAAGAACCGCGCCATCGAGGACCGCCGCAACGAAGACCGCTTCCACTTCATCGACTGGACCAAGCTGGCGTTCAAGAACGTGGACGTCATCCCGCCGGGCAACGGGATCATGCACCAGATCAACCTGGAGAAGATGTCGCCGGTGATCTACGTGCAGGACGGCGTGGCCTTCCCCGACACCTGCGTGGGCACCGACAGCCACACGCCGCACGTGGACGCGCTGGGCGTGATCGCCATCGGCGTGGGCGGCCTGGAGGCCGAGAACGTCATGCTGGGCCGCGCCTCGTGGATGCGCCTGCCCGACATCATCGGCGTCGAACTCACGGGCAAGCCGCATCCGGGCATCACCGCCACCGACATCGTGCTCTCGCTCACCGAATTCCTGCGCAAGCAGAAGGTCGTGGGCGCCTGGCTGGAGTTCCGCGGCGAAGGCGCCGCCGCGCTCACGCTGGGCGACCGCGCCACCATTTCCAACATGGCCCCGGAATACGGCGCCACCGCGGCCATGTTCTTCATCGACGGCAACACGCTCGACTACCTGCGCCTGACCGGCCGCAGCGACGAGCAGGTGGCGCTGGTGGAGACCTATGCCAGGACCGCCGGCCTGTGGGCCGACGCGCTCGCCACCGCGCAGTACGAGCGCACGCTGCACTTCGACCTCTCGACCGTGGTGCGCACGATGGCCGGCCCGTCGAACCCGCACGCCCGCGTGGCCACCAGCGACCTCGCCGCCAGGGGCATCGCCGGCAACCTCGACGCCGCCCGCGCGCAGGAAGCCGAAGGCCTGATGCCCGACGGCGCGGTGATCATCGCCGCCATCACCTCGTGCACGAATACGTCCAACCCGCGCAACGTCATCGCCGCCGGCCTGCTGGCGAAGAAGGCCAATGCGCTGGGCCTGGTGCGCAAGCCCTGGGTGAAGTCGTCGCTGGCGCCGGGCTCCAAGGCCGTGGCGCTGTACCTGGAGGAAGCCGGCCTGAAGTCCGAGCTCGAGCAGCTGGGCTTCGGCATCGTCGCCTTCGCCTGCACCACCTGCAACGGCATGAGCGGCGCGCTGGACCCGAAGATCCAGCAGGAAATCATCAAGCGCGACCTCTACGCCACCGCCGTGCTCAGCGGCAACCGCAACTTCGACGGCCGCATCCATCCGTACGCGAAGCAGGCCTTCCTGGCCTCGCCGCCGCTGGTGGTGGCCTATGCCATCGCCGGCACCATCCGGTTCGACATCGAGAAGGACGCGCTGGGCCACCGCGCCGACGGCACGCCCATCCTGCTCAGGGACCTGTGGCCCAGCGACGCCGAGATCGACGCCATCGTGAAGGCGGCGGTGAAGCCCGAGCAGTTCCGCAAGGTGTACGAGCCGATGTTCAAGCTTTCGGTGGAGTCGGGCGAGGCCGTGAGCCCGCTGTACGACTGGCGCCCGCAGAGCACCTACATCCGCCGCCCGCCCTACTGGGAAGGCGCGCTGGCCAAGCCGCGCACGCTCACCGGCATGCGCCCGCTGGCGCTGCTGGGCGACAACATCACCACCGACCACCTCTCGCCATCGAACGCCATCCTCGCCTCCAGCGCGGCCGGCGAATACCTGGCGAAGATGGGCTTGCCGGAAGAGGACTTCAATTCCTACGCCACCCACCGCGGCGACCACCTGACCGCGCAGCGCGCCACCTTCGCCAATCCCACGCTGCTCAACGAAATGGCGGTGGTGGACGGCGCGGTGAAGAAGGGTTCGCTGGCGCGCGTGGAGCCGGAAGGCCGGGTGATGCGCATGTGGGAGGCGATCGAGACCTACATGGAGCGCGGCCAGCCGCTGGTCATCATCGCCGGCGCCGACTACGGCCAGGGCAGCTCGCGCGACTGGGCCGCCAAGGGCGTGCGCCTGGCCGGCGTGGAAGCCATCGTGGCCGAGGGCTTCGAGCGCATCCACCGCACCAACCTGATCGGCATGGGCGTGCTGCCGCTGGAGTTCCTGCCCGGCACCACCCGCAAGACCCTCGGCCTGGACGGCACCGAAACCTACGACGTGCTGGGCGAACGTTCCCCGCGCGCCTCCCTGACGCTGGTGGTCAACCGCCGCAACGGCGAACGCCTGGAAGTGCCGGTGCGCTGCCGCCTCGATTCCGACGAGGAAGTGTCCATCTACGAAGCCGGCGGCGTGCTGCAGCGCTTCGCCCAGGATTTCCTCGAATCCACCCAGGCCGCCTGATGGTCCACGAACCGGGTGGGCAGGCGATGACAACGGCACAGCGCGGGATGATGGCCTTGGCCATCGCGCTTGGCCTGGCCTACATCGCACTCATCCCGTGGCTGCCGTATCCCGGCAGCTGGGTGCTCAAGCCGCTGCCCATGCTGATCTACGCGGCCTTGATCTGGCGGGCCTTCCCGGGGGCGGTGGGCCGCTGGCTGGCGCTCGGCTACCTGGCCGCGGCCTTTGGCGACTTCTTCCTCGACTACGGTGCACGCGACGGCCTGTTCCGCCAGGCGCTGGCGGCCTTCCTGGTCAACCAGATCGCCTTCCTGGTCGCGTTCGCAAAGCTCGCGGCGGGTTCGCCGTGGCGCTGGCGGCGGGCGGCACCTGCGATCGCCTACGGCGTGCTGCTCGCCACCTGGCTGGTGCCGCAGGCCGGCGCACTGCAGGTGCACGTGTCGGTCTACATCGCCTGCTTGCTCGGCATGGTGGTGATGGCCTGCCGGGTGGAGGCGGCGCCCCGCCTGCTGTGGCTCGGAGCCATGCTGTTCCTGCTCGCCGATTCGCTGATCGGCGTGAACAAGTTCGCCGCGCCGTTCCCGAACGCGGTGCTCGTGATCGTCAGCCTGTACTTCACTGGCCAGACGCTGATCGCCCTCGGCCTGCTGCGCCATCGCGCGCGGGCGGCCTGAGGCGGCGCGCGGGCAGGCGAGGCTTGCAAATGCCCAAAATGGGCATTATCATGCCCGTTATGGGCAAAGCATCCACCCCGCGTGTCAGTGAAGCCGCCGCGCTGTATGCGCGGGCGAACCTGTCCGACGCCCTGTTCACCCAGACCCAGCAGCGCGTGCTGGGCAGCCTGTTCGGGCAGGCCGGCCGCTCGTTCACGGTCAGCGACCTGATCCAGTCCACCGGCGCCGGTAGCGGGGCCGTGCAGCGTGAACTTGCGCGCCTGTCGGGCAGCGGGCTGCTTTCGGTCGAAAAGCTCGGCAACCAGAAGCGCTACCGCGCCAATCCCGATTGCCCCATTCACGACGAGTTGGTGGCCATCGTCCGCAAGACCTTTGGGCTGGCGGTGCCGCTGCGCGAGGCGCTTGCTCCGCTGGCCGACAGACTGGAGCTGGCCTTCGTCTACGGTTCCGTCGCCAAGGGCCTGGACACCGTGGCCAGCGACATCGACCTGATGATCGTGTCCGACACGCTGGGCTATGCCGACGTGATGGCGGTTCTGCACCCCGTCATCGAGGGCTTGGGGCGCGTCGTGCACCCCACGATCTACAAGCGATCCGAGTTGGCGGGTCGGATGGCGGAAGGGAATGCTTTTGTCGCCAAGGTCCTGGCGCAGCCCAAGCTCTGGATCGTCGGAGGTGAGCATGACCTCCCCGCTTGAGAATCTAGCCGGCACCGCCAAGCCGTTGCTGGCGGAGCCCGCCGATGCCGCCGAGGTCCAGGGCCTGCTGCGCTCTGGCAGCGCGCGGCTTGCCGACGCCGGCAATGCTGGCTTGTCCCTCGAGAGTCGCTTCGACCTGGCCTACAACGCGGCGCATGCCCTGTGTCTCGCCGCGCTGCGGCGGTTGGGATACCGGGCACGCCATCGCTACATCGTGTTCCAGGTTCTGCCACACACCCTCGGCCTGGGGCCGGAAGTGTGGCGCGTACTGGATCATGCACACGGCAAGCGCAATCTCTCTGAATACGAAGGCCACGTGGACGTGGACGAGCGGCTGGTGCTGGACACCATCGCCGCCTGCCAGCGCGTGGCTGCTGCCCTGAGACTCCTTGAGTGAAGGATCCCATCCCATGAACCACCTGCCCCAGCTCCGCATCCCCGCCACCTACATGCGCGGCGGCACTTCCAAGGGCGTGTTCTTCCGCCTGGAAGACCTGCCCGAAGCCGCGCGCGTGCCCGGCCCGGCGCGCGACGCGCTGCTGATGCGCGTCATCGGTTCGCCCGATCCCTACGGCAAGCACACCGACGGCATGGGCGGCGCCACGTCCAGCACCAGCAAGTGCGTGATCATCTCCAAGAGCACGCAGCCCGGCCACGACGTCGACTACCTCTACGGCCAGGTGTCCATCGACACCGCCTTCGTCGACTGGAGCGGCAACTGCGGCAACCTCAGCACCGCGGTGGGCCCGTTCGCCATTGCCAACGGCTTCATCGACAAGGCGCGGCTGCCGGAAAACGGCGTGTTCCCGGTGAAGGTGTGGCAGGCCAACATCGGCAAGACCATCATTTGCCACGTGCCGGTCACGAATGGCGAGGTGCAGGAAACCGGCGACTTCGAGCTCGACGGCATCACCTTCCCGGCGGCCGAGATCGTGCTCGAGTTCATCGACCCGGCCGACGAGGGCGAAGGCGAGGGCGGCGGCGCCATGTTCCCCACCGGCAACCTCACCGACAGGCTCGAGGTGCCCGGCGTCGGCACGCTCGAGGTGACGATGATCAACGCCGGCATCCCCACCGTGTTCGTCAACGCGAAGGACATCGGCTACACCGGCACCGAACTGCAGGACGCCATCAACGGCGACCCGGCGGCGCTGGCCAGGTTCGAAACCATCCGCGCCCACGGCGCCGTGCGCATGGGCCTGATCAAGGACGTGGCCGACGCCGCAAAGCGCCAGCACACGCCCAAGGTCGCCTTCGTGGCGCCGCCGGCCGATTACACCACCAGCAGCGGCAAGCGCATCGCCGCCGCCGACATCGACCTGCACGTGCGTGCGCTCAGCATGGGAAAGCTGCACCACGCCATGATGGGCACCTGCGCCGTGGCCATCGGCACCGCGGCGGCCATCCCCGGCACGCTGGTGAACCGCGCGGCCGGCGGCGGCGCACGCACCGCCGTGCGTTTCGGCCACCCCAGCGGCACCCTGCGCGTGGGCGCCGAGGCGGCTAGCGAAAACGGCCAGTGGGTGGTGCGCAAGGCCATCATGAGCCGCAGCGCGCGCGTGCTGATGGAAGGCGCGGTGCGGGTGCCCGCGGATTTCCACGCGGGCTGAACCGCCACCTCGGGTAACATCGCCGGCATCGCACTGGAGGAGCCGACCATGTCCCTTGCCGGAAAAACCATCGCCGTCACCGGCGCCTTCGGGGCGCTGGGCACCGCCGTCGTCACGGCGCTGCAGGCGCAGGGCGCCGCCGTGGCCGCCATCGACCGCGCCGACGCGCCGCGCGACCCGGCCGCGCTGGGCGCCGCCAGCCTGCACGGCGGCGTGGACCTGGGCGACGCCGCCTCGGCCGCCGCCGCCTTCCAGGCCATCGTGGCAAGACATGGCCGCCTCGACGGCCTGGTGAACATCGCCGGCGGTTTCGCCTGGGAGAAGGTGCAGGGCGGTTCGCTCGACACCTGGGACGCGCAGTACCGCATGAACCTGCGCACCGCCGTGGCCGCCATCCAGGCCGCGCTGGCGCATTTGCCCGACGGCGGCCGCATCGTGAACATCGGCGCCAACGGCGCGGTCAAGGCCGGTGCCGGCATGGGCGCGTACGCGGCTTCGAAGGCCGGCGTGATGCGCCTCACCGAGGCCCTGGCCGAAGAGCTCAAGGACCGCGGCATCACCGTCAACGCGCTGCTGCCGAGCATCATCGACACCGCCGCGAACCGCAAGGACATGCCCGACGCCGACTTCAGCCGCTGGGTGCAGCCCGCGCAGCTGGCGGCCACCATCGCCTTCCTGCTGTCGGACGGCGCGGCGGCGATTACCGGTGCGCTGATCCCGGTGGTCGGCCGGGTCTGATCCCACCCACGCGCGGGACGACGACGCCATGGCCTCCAACGACACGCTGCAGGCCGCCGTCCTTCGCACCACGCTGCGCCTGCTGCTCAAGCCCGCGCTGTCGCCGCGCGTACCGCTGGGCTTCCAGCGCCGCTGGATGAACCTGCTGGCGGGCATTGCCCGGCTGCCGGCCGGCGTGGCGCGGCAGGACACCGGGGTGGCCGGCGTGCCCGCCGAACGCTGGCAGGACACGCGCGCACCCGCCTGCCGCCCCGGCACCGTGCTGATGCTGCACGGCGGCGCCTTCTGCGCCGGCTCCCCGCGCACGCATCGCGCGCTGGCCGCGTGGCTGGCGCGCGACGGCGGCTTCCCCGTGGTCGTGCCCGATTACCGCCTGGCGCCGGAGCATCCGTTCCCCGCCGCGCTCGACGACGCGCTGGCGGCGTACGACGCGCTCGCCGCGCAGGGTCCGGTGCTGCTGGTCGGCGATTCCGCCGGCGGTGGCCTGGCGCTGGCCCTGGCGCAGAAGATCCGCGACACGGCGCGCCCCGCGCCCGCCGCGCTGGCCTTGCTCTCGCCCTGGGTGGACCTGCGCCCGGGCCAGCTGCCCGAACCGGTGCCCGGCGAAACCATGCTGGGCGCGGCCTGGCTGCAGGCCTGCGCCCGCCACTATGCCGGCGAAAACACCGGCGACCCGCGCGTGTCGCCCTTGCTTGGCGAGCTGCGTGGCCTGCCGCCCACTTTCCTGCAATGCGGCAGCGACGAACTGCTGTGCGCGCAGTCGCGCTCCCTGGCGGAGGCGCTGCAGGCCGCTGGCGTACCCACGACGCTCGAAGTGGTCCCCGGCCGCTGGCATGTCTTCCCATTGCACGCCGGCCAGCTGCCGTCCGCGAACGCCGCCGTGTCGCGCCTCGCGCGCTTCCTGCAGCAGCACCTCGACGCCACCGCCGCGCCGCGCCACGACGTGCACGAGGTGGTCATCCTGGGCGCCGGCATGTCGGGCCTGTGCATGGCGATGCAGCTGCAGCGCGAAGGCCGGCACGACTTCGTGCTGCTCGAACAACAGCCTGGCCTGGGCGGTACCTGGTGGGACAACCGCTACCCCGGCGCCCAGGTGGACGTGCCCGCGCCGGCGTATTCGTTTTCCTTCGCGCCGAACCCGTACTGGCGCCAGCGTTTCGCCAACGCACCGGAAATCCAGGCCTACCAGCAGGCGCTGGCGGAGAAACACGGCCTGTTCGCGCGCCTGCGCCTGGGCACGCGGCTCAGCGAAGCGCGCTTCGACGAGGCCAGCGGCCTGTGGCAGTTCCGCACCGCGCGCGGCGACACGCTGGCGGCGCGCTTCTTCGTCTGCAGCACCGGCCCGCTCAGCCAGCCGCGCTGGCCCGATATCCCGGGCCTCGACGACTTCCGCGGCGACAAGCTGCACTCCGCGCGCTGGGACGCCAGCATCCCGCTGGCGGGCAAACGCATCGCGGTGGTCGGCACCGGCTCGACCGCCGTGCAGCTGATCCCGCCCATCGCCCGCGAGGCGGCGCGGCTGCACGTGTTCCAGCGCACCGCGAACTGGGTGTTGCCGCGCTTCGAGCGCCGCTACTACTGGTTCGACGGCCTGCTGGCGCGGTTCCCGCCCTATGCGAAGGCGGTGCGCTTTGGCTGGGTGCAGTTCCTGGAACTCACGCGCCGCGGTTTCCAGGACGGCACGCTGATGCGCCGCTTCATGCTGGGCCTGGCCGCGCGCCACCGCCGCAGCCAGGTGCCTGACAAGGACAAGCGCGCCGCGCTCACGCCCGACTACCCGCTGGGCTGCAAGCGCATCATCTACGCCAACGACTACTACCCGGCGCTGGCACGGCCGAACGTGGAGCTGGTGACCACCGGCATCGCGCGCTTCACGACGGGCGGCATCATCACCACCGACGGCACCGAGCGGCCGCTGGACGCCGTGGTCTGCGCCACCGGCTTCGACACCGTGCACCTGCTGCAGTCGGTGCAGGTCACCGGCCGCGGCGGCCGCACCCTGGCCGAGGCCTGGCGCGACGGCCCCGAGGCCTTCCATGGCATTTCCGTGGCGGGTTTCCCCAACCTGTTCCTGATGCTGGGCCCGAACACGGCCACCGGCCACACGTCCACGCTGCTCTACATCGAGCCGGCGGTGCGCCACGCCATCGCCTGCATGCAGGCCGTGCGCCGCGCCGGCTACCGCGCCATCGAACTGCGCGCCGAGGTGCAGCAGGCCCACAACGCCGCCCTGCAGCAGCGCCTGGCGGGCTCGGTGTGGGCGCAGTGCCGCAGCTGGTACCGCATGGACAACGGCAAGGTCATCGCCATCTTCCCCGGCTTCACCCGCGAATACGTGCGGGCGGTGCGCGAGCCGGACTTCAACGACTACCGCTTCGACGGGGCGCCCGAGGCCTCCACCGCCCCTGCACGCCCGCCGGCCTAGACTGGCGGCATGAAGATCAACGCCGATTTCAGCCAGCGCGTGGTGCTGCGGCCGGGCGACACGCCGTGGCTGGCCTCGCCGTCGCCGGGCGTCGAGCGCCGGATGCTCGACCGCATCGGCGGCGAACAGGCGCGCGCCACCAGCCTGGTGCGCTACGCACCGGGTTCGGCCTTCCCCGAACACGGCCACCCGGCGGGCGAGGAAATCCTGGTGCTCGAGGGCGTGTTCAGCGACGAACGCGGCGACCACGGCCCCGGCACCTACCTGCGCAACCCGGAAGGCTCCCGCCACGCGCCGCGCAGCATCGGCGGCTGCACGCTGTTCGTGAAGCTGCGGCAGTTCGCGCCCGGCGACGCGGCCAGCGTCACCATCGACACCGCCCACGGCGACTGGCGCCCCGGCCTGGTGCCGGGCCTGCGGGTGATGCCGCTGCATTCCTTCGGCACCGAACACACGGCGCTGGTCGACTGGGCGCCGGGCACGGTGTTCCAGCCGCACACGCATTTCGGCGGCGAGGAGATCCTGGTGCTGCGCGGGGTGTTCGAAGATGAGCATGGCGCTTATCCCGCCGGCAGCTGGCTGCGCAGCCCGCACCTGTCGCGGCATGCGCCGTTCACGAGGGACGGGGCCACGATCCTGGTGAAGGTGGGGCACTTGGATGAGGAGCGGCTGCGGCCCTGGCTGGGCAGTTAGGACGGCAACAGCTGGTGTGGAACGTCAGCGGTCGGCCTGATCAAGTACGGCCATCAGTTTGGCCAGGTCGGTGTTCTTTTTGCTCGTATCACGCTGCCCGAGGTTTCGCAGCTTCCATCTGATTCCCGGCAGCAGTGCGGCTTGCGGCAAGCGGATCAGACCAAAGTCGGCGCGCCCCTGTTCGACCGAGAGCAGGAACTCGCGGGATGGGCCATCCAGCCGGCGCCTGATTTCAGCCAGAAGCTGGTCCCTGGCCTCCAGCAGGTCCGGGGGTGTGACTGGCTCCCGGGTCATGCCTTCGAACTGCGAGGCGAACACCCGGTTGAAATCACCCGGGACCACGGGGTCGAGCAGTTCCGCCGCCGGTTTTGGACTTGCCGTCAGGTAGACGAGGAACGTGCGCCACAGTTCATCGTCGATTCCCTGGGTCCCAAGCAGCACGCGAATGTCAAACAGGTCGCGGGGATGTTGCCGCGAAAGCGCCGCAGCCATCTTCCCGGCGTATAGATCAGCGAAATGGAACACCCGTGTGCTCGCAAAGCCGAACTGCCTTTCGATAGATGGCTGCAGCACCATGGTGCGCGTCGGGTGGAGGGTGCCGCGCATGACGGGTGAGGTCTCGATCTGCACCTGTGCGCCCGGTCGGCTGGCGATTATCCGGTGCAGCGTGCCCGCCCCGGGTGGGCGTGAAAGCACGACATCAAGCTTCAGGGGTGGCTTGGCCAACGTGCTCGCCAGCCGGCCGAGCGCCTCGCGGATCAGCGTGGCGTCCTCCTCGAACGATTGGGTGCGCAGCCAGCCCAGGTCGATGTCCACGGACAGCCGGGGCAAGTCATGCTCGAAGAGATTGATCGCCGTGCCGCCCTTGAGTGCGAAGTCGGGCTCTCGTGCCAGGTGCGGCAGGATCGCCACCAGCAAGGCGACGCGATCGGCATAGCGGCTATCCAAGCGAAGACTCCAGGTCCGCAGGAAGGGTTATCTGGTAGCGCGGGTCGAGCCGACCGCCAGGGAACAAGGCGCGCTTTCCCCGTCCGAGATCAACGCCTTCCATATCGAGGTGCTCCAGCCATGCGTGATTGGCGCGATCGGCCAGCGCCAGGAAGAGGCGCTTTGCCTTGATGCTCTGGCATCGCCTGAGCAACGCGTTCACCTCCGACGGTCGAAGCCCACTCATTCCCTGAAGGGTTGCATGGGCCTCATGCACGTCGGCGGCGTCCCGCGCCGCGTGGCACAGTTCAAGCATGGCGCGCTCGGCGTTCGCGACGACGACCCAGTCCGTCGTCGAGGAAACCACCAGTCGCTCCAGCCCCTCCGCATGCAACTCTTCGTCAGAGGTGTTTGCCGACAAGGTCAATCCAGCGGGCGGGAACGGGCCGAGGCCGCCGTGCACGAAGCGAACGTCCAGGGCCAGGGTGGTTGCCCACCCCGGAAGGCGATCCGGTCCGTACAGCGTGACTTCGCGCACGCCCTGCATCCGCAGGTAGTGCTCGTGCCCGTATAGCGCGAGGGCGAAACGCGCACCGGCATGGAGTCGGAGTCGCTCCCGCTGCTGCAAGGAGTGCAGGGCGCCCTCCCAAGTGGCCACGCCGGCAGCCGCCATGTAGACCCCGCGGGCTGGAGACCGCAGCCAGCCATTTTTCACGTATCCCGCGACGAGCGCCGTGGAATAGCCATGGCTGCGCAGCCAGCGTGCCGAGACGAAATCAGCGTCTCCCAGCTCAGCCAACAGGCGGTTCAGCTTCTGACGATTTTGCTCAGCCATAGTTAGTAAAATATTGCTTTGGAGAACCAGGAGCAAGCGGAAGGTTTGCAAATATCAAATTTAGCTAGCCCATGATTAGCTTTTTGAAGGAACGTCAAACTAGACGTGCCTCCATGCCCGCTGCGTCAATCGGCGACAATGACAACTAATCCGGAATCCGTTACGTCAACCGCCATGACCACGCGCCTCACCATCACCCGCCCCGACGACTGGCACCTGCACCTGCGCGACGGCGACATGCTGGCGCGCGTGCTGCCCGACACCGCGCGCCGCTTCGGCCGCGCCATCGTCATGCCCAACCTGGTGCCGCCGGTGGTGAACGCCACGCTGGCCGGCGCCTACCGCCAGCGCATCCTCGCGGCGGTGCCGGCCGGGATGGACTTCGAGCCGCTGATGACGCTCTACCTCACCGAGCGCACCACGCCGGCCGACATCGCCGAGGCCAGGGCCAGCGGCTTCGTGCACGCGGTGAAGTGGTACCCGGCGGGCGCCACCACCAACTCCGATTCCGGCGTGCGCCAGGTCGCGAACTGCCACGAGGCGCTGCTGGCGATGGAACGGCACGACCTGCCGCTGCTGGTGCACGGCGAAGTGACCGACGCGCACGTGGACGTGTTCGACCGCGAGGCCGTGTTCATCGACACCCTGCTCAAGCCGCTGGTGCAGCGCTACCCGAAGCTGCGCATCGTGCTCGAGCACATCACCACGCGCCAGGCGGCGGAATTCGTGGCGGCGGCGCCGGCCAACGTGGCGGCCACCATCACGCCGCACCACCTGCTGATGAACCGCAACGCCCTCTTCCAGGGCGGCATCCGCCCGCACCATTACTGCCTGCCGGTGCTCAAGCGCGAGGAGCACCGCGTGGCGCTGGTGGCCGCGGCCACCGGCGGCAGCCCGAAGTTCTTCCTGGGCACCGACAGCGCCCCGCATACCCGCGGCGCCAAGGAAGCGGCCTGCGGCTGCGCCGGCATGTACAGCGCGCACGGCGCCATCGAGCTCTACGCCGAGGTGTTCGAGCAGCAGAACGCGCTCGACAGGCTCGAAGCCTTCGCCAGCTTCCACGGCCCCGATTTCTACCGCCTGCCGCGCAACACCGGCACGCTCACCCTGGTGCGCGAACCCTGGGTGGTGCCGGCGGAGCTGGGCGAAGGCAGCAGCGCGCTGGTGCCGCTGCGCGCCGGCACCGAGCTGGCCTGGCGGCTCGAAACCGACGCCGCCTGAAGCACGCATCGGCGACACCCAGAGAAATTTTCTTGGCCTGTGGCTGGCGAAAGCCGCGTAGCTTGCTGCGCCCCACACACCAAGGAAGCACCACCCAATGAAGAAGTCCCTGATCGCCGCCGCCCTGCTGGCGGCGTCCGCGTCGGCCAACGCCGCCGACATGAGCTACACCTACCTGCAGGTCGAGTACGTCAAGCTCGCCGAGGCCTTCGACATCGAGCTCGATGGCGTGGGTGCGCGCGGCGCCGTCGCGCTGGGCGACGAGTGGTACCTCACCGGCGAATACGCCGACACTAAGGCCTCCGAGTTCGGCCTGGACCTCAACGTCGACACCTTCGCCCTGGGCCTGGGCTACCACAGCCCGATCAACGCCCGGGCCGATTTCATCGGTGAAGTCTCCGCCCTGTCCGGCAAGGCCGAGATCCTGGGCTACAGCGACACCGACCACGGCTACCGCGCCGGCTTCGGCGTGCGCTGGCAGATGGGCGCCCACTTCGAGGGCAGCGCCACCGCGAACTACACCAGCTACCGCGAGATCGGCAGCGGCTTCCACGCCAACCTCGGCGCGCAGTGGAAGATCAACGACCGCTTCGGCCTGGTGGCCGAGTACCAGCACGGCGAATATGTCGAAGGCCTGGGCGAGTCGCGCTACAGTGCCGGCTTCCGCGTCAGCTTCTGATCCGAACAGGGGAGGAAAAGGCCCGGCCGGCGCCGGCCGGGCCTTTTCCGCTGGCCCGGGCACGCTTGCAGTCGTCGCCCGCTTCACCTATTAGTCCAAGCTCGATCCATCGCAGCGGCCGCGGATGATCCACCTCGAAGGCATCGCCCGCACCTATTCGGTGGAGGGCCAATCCATTCCGGCCCTGGCGGGCGTGGACCTGCACATCGGCCGCGGCGAGCACGTGGCCATCACCGGTGCCTCGGGTTCGGGCAAGTCCACCCTGCTCAACGTGCTGGGCTGCCTGGACCGTCCCAGCGCCGGCCGCTACCGGCTCGAGGACGCCGACGTGGCCAGCCTCGACGACGACGCGCTGAGCGAACTGCGCAACCGCCGCATCGGCTTCGTGTTCCAGTCCTTCCACCTGCTGCCGCGGCTGAGCGTGCTCGAGAACGTGCTGCTGCCGCTGCGTTATTGCCTCGACCCGGTGCCCGGCGCCGAAGACTACGCCCGCGAGCTGCTTGGCCGCGTCGGCCTGGCCGACCGCATGGCGCACCGCCCGCAGCAGCTGTCCGGCGGCCAGCAGCAGCGTGCCGCCATCGCCCGTGCCCTGCTGCTCAAGCCCGCGCTGCTGCTGGCCGACGAACCCACCGGCAACCTCGATTCGAAGACCGCCGCCGACGTGCTGGGCCTGTTCGCCGAGCTGCACCGCGACGGCCAGACCGTGGTGCTGGTGACCCACGACCCCGACGTGGCCGAACGCGCGCCGCGCCAGGTGCGCATGCGCGACGGCAAGGTGGACCATGATTCCGGGCGCTGAACTGCTGCTGGCGGTGGTGCTCAGCGGCCAGGTGCGCGCACCCGACGCCGAGGTCATCTACGCCCCGATGTCCGAATCCAGCCCCGTGACCCTGCGCTACGCCGTGCCCGACGGCACGGCCGTGGAGCCCGGCGATTCGCTGGTTCGCATCGACCCGGGTGCCGCGCTGGCCCAGCAGGAGTCGCTCAAGGCCCAGCTCGTGCAGGCCCGCGCCCGCATCGCCAAGGAGCTGGCCGAACTGGCGGTGCGCGAGCTCGACGCCCAGCTGGCCCTGGTGGACGCCGACGCCGCGCTGGCGAAGGCGAAGGTGGACGCCGCCATCCCGTCCGACTACATCGCCCGCATCGACGTGGACCGCTACGCCGGCGAACTGGCGCGCGCCGAACGCGAGCACGCGCTCAAGCAGGAAGAGTTGCGCACCGCCCGTGAGGCGGTCGCCCGCCGCCGCGCCGACGGCGAGCTGGAGGTGGCCAAGATGCAAACCGACCTCGATTACGCGGCCTCGGTGATTGCCATGGCCGAGCAGCGCGCCGTGGGCAGCGGCGTCGCCAGCTTCTACTTCAACCCCTGGAGCGGCCAGCGCTACGAGGAAGGCGCGTCGGTGAACGCCGGCGAGGCCATCGGCGAACTGGTGCGGCCCGGCGCGCTGGGCGTGCGCGCCTTCGCGCTCGAGCCCGACCGCCGCGGCTTGGTCGAGGGCCAGGCCGTGCAGCTGCGCTTCGACGCCGTGCCGGGCAAGACCGTCGAGGGCCGCATCACCGGCATCGCCGGCAGCCCCACGGCCAAGGCCGAGTGGGGCAGCGGCCGCTATTTCGTGGTGGACGTCGCCCTGCCGGACGGCCACGGCCTGCCGCTGCGCCCCGGCATGAGCGTGCGCGTCATCGCCGAACCCGCCCAGCCCGCCGCGGGGGCCGCGCCGTGATCCGCGCCGCCGCCCTGCTGCTGGCCCTGGCCGCGGGCACCGCCGCGGCCGACACGCTCACGCTGGAAGGCGAGGTGGCCGCGCTCAGCAGCGCGCCCATCATGCCGCCCACGGTGCGCAACGTCTGGAACCTGCAGATCACCCAGCTCGCCGCCGACGGCGCGGCGCTCAAGCAGGGCGAACCCGCGGTCACCTTCGACGGCACCGAGCTGCAGCGCCGGCTGATGGAGGCCCAGGGCCTGCTCAAGCAGAAGCAGAGCGAGCAGGCCAAGCTGCTGCTCGACCTGGCCGAGCGCGAGCGCACCGAGCGCCTGGCCACCGCCGAGCAGGCCGCCACGCTGGACAAGGCCGAGCGCAAAGCCGACCAGCCCGCCGACATCATCCGCTCGGTGGACTACCGCAAGCTGGTGATCGAGCGCGAGCAGGCCGCCCGCCGCGCGGCGCTGATGCGCGAGCGCGAAGTGCTGGCGCGCCGGCAGCGCGAGGCCGAGCGCGCGCTCGTCGCCGCCGAGGTGGCCCAGGCCAGCACCGACGTGGCCGAACTGACCCGCGCGATCGGCCTGCTCACCGTGCCGGCGCCGCGCGACGGCGTGCTGGTGGTCAAGAGCAACTGGCGCGGCGAGCGTTTCGAAGTGGGCACCTCGGTCTGGGTCGGGCAGACCGTGGCCGAGATGCCCGACCCGTCCACCCTGGTGGTGCGCGCCACGCTGGCCGAGCGCGACATGCTGCGCATCGCCGAAGGCCTGCCGGCGCGCGTGCAGGTGCAGGGCGGCGCCGGCCGGCGGCTGTCGGGCAAGGTGCTGGAGCTCGGGCGCGCGGTGCGCAGCAAGTCGCGCCTGGCGCCGGTGCCGGTGATCGACGTGCTGGTGAGCCTGGAAGGCGACACCAGCGGCCTCAAGACCGGCATGCCGGTGAGCGTGGAGGTCACCGTGCCGGCGGCCGACGCGAAGGTGGCGCCATGACCCGGCCCGCCCTGGCCCTGCTCGCCACGCTGCTGCTGGCCGCCTGCGCCAGCGAAGACGGCGCCGTCACCGCCACCGAAACCGTGGCCGCGGCGCCGGTCGAGTTCTGGGTGCGCGCCGAGGGCGAGCTCAAGGCCGCCAAGGCCACGCCCCTGCGCGTGCCCGGCCAGAACTTCGCGCGCCGCCAGCTGGTGTGGATGCTGTCCGACGGCAGCCCGGTGAAGCAGGGCGACCTGGTGGCGCGCTTCGAGGCCGCGCAGTCGAAGCTGCAGCTCGACAAGGCCCTGCTCGACTTGCAGCGCAACGCCCTGGCGCGCGCCAGCAAGGAAGGCGAGCTCGAGGTCGGGCTCGACCGCGTCGAGGTGGAGCTGGCGCAGGCCGAATCGGCCCTGGCCATCGCCCGCCGCTACGCCCGCGCCGACTTCGAGGCCCTGGCCCGCAACGTCGTGCTCGACGCGGTGGAAGACGAGGAATTCCTGCAGGAGAAGACCGGCGTGCTGCGCTGGCGCCAGGACCAGTCGGCGCAGCGCGGCGAAGCCGAGCTTGACGTGCTGGGCGTGCAGCGCAACACCCTGGAAGCCGACGCCGCCAACAAGCGCGGCGACCTGGACGCCCTGGAGCTGCGCGCGCCGCACGACGGCATCTTCATGCTGGCCATCAGCTGGAGCGGCGAGCTGCCGCGCATCGGCGAGCAGATGTGGGCCAGCACCGAGTTCGCCAACCTGCCCGACATCGACGCGCTGGAAGTGGAGCTGCGCCTGCCGCAGCAGGAAGCGCAGGGCCTGGCGCTCGGCCAGAAGGTGGAACTGGCGCCGCTGGGCCACCCGGGCCAGCAGGCGGTGGGCGAGGTCACCTGGGTCGCCAGCGCGCCGCGCGCGGTAAGCCGGCAGAACCCGGCCAAGTTCGTGTCCGCCAAGGCCAGCGTGCCGGCCGAAGTGGCGAAGCGGCACGGTTGGGTGCCGGGCCAGGCCTTCACCGGCCGCGTCATCCTGCTGTCGGCGCCGGAAGCGCTCACCGTGCCCAACGTGGCGCTGTCGGGCGAAGGCGACCAGGCCTTCGTCACCGTGCTCGACGGCGGCGAACCGGTGCGCCGCCCGGTGGAGCTGGGCAAGCGCGGGCCGGCGCGCACGCAGGTGCTGTCGGGCCTGGCCGCGGGCGAACGCGTGCTGCTGGCCGCCGACGCGCCCGCCGCCAACGACGAAGCCGGGGCCGCGCCATGATCGAATGGCGTCACCTCAACGACCGCGTCGCCTGGCGCGAAGCCTTCGAGGAACTGGCCCGGCGCAAGCTGCGCACCGGCCTCACCCTGCTGGGCCTGGTGTTCGGCGTGGGCTCCATCGTGGCCATGCAGGCGGTGGGCGAGGGCAGCCGGCGCGAAGCGCTGCGCCTGGTGGAAGGCCTGGGCCTGACCAACCTGGTGGTGGAAGCCAAGACCTTCGATGAAACCTCGCTGCGCGAACTGCGCGCCCGCAGCCTGGGCCTCACGCGCGCCGACGCCCAGGCGGCGCTCGACGTGGTGCCGGGCGCCGTGGCCATGGCCGCCGAAAAGCGCCTGCGCACCGACGCCGTGGCCAGCGACCACGCCGCCAGCGACGCCCAGGCCAGCGCCATTTCGCCCAGCTTCTTCGAGCTCGGTTCGCTGCGCGTGGCGGAAGGCCGCGCGCTGACGCAGGCCGACGACGAGGCCCTGGCCGCCGTGGCCGTGCTCGGCCACCAGGCCGCACGCAGCCTGTTCCCGCAGGGCGGCGCCGTGGGCCAGCACGTCAAGGTCAACCACGCCTGGCTGGAAGTGGTGGGCGTGCTGGCCGACCGCGACCTCAGCGCCGACCGCTTCCAGGGCGTGCCGCTGGGGCTGGAGAGCAACCGCGTGTTCGTGCCGCTGGCCAGCGGCCTGGCGCGCTTCCGCCTGCAGCCCATGGAAGACGAAGTGGACCGCCTGCTGGTGCGCGTGGACGCGCCCGAGCGCATCGGCGAAGGCGCGCAGGTGCTGGCGGCGCTGCTGAAGCAGCGCCACGCCGGCGCCGACGACTACAGCCTGGTCATCCCGGCCCAGCTGTTCGCCCAGCACCAGCAGACCCAGCGCATCTTCCGCGTGGTGATGAGCGCCATCGCCGGCGTCAGCCTGCTGGTGGGCGGCATCGGCATCATGAACATCATGCTGGCCAACGTGCTCGAACGCCGGCGCGAAGTGGGCCTGCTGCGCGCGCTCGGCGCCCGCCGCACCGACGTGGTGGCGCAGTTCCTGCGCGAGGCGGCCGTCATCTGCGTGGCCGGCGCGTTGCTCGGCGTGGCCTTCGGCATCGCGCTGGCCTACGCCATCGCCACGCTGGCGGGCTGGGACGTGGCCTGGGCGCCGCTGCCCATCGCGGTGGCGGTGCTGCTGTGCACGGCCGTGGGCATGGCCTTCGGCGTCTACCCCGCCAAGCAAGCCGCCGACCTCGACCCCATCGCCTCGCTGCGCACGGAGTAGGGCGACGGCGTCACCCGCGGCCCGTCTTCACCCGCCCACGGCGACGGGTGGCGGATGCTTGCCGGCATGAAGAACGCCCTCGGTGCCCTGGTCTTCTACGCCCGCTTCGCCCTGCCGTTCTCGCGGCTGGGCTTCCGCCGCCGCGTGGGCGATGCGCGCCTCGACGCCGATTTCACCGGGCAGCGCTGGGTGGTCACCGGCGCCACCGGCGGCATCGGCCGCGCCATCGCCCTGGGCGCGGCGGCGCGCGGCGCGCAGGTGCTGGCGCTGGCGCGCGACGGCCGCAAGCTCGAGGCCCTGGCCGGCGGCGCGCTCGATCGCGGCCGCATCACGCCGGTGGTGGTGGATCTTTCCCTGATGCAGGACGTGCAGCGCGCCGGCGCGGCCATCGCCGCCGCCGGCCCGGTGGACGTGCTGGTGCACAACGTGGGCCTGATGTGCCACGACTTCATCCGCACGCCCGAAGGCGTGGAGCGCGGTTTTGCCACCAACCTGCTGGGCCACTGGGTGCTCGACGCCGCGCTGCGCCGCGGCGGCGCGCTGGGCCCGCGCTCGGCGATCATTTCCATGAGCTCGGGCGGCATGTACGGCGCCGCGCTCGGGCTGGACGCGCTGGAAGCCACGGACGCCGCCACCCACGACGGCTTCCTCGCCTACGCCCAGCACAAGCGTGCGCAAGTCGCGCTCACGAACTACTGGAATAGCCTGGGCGAAGCCGCCCCGCGTGCCTGGGTGATGCACCCGGGCTGGGTGGACACCGACGGCGTGCGCAGCGCGCTGCCGGGCTTCCGGCGCTTCTTCAGGCCGGTGCTGCGCAGCGCGGAAGAAGGCGCCGACACCGCGCTGTGGCTGGCCGCCACGCGGCCGCGGCTGGCGTCGGAAGAAGGCATCTGGCTCGACCGCCGGCTCGACGCCGAACACGTCTTCGCCTTCACCCGCAGCGGCGCCGCGCCCGAAGCGCTGGTGGCGAGCCTGCAGGCGCGGGCGGCGCAGGCGCTGGGCGGATGAGCCCGCGCCTCGCCTGCCCCTGCCCGTGCCTGCTTGACCCACGTCATTTCCGCGAACCGGGCCCTGGCCTGATGCTGGGCAGGCGTCGATCCGGCGCCGATGCGGTGTGCCGACATGCACGATCCCCGGGAACGCGAGGTGCTGGTTTCCATGGCCGAGAACACCCTGGCCCAGGCGCATGCGCCGTGGTCGGGGCTGAGCGTGGGCGCGGTGGTGCTCACGCGCGGCGGTGACCTGCACGCCGGCTGCAATGTCGAAAGCGCGGCCTTCCCGCTCGGTGGCTGCGCCGAGCGCCATGCCATCGCCGCGGCGGTGCTGGCCGAAGGGCCGGGCATGGAAATCGTGGCGGTGGCCATCGCCGCGCGCGACGCCAGCGGGCAGCTGCGCGCCATCCCCCCCTGCGGCGCCTGCCGCCAGCTGATCCACGAATTCGGCCGCGAGGCCCAGGTGGGCTGGCGCACCGGCGACGGCACGTCGGCCTGGCACGCCATCGGCGCGCTGCTGCCGGAAGCCTTCGAACTGCCGCCGGGCTGAGCCCGCGGCTCAGCCCGCGGCGTTCGCTTCCATCGCCGCCGCGGCGTCGAGCGCCAGGCGGATCATGCGGTCCAGCCCTTGTTCGCGTTCGGCCGGGTCCATGGCGGTGTGTTCCAGCAGGTGGTCGGACACGGTGAGCAGCGCGGCGGCGTGCACGCCTTCCGCCGCGGCCACGCCGAACAGGCCGGCGGCCTCCATTTCGATGCCCAGCAGGCCCATGTCGGCCAGCAGCGAGGTGAGCGCGCGGTCGGGGTGGTAGAACAGGTCGCTGGAGAAGATGTTGCCGGAATGCAGCGGCAGGCCCGCGGCCGCGGCGGTGTCGGCCAGCGTGCGCAGCATCGGCCACGAAGCCACGGCGGCGAAGTCGTGGCCGCCGAAGCGCTGCCGGTTCACGCGCGAATCGGTGCTGGCGCCCAGGGCCAGCACCAGGTCGCCCAGGCGCAGGCCGGGTTTCACCGCGCCGCAGGTGCCCACCCGCAGCAGCCGGCGCACGCCGTGCTGGCGCACCAGCTCGGTGGCGTAGAGCACGCAGGAAGGAATGCCCATGCCGCTGCCCATCACCGACAGGCGCTGGCCCTGCCACTGGCCGGTGTAGCCGAGCATGCCGCGGGTGTTGCTGACTTCGCGCGCGTCGGAAAGATAGGCCTGGGCGATGTGGCGGGCGCGCAGCGGGTCGCCGGGCAGCAGCACGGTGGGGGCGAAATCGCCGGGGGCGGCGTTGATGTGCAGGCTCATGGTGTCCTCAGAAGGCGGCCGTGCCGTGGGCCAGCGGTGGCAGGCGGAGCCAGCGCGCGAGCGACTGGCCCAGGTCGGCGAAACTGTCGCGCACGCCGGCGTCGGCGCCGCGCAGGCCGGGGCCCCAGGCCAGCAGCGGCACGTGCTCGCGGGTGTGGTCGCTGCCGGGCCAGGTGGGGTCATTGCCGTGGTCGGCGGTGAGCACCAGCAGGTCGCCGGGGCCGAGCGCGTCGCGCAGGCGCGGCAGCTGCTGGTCGAAGTGTTCGAGCGCGCCGGCGTATCCGGCCACGTCGCGGCGGTGGCCGAATTCCTGGTCGAAATCGACGAGGTTGGTGAATACCAGCGCCGGGTCGCGTGCAGTGGAGAACGCAGCGAGCGTGGCCTCCACCAGCCCGTCCAGCCCATGCGCCTTGACCGCGCGGGTGATGCCGCGGCCGGCGAAGATGTCGCCGATCTTGCCCACGGCCACCACCTCGCCACCGGCGTCGTGCAGGTGGTCGAGCAGGGTGGGCGCGGGCGGCGGCACGGCGTAGTCGCGGCGGTTCGGCGTGCGCTGGAAGCCCTCGTCCGGCGAACCCAGGAAGGGTCGCGCGATGACGCGGCCGATGCGCCAGTCGTCCGCGAGCCGGCGCGCGCCTTCGCAGGCCTGGAGCAAACGTCCGAGGCCGAAGCCCTCTTCGTGCGCCGCGATCTGGATCACCGAATCCGCGGAGAAATACAGGATGGGCAGGCCGGTGCGCAGGTGTTCGGCGCCCAGGTCCTGGATCACCTGCGTGCCGGAGGCGTGGCGGTTGCCGAGGAAACCCGGCACGCCGCAGGCGGCGGCCAGGCGCGCGAGTTCATCCGGCGCCAGCGTGTCTTCGCGGCGCGGGAACAGGCCCCAGTCCCAGGGCACGGGCAGGCCGCACAGTTCCCAGTGGCCGGACACGGTGTCCTTGCCACGCGATTGCTCGCGCGCGCAGCCGTGCACGGCGCCCCAGGCAACGGGGCCCGACAGGCCCGGCGGCGTCCGCCCCGTGGCGCAGCGCGCCGCCTCGCCCAGGCCCAGGGCCACCAGGTTCGGCAGCGACAGCGGGCGGCCGCGGCCCCCGTCGGCCACGGGGCGTGCGCACCACTGCGCGATATGGCCCAGCGTGTCGGCGCCGGCGTCGCCGTAGTCGGCGGCGTCGTGCAGGGCGCCCACGCCGAGCGAATCGAGCACCAGCAGCATGACGCGGCTCATGCGCTGGCGACCCCCGCACCGATGCGTTCGATCACCAGCGGCGAGGGCGCCGGTGCCTGCGGCTGGATCGTCACCGCCGTGCGCAGGCGTTCGAGCGTGGCCGCCAGCGCGCCTTCGTCGGCGGCATGCACGCGCAGCAGCGGCTGGCCGCTGCGTACGCGCGTGCCGAGGGGAAGGATGGCGTCGAGGCCGACGCGTGCGTCGATGCGGTCGTCGGGCTGGCGCCGGCCGCCGCCCAGGTCCACCACCGCTTCGCCGAGCGCGCGGGTGTCGAAGCCGGCCAGCCAGCCGTCGGCCGGTGCCCCGAGCGAAGCGATGCAGGGCGCGGGCGGGAAATGCCGGTCGGGTGCTTCGAGCAGGTCGACGGGCCCGCCCAGCACGGCCACCATCCGCGAGAAACGTTCGGCCGCGGCGCCGCTGGCGAGCGTGGCCTGCGCCTGCGCGTACGCGGCATCGAGATCCGGCGCCAGGCCGCCCTGCCACAGCGCGGTGGCGGCCAGGTGCAGGCTCAGTTCTACCAGGCGCGGCGCCACGGTTTCGCCGCGCAGGCAGGCCAGCGCCACGCGCACTTCCAGCGCATTGCCGGCGGCGGGTGCCAGCGGCTGCGACATGTCGGTGACCAGGGCCTGCGTGGACAGGCCGGCGGCGTTGGCGACCTCCACCAGCTCACGCGCGAGGGCGAGGGCCTGCGCGGGTTCGGGCAGGCTGGCGCCGTTGCCGCACTTCACGTCCAGCACCAGCGCGTCCAGGCCGGCGGCGAGCTTCTTCGACAGGATGGAGGCGGTGATGAGCGGGATCGCGTCCACCGTGGCGGTCACGTCGCGCACCGCGTAGAGGCGGCGGTCGGCGGGCGCGAGTTCGGCGCTGGCGCCGACGATGGCCAGCCCGGCCTCGCGCACCGCGGCCACCAGCGCATCGGGCGAGAGCGTGGCGCGGTAGCCGGGAATGGCCTCGAGCTTGTCGAGCGTGCCGCCGGTGTGGCCCAGGCCGCGGCCGGAAATCATCGGCACGTGTGCGCCGCAGGCCGCCAGGAGGGGCGCCACCAGCAGGCTGGTGCAGTCGCCCACGCCGCCGGTGGAATGTTTGTCGAGCACCGGGCCGGTGATTCCCGCGGCGCGCCAGTCCAGGCGCCGGCCGCTGTCGCGCATGGCCAGGGTGAGCGCCACGGTTTCGTCGCGGTCCATGCCGCGCAGGCACACGGCCATGGCGAAGGCGCCGAGCTGGCCGTCGCTGAGCCGGCCGTCGGCGATGCCGGCGATGAAACCCTGCAGTTCCGACGCGGCCAGCGCGTGGCCGTCGCGCTTGCGGCGCAGCACGGCCTGCGGCGAGGGCGCGGCGAGGGCCATGTCAGGCCTCCGGCGGCTTGGGCGACAGCTGCGCGAGCACCGCTTCGGCCAGGCTGCTGGCGCCGATGCGGAAACGCGTGGCCGTGACCCAGAGCGGGCCGAGCAGGCGCGCGGCGATGGCGACGTACTGCGCGGCTTCTTCCGGCGTGCGGATGCCGCCGGCGGCCTTGAAGCCGCAGCGCCCGCCGGTGTCGGCGATGGCCTGCAGCATCACTTCGGCCGCTTCCGGCGTGGCGTGCACGCGCGCCTTGCCGGTGGAGGTCTTGATGAAATCGGCGCCGGCGTGGATGGCCAGCAGCGAGGCCTCGCGGATGCGCGTGGCGCTGCCCAGTTCGCCGCTTTCGAGGATGACCTTCACCGGCAGCGGGCCGCTGGCTTCGCGCACCGCCACCAGGCAGGCGACCACGGCATCGGGGTCGTCGTCGAGCAGGGCGCGCCAGGGCAGGACGGCGTCGATTTCCTGGGCGCCGGCGCCACGCGCGCGCTGGATTTCGCGACGGCAGCGCGCCGGGTCGGCGGCGCCGTCGGGGAAGTTGACCACGGTGGCGATGGCCACGCCGGCCAGGCCGCGGCGCAGCAGGCCGTCGCGGGCGCTGGTGATCATTTCCGGGTGCACGCACAGCGCGGCGGGCGCCACCGGCAGGCGCGCGGCCAGGTTGCAGAGCGCGGCGATATCGGCGGGGGTGTCGGCGTCGCCCAGGCGCGTCAGGTCCAGGCAGGCGAGCAGGCGGCGGAGCGGGGCGGGCGTGTCCATGCCCGGCAGTCTGCGGCGGGGCCGCGGCGCCGGCCTTGACTGAAATCAGGTGGGCAGCGGGGTTTCGTCGTCGAACAGGCCCGGTGGCCAGCAAGGTTCCGGGCCCTCGCCGGCGCGCCAGTAGTGGCAGGGCGCCAGGTGCGCGCGGCCCTGCTCGTCGATGCGCACCCAGGCCGCCTGGCGGTAGGCGCGGGCCAGCATGTCCACCGGGTCGCCTTCGCCGCCGAGCACCAGGAAGCCGGGTTCGTTCCAGCTGTTGTCCTCGCTGCCGCCGTCGGACGGCAGGCGCACGAGGCCGAGGGAATCAATCGCGGCGGCCAGTGCGGCGTTCGCGGCGGCGTTGGCTTCCGGCGACTGCGCCTGGCCGAAGGGGTTTTCGCCGGTGACCAGGCCGCCCTGCGCCACGCCGTGGCGCGCCAGCAGCGCGGCCATGGCCGGGTTGGCCTGGCCGATGCGCAGTTCGATTTTCGAATCGCCGTCGTAGACGCGGTAAACCGCGTCGGCGAAGGCGGCCATCATGGCGGCGGGCGGGGGCGAGGGGCGCTTCTTCATGCCCGCAGTATGCCGCCGCGCGCGGCGGTCGAAGGCGCTGCGCGCCAGCCCCATGCTCAGGGCTCCGCCAGCGTTTCACCCGCGAACACGGCCACGTGCGGAACGCCGTCGGCGCCGATCCAGCCGCGGTACATGCCTTCGGTGTTGAAGGGGAAGGCCACTTCGCCGTCGGCCGACAGCGCAATGGCGCCACCGTCACCGCCCTTGGCCGGGATGGTTTCGTTGATGACCGCCTCGGCCGCGCGGCGCACGCCGACGCCGCTGTACTTCATGCGCGCGCAGACGTCGTAGGCCGCGGCTGCGCGGAGGTAGTACTCGCCCCAGCCGGTGCCCGAGAACGCGCAGCGCTCGTCGGCCCAGGTGCCGGCGCCGATCACCGGCGAATCGCCGACGCGGCCGTAGCGCTTGTTGGTCATGCCGCCGGTGGAGGTGCCCGCGGCCAGGCGGCCCTGGGCGTCGAGCGCCAACGCGCCCACGGTGCCGAAGTAGGCCTTGCCCGGCAGTTCCACCGCGGCCTGCGCGTTCGCCTCCTCGGCCAGCGCCTTCTGCAGCTGCTGCCAGCGCTTCTCGGTGCGGAACCAGGACGGGTCGACCAGCTCGATGCCCTGCTCGGCGGCGAAGGTTTCGGCGCCGTCGCCGACCATCATCACGTGCTTGGATTTTTCCATCACCGCGCGCGCCAGCGTGATGGGGCTGCGCACGCGGTGCACGCCCGCCACGGCGCCTGCCTGGCCGGTGGCGCCGTCCATCACCGAGGCGTCAAGCTCGTTGCGGCCGTCGTGGGTGAACACCGCGCCGCGGCCGGCGTTGAACTGCGGCGCGTCCTCGAGCACCGTGATGGCGGCGGTGACCGCGTCCAGCGCGGGCTGGCCGGCCATGAGCGCGGCGTGGCCGGCGCGCAGGGCCTGTTCGAGCGCGGCGCGGGCCGCGGCTTCTTCCTTCGCGTCCAGGCTGGCGCGCTCCACGCCGGCGCCGCCGTGGATCACCAGCAGCGGCTGGTCCAGGGCCACCAGCACGCCGTCGCGCACGGCGTAGCGGTGGCGGAACGCGGGCTTCTCCACCCGGCCTTCGGGCAGGTGCAGCACCGAGCCGGCGTCCGCGCCAATCACTTCGAAGGCCGGTAGCTGCATCGGCAGGTCTTCCTGCTGCGTGCGCGGGAAGCCGCCCGGCACCACCGTGGCGCCGGCACCCGGCGCGGTGGCGTACACGCGCGCGGTGCCGTCGCCTTCCAGCGCCAGCGCGGCGTCTTCGTCCACGCCCAGGCCGAGGATGCGGCGGCCTTCGCCGGCCATCGCTTCGGCCTTGGCCACGAAGGCCACCAGGCGGCCCAGGCGGTTGCGCTCGCGGAAGTGGGTGTCGGTGAGCACGCCGTGCAGCAGCGGCAGCTGCAGGAAACCGGTTTCGATGGTGTTGCCGGCGCCCAGCGGGTCGGCCAGCGCCAGTGGGCTCACCTGGCTGCCGCCGTCCATGGCGCCGTAGAGGTATTCGCCCAGCATGGCCAGGCCGGCGCTGGTGCCGCCGAGCGGCTTGCCGTCGAGCACGTGCTTCTGCAGCGCCGCCGCCACCGGCGTGCCGCGCCAGTAGCGCACGTAGCGCGACTGGTCGCCGCCGGCGATGAAGATGCCGTCGGCGCGCGCCAGGCTGCGCAGCAGGGCCGGGTCGGTGGACGATTCGCGGTTGCTGAAGACGTAGGTTTCCACCGAGGCGATGCCGCCGACCTCGTTGAAGAACTCCTCGGCCACCTCGTTGGCCTGCGAGGCGCGCAGCACCACGATGTGGCCATGGCCGGCGCGCTCGAAGAACCAGCGCAGGGAATCGAAATTTCGGTCGCCGCCGCCCATCAGCAGCAGGCCGGGGCGCACCTGACCCGGGGTGGGCGCGTCCGGGTTGCCCAGCTGGTAGTGGGCGTAGTCGGCCGCCCACGCCACCGGCGCCAGCAGGGCCAAGCCCAGGGTCCAAAGCCAATGCCTGCTGCCTGCCATGCCGCGCTCCCCCGAATTTTGGTTGTCCTGTCCAAGACGAACGGAGGTCCAATATCCCCACCCCGCGCCTTCGGCTATGGTGAAGGCCATGTCCGCCGCCCAAGACGAATGGTTCGTCCGCGAAATCCTCGCCCACGAGGCGGCGCTGATGCACTTCCTGCGGCGTTTCTGGCCGCATCGCGACGAGCTGGCCGACCTGCGCCAGGAAATCTACGTGCGCGTCTACGAGGCCGCCGGCAAGGCGCTGCCCGAGCAGCCCAAGGCCTTCCTGTTCGCCACCGCCCGGCACCTGCTGGCCGACCGGGTGCGCCGCAGCCGGGTGGTGTCGATCGAGACGATGGGTGATTTCGAGGCCTTGAACGTCTTGATGGTGGACGGGCTGTCGCCGGAACACTGGTGCGGCGCCCGCCAGGTGCTGCGGCGGCTGTCGGACGCCTTCGACCGCCTGCCCGCCCGCTGCCGCCAGGTGGTGTGGCTGCGGCGGGTGGAGGAGCTTTCGCAGAAGCAGGTGGCCGCGCGCCTGGGCATCAGCGAGAAGACAGTGGAAAAGCACCTGGCCAAGGGCATGCGCCTGATGGCCGAGGGTTTCCACGGTGGCACCGGCGACGGCCTCGACCTGGCGGCGCCTGCGCCGGCCGTGGCCCGACGGGAGAAACGCCATGAACGCCAGCACGCAGACTGACCGCCTCGCCGCCGAATGGCTGGCGCGCCGCGTGGGCGAGCGCTGGACGGACGCGCAGGAGGCCGAGCTCGAGGCCTGGCTGCAGGCCGACACCGCGCACCGCGTGGCCTTCCTGCGCGTGCAGGCGGCCTGGGAGCAGGCGGCCCGGCTGAAGGCGCTGGCGCCCGCGCAGGCCGCGCTGCCCGGCGCCGGCGTGATCGAACTGGCCCCGCGCCCGCGTCACGCCGCCGCCACGCCCCGGCCCAGTGCGCTGCGCCGCCTGGCCGGGCTGGCCGCCGCGCTGGTGCTGGCCGTGCTGGCCGGCAGCGCCTGGTGGCGCAGCGGCATCGAGACCGCGGATTACCGCACCTTGCTGGGCAAGCTCGACACCGTGCCGCTCTCCGACGGTTCGCGCGCCACCCTGGGCAGCGACAGCCGCATCCACGTGCGCCTGGACCGCAGCCAGCGCCGGGTGGAGCTGGCGCAGGGCGAGGGTTATTTCGAAGTGGCCAAGGACCGCGCCCGGCCCTTCGTGGTGGCCGTGGGCGAACACCGCGTGGTGGCCGTGGGCACCGCGTTTTCCGTGCGCCGCCAGGGCGACGAGGTGCGGGTGGTGGTGACCGAAGGCATCGTGCGCCTGGCCGACGCCGGCGACCCCGACGCGCCCGGCACCCTGCTGCGCGCCGGCAGCGTGGCCACCACCGGCGGCGACGGCGTGCTGGTGCGCCGGCAGACGCTGGAGGAAGTGGCGCGGCTGGTGGACTGGCGCAGCGGCTACCTCGCCTTCCAGGACACCTCGCTGGCCGCCGCGGCCGAGGAATTCAACCGCTACAACGCCCGCCGCCTGCTGGTGGGCGACGACACCGCCGGCGCCCTGCGCGTGGGCGGCAGCTTCCGCTGGGACAACGTGGACACCTTCGTGTCCCTGCTCGAAGCCGGTTTCCCCGTGTGCGCCGAGCGCCGCGACGAGGCCGTGGTGCTGCATTCGGCCGGCGCCGCCGCCTGCCGCTGAGGCACCCGGCCCCCGGGGATGGGGGGAATCGCGCGTCCGTTCGTCGTGATGGCCTAAGGGCGCCACGTCGTGCGCCTACCAGGGGAGGGTTGCCATGTCGTTACCGTTTCGACGCCTGTTGTTGAGCCTGGCCTGTTCCGCCGCGCTGTCCGCGCACGCGCAGGAACCGCCGGCCCGCCCGATCGACATCCCGGCCGGCAGCCTCGCCGCCGCGCTGGATTCGCTGTCGCGGCAGTCGGGCACCCAGGTGGTGTACCCGGCCGACCAGCTGCGTGGCGTGGACACCGCCGGCGCCCAGGGCCAGCTGACGCCCGACCAGGCGCTGGACAAGCTGCTCGCCGGCAGCGGCTTCGTGGCCCGGCATGGGGACGCCGGCGCCGTGGTGATCGTGCGCGCCGCGGTGGCGAACCCGCCGCCCGCACCCGCGCCGGCCCCGGCGCCGAAGGCCCTGGAGCCCGCCGCACCGGCCGCCGAAGAGCCGGTGACGATGGAAACCCTGCAGGTCACCGGTTCGCGCATCCCGCGCGCGCAGATCGAAGGCCCGGCGCCGATCACCGTGGTCACCGCCGCCGACATCCTGGCCGGTGGCTTCACCTCCGTGCCCGACGTGCTCGGCTCGCTCACCCAGAACGGCGGCGAGACGCAGAGCCAGCAGTCGGCCGGCGGCGCCGACTTCTCGCCCGGCGCCCAGCAGGTGGACCTGCGCGCGCTCGGCCCCAACCACACCCTGGTGCTGGTGAACGGCCGGCGCATCGCCGACTTCCCGCTGCCCTTCGGCGGCCGCAGCAACTTCACCGACATCTCCAGCCTGCCGCTGGGCATGATCGACCGCATCGAAGTACTCACCGGCAGCGCTTCGGCGATCTACGGCTCCGACGCCATCTCCGGCGTGGTGAACCTGATCCTGAAGAAGCAGGCCGACGGCACCACCATCGACTACCGCTACGGCCAGACCGAAGCCGGCGACGCCGTGTCGCACCGGCTCAACCTGACCAGCGGCTTCAGCAAGGGCGGCTTCGACCTCGTCGCCGGCCTGGAATACCTGGAACAGGACCCGCTCTGGGGCTACCAGCGCAGCCAGCAGGATTCGAGCTACGACGCGCCGAACCCGTCGCGCTACGGCTACCCGCCGCGCAACTTCCTGATCACCGACTGGTGGGACGACTACATCGACCCGGGCGAGGAAACCTGCGACGCGCTGTCGAACCTCAACGAAGGCACGATGCACTACGCCTACCGGCGCAACTACGGCTACTACTGCGGCTCCGACCGCGCCGTGGCCTACCGCACCATGCTGAGCGAGCGCAGCGGCGTGAACCTGTTCGCGACCATGGGCTACGACCTGGCCAACGGCATGCGCTGGTTCGCCGACGTGCAGGCCGGCCGCCACGAGGTGTCGCTGTTCCGCGCCCCGCGCAGCTGGGCGCTGATGACGCCCGACGGCATCGAGTGGGACTACTTCTACAACCAGGACACCGAGCAGCTCGAGTACTGGCAGCGCCAGTTCACCGTGGAGGAAATGGGCGGGCTGGGCACCGGCATGGTGAACACCGTGCAGAAGACCTTCGGCCTGACCACCGGCTTCACCGGCACCTTCGGCGAGAACTGGGACTACGAGGCGGCGCTGAGCCACTCGCAGTACCGGGCCGAGATCAGCTGGCCGCAGATCGTGGCCTCGCGCGCCAACGACCTGTTCCTGGGCCCGCTGCTGGGCTACGACGAAGACGGCTACCCGATCTACGACGCGCCCCACGAGCGCATGTACACGCCGCTGACCCGCGCCGAGTACGACGCCATCTTCGCCCGCACCACCTACCACCCGGAGTCGGAAACCCAGACGCTGTCGTTCACGCTCACCAACGCGGCGCTGTTCGCGATGGCGGGCGGCGACGCCGGCTTCGCGGCCACCGCCGAGTTCGGCCACCAGTCCTACGACCTCAAGCCCGACCCGCTGGCCACGCAGTACTACTACTACAGCTGGAAGGACTCCGACGGTTCCGGCAGCCGCAACCGCTGGGCCCTGGCCGGCGAGCTGCGCATGCCGGTGCTGGAAAACCTCAACATCAGCGTGGCCGGCCGCTTCGACCAGTACCGCTTCGCCGGTCGCGAGCCGAACAAGCCGACCTGGAGCACGGGCGTGGAATGGCGCCCGCTCGAGAGCCTGCTGGTGCGCGGTTCCTACGGCACCGCCTTCCGCGCGCCCGACCTGCACTACGTGTTCACCGGCCCGGGCAACGACGAAACCTCGGTGGTCGACTTCTACCGCTGCGACACCGAGGAGCCGGGCGAGGGCTACGACGACTGCAGCTACGGCGACGAGGGCATCATCCGCAGCCGCGTCGGCAACCGCGACCTCAAGCCCGAGACCAGCGATTCCTGGACCACCGGCCTGGTGTGGTCGCCCACCGACTGGCTGGACTTCTCGGTCGACTACTTCAGCATCGACATGAGCAACCAGGTGCAGGACCTGCGCGCGAACGAGGTGATGCGCTGGGAGCGTGACTGCCGCCTGGGCATCAACGGCGCCGACCCCGGCTCGGCCACCTGCGCGGACATGCTGGCGCGCGTCACCCGCACCAACACCGGCGCCATCTACGGCGTGCACGTGAACCCGATCAACATCGCCAACGAAAGCACCGACGGCGTGGACTTCAGCACGCACGTGCGGATGGAGACGGGTTTCGGCACCTTCCGCCTGGCCGGCAACTACACTTGGGTGCGCACGCACGAGATCCAGGAGTACCCGGACGAAGCGGTGGTGGACATGTTCGCCGTGAACAGCGGCTACGACATCCCGCGCAGCAAGGCCAGCCTGCGGCTTTCGTGGGAGCGCAACGGCTGGAACGCGGCCATCCAGGGCCGCCGCCTGGGAAGCCTGCCCAACGGCTGGTCGTACGACGAGGTGTGGGAGGAGGGCGACCCGGGTCCGAAGATCGGCGCGACCTACCGCTACAACGCCACCTTCGGCTACGCCTTCAGCGACCACTCGAGCGTGACGCTGTCGGTGGTGAACCTGTTCGACAAGAACCCGCCGCACGACCCGACCTACACCTCGTACCCGTACTACGACATCTCGTGGTTCGACACGCAGGGCCGGAGCTTCTTCCTGCAGTACACGCACAAGTTCGGGGGCGAGGCGCTGTAAGGCCTGCCACGCGCGCCCGGATCCTTCCGGGATGGAAACACGGAAAGGGCACGCGGCGACGCGTGCCCTTTTCCTTTGGGCGCGAAGGCCGGGTTCAGCGCGCCGCGGCCGGCGCCTTGGCCGGGGGCGCCGCCGCCGTGCGGGGCGGCAGCAGCTCCAGCTGGCGCATCAGGCCCAGCGAATCGGCGCAGGTCCATTCTTCGGCGATCTTGCCTTCGTCCATGCGGAACAGCGTGGTGCCGGTGATCTCCACCGCCTTGCCGGTGGCCGGGATGCCGTTGCCGGTGCCGGTGTTGGTGCCGCGCGCGGTCCAGCGCACCGCCACCAGGTCGTTTTCGGCCACCTGCTTTTCCACCGTGATGCGGAGGTCGGGGAAGGCCTCGCGCCAGCCGCGGGCCTCGGCCATGCCGTCGGCGTGGGTGAAGGTGTTGCGGCCGCCGTGGCCCACGAAGTCGGCGCGGTAGGGCACTTCGAAGCGGCCCTGGTTCAGGCCTTCCTCGTACACCCGGCGGGTGACGTCCTTGTTGAGCGCCAGGGTTTCGGCGGAAGCGTTTTCCGACGACTCGGCGCGGCAGGTGAACGGGGCAGCGAGGGCGACGATGGTCGCCACGGCGGAAAGCAGGATCTTGAGCGTTTTCATGACCATCTCCGGTACGCGGGATTGCGCGTGGTGGAGATTGGGCTGGCGCCCAGGGGATTGCGACGGTTTGGTGCCGCGTGGGGGCGGCAGTGGGACGGGTGGGTGCGGCGCGGTGATGGCCGCTCAGCGCAGCAGCGCATCCAGCGCCGCCCGGTAGCGGCGGCTGCCGCTCACCTGCGCGCCGCCCTTGAGCAGCACCACGAAGTCGCCGTTGAACAGCGGCTGCACTTCGCGCACCTGGGCCAGGCTGACGATGGCCGCGCGGGAGATGCGCACGAAGCGCTGCGGATCGAGGCGGGACTCGAGGCTGGCCATGGTTTCTCGCAGCAGGTGGCATTTGCCGCCGGCGTGGACTTCGGCGTAGTTGCCGGCGGCGAGGATGCGGTCGACCTCGTCCACATCCACCAGGCGTACGCGGCCCTCGGAGCGGATGGCCAGGCGGGTGGGGTAGTCGCGCAGCTCGCCGCGGTCGATGGACTTCAGGGCGTCGGAGACGCGGCGCACGAAGTCGTCGTCGGGGCGGGCCAGGTGGGCGCGGGCGCGCTGCAGGGCGCGGCGGAAGCGTTCCGGGTCCACGGGCTTGAGCACGTAGTCGAGCGCCTGCGCGTCGAAGGCGCGCACGGCGTGCTGGTCGAAGGCGGTGACGAACACCACCGCGGGCATGCGTTGACTGCCGACGGCTTCAATGACGCCGAAGCCGTCGAGCTCGGGCATCTGCACGTCCAGGAAGACCAGGTCGGGCGCGAGCGTGGTGATGGCCGTGATGGCGCTGGCGCCGTCGCCGCATTCGCCGACGACTTCGACGCCGGGCTCCTCGCCCAGCAGGCGCCGCAGGCCGCGGCGGGCGATGGGTTCGTCGTCGACCACCAGCACGCGAAGGGTCATGGTGTGGTGCGCCAGGGCAGTTCGATTTCGGCCACGGTGCCGCCGCCGGAGGCGTTGCGCACGTCGAAGCGCTGGCGGTCGGCGTACAGCAGGCGCAGGCGGGCGCGGGTGTTGGCCAGGCCGACGCGCTCGGTCAGCGCCGGGGGCAGGCCGCGGCCGTCGTCCACCACGCGCAGCAGCAGCGCATCACCCTGCCGCTCGGCGGTGACTTCCACCCGGCCCGGGCCGGCGCGCGTGGACAGCCCGTGGCGCAGCGCGTTCTCCACCAGCGGGTGCAGCAGGAGGTTCGGCACCCGCGCCTGCAGGGCGGATTCGGGCACGTGCAGGTAGTAACCCAGGCGGCCGCCGAAGCGGGCCTGTTCGATGGCGAGGTAGCTCTCCAGGAAGCGGATTTCCTCGCCCAGGGTCACCTCGTGCGCCTCGTTGGCCTCGAGCGAACGGCGCAGCAGGGCGCTGAGCTGCAGCAGGATGCGGTCGGCGGCCCGGGCGTCTTCGTGCATCAGCACCGAGATGGTGTTGAGCGCATTGAACAGGAAGTGCGGCTGCAGCTGGGTGCGCAGGGTTTGCAGGCGGGCGTCGGCCAGCTGGGCTTCCAGGCGCAGCTGCCGGCGATCCTTTTCCCGGGCGGTGCGCACCAGGCGGCCGATGTGCGCCGCGGCCACCACCAGCCAGTACACCGGGAGGTTGAGCAGCAGCGTGGTGCCCAGCAGCCGGCTGAAGGTGGCGAGCCAGGTGGGCTCGGTGTTGGCGGCGCCGATGAGCGGCGCGGCGAGCGCGAACAGCGCCAGGTTCGCCAGCGCGCAGGTCGCCGAGGCCAGGGCGTGCACCGCCAGCGCGCGCAGCAGCCCGGGCCGCTGCAGCGGGAAGCGCGCCTCGAGCCACAGCGCGACGGGCGTGAGCGCCGCCCAGGCCGCGGCCCACACCAGCCAGATGCTGCTGGCCCGCGCCCAGGCCAGCGGCTCGCCGCGCACCTGCGCCGCCACCCAGGCCTGCCCGGCGAACAGCATGGCCACCAGCGCCCAGGCCACCACGATGGCCACGCCGCGGCGGCCGGCGGCGGACCCCTGTTCCGCGGTTGGCCGCGCTGGTTCGTGCTGGTTCGTGGCGAATTGTTCCACCGCGTGGGTGCCCCTGTGGCCGGCGTGGGTGCCGGCATCGGGAGCATAACGAAGGCCCGTGCCGGCGGCGCGGAAGCTGGGATGAGTGGAGGCTGTGGTGGGGTGGGTGGTGCGCGGCGCGGCTACAGCGCCATCGCCTGCTCGGCGATCACGACTTGTTCGATTCGCGTTCCGTCCCAGTGGTACGTCAGGTGCGCGCCCTGCCTGACCGGACCCAGCAGGTCGGGATAGAACACTGCCGCGCACTGCCCGCCGGCGTGGCGCACGCTGTCGAAGACAACGCCGTTGCTTCCCGCGGCGCGCCACTCCATGGCGGCGCGCTGGCTGGCCACGTAGCTGTTCGGGTCGTGCAGTTCGGGCCAGCCGCCGCGGATGTCGTGCAGGTCACCGGCCAGGTCGCCCAGGTAGCAGCGCATCTGGATCTGGCAGCGGGGTTCGCGGGTGCGCGCCAGGAACCGGTTGCGGTGATGCACGGTTTCGCGGATCGCCGTTTCCCGGTCCAGCGCGGCGTAGTACACGCCATGGCCGCCCGGTGAAAACCGGGAGCCTTCCGGGTTGGGGTGGGTGAAGGCCGCCATGATGGGCGTGGTGCCGGGCCCGGAAATGCGGCGTTCGCGCGGCACCAGGCTGATGGTGCCCATCGCCTCGCGCAGGCGGGGGTTGGTGAGGCCTTCGATTTCATACAGCGCCTCCAGATCCCCCGGCTCGGCGATGGCGTCGAACACGCCGACCGGCGGGAAGCGGCTGGAAACAATGCGGTATGCCGGCCGCCACTCGACGCGGTGGACGGGAGGCAGCGGCACTAGCCCCAGCCCCGCTGCGCGTCGAGGTACTGGCGCACCACGTACAGGTCGGCCACCTGGCCGGCCAGCATGCGCTCCAGGGCGCTGCGGCCGCCGAACAGGGGCGCGTCGTTCGGCCGCTTCACCCAGCCGTCGGCCTGCGCCTCGTCCGGGAACAGGATGTGCAGCGCCTTGTAGATGCCGAGGATGTAGCTGATGCGCTCGATCACGTCGTGCGGCACCGCGCCGGCGTGCTCCTTCTTCCAGCGGAAGTAAGTGGAGCGGCCCGGGGAGCCCAGCAGCCGGCGCTCCTGCTCGGCGCCCAGGTCCCACTTGCGGGCGATGTTGAAGAAGGCGCGCAGGGCCGGGCCGGCGAGGTCGCGGCGGGAGGGGGCGACTTGGGCGGCGATGACGTTCATGGCGAACAGTCTCGTTAAGAACTCCAAGCCTAAATATAGTCCTAATTGGGACTACAAAGCAAAACGGTTCGCTGATCAGGAAACAGCAGCGGCAAACTGGACGAACATGTCTCCGGAGAGCGGTTCGTCGAGCTCCCAGCGTATCGCCATCGGGCGCTCGCCCTCGTGCGAGACGTATCTCGCCGGGCCGAGGAACCAGAACGCCCGGTCTTCGGTCGTGGTCCTCGCAAACATCAGCACCGAGCTCCCGATCTCGGCGTGGCGTTGGTAGCGCCGGCCCGTTTCGCTGCCCTCTCGCGTGGTGGACTGGCTTTCCCAGTGGATCAGGCGCGGACTTATCGCGTAGTCCCGGTAGCGGGTGGTGGGGGAGAAGTGGCCTCCCGACTTGTCGAGCGTAAAGGCGAACACGTCGAGGTTGTGGTCCGGGAACCACTTCACACCTTCCCGCCATTCGGGAACATACGTTGCAGTTCCCGGGCCAAGCGCCGCCAGGATCTCGCGCCGGGTGTAGCGCGCATGCAGCGCCAGGGGAATATCCGGGTGGTCCGCGAGTTCAGGCTGCACGTGGTCGATGCGCTCTGTGAGCACGTCCAGGAGTTCCCTGAGTTCCTGGATGACCTGCGGGTGCTGTCGCAGGGTCCGCGCAGCTGCCTCAAGGGAGTCGTCCTCCAAGGGCACCCTCTCCAGGAGTGAAGTGAGCAGCATCAAGATCAATCGCCGATCCCTGAGGGATTCGATGGGCGTCGACTTGCCAGTCTCCTCGGAAAGCCAGCGCTTCCAGAGCGAGATCCGCGCCATGTCATTCACATGGAGCAAGCGGCCGATTCCACGCCGGATCACCGACTCGTAGGGTCCCTCAGGCAGGGTCGGGAGACCCCCGGCCGACTGCAGGTCCGACCAGCTGTGTTTTCCCGAGTAGACCTCCTCCAGAGGCAGCCCCGACTCCTCGAGGAAGCGCGAGAGGGTGGGTCGATTGAACTCCTCGGCAACGCGACGAAGCTCCGACGCGCGTGCGGGGAAGGTAGCCGGCAGGCTATCCCTGAGATTGCGCAGAACCTCCTGCGTGGCCACCGCGTCGAGCTGCATGTGGCAACCGCTGGGGAGGAATGGAAAGCCTTGCTCGACCTGTTTGGCCAGTTTCGTGCGACCACCGCCAAGCAAGGCGCCGAGGCGGCGATGGAACTGGAACTCCTTGCGATGTCGGCCGACGAAGTCCAGGACCGTGCAAACCGACTTGCCGGTATGGCGCCTGAGGCCGCGGCCGAGCTGCTGCAGGAACAGCGTCGGGCTGTCCGTCGGGCGGAGCAGGAACAGAGCGTCCACGGCCGGTATGTCGACGCCCTCGTTGAACAAGTCCACGGTAAAGACGGCCCTCAAGCGGCCCTCCGCCAGGCTCCTGAGCGCTGCTTCACGTTCATTAGCCGCGGTCCCGCCGGTAACGGCGACCGACGGCAGCCCTGCGGACGAGAAGTGCCTGGCCATGAACTCCGCATGCTTGACGGAGACGCAGAAGCCAAGCGCGCGCATGGATCCGGCGTCAGGGACAGTCTCCATCACCTGGCGGATCACGAGCCTGGCCAGGGCATCGTCCCCCGTCAGGACGTTCTCGAGTTCGCCGGTGTCATAGCCCCGGCCGCGACGCCAACTGAGCTTGGAGAGGTCCGTGCCGTCGCTGATCCCGTAATAGGCGAAGGGACTGAGGCGCTGCTGGTCGATCGCATCCCAAAGCCTGAGCTCGGCGGCGATCTTTCCATTGAACCAATGGAGAATGGGTTCGCTGTCGCCGCGCTCGGGCGTTGCCGTGAGCCCGAGCAATTGGCGCGGCGTCAGGTGGTCCAGAAGTGCCCGGTAGGTATCGGCAGCGGCATGATGGAACTCATCAATAATGACGACGTCGAAGTGATCCGGCTTCAGCGAGCGCAGTCCCGTGGCGGAGATCGACTGGATAGAGGCGAAGACATGATCGAATTGCCTTGGACGATCACCACCGACCCACAGCTCGCCAAAGGCTGGGTCTCGCAGGGCGTGACGGAAGGTGGCAAGGCTCTGGTCGAGGATTTCCTTTCGATGGGCGACGAAGAGGAGGCGGGACCGTGACATCTGCGATCGAAGCCGCTGGTAGTCGAGGGCGGCCATGACGGTCTTGCCCGTGCCAGTTGCCGAGACAAGAAGGTTTCGGTGTTGCCCTCTCATCCGGGCAAGCGCGATCAGCTCAAGCAGGCGGGACTGAAACGGCTCGGGCCGGATTTCGACGGGGCTAAGGTAGACCTTTGGCCCGCTTTCTGCCTGGCGTCCGGCTAGTTCCAGAAACTCGTCGGCATCGAAGGGCCGGAAGTCGTCTTGCGACCAATAGCTTTCGAAGACTGCCGAGAACTTTTCGATGACATCCGGGTTGCGTGCGCCAGCAACACGGACATTCCATTCCAGGCCCGTGACCTGGGCCTGGTGGGTGAGGTTTGACGAGCCGATGAAGGCGGTTGAATACCCTGAGATCCGATGAAACAGCCAGGCCTTCGCATGCAATCGAGTGCCGCTGGTGTCGTAGGAGACCCGGACGTCTGCGCCGATAGCCTTGAGCGCCTCGAGGGCCGCCAGTTCGGTCGAGCCGGTGTAGGTCGTCGTCAGGAGCCTGAGGCGCTTTCCCTGCTCAACATGGCGACGCATCAGGTCGAGCATCGGGCGGATGCCGGTTTGGCGGACAAACGCCATCAGGATGTCGACGCGGTCGGCCGACGGGAACTCCGTTCGCAGCTGGTGGCCGACGCGTGGCTCACCCGGTGCATTGGTCAGCAGGGTGGTATCCAGCAGCGGGGTGGCAGGAAGCGGAAGGCTTGCGGGCGTGCCATCGGGAAGATGGCCAAGGAGCGCGCGGAGCACCATGGTGGGGTCGACGAGGTGGTCCCCCGGATCAACGCCAAGTCCCTGATGGCCTTCCAGCAGCGAGATGACCTCGCGCGCCAGCGAGGCGCCCACGGAGGCCCGCTTCTTGGGTTCCAAGGCGTTGATGGCTTGTCGAAGCAACCGCCCTAGGTGGAGAGAGATTCGGTCAGCAGCCTCGTCGGCGTGGAGGGGGCCGGACTCGATGACCAGCCTGTCACCGACGGTGCGAAGCCGCTCGGACAGGGCCAGGGTCAAAAGTTGTTCGTAGAGCCCGGGATGTAGATCTGTCACGGCAGGCTCCCCAGGTGTGCCGATTCGCAACCAGGATGCTCGGTCGCCCGTCCAACTGTCCAGGTTGGAGTGTTGCCGAAAATTGCGACTTTTTCTCGAGGCGCCAAGCGAGGGCTCGCGCAAGGTCACCCACGGCGTTACGGTGTGCCCTGGCCATGGGGGTCGATGGGGCGGGGGACGGATGATCATCTACAGCGGCACGCGCGCCACATTCCTCAAGGATGCCGACGGATTCATCGAGGACCGCGTGGCCGAGGCCTACCTGAAAGCGACCGGCCGTTACGCGCCCGATGCCGAGTTCCGGGCCTGGAAGGCTTCGCTGGTGGAGATGGCCAAGGTGCTGCGTGACCCGGCCCTGCCCGACGAGATGGGCGTGGGCATCGAGTACCAGATCCCGCAGAGCTCCAAGCGCATCGACCTCCTGCTGACCGGGCATGACCTGGACGACACCCCGCACCTGGTCGTGGTGGAGCTCAAGCAGTGGTCGGACTGCAAGGTTAGCGACAAGGACGGCATCGTCATCGCCAACCGCGGCGGCGGTGCCGAGCGGGAAGGTACGCATCCCTGCTACCAGGCCTGGTCCTACGCCGAAGCGCTGCAGGGTTTCAACGAAGCCGTCTACGAAGGCGACATCCACCTGCGGCCCTGCGCCTACCTGCACAACTACCGCCGCGACGGCAAGATCGACGACGCGCGGTATTCGGATTACCTGGCGCGTGCGCCGCTGTTTCTGCATGGGCTGGACGAGCAGGAGAGGCTGCGCGACTTCATCCGCCGGCACATCCATCGCGGCGATCGGGCCGAGCTCCTCTATCGCATCGAACATGGTCGCATCCGCCCGTCAAAGCAGCTGGCTGTTGAGGCGCGCTGAAAATTGACCAGCAAATGCGGGTTTTGCGCGTTGAAAAT
>NZ_JAYSEG010000009.1:0-92674 GCF_041913985.1 Arenimonas sp.
CACGCGCTTGACGCCGGCCACCAGGTCCATGGCGCCGCCCATGCCCTTGACCATCTTGCCGGGCACCATCCAGTTGGCCAGGTCGCCACGGTCGGTCACTTCCATCGCGCCCAGGATGGCCAGGTCGATGTGGCCGCCGCGGATCATGGCGAAGGAATCATGGCTGCCGAAGTAGCTGGCGCCGGCGCGCGCGGTCACGGTCTGCTTGCCGGCGTTGATCAGGTCGGCGTCCACTTCGTCCTCGGTGGGGAAGGGGCCGATGCCGAGCAGGCCGTTTTCCGACTGCAGCCACACGTCCACGCCTTCCGGGATGTGGTTGGCCACCAGCGTGGGCAGGCCGATGCCCAGGTTCACGTAGGCGCCGTCGGTGAGTTCGCGGGCGGCGCGCTGCGCCATTTCGTCGCGGGTCCAGGCCATTATTTCGCTCCTCGCACGGTGCGCTGCTCGATGCGCTTCTCGGGGGTCGGGTTGTGCACGATGCGGTCCACGTAGATGCCCGGCAGGTGCACCTGGTCGGGGTCGATGGCGCCGACCTCCACCACTTCCTCCACCTCGGCCACGCAGACCTTGCCGGCCATGGCGCAGGCGGGGTTGAAGTTGCGCGCGGTCTTGCGGAACACCAGGTTGCCGGCCTTGTCGGCCTTCCAGGCCTTCACCAGGGAAACGTCGGCGCGCAGGGCGGTCTCGAGCACGTAGTGCTTGCCGTCGAACTCGCGGGTTTCCTTGCCCTCGGCCACCACGGTGCCGTAGCCGGTGGCGGTGAAGAAGGCCGGGATGCCGGCGCCGCCGGCGCGCAGGCGCTCGGCCAGGGTGCCCTGCGGGTTGAACTCGAGCTCGAGCTCGCCGGCCAGGTACTGGCGCTCGAATTCCTTGTTCTCGCCCACGTAGGACGAAATCATCTTGCGGATCTGGCGCGTGGCCAGCAGCTGGCCGAGGCCGAAGCCGTCGACGCCGGCGTTGTTGGAAATGGCGGTGAGGTTCTTCACGCCCGAGTCGCGCAGCGCCGCGATCAGCGCCTCGGGGATGCCGCACAGGCCGAAGCCGCCGACCGCGAGGGTCTGGCCGTCGGCCACCAGGTCGGCCAGGGCCGAGCGGGCGTCGGGGTAGAGTTTGCTAGCTGCCATCGGGTTGCTCTCGGTGCAGTCCGGGAAGCGGGAATTCTACCCTGCCCCACCCGCGCGGCGACCCCGTACTTTCGGGCAGGGCGGGCTCAGCCCGGCGGCGCCGCCCGGTCGGCCAGCAGCGGGTGCACCGGCCGGCGCGGCACGCTGGCGATGTCGTAGCCCAGGAAGGCCAGCAGGAACTGCAGGCCGCTCACCACCGCCACGGTGGCGATCATGATGGTGCCCACCGGCGTGGCCACCCCGGCCTGGGCCGACTGCCACCAGTGCCAGCTGCCGAACACGGCGCCGAAACCCAGCAGGCCGGCGCCCGCCAGCAGTTCCAGCGAGGCCACCGGCAGGTCGCGCAGGAAATAGTTGTAGCCGATGCGCTTGGCCAGGTTGCGCAGGTGCTTGAAGGCGAACTCGCCGAGGATGCGCGACACCTTCAGCCCGCTCACCTCGTCGCCGTAGCGCGCGTCCATGGGCACGTCCACCACCACCGCGCGCAGCGTGTTGAGCCGGAACAGCAGGTCGGTCTCGAAGAAATAGCGCTGGCTGATCGACTCCATCGGCAAGTGCGCGGCCACGCCGGCGTGGATGGCGGTGTAGCCGTTGGTCGGGTCGAACAGGTCCCAGTAGCCGGTGCTGGCCTTGGCCAGGAAACTCAGCGCCAGGTTGCCCAGGCGGCGCACCAGCGGCATCTGCCGGATCTGGCGCAGGTCCCAGAATCGGTTGCCCTTGGTGTAGTCGGCGTCGCCGCGCAGGATGGGCGCCACGAAGGCCGGCAGCAGCGCCGGGTCCATCTGGCCGTCGCCGTCGAGCTTCACGATCACCCGCGCGCCGTCGGCGATGGCCTGGCGGTAGCCGGTCATCACCGCGCCGCCGACGCCCTGGTTCTGCGCGTGGCGCAGCACGCGCACGCGCGGGTCGCGCACCTCACGTTCGATGAAATCGCCGCTGCCGTCGGGGCAGGCGTCGTCCACGCAGTAGATGGCGTCCACCATCGGGCCGATGGCGGCGATCACGCCGGCCACGTGGCGGGTGACGCGGTGGCAGGGCACCACCACGGCCACGCCCTGGGTCCAGGCCACCGGAGGAAGGGGGTTCGTCGTCATGGCGACACCTTCGCCCCGCGCGGCGTCACGAGCAAGTGCAGCGCCACCAGGCAGGCCAGCGCGGCGGTGGGGTACAGGTAGCGGAAGTCGCAGGCGATGGTGGTGGGCACGTAGGAGCCGAAATACAGCCAGGCACCGAGCGTGGCGGCCAGCGCGGTGGGCGCGCCCTCGCCGCCCCGGCGGCGCAGCAGCACCAGGGTGATGGCCGCCAGCAGCAGCAGGTAGGCCCAGTGGCGCAGCACCGGGGTGTCGCGCAGCACGCGGGTGACGTGGCCGATGAGGCGGTCGCGCGGGTCCATTTCCTCGATCAGGCCGGCGTGCAGCACATGCTCGGGGATGCCGGCGACGCCCCAGTAGCCGGCGACGCAGCCTTCCATGGAGCCGAAGCCGAGCAGCGCGCCCAGCGCCTCGCGGCGATGCGCGAGGTATTCGCCGGCGTGCGCGCGCACGGCGCGCCACCAGTGCCCCGGCAGGGCCTCGCGGCCCATGTCGCCGAAAAAGGCCTTTACCTCGGGCCGGGCCCAGGTGGTGTCGATGCGTTCGACGCTGTAGCTGTCCTGGACGGCCGCCACCACCGCATCGTCGGCGCCGGCGTCACGCAGCGGCTGGCCGCCGGGCGTGCGTGCGCCGATGCCGATCAGGTCGTAGGCCATCACCATGGCCACGCCGGTGCCGGTGGGGCTGTCGGGCAGCGGCGTGATGGTGGCGTCGGCGGCGGCGCCGATGCCGCGGTGGCCCAGCGCCAGCACCAGCAGCACGGCCAGGCCGGCGGCGTAACGGCGCGGGCGGCCCGCCTGCTTTCGCGCCACCAGCCACGACAGCACGCCCCACAGCGGGAACGCCACCAGGAAAGCCTGCTGGCGCGCCCAGGGCAGCGCCGCCAGCGCCAGGCCCACGAGCACTACCAGCCACCAGCGACGCGCGTCCAGGCGCCGCTCCAGCGACCACAGGCCGACCACCGCGGCCATGGCCAGGGTCGCCAGCAGCACGTCCTTCCAGACGATGCCCACGTAGAGCAGGAACAGCGGGTTCAGGGCCAGCAGCAGCGCCAGCCAGAAGCGCCAGGCCGGCAGGCGGCCCAGATGGCCGGCGTCGGCGCCACGCGTCAGCACCAGGAAGAAACCGCCCAGCACCAGCGCGGTGTTCAGCGCCACGAACACCGCCGCGCCCACCACGCCGCCGCCCAGCCATTCGAGCACCGACGCCATGAAGGGCGGGCCCCAGCCGACCGCGCGGTGGATGACGCCCTCGTACAGCGCCACCACCGTGTCGAGCGACATCTGGCCCGGGCTGTGCATCGCCACCAGCAGCAGGGCCAGCACGTCCCAGGCCGCGGAAACGGCCGCCAGCCGCCGGCGGCCGCGGGCGAGTTCAACGGGGTTGGCCGTTGGCGTCGCCGTCATCGCCTCAGAGCCTGCGCCGGATGAACTGCGCGAAGCGCTTGATCCAGCCGCCGCGCTTCTCGATCCACTGGTCGAGCTTGCCGTAGCGGTAGCGGAAGTGGTCGAGCTCGCGGTACTGCTGGAAGCGGTGCTCGAACAGCACCTCGGCGTGCTGCGCGAAGAATGGCAGGTTGGCGCGGAAGATCTCCGCGTAGGTCGCCACCACGTTCGGCCGGTGCTCCATGAACTGCGTGGTGCGCGAGCGCTCCTGGATGCGGTAGAAGAACAGCGGCTCGGGGATCTTCGCCACGCCCCGCCCCAGCGACAGGATGCGCAGCCAGAACTCGTAGTCTTCCATGCCGTGCCGCAGCGATTCGCGGTAACCGCCCACGGCGGCCCAGTCGGCCTTGCGGAACAGGCTGGAGCAGAAGATCACGTTGTCCACCGCCATCTCGCGCAGCGAGAACGCCGGCAGCTGCCAGATGCCGCTTTCGGCGCCGAACTTCATCGCGTCGCAGTAGACGATGCCGAGCGACGGGTCGCGCTGCATTTGCGCCAGCGCCTTGGCGGCGTAGGTCGGGTCGAAGCGGTCGTCGGCGTCGAGCGGCAGGATGAACTCGCCGGTGGCCGCCGCGATGGCTCGGTTGCGCGCGGCGGCGGGGCCGGCGTTGGCCTGGCGGATCACGGTGACGCGCGGGTCCGCCAGCGAGGCCAGCACTTCGGCGGTGCGCGGGTCGGTGGAGCCGTCGTCCACCACCACCACCTCGGTGTCGGCGTGGGTTTGCGCGAGCGCCGAATCCACCGCCTCGCGCAGCAGCTCGCCGGCGTTGTAGCAGGGGATGACGATCGAGACGCGGCTCATCGCGCCGCCTTGCCGCCCGTGATGCGGCGCACCGCCTTGGCCATGGTCGGGCCCAGGCCGATCTCGCGGGTCGAGCGCATGAAGCGGTCGAGGATGGACGGCGGCTCGGTGGCCGCGGCCACGGCGGCGGGCGCCTCGCCTTCGGGCAGGAAGGTCGCGTCGCCGGCCTCGAACGGCCGCGGCACTGCGTCCCACAGCTCCGGGTTGCGGTAGGCCACGCGCGCCTGCAGCGCGATCTTGCGGCCGTCGGCGTAGGTGGCGTAGCTCCAGGGCGTCTTGCCCAGCGTGGCCTGGCCGTGTTTTTCCAGCAGGGCGCGGTATTCGGCGTAGAGCTTCACGAACGTGGCCGAATTGGCCGGCGTGAGCCACCAGCCGATGGCCTTGTCGATGGTGCCGGAATCCAGGCCCGAGAAATGGATGAAGCGCAGCGGGTCGCCGTTGGCGACGTAGCCCGACGAGGTCTCCACCAGCTCGCTGCCCAGCAGCGACCAGGTGGCGAAGTCGTAGCCGTGGTGCTTGAGGATGTGGCAGTCGAAGAAACACGGCACCAGGTCGATCCACTTCTGGTCGGTGAAGATGCCGCGGCTCTTGTCGTCGTAGCAGTACAGGAACAGGCGCTCGGCCCACCACTGCAGGAAGCGCGCCGAGTTGTCCGCGCGCGACACCGCCAGGAAGCCCAGGTTGTAGGCGCCGTGTGCCAGCGAGCTGATCTCCATGTCGATGTTGCCCGGCCGCAGCAGGTGCGGCGCCAGCACGATGCTGTGCTGGTCGAGCAGCGCGTCGAGCTCGGTGAACGGGCCGTACACCAGCACGTCCGGGTCGAGGTAGACGAACTTCCGCGCCTGCGGGTAGCGCTCGGTGAGGTGGATCATGAAGCGCGGCTTCACCGCCGTGGAGGCCTCGACGATGCTGTGGCGGAACATGAAGCGGTCGAAGTCCTCCCAGCCCGCGTCCTTGGCCAGCACCACCTCGTCGAAGTGCGGGAAGTCGAGCGCCACCTGCGGCGCCTCGCGTTCGACCAGGCAGAGCACGAAGGTGCCGTCCGGGTCGTGGCGCTTGACCGATTCGGCCAGCGCCATCGCCTTGGGCAGGTAGTTGGAGCAGATGGAGGTGAAGTAGATCATGGGGCTTTCTCGGGGGGATTCGGGGAGGCTTCGGCCGGGCGGCGGCCAAAGGCGCGGGCCAGGGCCCGCAGGGGCGCGGTGGCGCGCCAGGAGAACGAGGCCAGCACCATGGACAGGCGCGACTCGAGCCCGGCGATGCGCTCGCGGTCGGCCGCGGACTGGCGGTGCGCCTCGGCCAGCACCTCGCGGTGCTGCTCCAGGGTCTGCTCGGCCCAGCGCACCTGCGCGGCCAGGTCGCTGCGGGCGTTGGAAAGCGCGGCCTCGAGCTGTTCGCGCTGGTGCACCAGCGCGGCGTTCAGCGCCTGCTGCTGCTCCGACATGGCCTCGCGCTGGGCCAGCATTTCCTTGCCCCAGCGCACCTGCGCCGCCAGCTCGGAGCGGGCCGCGTGGATTTCCGTGGCCAGCCTGGCCTTGGCCTCGAGGTCAGGGAACACGGCGTCGCCCATCGCCTGCACGAAGGGGCCCACGGCGCGCCACTGCGCCTGGAACTCGGCGTCGAGCGCCTCGAAGTCTTCCCAGCGACCCTGCCCGCGCGCCAGCGCGAGGCCGGCGTCGTAGACGCGCCTGGCCAGGCCGGCCACGGGCGTCGCGGCGGCCGGGGCGGCCTGCGCGTGGTGCTGGTACGAGGCCTCGACGAAACCCGCCAGCGCGGAAGCGCGTTCGGCCGCGGGCACCGGCGCCTGCAGGCCCACGCGGCCCAGCGCGGCGTCGATGGCGGCCAGCGGCTCGCGCACCAGGTCTTCGTAGACGATGACGGTGCGCGGCATGCCGGCCGATTCGCGCACGGCGTCGAGCACGTGGCGCAGCCACAGCAGTTCGCCCAGCTCCGGGCCGAAGCCGTTGCGGGCGGCGAGCGAGGCCGCCACTTCGCCCGGCGGGCGCATCACCACCAGCACCGCCACGGGCAGCGCCAGGCGCCCGAGCACGCGGCGCCACAGCGGCAGGAAGCGGCAGGTGCGCGGGTCCTTCACCGCCCACAGCGCAGCGCCGGAGAAGTCGGCGCGCAGCAGCGCCACCAGGGCCTCCTCGGCGCGGCGCGCGGCCGGCGTTTCCAGCCAGCCCGCGGGCAGTTCGCGCGGGTCATACCACCAGCGCCCGAGCTCGCGGAACAGCTGCTCGTGCACGGCCACCACGCCGGCGTGCTCGAAGTAACCCTTGGGGTTGTCGCCGGCGGCGGGCACAAGCGAATCGCCCAGGGCGATGCCCAGCCGCGACAGCGCCCCGGACAGGGCCGAAGTGCCGCTGCGGTGCATGCCCGCCACCACGATGCCTTGGCTGCGCGTCGTCACGATGCCACTCCTTCGTCGGGAACCGGCGCCAGCGCCGGCACCACGTCCATGCCCACCAGCCCGGTGTCCAGGCGGCCCGCGTCGGGCAGCACCCTGAACATGGCCACGTCGATGCGGCGGTCGAGGTAGGCCTCGCCCTCGCCCAGCCGCGCCAGCACGCCGGCGTTGAGGAAATACACGCCCGCCGCCAGCAGGCAGCGGAAGCGGAACGCCACCGCCAGCCGCGCGCCGGCGTCCACCACCGGCAGCGCCCGCTCGGGCGTGGACGTCACCGCGCCACAGGCCTCGATGCCGGTGACCGTGCGCATCATCATGCCGCAGCGCACGCCCGCCGCCGCCTGTTCGAAATGGACCTGGTAGCGGTACACGTACTCGCGGCCGGCCACCAGCACGTTGACGCGGCGGCCGTCGGGCGTGGTCAGGTGCGGGTCCTCGATGCGCGCGCCCTGCGCGGCATAGGCCAGGGTGCTGGCCGGGCGCAGCGACTCGTCGTACCAGGGTTCGGGGCCGGCGTCGGCCGCCGCGGCGGGCGCGGGCTCGGCGTCGCGGGCGTTCTCCTGCCCGGCCAGCGCCGCCACGGGGTTGGCGCGGGCCTGCTCGCGCAGCTCGGCCAGGCGCCCCGCCGGGGCGTACAGCAGCTTCTGGTACAGGCCGATCACCTGCTTGGGCGCGCCGTCGGCCACCAGCTCGCCGCCGTCGAGCAGCAGCGCGCGGTCGCACAGCTCGATCACCGTGCCGGCCGAGTGCGACACGAACAGCACCGTCGCGCCCGCCTGGCGGATCTGCTCGATGCGCGCGAAGCACTTGCGCTGGAAGGCCTCGTCGCCCACCGCCAGCGCCTCGTCCACCACCAGGATGTCGGGCTCGACGTGGATGGCCACGGCGAAGGCCAGGCGCACGTACATGCCGCTGGAATAGGTCTTGACCGGCTGCTCGATGAACTCGCCGATGTCGGCGAAGGCGGCGATGGCGTCGAAGCGTTCGTCCACCTCGCGCCGGCTCAGGCCGAGCACGGTGGCGTTGAGGTACACGTTTTCGCGGCCGGTGAATTCCGGGCTGAAGCCGGCGCCCAGCTCGAGCAGCGCGGCCACGCGGCCGCGCACTTCCACCTCGCCGGCGCTGGCCGAGAGCGTGCCGCACAGCACCTGCAGCAGGGTGGACTTGCCCGAGCCGTTGCGGCCGACGATGCCGACGGTCTGGCCACGCGGGATCTCGAAGCTGACGTCGCGCAGGGCGTGGAACTCGCGGTACCAGCGGTTGGCCGGCCCCGGCGAGAGCATCTGCAGCAGGCGGTGGTGCGGCCGCGCGTAGACCGGGAAGGCCTTGGCCACGCGGGTGGCGCGGATGGCGAACTCAGAGGACATCCGCGAACCCCGAACGCGCCTTGGCGAAGAAGAAGCGGCCCAGGTAGGCCAGGCCGGTGGCCACCGCCAGGTAGCGCAGCAGGCCCCAGGCGTCGGGCAGCTGCTGCCACAGCAGCACCGCGCGCGCCTGGTCGATGATGAAGCTCAGCGGGTTGTATTCGAACACCCAGCGGTAGGAGTCCGGCACGGACTCGAGCGGCATCATCGCAGTGGACAGGAACAGCAGCGCCAGCGACAGCAGCGGCGTCACCTGGGTGATGTCGCGCAGGTACACGCCCAGCGCCGCCAGGAACCAGGCGATGGCCAGGCACAGCACCACCAGCGGCAGCATCACCAGCGGGAAGAACAGCGTGGTCCAGGCCAGCTGGCCGTCCATCACCAGGCGCAGCGCCAGGAACACCAGCAGGGTGGTGCCGGCGTGGAACAGCGCCGACATCACCAGCGGCCAGGGCAGGATGTCGATGGGGAACACCACCCGCTTCACGAAGTTCGGGTTGGCGGTGACCAGGGTCGGCGCCTTGTTGAGCACTTCGGAAAAGAAGCCGTGCACGATCAGCGCCGCGAACAGGATGATCGAGAAGCTGGCGCCGCCCTGCTCCACCTGCGGCCAGCGGTTGCCCATCACCGTGCCGAAGGCGAAGGTGTAGATCATCAGCATCAGGAAGGGGCTGATCAGCGACCACAGCAAGCCGAAGCTGGCGCCGCGGTAGCGACCCAGCACGTCGCGCTTGGCCAGCTCCAGCGTCAGCGAGCGGTGTTCGGTGAGTGCGGACAACGGGCGGAGGGCGCGGCGCGCCCAGCCCGGCTGGGCGTTCACCGCAGCGCGTCCTCGAGCTCGGCGAGCAGGTCGGCCACGTCCTCGACGCCCACGCTCAGGCGCACCAGGTTGTCGGTGACGCCCAGCACGGCGCGGCGTTCGGCCGGCACCGAGGCGTGGGTCATCACGGCCGGGTGGTTGGCCAGGCTTTCGACGCCGCCCAGGGATTCGGCGCAGGCGAACAGCTCGAGCTTCTCCATGAAGCCCTTGGCCGCCTCGAAACCGCCCTTGAGCCACACGCTGACCATGCCGCCGTAGCCCGCCATCTGGCGCGAGGCCAGGGCGTGCTGCGGGTGCGACTTCAGGCCCGGGTAGGCCACGCGCTCGACCTTCGGGTGCTTTTCCAGCCACTCGGCGATGGCCTGGGCGTTCTCGCAGTGCGCCTTCATGCGCAGGTGCAGGGTCTTGAGGCCGCGCAGCGCCAGGAAGCTGTCGAACGGGCCCTGCACTCCGCCGATGGCGTTCTGCAGGAAGGCCATCTTCTCGGCCAGCTCGGCGTCGTCGCCCACCACCGCCATGCCGCCGACGATGTCGGAGTGGCCGTTGAGGTACTTGGTGGCCGAGTGCATGACGATGTGCGCGCCCAGCGCCAGCGGCTTCTGCAGCATGGGCGAGCAGAAGGTGTTGTCCACCACCACGATGAGCCCGCGCGCGCGCGCCTTCGCGGCCACGGCGGCGATGTCGACCAGCTTGAGCGTGGGGTTGGTGGGCGTTTCGATCCACACCATCTTCGTGTTCGGCTGCACGGCCGCGTCGAACGCGGCGTCGTCGGAAAGATCCACGAAGCTGAAGTCAAGGCCGGCGCTGCGGCGGCGCACGCGCTCGAACAGGCGGTAGGTGCCGCCATAGACGTCGTCCATGCACAGCACGTGGCTGCCGCTGTCGAGCAGCTCTAGGATGGTCGAGGTGGCCGCCAGGCCCGAGGCGAAGGCGAAGCCGCGGCTGCCGCCCTCCAGCGCCGCCACGCAGCGCTCGTAGGCGAAGCGCGTGGGGTTGTGGCTGCGCGAGTATTCGTAGCCCTGGTGCACGCCCGGGCTTTCCTGCACGTAGGTGGAGGTGGCGTAGATCGGCGTCATCACCGCCCCGGTGGAGGGGTCGGGCGACTGGCCGGCGTGGATGGCGAGGGTGCCGGGACGATGGGCCACGAAAACTCCTGCAGGCTGGGTGTTGGCTGACCGGGAATGATACCCCCAAGGCACCGGGCGGACACCGGGGACGCGGTTTTTTCAGCCCTTGCGCGCCCAGCGCAGGTCGCGCCACGGGCGCTCGAACAGCAGGAAGGAAACACCCGCCGCCGCGAGCGCGGCCAGCAGGGCGCACCAGCCCGGCGCCGGCCAGCTGGCCAGTCCGTGCGCGCGCAGCAGGTCGAGCACCGGCATGTGCCACAGGTAGGCGCTGAAGCTGACCACGCCGACCCAGCGCGCCGGCGCCGACGCGAACGGCCGCCGCAGCCAGTGCGGGCCGTGCAGCACGGCCAGCAGCAGGGCCGACCAGGCCAGCCCGAAGAACACGAACCAGCGGTGGTTGACGCCGTAGTCCACCGGCGCGCCGGCCACCGCCGCCCAGGCCTCCGGCATCGTCAGCACCAGCGCGACGATGGCCAGCAGCCCCACCGCGGCCCAGGCGCCCGGCGACGGCGGCGAGGCCGCGGCGCGGAGGCGGTGGTCCAGGCGCGCGGCGAAAGCGCCGCACAGGAAGATGACCAGGTAGGGCCCCAGTCGCACGTCGTTCTCCAGCGCCTCCGCCGGTGGCCACGCCCAGGTTGCGGCGGCCAGCGCGACGGCGAAGCCCAGGGCTTCCAGCCACCACGGCCAGGCCCGCGCCATGGACCAGGCCAGCAGCCAGGCCACCAGCGGCAGCACCAGGTAGAACACGAATTCGACCGGGATGCTCCACAGCACGCTCTGCCCTTCGCGCAGCGTGAGGTGCCGCCACAGCGCCGCGTCGTCGAGCTGGTAGTGCCAGCCGGCGTGGCCGCTGCGCGTGAGCCACCAGGCCGACAGCAACACCACGAGATAGAGCGGCCAGATGCGCAGCACGCGGCGCAGGGCGTAGTCGGCCCACAGCCTGCCGTCGGCGAACCCGGCGGGCGGACGCCTGAGCAGCAGCCGCACCAGCAGGAAGGCGCTGAGCACGAAGAAGAGGTAGACGCCGCTCTTGCCGGTGCCGGAGAGCGAGAGGCCGGGCACCAGGCCCATGCCCGCGTTGGAGAGGTGGGACGCCAGCACGATGAGCACCGCGAGGCCACGCAGGCCGTCGAGGCTGTCGACCTGGTCGAGCCGCACGCGCGGCCTGCCGAGGAAAAGACCGGCCAGCCGCGCCAGGGGCGTCGGCGGCGTGTCCGGGAGCGGGGAAGACATGCCCTGTCGGGAGTCCTGCGAACGAAGTCGCGCCACTATAGCCGAGCGACCCGGCGCGACAAAAAAGAAGGGCCCGCCGAAGCGGGCCCTTCCAAGGCGTTACTGAACCCGAAGGATCAGTTGGTGCCCGGACGCACCATCACGTGGTTGCTGATCGAGCCCGAAGCCGGGTTGACGATCTGGTACAGGCCCTGGATCTGGTTGTTCGGGCCAGCAACGGTCAGGTTGATGGTGGCGCGCGGGGCGCCGGTGAAGCCGGTCAGCACGGTCTCGAGGTCAACGACCTTGGTGCCGCCAGCCGGCACGGAGCCGGTCATGTTGGCAGCGTTGGTCGAGATGGTGTTGCCCGTCTCGCCGAACACCGAGATCTCGTACGGACGATCCAGCGCACCGGTGTTGGTGATGACCACGCGGCTCAGCCAGTTGGCCGGCAGCTGGGCCAGCGGGGCCTGCAGCTGGGTGCCGTTGCGGATGATCTCGCCCGCGTCCAGCGGACCGACGTCAGCGATGGTGTAACCAGCGTTGGCGACGGCGTCGAGGGTGGCGGTGTAGGTCGACTCGAGGATCTGGTCGGCCAGGTTCGGGATGTACTCGATCGAGTCGATCTGCCAGTTGGAGCCGACGATGAAGTTGGCGGCATCGTCGGTCACGCTGTCGGCCGGACCCCAGTTGCGGAAGCCGGTGAACTCGACGTCGGCAGCGGCGGAGAAGTCGCCTTCGATGGTGATGTTGGTGTCGGCGTCGAACAGGTCGGCCATGGTGATCAGGGTGCCGTCGGCCTTGAACGGCTCGTTGGCAACCAGGTCGAAGAAGATTTCACCGAACACGCCGCCCGACAGGAAGTCGGTGTAGGCGCCGTCGACGGCTTCAACGTCGGCGATGGCCTGGCCCGGGGTGGCCTCGAACTCGAACGACGGGACCGAGGTGATGAACGGCAGCGGGCCGGTGGTGTAGATGCGGCCGGTGGCGCCGCCCGCCTGGGCCTGCGACGGCTGGTCGTACAGCGAGAACGAGCAGTTGACGTCGTCGTTCGACTCCAGGGTGTTGTCGGCGTCGAGCTGGATCTCGACGACGTCGGTCGGGACGGCCAGGGCCGCGTCGGCGGTCAGCGAGAAGAACAGGGCCGGGGTGCCGGCGCCGTTCACCGCACCGACGTCCACGAGGGCGGGGTCGCTGGAGGCCACGACCGGGTTCTCGATGGTGATGCTCGACGAGCACTCGAGGCGAGCGTAGCGGACTTCGCTCGGCGAGAAATTGTAGCCAATGGCGACTTCGATGGTGTCGGCCGGGTCGGTGATGGCAACCGGCTTGGTCATTTCACGCGCGTACTCGCGCGCGTCGTCGTTGCCCAGGGAAACCGCGCTGGCGGTCGTCGAGATCAGCAGACCGGCGATGGTGCCGGCGAGCAGCTTCTTGTTGAGAGACATTCTTGTTGACTCCTAAGCTTAGGAAATTATCGGAACAGCTAGGCCAGCCTGGACACCGCCCAGCGCCTGCACGCACGTGCCGGCGCCGGCACCGGAGGAAGGTTTTCGGAGGTTTGCGGTCTTCTTGACCTTCGGCCCCCAAATTGGCCCTCGCCCGCTTGCGCATGCACTAGCACTGCGCAGTCCCCAGACGTGGGCCGATGCTAATACGCATGTTTTGCAGCGTCAATGCTTGTTCAGGATTTGTGACCTTGTTCACATTTCCGGCCTGAACAGGGCATTGGAGGGGCCCGGCCCCTCCCCACCCCAGGGGGGTATGGCTCAGCGCTCGCCGGCCTCGAAACGGGCCCGGACGGCGTCCGTGATGGCCTTGGCCTGGTTGGCGTCCTCGATCACGTAGGGGGTGATCAGCATCAGCAGCTCGGTCCGGGTCTCGGCGTTGTTGGCGCTCTGGAACAGCTTGCCCACCACCGGGATGTCGCCCAGGCCGGGAACCTTGGACCTGCCCTGGCTCTTGCTGCTGGAGATCAGGCCGCCCAGCAGCATGCTTTCGCCGTCCGACAGGCTCAGGCTGGTCTCCAGGCGCCGGCTGAAGATGCTGGGCGAGGAAATGTCGCTGGTGTCGGTCTGGGTGGCCTCGCTGACCTCCTGGGCGACCTTCAGGTCCACCCGCTGGCCGGAATGCACCACCGCGTCGATCTCGAGCAGCACGCCGGTCTTGCGGTACTGCACCTGCTGCAGGATGGAAGAGCCGTTGCCCGGCGTCGTCGGCAGGTCCACCGCGGTGGCCTGGCTGGTGATGATGGGCACCTCGGTGCCGACGTCGATGCTGGCGCTCTCGCCGCTCTTCACCATCAGGCGCGGCGTGGACAGGATCGAGACGCGGCTGTCCTTCGCGAACAGGTTCATCACCGCGCGCACCTGGCCCGAGGAGGAGATCGGGCTCCACACCACGCCGCCGGTGTTGGGCTCGCTGCCGGTGTTGAAGCCGATGGGGCCGGTGAAGTTGCTGACGCCGACGTTGCGCAGCGCCCATTCCACGCCATGTTCGAACTCGTCGGTCAGGGTGACCTCGGCGATGGTGACCTCGATCACCACCTGGCGCGCGGGCTGGTCCAGCCGCGCCAGCACGCCCTGCACGGCGCGCCACTTCTGCGCCTCGCCCTGGAAGACGATGACGTTGCGGATCGGGTCCACGGCCAGCTGGCCGCCCACGCCACCCATCACGGTGGCGCGGCTGGCGCCGCGCGCACCGCCGGACTCGGCGTTCGGGCGGGTGCTGGTGGTCGAACCGCTGGTGGTGGCCGCGCCGCCGCCGGCCAGCGGGTTGCCGCCGCCGGCGCCGGTGCCGCCGACCAGGGCCTGCAGCACGGGCAGCAGCGACTCCACCGTGGTGTGGCGGGCGAAGTACAGGTAAACGCCGCCGTCGCCGGCGTTCTCGTCGCTGGGCTGGTCCAGGCGCTCGGCCCATTCGGCGGCCGCGGCCAGGGCCGGGTCGGACTCGCTGAAGATGAGCAGCGCGTTGGCGGAGGTGACCGGCACGAAGGTCAGCGCGCCCGAACCGGCGGTGCCCTGGCGGACCGAATAACCCTGGGCCTTCAGCACCTCGGTGAGCTCCTTGGCCAGCACGTCGGCGCCAAGGTAGAGCGGGTTGATGCGCAGCGACTTCTTGTCGCGCAGCGAAGCGCGGTCGAGCAGCGCGATCGCTTCCATCGTGGCCTGCACGACGGTCGGGCGGCCGCTGATGAGCACCGCGTTCGACTCGAGCATCTCGGTCAGGGTGACGCCGGAGTTGGCGCCGAGCAGGTTGCGCACCTGCGCGGTGATGCGGCCGGGCTCGGTGATGTCCAGCGGCATGGCCACGAACACCGGGCGCTCGCCTGCCGGCACGTCCGGCATGGCGCGGCCGGTGATCAGGCGCGCCGGTTCGACGTCCTCGGCGCTGCCCGGCGCGAAGCGCAGCACGCCGCCCTCGGCCTCGGTGATGTTGATCTGGTAGCGCTTGAGCACTTCCTCGGCGATCACGTACAGGCGGTGCGGCGGCTCCGGGTCCACCAGGCGAAGGCTCACCAGCTCCTGGCGGCTGCGCACGGCCGGGTCGACGTCCAGCGAGAAGCCGAGCTGGGTGCCGAACACTTCATTGATGAAGGCGCTGAGCGTGACGCCGTCGAGGGTCAGCGCCACCGGCTCGCTGCCCTTCATCGGCGGCAGCTTGCGGCGGTCGACGGTGCGCACCGGCGAGGTCTCGATGGTGGGGCCCGCTTCCACGCGCGGGCGGCCGCGGGTGGCGGCCTCGTCGCCGGGCACCGCCTCGGGCTGCGCCTCGGCCTTGGGCGCGCGCAGCGGATCCGGGAAGGCCGGCGGCGGCACCGTGGCGCAGGCGCCGAGCACGCCGCTGAGCAGGGCCATGACCAGCACCAGGACGAGCCTGCGCCCGGCCGGCATGGACAGGCCCGGGGACCGGGCGGAAAGCGGGTTTCGCATCATGGGTTCAAACCTGGGCAAAGGAAGTTCAGGGGCGCCGGCTGCTGCCGGGGCGCTCGGTGCTGGTCGGGCGCGTCGTGGTGGTCGCGGGGTAGGCGGTGGTCGTTGTCGTTGTCGTGGTCGTCGTCGGCGGGGCCGGGGACGCCGACGGGCCGGCAGCGGCATCGCGGCGCCGCGGGTTGCGGGGCGTGCCGGACCCGGCGTCCGGGCGGCGCAGCGGGTTGCGCGATTCCGTGGCGCCGGTGTTGTCGGGACGGCGCAGCGGGTTGCGCGACTCGGCGCGCTGGCGGGCGCGCTCGCGGCGGGCGTCGGCGGCATTCCCCGGCGTGGCCACGGGCGCGGCCACCGGGCGCGGATCGGCGTCCACCAGCAGTTCGCGGCGATGGGCTTCGCCGGCGGCGTCGGTCCAGGCCACCACGGTGGGCGAAATGGCCTTCACCTCGCCACCGGTCGGCAGCGCCTCGCCCTTGGCCAGGCGCACGACCTCGCCCCCGGGCATGAAGAACAAGGCCTGCCACTGGCCGGCGGCGGCGATCACGCCCACCGGCAGCGGCTGCGGCGCGGCGGCGCCGGTGGCGGCCGTCTCGGCGGCGGCGGCGCGGCCCCAGGGGGCGCGCTTCTCCCAGACCGCGCGCGCGGCGCTGGCGTCCACGGGGGCGTCCTCGGGCAACGACCAGGCCACGGCCTCGACCTCGCGCCCGGCATCGGTGTGCGGGCCGTCGCCCAGCAGCAGGTAGGCCACGCCGCCGAGCAGCAGCGGACCGAGCACGGGCAGCAGCGGGCGCAGGCGCGCGTTCAAGGCGCACCCCCGGTGGCCGGGGCGTTGGCGTCGGCGGGCGCGGCGGGCGCCGCGTCAGGCTTGCGGTAGTAACCGCGCACGATGGCGGACAGCTGGGTTTCGCGCCCCTCGGTGATTTCCAGGCGCTCGACCTGGATCCAGGGCAGGCCCGAGGACAGCGACTGCAGGAAGCGGTCGAGTCCGCCGGCGGGCACGGCGCCCTCGAGGCGCGCGACCACCTGCCAGAGCTCCGGCTGGCCGGGCACGTCGAGCGTGGCCTCGGCGCGCACGCGGGCCTGCTGCAGCTGGCCGGTGGCCGCCTGGCCGCTCAGCCAGGCCTGCAGCTCGGCCTGGGCCAGGCCGTCGCTGGCCGCCTGCGGGATGGAGGCGCGCATGGCGTCGGCGGCGGCCTCGGCCTGCTCGGCGCGCTCGGGCCAGGCCGATTCATGGCTGGCTTCCTCGAGGCGGCCCAGCAGCGCGGCGTCGCGGCGGTAATCCTGGGCCATCGCCTGCTGGCGGTCGGACAGGGTGAGCACGACGTGCGCACCGATGATCAGCAGCACCACCAGCGCGCCGAGGCGCAGGCGGCGGCTCTGGCGCCATTCCTGACGCATGCGTTCGAACTGCTCGCGCGCGTTCACGGCGTGCCCCCGGCGGCACCCGCCGCGCCCGGCGCCGGCGCGCGCGCGAGGTCGAAGTCGAGCTGCATGCCCTTGGCGTCGCTGGCCGGGTTGGCGGCGACGTCGGCCAGCAGCGGGTGGCCCTGGAAGGCCGAAACGAAGCGGCGCGGGTCGGTTTCGGCCGAGGTCACGCCGGCCTGCAGGCGCTCGCCCTCGCGGCGCCACTGCACCAGGCGCGCATCGGCCGGCAGCGGCGCGATGACGTCGGCCATGAGCAGGTAGTCGTTGGCGCCCTGGCGCAGGGCGCGGAAGGACTGCAGCCGCTCCACCGCGGCGTCGGCGCGCTCGCGCGCTTCCAGCAGCGGCGTGGGGGGCGCGCGCCCCCCCCCCCCCCCCCCCGCCCCCCCCCCCACCCCCCGGCCCCCCGGGGGCCGCGCCGCCCCTCCAGCCGCCACTGCGCGATGCCCCAGGTGGCCTGCGCCGCCAGCTGCCAGCCCAGGCACAGGGCCACCAGGCCCAGGCCCGCGACCCAGGCCAGGCGCTCGAGCGCGGCCGGCGAACCGGGCAGGCCGCGCGGAGCGTCGCCCCACGGGGTGGTTTCCCACGGCAGGGTTTCGGGCGCCGGAACGGCGCCGGCGGCGTCGGGGCCGATGCCGCAGGCGCGCAGGAAGCGGCGCCAGGCGTCGGCGTCGGGCACGGCCGGCCACCATTGGCTGGCCTGCAGCTGGCCGTCGCGCCAGACCTGGCCTTCGACGCCCTCGATCGCCTGCAGCAGGCGCGGGCCGTCGCCGGCGGGCGGCGCGCGCAGCAGTGATTCGGGGATCCAGCCGGGCTCGCCCTCGGCCATCACCGGGTCCGGCTGCGGCCAGATCCAGGCGTGCGCGGTGGCGCCGGTCCAGGCGACGTGCTGAAGCGCGCCCGGCGCGGGTTCGTGCCGGCGCACGGCCAGCTTCGCCGCGGCCGCGCGCTGGCGCACGGGCAGCTGGGCGAATTCCAGCCGGCGGTAGTGGCAGGCCGCGCGCGGCACCACCCACTGCAGCGGGCCAAGCGCACCGCCCGCGTGCAGGACCGTCGGCTCAGGGCCGATCAGTTTCCGCGTCGGCGAAAAGAGCGCTGTCAATCGGTCGCGGGGAGTCATCGAGGCTCGGGCGGGCTACGGGATAGGCGGCAAGGATGGTCCAGGGCGCACGCTTGTCCGCCAGGGGCGTCAATCGTACATGGATGCGCATGGCGGCGCCTGTACGCCCCCAGACCGTGAGGCGCAGCGTGTCGGAAGGAGCGAAGCGGTATTCGACCATGTCGTCGCCGGGCAACTGCACGCCGAGCAGGGCCTGCAATTCGCCGGCCGATCGGAAGGGCTGGTTGCGGCGCTGGGCCATCAGCGTGTCGCAGGTTCGCGGGCAACCATTGAGCAGCGTGGGCAGCAGGCTGGCCGGCGCGGTGTTGAGATTGAGCGCGCCGGCATAGAAGGTGGTGGTGACCGACTGCAGCGCGGCGAGGGTCCGCGGCGGCAGTTCGTCCCAGCCCAGCACGCGCGCGAGCTCCATCGGCAGCAGCAGGCGCCGGTTGGGTGGCAAGGGCCGGCCGGCGCGTTCGTACTCGCGCTTCTCGGCGCCGTGCAGGTGGCGCAGGCTGTCTTCGTCGATGTAGTCGAGCAGGGCGTCGCGCAGGCGAGCGCGGTTCTTGTCCGGCACGCCCTGGGTGTCGAGCAGGCGGTCGAGCCGCATCGCGTCCGGCCACACCACCGGGTACAGGCCGGCCTCGTCCTGCACCGAGAAGGTGGTGCCGCCGAGGCCCTGGTAGGCGCTGTCGTCGAGCCGCAGTTCGCCGCCCACCGGGTCGCGGCGCAGTCCGCCGAATTCCGACAGGGTGCGGGCCACGCGCTGCTCGGCGCTCAGGCCCTGCACGGGCAGGCCGGCCACGGTCATGTCGCGGGTGGCGGCCAGGTAGACCACGGTTTCGCGGGTGGAGAACAGCGCCAGCTGGTCCTCGGCCTGGTCGCGGTCGCGCTGCGCGTCGCGCACCTGGTCCAGGCTCCACAGCGTGACCAGGGCCACGACGATGGCGATGCCCGCCAGCAGCCACAGCGTCACCGCCAGCACGAAGCCACCCTGCGCGCGCCTAGAGGCCACGGTCGCCTCCCTGCGGGCGCAGCATCACCGGCATCAGCGGGTCGGCGGCCAGCGGCACCAGCCAGAGCAGTTCGCCCTCGCTGGTGACGGCGCGCAGGCGCACCATGCGCGGCAGCACTTCCATCGCGTCGACGGGCGGGTTCCACTCCGCCAGCCATTCGCCTTGCCCATCCAAATAGTCGAACGCGGCGGCGTCGAGCGGGCCGCGCAGCACCTCGATCTCGCCGAGCCGGCTGTCGGCGTAATGCAGGGACCAGCCGCCGTCCACCGGCTGCAGACGCCAGTGCACGCGCTCCAGGCCCGGCCCCGCCAGCGGCTGCGGCGTGACCAGCTCGAAGCCCTCGCGGGTTCCCTTCATGGCGCCCAGCGCATCGGCCAGGTCGGGCAGCGCGCTGCCGACGGTGTCGCGGAACCACTGCTCCTGCAGGCCGGCCACGCGGGTCTGGTCCTCGTGCCGCAGCAGGCGCGCGCGCAGGTCGAGCGACTGCGACAGCGCCTGCATCAACAAGGTGATGATCAGCGACACGACCACCAGCGTGACCAGGGCCTCGAGCAGGGTGAAACCGGCGGCGGCGCGGGCGCGGGGCATGGTCACAGGGCCTGCGGCTGGCGGACCTGGCGGTAGCCGATGCGGCGCACGCTGGCTTCGCGCTGCAGTTCGCCGTCGCGCCACAGCTCCAGGTCGAGGCGGTAGAGACCCACTTCGTGCAGGCCGGGCGCCACGTAGCCGGTGGCGCTGGGGCGCGCGGGCTCGAGCAGCTCGGCGTTCCACACCAGTTCGTAGGCCCCGAGCGGCTGCTGGCCCTGCGGGTCCTCGGCCGGGTTCACCGCGCCCACGTAGGCCAGGGCGTTGCGCAGGGCCGCGTCGGCCTCGCGCGAGCGTTCGGCGCGGCCGACCATCTGCACCGACTGGGTCATGGCCGCGAACAGGGCCATGCCGGCCGCCGCCAGGATGGCCAGGGCCACCACGGCTTCGAGCAGGGTGAAGCCGCGGGCGCGCTCACGGCGCATCGGCCACCTCGCAGGTCGGCATGGACAGGGACAGGTCCTCGGCGTCGCCGGGGCCTTCGACGCGCACGGCGGTGGCATGGCACAGGCCGTTGGCCTCCACGCGCAGCGGCTCGAGCGGCGTGACGCGCCAGCCCTCGGGCAGCGCCAGCACGGCGGCCAGGCCGGCGGCGTCGCCCTCGCCCACCACGATCGGCTGGCCGGCGATGCGCGCCAGCCGCGGCAGCCGGCCCAGCTGGCGCCGGACTTCGGCGCGTTCGCCGCTGCCGGCGATGGCTTCGTAGGTGCGCTGCAGGCGCGGTGCCACCAGCGCCGTCATCAGCCCGAGCAGGGCCAGCACGATGAGCAGTTCGAGCAGGGAAAAGCCGCGGCCGGCGGGGCCGCGGGGGCCGGCCTCAGCCGCGCGGGAGGTAACCGACGTCGGCATCGTTGCCCTCCCCGCCGCGCACCCCGTCGGCGCCGAAGGAATACAGCGCGAACGGCATGCCGTTGGCGCCGGGGATGGCGTACTGGTAGGGGTTGCCCCAGGGGTCCAGCGGCGCCGGCTCGTCCAGGTAGGGGCCCTTCCAGCGGGCGCGCAGGCGCTCGTCGGCGGGCGGGTTGTAGAGCACGCCCAGGCCTTCTTCCACCGAGGGCAGCTTGCCGACCTCCAGGCGGTAGGTCTCGATGGCGCCGCGCAGCATGCGCACCTGGGTCTCGGCCACCTGCACCTTCGAGGTGTCCACGCGGCTGAACAGGCGCGGGCCGACCAGGCTGGCGATCAGGCCGATGATGACCAGGACGACCAGCATCTCGAGCAGGGTGAAGCCGGCGTTTCGGCGGGAAATTTTCATGGCAACTCCGGGTAACGCGTCAGAGCGGGACCTCGTTGACGCTGGTGATGGCGAGGATGATCGCGGTGACGATGGTGCCGATGACGATGCCGATCAGGATGATCGCCAGCGGCTCGATCAGCTGCAGGAGCCGCTTCATGCGGTCCCGGCCCGTGGTTTCGTACAGGCGCGCCAGGGCGGCCAGCAGCTTGGGCAGCTCGCCGCTGGCCTCGCCCACCGCCACCAGGTCGTAGCCGGTGGGGTTGAGCGCGCGGTGCTCGCGCAGCGCGGCCGAGAGCGTGGAGCCGCCCTTCACCGAAGCGGCCACCTGGGACAGGCGGCTGCGCAGGAAGGCCAGCCGCACCGAGCCGGCGGCCAGGCCGAGGGCGCGGATCAGTTCGACCCGGCCGGTCAGCAGCGCCGACAGCGTGCTGGCCCAGCGGCCCACCTCGGCCTCGACCAGCCATTCGCCCAGCACCGGCAGGCCGGCGGCCCACTCGGCCAGGCGGTCGGTGAGCTCGCGGCGCGACAGCAGCGCGCGCAGGCCCAGGCCCGCTGCCACCGCCGCCAGCGCCACCAGGTACCAGTGCGCGCTGAACCAGACGCCGGCGCCGATGGTGAGGCGCGACAGCGCCGGCATGTTGTCGCCGTGCTGGGTGAGCAGGTTGCCGAAGCGCGGCACCACCCACAGGAAGATGATGGACACCGCGGCGATGCCCGAGAACACCAGCACCGCCGGGTAGACCAGGGCCGAGCGCATTTCGCTGGCCACGCGCTGGTCGTATTCGAACTGCTCGACGCCGCCGCGCATGGACTCGGCCAGCCGGCCGGTGGCCTCGCCCGCCTCGACCAGTTGCAGGAAATATTCGGGCACCGGCAGCTTCGCCTCGCGGAAGGCGGCGCTGAAGCTGTCGCCGCGGCGCACGGCCTTTTCCATGCCGGAGAAGACGCCGGTGATCTGCGGGTGGTGGCTGGACTTGGCCAGCGAGGACAGCGCCGTCACCAGCGACACCCCCGCCTCCAGCAGGGTGGTGAATTCCTGCAGCACCAGCTGCAGTTCGCGGCTGGAGGCCTTGCCGCGGCGGCGGCGCGCGCCCTGTTCGCCCTGCTCGGCCAGCGACAGCGTGGTCAGGCCCTGCTGGGCGAGCTGGCGCGAGGCCTCGCGCTCGCTGCGGCCGTCGACCACGCCGGAAACGGCATGGCCCGACTTGTCGATGGCCTGGTAACGGAACTGCATGGGCTCAGGCTTCGGCCGCGATGCCGCCGGTGACGCGCACGACCTCGTCCACCGTGGTCAGGCCCTGGCGCGCCTTGAGCAGGCCGTCCTCGCGCAGCGTGCGGCCGCCCTGGGCGGTGGCCAGCTGGCGCATGCGCTCGGCGGTGGCGCGCTCGAGCACCAGCTCCTGCAGCTCGGGCGTGACGTCGACCAGTTCGTAGATGCCCAGGCGGCCGCGGTAGCCGGTGCCGCGGCAGCGCGGGCAGCCCACGGCCTTGCGCCACTGCGGCGGCGAGGCGTCGCCGTCGAGCACCGGCGCCACCAGGCGCTCCACCGCCGGCAGCACTTCGGCCGGCTGGCTGCAGTCCGGGCAGACCCGGCGCACCAGGCGCTGCGCCTGCACGGCGCGCACCGAGGTGGCGACCAGGAAGGGTTCGAGCCCCATGTCCACCAGGCGGGTGAAGGCGCTGACCGCGTCGTTGGTGTGCAGCGTGGACAGCACTAGGTGGCCGGTGAGCGCCGACTGCACGGCGATCTCGGCGGTTTCCAGGTCGCGGATTTCGCCGATCATGATCACGTCGGGGTCCTGGCGCAGGATCGCGCGCAGGGCCCGGGCGAAGCTGTAGCCGATCTCGGCGTTGGCCTGGATCTGGGTGACGCCGGGCACCTGGTATTCGACCGGGTCCTCGACGGTGATGATCTTGCGGTCGCGCTGGTTCATTTCCTCCAGCGTGCCGTAGAGCGTGGTCGACTTGCCCGAGCCGGTGGGGCCGGTGACCAGCACGATGCCGTGCGGCTCGCGCGCCCAGCCGCGGAACATGGCCAGGTCGCGCGGGGTGAAGCCCAGGCGCTCGAGGCTCAGGTCCTGGCGCTCCTTGGGCAGCAGGCGCAGCACCAGCGATTCGCCGTGCACGGCCGGCACCGCCGAGGCGCGGATGTCCACGTCCTGGCCGCTGACGCGGGTGCTCAGGCGGCCGTCCTGCGGCAGGCGGCGCTCGGCGATGTCCATGCCGGAGATCAGCTTCACGCGCGAGGCCACCGCCGGGTAGCGGCTGATGGGCAGGGTGAGGCGGGTGTGCAGGATGCCGTCGATGCGCAGGCGCACGTGGAAGACCTGCTCTTCCGGCTCGATGTGGATGTCCGAGGCGCGCTGGTCCATGGCCTGTGCCAGCACGTTGTTCACCAGCTCGATGACCGGCGCCTCCTCGGCCAGTTCGCGCAGGTGGCTGACGTCGTCGTCGCCGAACTCGTCGTCGCGGCGCTCGCTGCGCGCGGCCAGGTCGAGCAGGCGGTCGAGGTCCTGGCCGCGGGCCAGGCGCCACTGCCAGCCGCCGGCGGGCAGGCGGCGGGCGAGGATTTCGTTGAGCGAGGGGTCGAGCGGGTCGCGCGCGGCCACCAGCCACTGGCCGGATTCGGTTTCCCAGCCGGCCACGCCGTTGTCCACCCACCAGTCGGCCACCAGGCCGCTGGCCTCGGCGACGCGGTGCATGGCGGCGGCGTCGGTGGGCCACTCGGGGCCTTCGAGCAGCGGCATTTCCAGCTGCTCGGACAGCACCGGCAGCAGGGACTCCTCCGACAGCGCGCCCAGGCGCACCAGGATGGAGCCGATGCGGCCGCCGAACTGCTGCTGGAAGGCCAGCGCCTTGCCGATGTCGGCGCGCGTGGCCAGCTGGCGTTCGACCAGCAGGTCGCCCAGGCGGCGGGCGCTGGGCGCCAGGGTGCGTTCGGTTTGTTCGGTCTGGGCTGGAGGCATGTTGCCGGGGTTTGCGGGCGGGCCGGGGCAGGATAGCAGTTCGCCCGCCGGCCCCGGCCGGCCGGCGGGGCCCGGTCAGGCGCGGTTACTGCACCCGGCGGCGCAGGTAGTTGAGCAGGTCGATGCGGGTGATCAGGCCCAGGAACTTCGGCCCGTCCATCACGATGGCCACCTGCCCGCGCTCGAACACCGGCAGCAGCGACTCCATCGGCGAGGTCACCTCCAGCACGTTGAGCTGGCTGACCATGGCGCTGGCCACGCTGTCCTTGAACCGGGCCTCGTTGCCGTAGACGTGCAGCAGCACGTCGGATTCGTCGACGATGCCGACGATCTTCTCGCCATCCATCACCGGCAGCTGCGAGACGTCGTACATCTTCATGCGCTGGTAGGCGACGTGCAGGGTGTCGTTCGGCCCCACCACCACGGTGTCGCGCTGGGCGTACGGGCGCAGGATCAGGTCGCGCAGGTCGCCGTGCTGCGGGCGCTCGATGAAGCCGTTGTCGAGCATCCAGTAGTCGTTGTACATCTTCGACAGGTACTTGTTGCCGGTGTCGCAGACGAACACCACCACCTTCTTGGGCGTGGTCTGCTCCCTGCAGTACTTCAGCGCCGCGGCCAGCAGGGTGCCGCTGGAGCTGCCACCGAGCACGCCTTCCTTCACCAGCAGCTCGCGGCCGGCCAGGAAGCTTTCCTTGTCGGAGATGGCGTAGGCCTTCTTGACGCGGCTGAAGTCGGAGATGTCGGGCAGGAAGTCCTCGCCGATGCCTTCCACCATCCAGCTGCCCGACTTGGTGCTGAGCACGCCTTCGTTGATGTACTGGGTGAGGATGGAGCCGACCGGGTCGGCGAGCACCAGCTCGACGTGCGGCGCGGCCTTGGCGAAGAAACGCGAGAGGCCGGTCATGGTGCCCGAGCTGCCGCAGCCGAACACGATGGCGTCCATGTCGTGGTCCATCTGCGCCCAGATCTCGGGGCCGGTGCCCTGCTCGTGCGCGGCCGGGTTGTCGGGGTTGCCGAACTGGTTGATGAAGTAGGCGCCCGGGGTTTCGGCGGCGATGCGCGCGGCCATGTCCTGGTAGTAGTCGGGGTGGCCCTTGGCCACGTCCGAGCGGGTCAGCACCACCTCGGCGCCCATGGCGCGCAGGTTGAAGATCTTCTCCCGGCTCATCTTGTCCGGGACCACCAGCAGCAGCTTGTAGCCCTTCTGCTGGGCCACCAGGGCCAGGCCGATGCCGGTGTTGCCGGCGGTGCCTTCCACGAGGGTGGCGCCGGGCTTGAGGTCGCCGCGGGCTTCGGCCGCCTCGATCATCTTCAGGCCGATGCGGTCCTTGATGGAGCCGCCGGGGTTCATGCATTCGAGCTTGAGGTAGAGCTCGCAGAGGCCGGTGTCGAGGTGCTGGGCCTTGACCATCGGCGTGTTGCCGATGAGCTCGAGGACGTTCTGGTGGGCCGTCATGGGGAGGGGAACCGGGCGCGGTGGCGGATTCCCGATTCTAGCAGCGGCCCCGGCCGCGCCGGCACCCGAGGCGGGGCCGGGAAAGTGCGGGCGGCGGCGACCCGACGAGGTGGGCCGCCGCCGCCGCAGCGGGAACTCAGTGCCTGCGCTGGTCGAACATGCGGGTCAGGCGGTCCTTCGCGTTCAACTTTTCCTTCTTCATGCGCGCGAGCGTGGTGTCGTCGAGCGGGAGCACGCCCAGCTCGGCGTCCAGCACCTGCTTGTCCAGTTCGCGGTGCCGGTGGTAGAGCTGCCGGAATTCCGGGTCGCTCTTCATCAGCGCGTCGAGCTCTTGTTGCGGTTGCCCTTCAAACATCGGAATGACCTCCTCCAGAAACGCGAACGCCCCGGCCGATGGGGACCAGGGCGTGGCGGATTGAGACAAAGGTCAGGTCGCTTTCGCGGGCGGCGCCTCCACACGACGCGCCCGCTTCCGTTCGGGAGGCGGCGCAATCGGCGGGGGCGAGGTCTGCTTTCATCGGCCTGGCTCGGTTACCCGGGGGCATCGCGCCACCCGGGCTTTGAACCTACGCCCCCCAAAACAGGGCTGCAAGCCTCGAGGCAAACCGTTGATCGGAAAAGGAAAAGCCCCCGACGGGCGGGGACTTCGCCGGCCCTGGGCCAGGGCCTTTGGATTCAACTACTTAGTGAATGTTAAGGCTTTGAGAAGCCCCACAAGTAATTGAATTTCCTTCAATTTACGATGATCTCGACGCGCCGGTTGAGTGCGCGGCCGGCCGCGCTGGCGTTGTCGGCCACCGGGGTCGATTCGCCCTTGCCGGTGGCGCGCATCCGGCTGCCGGCGACGCCGGCCTCTTCCAGCACGCGCCGCACCGCGTCGGCGCGGCGCTGCGAGAGCGCGCGGTTGGCGTCGTCGGCGCCCTGGCTGTCGGTGTGGCCTTCGATGCTGACCTTGCCGCTGCCCGTGAGCAGGCCGGCGAGCGCGCGCAGGCTGGCCTGGGCCTCGGCGGTGAGGCTGGCGCTGCCGCTGCCGAAGGCGTTGCCGGCCAGCGTGTACACCTGCTTGCCACCCTCGCGGCGCGCCGGCGGCGGGGCCGCGTCGGCGATGTCGTCGGCGGCGATGGCGGCGGCGAGTTCGGCTTCCTTGCGCGCCAGCTCGGCTTCGCGGGCACGGGCGGCGGCCAGCTTGCGGGCCTGGGCGGTTTCCGCCTCGGCGGCTTCCACCGCGGCGACGCGGTCGGCCTCGGCCAGCTCCAGTTCGCGCTGCAGCGCCTCCTCGCGGGCCAGGGCCTGCAGGCGCAGGCGTTCGGATTCGCGGCGGGCGCGTTCGGCCTCGAGGCGGCTGGCCTCGATCATGATCTGGTCGCGCTCGCGGTCGAGCTGCGCGGCCTGGTCGGCCAGCAGCTCGGCTTCGGCAGCCAGGCGAGCGGTTTCGATGCGCACGGCGGCCAGGGCCAGCTTGTGCTCGCGGTCGCGGCGGCGGGCGTCGCGGGCATCGGCCAGGGCCTGCCGGGCCTGCAGGCGTTCGAGCCGTCCCAGGCCGCCCAGCGAGGCGTCGGCGTCGAGCGTGCCCAGTTCGGCGGCCAGGCGGGCCACGGCCTGTTCGTGTTCGCTCGGCGCGGCGGCGGCCGGCATGGCCAGCAGGGCGGCCAGCATCAGGGAAACCCCCAGGGTGCGCAGCATGCTCAGTTCCCCCGGTTCACAAGCAGGCGGCGACGCAGGTCGTCGTTGCGCGCGGCGCGGCTGTCGACCTCCTCGCGGGCGGCGTCGAGCCGCGCCCGGGCGTGCGCCAGGTCGGCGTTGGCGGCGGCGGCTTCGGCCAGGCGCAGGCGATCGGACTGGCGGCGGCTGGCCTGGGCGGCCTGCCACTGGCCGCGGGCGCGGTCGAGCGCGGCGGCGGCCTCCCCGCGCGGGTTCGCCGACTCGGCGGCAAGCACCGCGCGTTCGGCGGCGGCGACGGCCAGGTCGGCTTCATTTGCCGCCGAAGCTGTGGACGCGGCCAGCAAAAGCGCCAGCGCGAGATGGATTTTTAGCGAGGATAGTGTCATAAGGCGAACTCGCAGGTCGGCGTTCGGGCGGTGCTCATTGTAGCCACCCCGCGCCGTCCACCGGGACCGAAACAGGGGATCCAAGGATACTGACATGGACATCGGCTATTTCCTGAAGCTGATGACGGAAAAGAACGCGTCGGACATGTTCCTGACCACCGGCGCGCCCGTCTACATCAAGGTCGAGGGCAAGCTCTACCCCCTCGGCAACACCGGCCTGCCGGCCGGCATGGTCAAGAAGATCGCCTACTCCCTGATGGACGAGGGCCAGGTCCCGGCCTTCGAGCGCGACCTCGAGTTCAACATGGCCATCGCGGTGAAGGACACCGGGCGCTTCCGCGTCAACGTGTTCAAGCAGCGCGGCGAAGTGGGCATGGTGATCCGCGCCATCAAGAGCGAGATCCCCAACATCGACCAGCTCAAGCTCCCGAACGTCCTCAAGGACATCGTGATGGAGCAGCGCGGCCTGGTGCTGGTGGTCGGCTCCACCGGCTCGGGCAAGTCCACCACGCTGGCGGCCATGATCGACCACCGCAACGCCAGCACCACGGGCCACATCCTCACCATCGAGGACCCGATCGAGTTCCTGCACAAGCACAAGAAGTCCATCGTCAACCAGCGCGAGGTGGGCCTGGACACCCACGCCTTCCACAACGCGCTCAAGAACGCCATGCGCGAGGCGCCGGACGTCATCCTGATCGGCGAGATCCTCGACGCCACCACCATGGAATCGGCCATCGCCTTCGCCGAGACCGGCCACCTGTGCCTGGCCACGCTGCACTCGAACAACGCCGACCAGACCCTGGACCGCATCCTGAACTTCTTCCCGGAGTCGGCCCACAAGAACGTGCTGATGAACCTGTCGCTGAACCTCAAGGCGGTCATCAGCCAGCGCCTGGTCATCGGCAAGGACGGCAAGCGCCTGCCCGCCGCCGAGATCCTGATCAACACCCCGATGATCCGCGACCTGATCCGCCGCGGCGAGGTGCACGAGATCAAGGAGGCCATGGACAAGTCGCTGCAGGAAGGCATGCAGACCTTCGACCAGTCGCTGTTCCGCCTGTACAAGGAAGGCAAGGTCGAGCTGGAGGAGGCGCTGCGCAAGGCCGACTCGCGCGACGGCCTGGCCCTGAAGATCCGCCTCTCGGAAGGCGCCACGGGCGAACACGACCCCTACGCCGACATGTACGGCGGCGCCGGCCCGGGCAGCGAATCGACGGGCTACTGAGCCGCGCTCAGTTCCCGACCGGGGCGTCCGGCTGGTTTTCCGGCCGGGCGGCCTCGAAGGCCTCGAGGGCGAGGCAGGCTTCGTTGATGCGCCGGATCGTCCGGTACGGCGCCAGGTCCACCCCGAAGCGCACCGCGTTGTAGACCTGCGGCACCAGGCAGCAGTCGGCCATGGTGGGCATTTCGCCGTCGCAGAAGGTGCCGGTGGAGGGGTTGTCGGCCAGGGTGTCTTCCAGCGCCTCGAAGCCCGCCTGGATCCAGTGCCGTACCCAAGCGTCGCGCTCGGCCTGGGGCACGTTCCAGGTGTTCTCGAAGAACTGCAGCACGCGCAGGTTGTTCAGCGGGTGGATGTCGCAGGCGATCATCTGGGCGATGGCGCGCACGCGCTGGCGGTCGCGCGCCGTGGCGGGCATCAGCGGCGGCGTCGGCCAGGTTTCGTCCAGGTACTCCATGATGGCCATGGACTGGCGCAGGATGCGGCTGCCGTGCAGCAGCACGGGCACCAGTTCCTGCGGGTTGAGGTCGCTGTAGGGCGCCTGGTGCTGTTCGCCCCGGGCCAGGTGCACCGGCAGCGTCTCGTAGGGCATGCCCTTGAGGTTGAGCGCGATGCGCACCCGGTAGGCGGCGCTGGAGCGCCAGTAGGAATAAAGCCGGATGGAGCCTGGATTCATACCGCCAGCCCTCTGCCCTCGCCTGTCCGGCCCAAGCATACGCCCGCCCCGCAGGTTGTGGGAGGGCCTTCAGGCCCGACGGGCTGTCGGGCCTGAAGGCCCTCCCACAAAGAGCAGATCAGGTCAGGCCTTGGCGATCTTCTGCTCGATGGCGCCGAAGATGTCGCTGCCGTCGCGCGCCTTCATCTCGATGCGCACGGTGTCGCCGAAGGCCATGAAGGGGGTGCTGGGCTTGCCGTCGCGCAGGGTTTCCACCGTGCGCTGCTCGGCGAAGCAGCTGGCGCCCAGCGAGGTGTCCTCGTTGGCCACCGTGCCCGAACCGACGATGGTGCCGGCCGACAGCGGGCGGGTCTTGGCCGCGTGCGCCACCAGCTGGGCGAAGTCGAACTGCATGTCCACGCCCGCCTCGGGCGCGCCGAACCACTTGCCGTTGATGTGGGTGAGCAGCGGCAGGTGCACCTTGTTGCCCTGCCAGGCCTCGCCCAGCTCGTCGGGGGTGACGAACACCGGGCTCAGCGCCGAGCGCGGCTTGGACTGCAGGAAGCCGAAGCCCTTGGCCAGCTCGCCCGGGATCAGGTTGCGCAGCGAGACGTCGTTGACCAGGCCGATGAGCTGGATGTGCTGCGCGGCCTGCGCCGGCGTCGCGCCCTGCGGCACGTCGTCGGTGACCACGACCACCTCGGCCTCGAGGTCGATGCCGAAGCCTTCGTCGGCCACCAGCACCGGGTCGCGCGGGCCGTAGAAGCCGGCGCTGACCGCCTGGTACATCAGCGGGTCGGTGTAGAAGCTCTCGGGCACCTCGGCGCCGCGCGCCTTGCGCACGCGGGCCACGTGCGGCAGGTAGGCGCTGCCGTCCACGAACTCGTAGGCGCGCGGCAGCGGCGCGGCCAGCTGGGCGAAGTCCAGCGCGAACACCGGCTCGCCGTTGATGGTTTCCGGGGTGCCGGCTTCCAGCGCCTCGTACACCGCGTTCAGGCGCGGTGCGGCGTTGGACCAGTCTTCCAGCGCGCGCTGCAGCGTCGGCGCGATGCCGGTGGCCTTCACCGCCCGCGACAGGTCCTTGGAGACGACCACCAGCGTGCCGTCGCGGCCGCCTTCCTTGAGGGAACCGAGTTTCATTGCTTGCTCCTGTGGGCCGCGCGGCTCAGCCGCGGCGGCTCGGGTCGAAATTCCGGGCCAGGCCCTGCCAGCACTGCTGGTAGGTGGCCTGGCGGTGGCCGGCGGCGAGCGCCTGCGCGGTCGGGCGGATGACGTGCCGCGACTCGAACATGAAGGCCATCGTATCGGTGATCACGTCGGGCTTCGACAGGTCGGCCGTGGTGGCCTTTTCGAAGGTGGCCGCGTCCGGGCCGTGGCCGCTCATCGAGTTGTGCAGCGAGCTGCCGCCCGGCACGAAACCCTCGGCCTTGGCGTCGTAGGCGCCGTGCACCAGGCCCATGAACTCGCTGGCGATGTTGCGGTGGAACCAGGGCGGCCGGAAGGTGTCCTGGGCCACCAGCCAGCGCGGCGGGAAGATCACGAAGTCGATGTTGCTCACGCCCTCGCTGTCGCTGGGCGAATGCAGCACCAGGAAGATCGACGGGTCCGGGTGGTCGTAGCTGATCGAGCCGATGGTGTTGAAGCGGCGCAGGTCGTACTTGCTGGGCGCGTAGTTGCCGTGCCAGGCCACCACGTCGAGCGGGCTGTGGCCGAGGCCGGCGCGCCACAGGCCGCCCTGGAACTTGGCCACCAGCTCGAAGTCGCCCTCGCGGTCCTCGTACGCAGCCACCGGCGTGAGGAAATCACGCGGGTTGGCCAGGCCGTTGCTGCCGATCGGGCCCAGGTCGGGCAGCTTGAACATGGCGCCGAAGTTCTCGCAGACGTAGCCGCAGGCCTGGCCGTCGGGCAGCGAGACGGTGAAGCGGATGCCGCGCGGGATCAGCGCGATCTCCTGCGGTTCCACCTCCAGCACGCCCAGCTCGGTGGCGATGCGCAGGCGGCCCTGCTGGGGCACGATCAGCATCTCGCCGTCGGCGTTGTAGAAGAAGCGGCCGGCCATGTCGGCGTTGGCGGCGTACAGGTGCACGCCCAGGCCACCGGCCGAGGGGCCGCCGTTGCCGGCCATGGTGTACAGGCCGTCGAGCCAGTCGGTGGGCGCCACCGGCATGGGAAGGGGGTTCCAGCGCAGCTGCTCGGGCGTCACCGGGCCCTGGCCGAAGTCACCGTGGAAGCTGGCGTGCGCCATCGCCTCGAACGGCCCGTGCATGGCCGCGGGCCGGATGCGGTACATCCAGGTGCGGCGGTTGCTGTGCCGCGGCGCGGTGAACGCGGTGCCGCTGATCTGCTCGTTGTACAGCCCGTACGGGCAGCGCTGCGGCGAATTGCGCCCCTCGGGCAACGCACCCGGCAGCGCCTCGGTCGCGAACTCGTTCCCAAACCCACTCAGGTACTTCAGGCTCATCGTCGGTTCCAGATATTGGGGTTCGAACGTGGTGTCAGAGCACACCGCGGCGCATCTGGTCGCGTTCGATGGATTCGAACAGGGCCTGGAAGTTGCCCTCGCCGAAGCCCTCGTTGCCCTTGCGCTGGATGATCTCGAAGAAGATCGGGCCGAAGGCGTTCTGGGTGAAGATCTGCAGCAGCTTGCGCTGCTTGGTCTCCGGGTCGGCGTCGATCAGGATGCTGTTCCTGCGCAGCCGGGCCACGTCCTCGCCATGGTTCGGGATGCGCTGGTCGATCACCTCGAAGTAGGTGTCCGGGGTGTCGAGGAACTTCACGCCGGCCTGGTGCATGGCCTCCACCGACGAATAGATGTCGTCGGTGAACAGGGCGATGTGCTGGATGCCCTCGCCCTTGTACTCGCGCAGGTATTCGTTGATCTGGCTCTTCTCGTCGCTCGACTCGTTGAGCGGGATGCGCACCACGCCGTCCGGCGCGGTCATGGCCTTCGACAGCAGGCCGGTCTTGGCGCCCTTGATGTCGAAGTAGCGGATCTCGCGGAAGTTGAACAGCTTCTCGTAGTAGTCCGACCACTTCGCCATGTTGCCCACGAACAGGTTGTGGGTGAGGTGGTCGATGAAGGTCAGGCCGAAGCCCTTCGGCGCCTGGTCCACGCCCGGCAGCGGCTCGAAGTCGGCGTACAGGTCGGCCCGGCCGTCGTCCACCAGGTACAGCATGCAGTCGCCGATGCCCTTGATGACCGGCGCGTCCACCGCGCGGGTCTCGGCCAGGTGCTCCACCTTCTCGCCGCCGTTGGCCAGCACGTGCGCCAACACGTCCTGCGAGGGCTTGCGGAAGCGGATCGCGAAGCCGCAGGCCGAGGGGCCGTGCTGGGCCGCGAAGCCGGACGCGAAGGAATCGGCCGATTCGTTGAGCAGGAAGTTGATGGCGCCCTGGCGGAACAGGGTGATCGGGCGGTGCTTGTGCCGGGCCACGGCGGTGAAGCCGAGGTTGCGCAGGTACTGCGCCATCGACTCGCCGCGGCCGGCCGGGGCGGCGAATTCGACGAATTCGAAGCCGTTGATGCCCATCGGGTTCTCGAAGGTGGTGGGCGTCATGCCGAGGTTCGGGGCGTGGGCCTGGGGCTGGGCGTTCATGGGCGGTCCTCCGGTGGGAGCGGCTTGCAAGGGGAAGGGCGTCGTTATAGTTTCATTTGAAACCACTTGCAAGGCGCGGCGCCGCATGCCCGACCGGGACATCCTCGACCTGGAGCACTTCCTGCCCTACCGGCTTTCGGTGCTGTCGAACCGCATCAGCCAGGACATCGCCCGGCTCTACGCCGATCGCTTCGGCCTGGGCATCACCGAATGGCGGGTGCTGGCGGTGCTGGGCCGGCACAGCGACATCCCGGCGCGGGAAGTGGCCGAGCGCACCGCCATGGACAAGGTGGCGGTGAGCCGGGCCATCGCCTCGCTGCAGGCCGCCGGCCGCATCGAGCGCCAGACCCGGCGCGACGACCGCCGCCATTCCATGCTGCGCCTGAGCCCCGCCGGCCGCGCCATCTACGACGAAGTGGCGCCCATGGCCCTGGCCTACCAGCGCCGCCTGCTCGAGGGCCTGTCGCCCGAGGAACGCGCCGCGCTCGACCGCCTGCTCACCCGCATGGAAGAGCTGGAGCTGGCCACCCGGCCCGGCTGAAGGCAAAAAAAACGGCGGCCCGGGGGCCGCCGTTTCCTTTCCAGCAATGGCGCGGCCTTTACTTCACGCCGTGCATCAGCTTGTTGATCAGCGGGGCGATCAGGAACAGCAGCACGCCCGGGATCACCAGCGCCCAGAAGCCGAAGGTGTAGCCCGACAGGGCCGACTCCACGCTCATGCCGCCCTCGCCGCTCACGTGGCTGGCGAAGATGCCCGACAGGTTGTTGCCGATGGCGGTGGACAGGAACCAGCCGCCCATGCCGAAGCCCACCAGGCGCACCGGGGCCAGCTTGGTCACCATGGACAGGCCGATCGGCGACAGGCACAGCTCGCCCACCGACTGGATCACGTAGACCATGAAGAGCGTCCAGAACGGGATCTTCAGGGTGGCCGGGTCGACCATCGTGGACAGGGCCAGCATCAGCAGCAGGAAGGCCAGGCCGTTGAAGATCAGGCCCAGGCCGAACTTGCGCGGGATGGACGGGTTGTGGCGGCCCATCTTCACCCACAGCCAGGCCAGCACCGGCGCCAGCGTGATGATGGCCAGCGAGTTCACCGACTGGAACCAGCCCACCGGGAAGATCCAGCCGCCGAGGTCGCGGTCGACGATGTTCTGGGCCAGGAAGTTGAACGAGCTGCCGGCCTGCTCGAAGAAGCACCAGAACAGCACGTTGAACACGAAGATGATGAGCATGGCGATGGCCATGTCGCGGCGAACCGCGCCGTCCTTGAAGCCTTCGCGCAGGATCAGCACGCACAGGCCGACGAACAGCGCCGACAGGATCCACTGCAGCGCGCCGGCGCCGATCGAGAGCAGGAAGTACACGACCGGGATGGCCACCAGCGCGCAGATCGCGGTGACGAGCACGCGTCCCTTGCCGTCGGCGCCTTCCATCGGCCGGCCCACGCCCTGCAGCTGGCTGCGGCCGAACCAGAACCAGATGAGGCTGATCACCATGCCGATGCCCGAGACCAGGAACACGACCTTGTAGGCCGGCATGGCCGGGCTGCCGCCCATGACGCGCTCGGCCAGCAGGCCGGTGAGCCACGGGGCGATCATCGCGCCCAGGTTGATGCCCATGTAGAACAGGGTGAAGCCCGAGTCGCGGCGCTCGTCGCCGGTGGCGTAGAGCTGGCCGACCATGGTCGAGATGTTGGGCTTGAACAGGCCGTTGCCGACGATGATGGTGGCCAGGCCGAGTTTGAACAGCTGCTCGTCGGGCATCATGATCAGGAACAGGCCGGTGGCCATGATCACCGCGCCCAGCAGGATCGAGCGCTGGTAGCCGATCACCTTGTCGGCCACCCAACCGCCGAACAGCGCCGCCGCGTACACCAGCGCCAGGTAGGCGCCGTACAGGCGGCTGGCCGGGGCCTCGCCAGCGCTGTCGCCGGCGTAGAACTGCGCCACGATGTACAGGGCGAGCGCCCAGCGCATGCCGTAGAAGGCGAAGCGCTCCCAGAACTCGGTCATGAACAACATCCACAGCGGCCTGGGATGGCCCATGAGCTGCGGGTAGGCGGGCACGGCGGCCGCGGATTGGTTCGGTGCTCCGCTCATCGCGGTCTCTCCCCTGGTGATTCGTTGTTATGGTGGTTTTGGCGCCCGCGGCGTCCGGCAAGCCGCCGCCGCGGGGCCGGCAAGGTGTAACCGGAGCGGCCCCGCCCCGTCAAACCGGGGCGGGCGCGGGCATCAGCGCGCGGCCGGCAGGTATTCGTAGCTGGCGCCCCAGCCCAGCGGCAGTTCCAGGGCCCAGTAACCCAGCAGGAACGCGGTCCAGGTGACGAGCAGGGTGACCGAGAACGGCAGCATCAGGGCCAGCAGGGTACCGATGCCCGAACCCTTCACGTAGCGCTGGCAAAACACCACGATCAGCGGGAAATACGGCAGCAGCGGCGTGATGATGTTGGTGCTCGAGTCGCCGACGCGGTAGGCCGCCTGGGTCAGGTCGGGCGAAATGCCCAGCTCCATGAGCATCGGCACCATGATGGCGCTGATCAGCGCCCACTTGGCCGAAGCCGAGCCGATCAGCAGGTTCACGGAAGCGGTGAGCAGGATGATGCCCACCAGCGTGACGGCGTTGGGCAGGCCCAGCGCGCGCAGGCCGCTGGCACCCTCGACCGCCACCAGCGCGCCCAGGTTGCTCTGGCCGAAGGCCCAGATGAACTGGGCGCAGAAGAAGGCCATGACGATGTAGTAGCCCATGCCCGACATGGCCTTGGCCATGCCCTGCACCACGTCGCGGTGGCTCTTCACGCTGCCCGCGGCCACGCCGTACACCACGCCCGGCACCAGGAAGAAGATGAAGATCAGGGGCACGATGGACTGCATCAGCGGCGCCTGCGGCACCAGCAGGTCGCTCTGGCCCGGCGGCAGCGGCGTGCCTTCGGGCGCGCGCCACGGCGAGGTTTCCGGCCACACGCTCAGGACGAACAGCACCGCCGCGACCGCCATCGCCGCCGCCGCGCGCGCCAGGCCGGCCTTCTCGGCCGCGGTGAGCGGGTCGAGCCTGGGCATCTGAGAGGGGTCGCCGTCGATGGCGGTGCCGCGCAGGCGCGGTTCGATGACCTTGTCGGTGAGGAACCAGCCGACGAGCATGATCAGCACGCTCGAGGCGGAGGTGAAGAAGAAGTTGTTGAGCGGGCTCACGGTGACCGCCGGGTCGGTGAGCTGCGCGGCGGTCTGGGTCAGGCCCGAGAGCATCGGGTCGAGGCTGCTGGGAATGCCCAACGTCGCCGAGAAGCCGCCCGACACGCCGGCGAACGCCGCCGCGATGCCCGCCAGCGGGTGGCGGCCGGCGGCGTAGAAGATCACCGCGCCCAGCGGGATCACCAGCACGTAGCCGGCGTCCACCGCCACGTGGCTGAGGATGCCCACGCCGATCAGGGCCGGGGTCAGCAGCATGCGCGGGGTGACGGTGAGCGCGGCGCGCAGCGCGGCCGAGATGAAGCCGGTGTGCTCGGCCACGCCCAGGCCCAGCATGGCCACCAGCACCACGCCCAGCGGCGGGAAGGTGGCGAAGGTGTTGACCATGGCCGCCAGGAAGCCGGTGAGCGACTCGCCGGCCAGCAGGTTCTTCACCGCGATGGGCTGGCCGGTGCGCGGGTCCAGGGCCTCGAAGGCCACGCCCGACAGCGCCCAGGACACCACCCAGGTGGCCACCATCAGCAGCAGGAAGAGCACGGCGGGGTCGGGCAGCTTGTTGCCCACGCGCTCGACCAGGTCGAGCGCGCGCACGATCCAGCCCTTGGGCGCGGCGGTGGCGGTAGTCATTCGGGTCCCTCGGTTCGAACAGGACCCCCGAGCCTACCAGCCCTTGCGCCCCCGGCGCGTCAATCCGGGGTGCCAAGCACCGTGCGGACCTCGAACAGCTCGGGGAAGAAGGTCAGGTCCAGGGCCTGCTTCAGGAAGCCCACGCCCGAGCTGCCGCCGGTGCCGCGGCGGTAGCCGATGATGCGCTCCACCGTCTTCATGTGCCGGAAGCGCCAGAACTGGAAGCCGGCCTCCACGTCCACCAGCTGCTCGCAGGTGGCGTATGCCTCCCAGTGGGCGTCGGTGTCCTCGTAGATGCGCTTGAACACCGGGATCAGGCCGGGCTCGCGCACGTGCGGCTTCGACCAGTCGCGCTCGACGCAGGCCGCCGGGATGGCGTAGCCCCTGCGGTGCAGGTGCCGCAGGAACTCGTCGTAGAGGCTGGGCGCGTGCAGCACGGCCTCGAGCTCGGCGGTGGCGGCCGGGTCGTGCGAGAACACCTTCACCATGTCGGCGTTCTTGTTGCCCAGCAGGAATTCCACCAGCCGGTACTGCAGGGACTGGAAGCCCGAGGCCGGGCCCAGGACCGAGCGGAACTGCAGGTAGTCGGCCGGGGTCAGGGTTTCGAGCACCGACCACATTTCGGTGAGCTGGCGCTGCACCTGCTTCACCCGGGCCAGGATCTTCTGCATCGGGTCGAGCTGGTCGCGCTGCAGGCAGCCCAGGGCGGCCCGGAGCTCGTGGATCACCAGCTTCAGCCACAGCTCGGAGACGTGGTGCTGGACGATGAACAGCATCTCGTCGTGGTGCGGCGGGTCCGACAGCGGGGTCTGGGCCGACAGCAGGGTGTCCAGGCGCAGGTAGCCGCCGTAGGTCAGGCGGTCCCTGAGGTCGGTGGTGATGCCCTGCTCGAGGGCGCGCTGGTTGGGAGTCTGGGACACGGGCCGGTCCGGGCGGGAAGGGGGCGTCAGGGTACCCCCCGGGGGGTGTCACGCGAAAGCAAAGAAAAAGCCGCTACCATTCCGCCCTTGCGGCCGCCATCGGCCGATTGCGCAACCACCCAGGGGAATCCACCTATGCGTACTGCCCTCCGGCGGGCCGGCCTCGCCGCGGCCCTGCTTTCCGCCCTGCTGGCCACCACGGCCCAGGCCGACAGCACTCCCCAGTCCCTGCCCTTCGCGCAGGACTGGACCGACACCGGCCTGATCACCACCAACGACAGCTGGTCCGGCGTGCCGGGCATCGAAGGCTTCCGCGGTGACAACCTGACCGGCCTCACCGGCGCCGACCCGCAGACCCTGCTGGGCGCCGACTCGCCGGGCGTGATCGACGTCAACGCCAACCAGGCTGCGCCGAACACCAACACCGCCGGCGGCGTCACCGAATTCCAGATCGCCAACCCGGTGGTGGCGCTGCAGGGCAGCGGCACCGCCGACGCGCCCTACCTCAAGCTCTACGTCAACACCATCGGCGCCCAGGACGTCACGGTCGCCTACACGATCCGAGACATCGACGGCTCGGCCGACAATGCCACCCAGGCCGTCGCGCTGCAGTACCGCGTCGGCAACAGCGGCGACTTCACCAACGTGCCGGCCGCCTTCGTGGCCGACGCCACCACCGGCCCGAGCCTGGCCACGCTGTCCACGCCGGTTTCCGTGGTGCTGCCGGCCGAGGCCGAGGGCCAGCCGCTGGTCGAGCTGCGCATCGTCACCAGCAATGCCAGCGGCAACGACGAATGGGTCGGCATCGACGACATCAGCGTCACCGCCTCGGTGGCGCCGCTGCGCATCGCCGTCAACGACGTCACGCTCGCCGAGGGCGAGGCCGGCACCAGCACCGCCACCTTTACGGTCAGCCTGAACCAACCGGCCCCGTCCGGCGGCGTCAGCTTCGACATCGCCACCGCCGACAACACGGCCACGGCGGGCAGCGACTACGTCGCCCGTTCGCTCACCGGCCAGGTAATCGCCGAGGGCGACAGCAGCTTCACCTTCGACGTCACCGTGAACGGCGACGACGTGATCGAAGGCGCGAATGAAACCTTCTTCGTGAACCTCACCAACGTGGTCGGCGCCGACGTGGGCGATGCCCAGGGCCTGGGCACGATCACCGAGGACGACTTCCCGATCCTGGCCATCCACGAGATCCAGGGCAGCGGCCGCAATTCGCCGCGCACCGGCGAGTTCCTCTACACCCGCGGCATCGTCACCGCCGTGCGCACGGCCGGCTACTACCTGCAGACCCCGGACGCCGAGGCCGACGCCGACGCCGCGACCTCGCAGGGCATCTACGTCTTCACCGGCAACAACAACGTCCCGGCCCAGGCCGTGGTCGGCAACCTGCTCGAGGTCTCGGGCACGGTGGTGGAATACACCCCGTCCTCGAACCCGCACCAGCAGCCGCTGACCGAGCTCACCGGCACGGCCGTCACCGCCCTGGTGTCGACCGGCAACGCGCTGCCGGCCCCGGTGGAAATCACCGCCGCGCTCGCCAACCCGGCCGGCCCGGTGGACAGCCTCGAGCGCCTCGAGGGCATGCGCGTCTCCGTCGCCCGCCTGGTCTCCTCCGGCCCGGGCGAGGGCTTCATCGACGAGAACGACGCCCTGTCGAGCGCCAACGGCAACTTCTGGGGCGTGGTCGAAGGCGTGGCCCGTCCGTTCCGCGAGGAAGGCGTGGGCGCGCTCGACGTCACCCCCGGCATCCCGGCCGCCACGCCGGTGTACGACACCAACCCCGAGCGCATCCGCGTGCAGAGCAACGGCCAGGTCGGCGCCCCGGTGATCGCCGTGGACGCCCAGGCCGTCGTGAGCGGCCTGGTGGGCGTGCTCGACTACGGTTACGGCACCTACACCCTGCTGCCCGACCCGTCCGCCCCGGTGGTCGTCGAAGGCGGCGCCACCCCGGTGGCCGTGGCCGACCCGACCCCGTCGGAGTACACCATCGCCGGCTTCAACCTGCTGCGCTTCTACGACGACGTGAACGACGCCGGCGGCGACACCGTGCTCACCACCGTCGCCTTCGAGCGCCGCGTGGCCAAGACCGCCCGCGCCATCTGCGAATACGTCAGGACGCCGGACATCCTGGGCGTGGTCGAGGTGGAGAACCTCAACGCGCTCTCGCGCCTGGCCGACGCCATCAACACCAACGTGCCGGGCACCTGCGAGCGCAACCCCCAGTACGTGGCCTACCTGGTGGAAGGCAACGACGTCGGCAAGATCAACATCGGCTTCCTGGTGAGCACGGCCGAGGTGCGCCCGTCGGTGCCGCGCGTCGAGGTGCTCGACGTGGTGCAGTACGGCAAGGCCGAGGTCATCAACAACCCGAACGGCAGCACCTCGATCATGCACGACCGCCCGCCGCTGGTGCTGCGCGCGGTGGTGAACGCCGCCAACGGCGCCAGCGCCCCGGTGACCGTGGTCGGCAACCACCTGCTGTCGCTGATCGACATCAACTCGCTCGACCCGGGCTCGAACGGCTACCCGACCACGGGCGACCGCCGCCGCACCAAGCGCGCCCTGCAGGCCGAGTACACCGCCGCGCTGATCGAGCAGTTCCAGCAGGCCAACCCGGACGAGCGCATCGTGCTGCTGGGCGACTTCAACGCCTTCGAGTTCAGCGACGGCTACGTGGACGTGATGGGCATCATCACCGGCCGCGAGGCCGCCAACGACGCCGTGCTCGAGTACGTGGACAGCCCGGTGACCGTGCCGCTGACCAACATGAGCTTCGAATCGGAGGAAGGCCAGAACTACTCCTTCACCTTCGAGGGCAGCGCCCAGACGCTCGACCACCTGGTGGTGAACCAGGCCCTGATCGACGCCGCAGGCGCCCTGCGCACCGAGCACGCCCGCATCAACGCCGACTTCGGCGTGGACAACTTCGGCGACGACGCGGTTCCGCTGCGTTCCTCCGACCACGACCCGGTGGTGCTGTTCGTGGACGAGGACGGCTTCCGCAGCGTCGACCTCGGCCTGGCCGTCACCGCCACCGGCGGCGCCGTGCAGCCGGGCAGCCCGGTGGGCTTCCAGGCCACCCTGTCCAACGCCGGCCCGCAGGACGCGACTGACGTGCTGGTGAGCTTCAGCGCCAATGCCGAACTGCCCTCGCTGGCGGTGTCGGCGCCGGCCGGCTTCACCTGCGCCCCGGCCGTGGTGGCCGCGGGCGCGACTTCGGTGGACTGCGTTTCCGAGTCCGTCGCGGCCGGCAGCGCCGTGTTCACGATCACCGCGGGCACCAGCGACTCGACCGCGTTCCAGGCCGACGGCCTGACCCTGTCGGCCAGCGTGGCGACCACCAGCAACGACGGCAACGGCGCCAACGACGAGGCCTCGGCCACGGCGTCGATGATCCTTTACGCCAACCTGGTGCTGTACAAGGCCGACACCCCGGCGACCATCGTCTACGCCCGCGAGGCCGTGGTCGGCTACCGCGTCAACAACCGCGGCCCGCACGCGGCCCCGGCGACCTCGCTGGAGGTGTCGTTCAACCGCAGCCTCGAGAGCGTCGTTCCCGAGGCACCGGCCGGCTGGAGCTGCGGCCTGGCTTCGGTCACCAGCTCGCGCCAGACCTTCCGCTGCGACCGCGACGGCGCCTACCCGAACGGCGGCAACGACGTGCTCCGCTTCCGGGTGCGCGCCAACCAGTCCACCAAGGCCTATGTGACCGCCGAGGTGGAGAGCGCCGCCATCGACTCGCTGCCGGCCAACAACAGGCAGGTGACCCAGTTCACCGTCGGCCTCGGTTCGTACTGAATACGCCGGCGTAGGTAACCCGGGGGCGCGGCCTTGGCCGCGCCCCTTTTTTTGGGCGGCTTGCTTTGCCCCGGGGTGGCTGCTATCAAACCCTCCTGCCCGGGAGGCCCGAATGAGCACCGTCGCCACCTTCGAGATCGAATACCTGCAATACCTTGGCCAGGACGGCCGCCTGGTCCGCGAGGACCTGCCCGAATTCGCCCGCGACCGCCGCAACCTGGTCGAGCTGTTCAAGCAGATGCTGCTGGTGCGCACCTTCGACACCAAGGCCGTGGCCCTGCAGCGCACCGGCAAGCTGGGCACCTACGCCAGTTGCCTGGGCCACGAGGCCGCGCACATCGGCATCGGCAGCGCCATGCAGTACGACGACGTGTTCGCGCCGAGCTACCGCGAGTACGGCGCGCAGTTCATGCGCGGGGTGAAGCCGCGCGACGTGCTGATGTACTGGGGCGGCGACGAGCGCGGCAACGACTTCTCCGGCCCGCCGCACGACTACCCCTGGTGCGTGCCCATCGCCACCCAGTGCCTGCACGCGGCCGGCGCCGCCCTGGCCTTCAAGCTGCGCGGCGAACCGCGCGTGGCCGTCACCTGCGTCGGCGACGGCGGCAGCTCCAAGACCGACACCTACGCCGCCATCAACTCGGCCGGCGCATACGCCCTGCCCTTCGTGCTGTGCATCATCAACAACCAGTGGGCCATCTCGGTGCCGCGCAAGTCGCAGACCGGCGCCAAGACCCTGGCCCAGAAGGGCCTGGCCGGCGGCCTGGACTGCGTGCAGGTGGACGGCAACGACATCATCGCCGTGCGCGCCGCCATGGACCATGCGCTCAAGCGCGCGCGCAACGGCCACGGCGGTTCGGTGCTGGAACTGGTCACCTACCGCCTGTCCGACCACACCACCGCCGACGACGCCCGCCGCTACCGCGACGACGCCGAGGTGAAGGCGGCCTGGGAACGCGAGCCGATGTCGCGCCTGCGCACCTTCCTGATCAACGAAGGCATGTGGAGCGAGGCCGAGGAGGCCGCCTGGAAGGAGGAATGCGGCAAGCGCGTGGACGAGGAGGTCAACGCCTACCTCGAAACCAAGGTGCAGCCGGTGGAAGCCATGTTCGACTACCTCTACGCCGAGCTCCCGGCCGAATACGAGGCGCAGCGCGCCGACGCCATCAAGTGGGAGGGCCGCTGAGATGGCCGCCATCACCCTGATCGAAGCCATCACCCAGGCCCTGGCCTGGGAAATGGCCCACGACGACACCGTGCTGGTGCTGGGCGAGGACGTGGGCGTGAACGGCGGCGTGTTCCGCGCCACCGCCGGCCTGCAGCAGCGCTTCGGCGACCAGCGCGTGCTCGACACGCCGCTGGACGAAACCACCATCGCCGGCCTCACCGTCGGCCTGGCCTCGCAGGGCATGAAGCCGGTGGCCGAGGCGCAGTTCGACGGCTTCATGTACCCGATGGTGGACCACATCGTCTGCCACGCCGCGCGCTTCCGCTACCGCACCCGCGGCCGCCTCACCTGCCCGATGGTGCTGCGCGTGCCCTGGGGCGGCGGCATCCGCGCGCCCGAGCACCACAGCGAGGCGAATGAAGCCATCTTCACCAACGTGCCCGGCCTGCGCGTGGTGATGCCCAGCTCGCCGCAGCGCGCCTACGGCCTGCTGCTTGCGGCCATCCGCGACCCGGACCCGGTCGTGTTCATGGAGCCCAAGCGCATCTACCGCCAGTACAAGGAAGAGGTGCCCGACGACGGCGAGGCGCTGCCGCTGGACGTGTGCTTCGTGCTGCGCGACGGCGCCGACGTGACCCTGGTCACCTGGGGCGCGCAGGTGAAGGAAACGCTGGAAGCCGCCGAGGCGCTGGAGAAGGAAGGCATCAGCGCCGAAGTGATCGACGTGGCCACGCTCAAGCCGCTCGACTTCGACACCATCCGCGAGTCGGTCGGCAAGACCGGCCGCTGCGTCATCGTGCACGAGGCCGCGAAGACCGCCGGCTTCGGCGCCGAAATCGCCGCGCGCCTGGCCGAGCAGTCCATGTACGACCTGCTGGCGCCGGTGGAGCGCGTCACCGGCTACGACACCCACATCCCCCTGTTCCGCCTCGAGATGAAGTACCTGCCGAGCGTGGAGAAGATCGTCGCCGCGGCCAAGCGCACGCTGGCGGCGGGCTGAGGAAATCACATGAGCGAGAAGAAGCTGTTCCTGCTGCCCGACCTGGGCGAAGGCCTGCCCGACGCGGAAATCGTCGAGTGGCTGGTCAAGGTCGGCGACGTGGTGAAGCTCGACGAGCCGCTGGTTTCGATGGAAACCGCCAAGGCCGTGGTCGAGGTGCCCTCGCCCTATTCCGGCAAGGTGACGCGCCTGGCCGGCGGCGCCGGCGACGTGATTGAAACCGGCCACTGGCTGGTGGAAGTGGAGCTCGACCCGTCGCTGCCACAACGCGCCGAGGCGCAAGACACCGGCCATTCGCATGGCCACAAGCCCGCCGCGGCGCCCGCCCCTGCTCCCGCCCCCGTAGGATCGGCTTCAGCCGCGACCACGGCGCCCACGCAGGTCGCGGCTGAAGCCGCTCCTGCAGCGGCGCCGGCAGCCTCCTCCGACGCAGGCACGGTCGTTGGCGCCATGCAGAGCTCCGACGCCGTGCGCAGCGAACAGGCCGTGGCCGTTGGCGGCGTGAAGGCCATGCCGGCCGTGCGCGCGCTGGCGAAGAAGCTCAAGGTCGACCTGGCCCGGGTGCGCCCCACCGGCGCCGACGGCGTGGTGACGATGGCCGACGTGAAGCAGGCCGCCGCCGCGGGCAACGCCGCGCTGGGCACCGCGCCGCGCCCCGCCCTTCCCCCTCTCCCGCCCGCGGGAGAGGGCCGGGGAGAGAGCCCGCGCGCCGCCGCCGCGCCGCGCGCCGCCGCCAACTACGACGTCGACGAACCCATCCGCGGCGTGCGCCGCAACATGGTGCGCTCGATGTCGGCCGCGCACGCCGAAGTCGTGCCCACCACCCTGATGGACGACGCCGACATCCACGCCTGGGCCCCGGGCGAGGACATCATGGCGCGCATGATCCGCGCCCTGGCCGTGGCCTCGGCCGCGGAGCCGGCCATGAACGCCTGGCTCAACGCCAAGGAAGGCACGCTGCGCCGCCACGCCCGCGTGGACGTGGGCGTGGCCATCGATTCGGCCGAGGGCCTGTTCGTGGCCAACCTGCGCAACGTCGAACGCCTTGACGCGGTGCAGGTGCGCGCCGCGCTCAACCGCGCCCGCGACGGCGTGAAGAACCGCACGCTGCCGCCGGAAGAGCTGCGCGACTACACCATCATGCTGAGCAACTTCGGCGTCTTCGCCGGCAAGTACGCTACGCCGGTGGTGGTGCCGCCCTGCGTGGCCATCGTCGGCGCCGGCCGCCTGCACCACGCGGTGGTGCCGGTGCTGGGCGGGCTGGAAACGCACCGGATCATGCCCATCTCGCTCACCTTCGACCACCGCGCCGCCACCGGCGGCGAGGCTGCGCGCTTCCTGCGCGCCCTGCTCGACGACCTGCAGCGGGCGCGCTGATGCCGCACCACAGCCGGCTGGCGGGTTTCATCATCGATTGCGAGGGCGGCTCGCTGGGCGCAGCCGCGGAGTTCTGGAGCCAGGCCCTGGGCCTGCCCGTGGTGGACCCCGACGAGGACGGCCTCGACAAGTACGCCCGCCTCGACGGCAGCGCGCTGGGCCTGCACATCGAAGTGCAGAAGGTGCAGCACCCCTCGCGCGTGCACCTGGACATTGAAAGCGACGACATCGAAGCCGAGGCGGCGCGCCTGGTGGCGCTCGGCGCCAGCGAAGTGGCGCGCCCGCACCAGGGCCGCTGGATCGTGCTGCAGGCGCCCACCGGGCACCGCTTCTGCGTGGTGCGCGCCCGCGAGCCGCTGACGGCCGCGAACGCCACGTTCCACCCCTGAAACCCTAGTCCGGCGCCAGCTCGACGCGGTTGCGGCCGCGCCGCTTGGCCAGGTACAGCGCCTGGTCGGCCGCCTGGAACACCTGTGCCGGCGCGTGGCGCCCGGCCACGCCGGCCGCCACGCCGGCCGACAGCGTCACCGGCGTCGGCAAGTCGCTGCGTGCGGCGATCGCCTCGCGGATGCGTTCCACCACCGTCACCGCCGCCGCCAGCGGCGTGCCCGGCATCATCAGAAGGAACTCCTCGCCGCCGTAGCGCGCGGCCACGTCGCCGCCGCGCACGCCGCGGCCGATTTCCTCGGCGGCGATGCGGATCACCTCGTCGCCGGCGCTGTGGCCCAAAGTGTCGTTCACGCGCTTGAAGTGGTCGAGGTCGAGCACGGCCACCGAAAACGGCCCCGTGCCGGCCCAGCCCAATTCGGTGGCGCGCTGCAGGCCACTGCGGTTGAGCAGGCCGGTGAGCGCGTCGCGCCGGGCCTCTTCCTCGAGCTCGGTGTTCTGGGCTTCCAGCTCGCGCTGGTAGCGCAGCAGGCTCTGGGTGGTGAGTTCGCGCTCCACGAGCTGGCGCCGGCTCTCGAGCTCGCCGCGGCGCAGCTCGAGCAGCCGCACCACCAGCCGCGACAGCGCCCTGAGTCCCTCTATCTGCGCCTCGCTCAGTTCGTGCGGCTGGCTGTCGAGCACGCACACCGTACCCAGCGCGAAGCCATCCGGCGTGACCAGCGGCACACCGGCATAGAAGCGCAGGTGGTCCGGCCCGGTCACCTGCGGGTAGTTGCGAAAGACCGGGTGGGTGGAGGCGTCGGGAACCACCAGCACGTCGCCGGGGCTGCGGATGGCGACGTCGCAGAAGGCGATGCTGCGCGGGGTTTCCTCATCCTCGATGCCCAGGCTGGCCTTGAACCACTGCCGGGTCTCGTCGACGAAGCTCACCACCGCCTGCGAGGTGCCGCAGAGCGTGCTGGCCACCTTCACGACGTCGTCGTAGGCCTGCTCGGCGAGGCTGTCGAGGATGCGATAACGGCGGAGCGCGGCGAGCCGCGCGTCATCGCCCGGTGGCGGCTGGAAATGGGCTTCCGGTGTCGCGTCCATCGCAGGCCTCCGGTGCGTCTGCGTCCCAGTCTAGACCCCGCACGCCATCAATCAAGCGGTCTTCCTGAACCGCATGCCGCGCCAGGCCCAGGCCACCGCCACCACCAGCAGGAAGGCCTTGTAGGCCAGCAGGCTGGCCAGCACCTGGCGCCAGATCGGGCCGGCTTCGATGCTGGTGTCGGCGAACGCGTAGCCCCAGCGGCCGGCGAAGAACGCCGCCATGAAGGCCGTGGCCAGCATCGCCAGGTCGAAGCGGCGGCGCGCCGGCGACTTCTCCAGCGTGCGCGGGTAGAACCAGTACAGCGCGCCCAGGATGAGGAACCAGGGCAGGAACAGGATCAGCGCGAGGTCGGCGACGTCGGCCATCACGCCTCCTCCGCCGCGAAGGCCTCGAGCGCGGCGATCACGTCGCCGGCCTCGATGCCCTCGGCCAGGCGCGCCACTTCCGCCTCGTCCAGCCACAGCGCGTCGCCGCGGAAGGCCCGGGTGCCGGCACCGGCCTTGAGCGCGGCCACGGCCTGGCCGGCTTCGCGCGGCGAGGCGAAACCCGGGCTCACCAGCAATTCGCGCCCGAACGCATCCACCAGCTTGAAGTGGAAGCGACCGTCCTTCTCGCGATACTGCTTGAACACCGGCAGCGCCGCCTTGGCCTTCGCCTCCTTCTTGCCGCCGGCCTGCTCGCGCAGGTCGCGCAGGCCGACGGCGCGGCGCAGCTCGAGCATCAGCGGCGTGGCGATGGCGCGGGCTTTTTCGGCGCCGGCGCGCAGCACGGCTTCGATATGGTCGGGGCGCGCCATCAGTGCCTCGTACTTCCCGCGCAGCGGCGCCAGCTCGGCGTCGAGCAGTTCGAACAGCGCCTGCTTGGCCTCGCCCCAGCCGATGCCGGCGGCGAAGGCGACGGCGAACTCCGCCGTTTGCGCCGGGGTGGCGAAGGCCTGGTAGAGCTGGAACAGCGCCGAGCCCTCGGTGGCCTTGGGCTCGCCGGGCGCGCGCGAGTCGGTGAGGATGGAGAACACCCGCTTGCGCAGCTCGTCGCGCGGCGCGAACAGCGGGATGGTGTTGTCGTAGCTCTTGCTCATCTTGCGGCCGTCGAGGCCGGGCAGCGTGGCCACGTTCTCCTCGATGGCCGCCTCGGGCAGCACGAAATGCTCGCCGTAGAGGTGGTTGAAGCGCGCGCCGAAGTCGCGCGCCATCTCGATGTGCTGGATCTGGTCGCGGCCCACCGGCACCGAATGCGCCTTGAACATCAGGATGTCGGCGGCCATCAGCACCGGGTACATGAACAGGCCCGCAGTGACGCCGGCGTCGTCGTCCTCGCCCGCCTCGCGGTTCTTGTCCACGGCCGCCTTGTAGGCGTGCGCGCGGTTGAGGATGCCCTTGCCGGCCACGCAGGTGAGCAGCCAGGTGAGCTCGGGAATCTCGGGGATGTCGGACTGGCGGTAGAACCACACCTTGTCCGGGTCCAGGCCGCAGGCCAGCCAGCTGGCGGCGATCTCGAGCGTCGAGCGCTGCACGCGCGCCGGGTCGGCGGTCTTGATCAGCGCGTGGTAGTCGGCCAGGAAATAGAAGCTCTCCACGCCGGCGCGCCGGCTGGCGGCCACGGCGGGGCGGATGGCGCCGGCGTAGTTGCCCAGGTGGGGGGTGCCGGACGTGGTGATGCCGGTCAGGACGCGGGTCACGGACATGAAGGGGTTCGCTCGGGGAAACCCGGCAAGTTTACCGCCTCGGCCGGCCAACCCCGCGCCCGGGAGGGGAACGTTGTTTCCCGTACACCCACCCCGGAGACCACCGCCATGAAACGCCTCTTCGCCCTGCTCCTCGCCCTGTCCACGCTGCCGGGCTGCGCCCGCGCCGAAATGCTGGTGGACCTGCACGTGCTCGACCTCGAGGACAACCAGTTCCTCGTCCGCCACCCGCACGAGGGCCGCCAGTACATCGAAGGCCGGCCCGGCCACCGCTACGCCGTGGTGCTGCAGAACCTGACCCCGCGCCGGGTGCTGGCCGTGCTCTCGGTGGACGGCGTGAACGCCATCACCGGCCAGACCGCCGGCACCGGGCAGTCGGGCTACGTGCTCGAACCCTGGCAGCGGCTGGAAGTGCGCGGCTGGCGCAAGGACCTCTCCAGCGTCGCCGCCTTCCACTTCACCGCGCTGGGCGACAGCTACGCCGCGCGCACGGGCCGGCCGCAAAACGTCGGCGTGATCGGCGTGGCGGCGTTCCGTGAGCGCGAGCTCGAGGAAATCACGGTGTACGGCACCCGCGCCGAGGCCCAGGCGAAGGCCGGCGCCAGCGCCGATGCCGCGGCGCCGGCGATGGAATCCCGCGCGCCCGCGGCGCCGGTGGCGCGCCAGCAGCTCGGCACCGGCCATGGCGAACGCCTGCGCAGCGACGCCCGCCGCACGCGCTTCGAGCGCGAGAGCGACCGACCCGACCAGGTGATGTCCCTGTGGTACGACGCCACCGAGGCGCTGGTGGCCCGCGGCGTCCTCCCGCCGCGCTGGGACGCCCCCGAGGCCTTCCCGGTGGGCTTCACGCCCGATCCCTGAGCCCGGAACGACGCAGGCCGGGCATCGCTGCCCGGCCTGCGCCTTGTGATTCGAACGCGGCGAGGCGAATCAGTCGTCGCAGCCGCCCTTGCAGTCCTCGGCGGTGTCGGAAACCACTTCGCCGGCCTTCTTCACGTCCTTGCCGATACCGGCGATGGTGTTGCAGCCCGACAGGGCGAAGGCAGCCAGCAGGGCCAGCAGGACGAGGCGGGAACGGGTCATTTCGGCGGCTCCGGAAAGGGTTTTGGCGAGTCTATCCCAGGCCCCGGCCGGGTCAAGCCGGGCCCGGGGCGGCGCTCAATCGCGCATCAGCGTGGACTTGCCGAACAGGCTTTCGACCAGGTCCACGGCCAGCTTGCCGGTGCGGTTGTGCTCGTCGAAGGCCGGGTTGAGCTCGACGATGTCGAGCGAACCAAGCCGGCCGGTGTCGGCGATCATCTCCATCACCAGCTGCGCCTCGCGGTAGTTCGGGCCGCCGGGCACGGTGGTGCCCACGCCGGGCGCGATGGCCGGGTCCAGGAAGTCCACGTCGAAGCTCACGTGCAGGTGGGTGTTTTCGTCCACGCCCTCCAGCGCCTCCTCCATCGCGCGCTTCATGCCGATCTCGTCGATGTAGCGCATGTCGTAGATGTCGAGGCCGAATTCCTTGACCAGGCGCTTTTCGCCCTGGTCCACCGACCGGATGCCCACCTGCCGGATCTCGGACGGGTCGATCGCCGGCGCCTGGCCGCCCAGGTGCGTCAGCGCCCGCGGGCCCAGGCCGCACAGGCAGGCCACCGGCATGCCGTGCACGTTGCCCGAGGGCGTGACCGAACTGGTGTTGAAGTCGGCGTGCGCGTCGAGCCAGAGGATGCGCAGCTTCCTGCCGGTTTCGCGGCAGTGGCGCGCCACCGCGGTGATGCTGCCCACGCCCAGGCAGTGGTCGCCGCCCAGCAGCACCGGCAGCCGGCCCTGGCCGAGCTGGGCGTGCACGGCGTCCATCACCGCGCGGTTCCAGGCCACTACTTCCTCGAGATGGCGGTAGCCCTCGGTCGGCGGCAGCCACGGGTTCACGGGACCGCTGAGGTTGCCCACGTCCAGCACTTCCAGGCCGCGCTCGCGCAGGGCTTCGGCCAGCCCGGCGACGCGCAGGGCCTCGGGGCCCATGGAAGCGCCGCGGTGGCCGGCGCCGATGTCGGTGGGGGCGCCGATCAGCGCGAGCGTACGCGACAGGCTCATGGGGCGGCTGGCTCCGTGTCTTCCGGGGGAGCCGCAGGATAAGCCGCCCGGCCCCGCCCCGCCAACCGAGGCTCAGGCGCGCGGTAGCAGGCCGGCCACTTCGGCGGCCGCGGCCGGACGCCCGAAGTGGAAACCCTGCAGTTCGTCGCAGCCGATCTGGCGCAGGAACAACGCCTGCTCCTCGGTTTCCACGCCCTCGGCCGCCACCACCATCTTCAGCTCGTGGCCGACCGCGACGATGGTGCGGGCGATGGCCGAGTCGGCGCTGTTCTCGGGCAGGTCCTTGACGAAGCTGCGGTCGATCTTGAGCTTGTCGAGCGAGAACTGCTTGAGGTAGGCCAGGCTCGAATAGCCGGTGCCGAAGTCGTCCAGCGACAGCGACACGCCCAGCGCCTTGAGCTCCGCCAGGCGCACCTGCACGCGCTCGACGTTTTCCATCAGCGAACTTTCGGTGAGTTCGATCTCGAGCATCCGGCCGGGCACGCCGTGGCGCGCCAGCGCGTCGGCCACCAGGGGCACGATGTCCGGCCGCTGCAGCTGCTGGGCCGAGAAATTCACCGCCACCGTGAAGCCGCCGAAGCCCTGGTCCAGCCAGGCACGCAGCTGGCGGCAGGCCTCGTTGAGCACCCACAGGCCCACCTCCGGCATCAGGCCCAGGGCCTCGGCGATGGGGATGAAGCGGCCCGGCGGCACGCGGCCCAGCTCCGGGCTGTTCCAGCGCACCAGCGCCTCGAAGCCGGTGACGCGGCGGTCGCCGGCGTCGAGCTGGGGCTGGTAGTGCAGCTCGAGCTCATTGCGCGTGATGGCCTCGCGCAGGCGGGCGCCGAGCACCAGGCGGTCTTCCAGTTCCTGCATCTGGGCGGCCGAGAACTCGCACACGCCGTCGCGGCCCTGGCCCTTGGCGCGGGTCATGGCTGCCTCGGCGCGGCGCAGCAGGTCCATGCCCGAGGTGCCGTGTTCGGGCGAACGGGCGATGCCCACGCTGGCGGTGAGGAAGAGCCGGTAGCCGTCGCCCTCGATGGGCTGGGCGACGGTCGCGCGCAGGGCCTCGGCCGTGGCCAGCACCTGTTCGCGCGTGGCATGCGGCACCACCGCCACGAACTCGTCGCCGGCGAAACGCGCCAGGTAGCCGGGCCCGCCCAGCACCTCGCTCATGCGGCCGGCGAGGATGCGCAGGGCCTCGTCGCCGATCACGTGACCCATGGACTCGTTGATGGCGTGGAAATGGTCGAGGTCGATGAACAGCAGCGAGACCTCCGCGCTTTCATCGTCGAGCAGCCCGCCCAGCGCGGCCTCGAGGATGGGGAAGCGCGGCAGGCCGGTCACCGGGTCGTGGTTGGCGGCGTAGGCCAGCTCGGCTTCGACCTGGCGGCGCTCGGTGAGGTCGTTCTGGATGCCGACGAAATGGGTGAGCGTGCCGGCCTCGTCGCGCACGGGCGAGATGAACAGGTGGTTCCAGAACAGTTCGCCGTCGCTGCGGAAGTTGCGCAGGATGACGTTGCAGTCGCCGCCCCCGCGCAGCGTGCGGCGCAGGATTTCCAGCTCGGGCTGGTTCCGCTCCTCGCCCTGCAGGAAGCGGCAGTTGCGGCCGATCGCCTGCTCGGCGGTGTAGCCGGTCATGCGCTCGAAGGACGGGTTGACGTAGATGATGGGCATGTCCGGCGCCTGGGCGTCGGCGATGACGATGCCGTTCATGCTCGACTCGACCGCGCGCTGCAGCAGCAACAGCTGCTCCTGCGCGGCGCGCTGGCGGGTGATGTCGTGCGCGATCACCATGCGGCAGCGCTTGCCGTCGAGCTCGATCGAATGGGTGGTGATGTCGGCCCAGAGCAGGCTGCCGTCCTTGCGCCGGTGCCGCCAGACGCCGGCGTTGCCCGACCGGTTGCCCCAGCCGGCCAGGAATTCGCGCAGCCGTCCGGCCTCGTCCGGGTCGCGGATGTCCATCACCGACATCCGCTGCAGTTCTTCGCGGTCGTAGCCGTAGTTGGCCACCATGGCGTCGTTCGCCGCCACGAAGCGGAAGGTGGCCGTGTCGTACACCCAGGTCGGGAACGGGTTGAGTTCGAACAGCAGCCGGTAGCGGCGCTTGCCGTCCTCGATCTGGGCGATCTGGCGCGAACGCTCGGCGGCGTAGCGCAGCGAGCGCGCCAGCTTCTCGGCGTCGATGCTGCCCTTGACCAGGTAGTCGGAGGCGCCGGCGGCCAGGGCCTCGCGGTCCACTTCGGGATTGCCCTGGCCAGTGAGCATGATCACCGGGCGGTGCGCGCTGTGCTCGGCCACGGCCAGCCGCACCAGGTCCATGCCGTTGTCGGGGCCGAGGTGGTAGTCGACCAGGAACACGTCGTGCGCGTTGGCGCGCAGCGCGGCGACGCCCGCTTCCAGCGTGCCCACCCAGTCGAGCTCGAACCGGCCCTGCGGGTAGTCCGCCAGCAGGTCGCGCAGGATCAGGAAGTCCTCTTCGTCGTCGTCGACCACCAGGACCCGGAGCGGCGTGTCGTTCAACGCGTCGTCCCTTCCTGCGCGCCCGGCAGGTCCACCACCTGCAGCCAGTACTTGCCCAGGGTCTGCACGACCTCGATCAGCGCCGTGAAGGTCACCGGTTTGGTGATGAAGGAATTGACGCCGTCGCGGTAGCTGCGCACCACGTCCTCCTCGGCCTTGGAGGTGGTGAGGATGACGACCGGGATGCCGCGCAGGGCCGGGTCGGCCTTGATCTCGCGCAGGGCCTCGCGGCCGTCCTTCCGGGGCATGTTCAGGTCGAGCAGGATCAGGCCCGGGCGGGGCGCGGCTCCTTCGTCGGCGAAGTCGCCGCGGTGCTGCAGGTAGTCCATCAGCTCCTCGCCGTCGGCGACGAACTTGAGCGGGTTGCCCAGCCGGCACTCCGTGAAGGCCTCCTGGGTCATCAGGCGGTCGTCGGGATCATCGTCGGCCATCAGGATCGTGATCGGTTGCCGCGGTGCCGTCATCGCCACGTCTCTACCCTCAATCCCCGGGCTGCCTCGCCCGACTTTACGACTCCGCCATCGGTCCCGCCAGAAGCGCCGGGTCGGCCGGCTGCGTTTGCGGGAGCCGGATCACGAAAGTGGCGCCCTCCCCGGGCCTTCCCTCGGCGTGGATCTGGCCGCGGTGCCGCTCGATGATCCGGCGCACGATGGCCAGGCCGATGCCGGTGCCGGCGTATTCCTGGCGCGCGTGCAGGCGCTGGAACGGACCGAACACCTTCTCGGCGTGGCGCGGCTCGAAACCGATGCCATTGTCTTCAAAACGCAGGATCCAGCCCGGACCGTCCTCGGCCGGTGAAGGTTCCGCCGTGATGGTGACCACCGGGGCCCGGTCCGGGGACCGGAACTTGAGCGCGTTCGACAGCAGGTTCTGGAACACCTGGCGCAGCTGGGTCGGGTCGCCCTCCAGCGTGGGCAGCGGGCCGGCCACCACGCGGCCGCCGCTGGACTCCAGCGCGGCCTCCAGGTCGTCCAGCACGCCGGCCAGCACCTGGCCCAGGTCCACCGGCTTGAAGGGCTTGCCGCGCGCCGCCACCCGCGAATAGGCCAGCAGGTCGTCGATCAGCACCTGCATGCGCGCGGCGGCCTGGCTGGTGCGGTCGAGGTAGTCGCGCGCCTCGGCGGCCAGGCCCTCGGCATGGCGCTGCTGCAGGCGGTCGGCGAAGGCGCGGATCTTGCGCAGCGGCTCCTGCAGGTCGTGCGAGGCGATGAAGGCGAAGTCCTGCAGCTCGCGGTTGCGGTTGTTGAGGTCGGCCAGGGTCTGGCGCAGCGCCGCCTCGGAGCGCAGGCGCTCGGTGATGTCGCGGCCCACGGCATACACCAGCCCGTCGTCGTCGGGCGAGGACATCCACTCCATCCAGCGCACGCCGCCGTCGCGGCGCACGTAGCGGTTGACGAAGGCGGTGGGCACGGCCTGGCGCCCGGCCAGGGCCGCGGCGCGGTCGCCGGTCTTGGGCCAGTCGTCGGGATGCACGAAGGCCTGGATCTCGCGGCTGCAAAGCTCCTCGCGGCTGTAGCCGGTGATCTCGCTGAGCATGGGGTTGACCTGGACGAAGCGCTGGCTCGCCGGGTCGAAGACCACGAAGACCTCCAGCGACATCTCGAAGAAGCGGTCGCGCACGCCCAGCCGGGTCAGCAGCCGCGCGCGCTCGATGGCGATCACCGCCATCTGCGCGAACTGCATGGCCACCTGCTCGTCGTCGGCGTTGAATTCGCCCCGGTACTTGTCGCTCAGCTGCAGGATGCCCAAGGTCTTGCCGTCGCTGCCCACCAGGGGCACGGCCAGCCAGCCGCGCATCGGCGGGTGCCGCGAGGCCTCGGCGCCGAAGCCGCGCCAACGGGGGTGGGCCTCGAGCTCGGCCTGGCCCATGCGCATCGGCTTCTGCTGTTCGCCCACCATCATGTAGATGCCGGTGCAGTCGATCGGCGCGTCGTAGTCGCGCCACTGGGCGTACTTCTCCGACAGCGACATGGCGCTGATCAGCTGGGTACCGCCCTCGGAAGGCTCGACGCTGACGACCGCCTGGTGCGCGCCGACGATCTCGCGGACCTTGTCCACCAGCTGCTGGTACAGCGTCGCTTCGCCGAGGTCGCGGTTGATGGCGATGGAGGCTTCGCTGAGCCGCTGCAGCTGGCGGCTGAGCTGGTCGGCCGCGTCGAGCGCACCGGACAGTTCGCGCTGGTGCTTGTGCAGCAGGCTGATGTCCTGGGCGATGCCGAACACGCCCGTGACCCGGCCCTCGACCACGATAGGCAGGTTGGTGACGCGCAGCTCCACCCGCGAGCCGTCCACGGCCAGGCCGGCCATCTCGTAGCTGCGGGCCTCGCCCCGGCAGGCGGCTTCGAAGTGCGCGCGCACCACGTCGCGGTGCTCCGGCACCGTGCGCTCGTCGAAGCGCTGGCCGATCACCTGCGCCGGCTCGACGCCGGCGAGGTGGGCGAAACTGTCGTTGACCGAGGTGTAGCGCCCCTCGAGGTCGAGCGAATACACCGCGTCCGGGTGCTCGTCGAACAGGGAGCGGAAGCGCTGCTCGCCCAGCTCGAGGTTGCGGTAGGCCTCGGCGTGCTCGATCGCCACCGCCACCAGCGAGGCGAGGCCGTCGATGGTGGCCAGCTCGGCCGGCGTCGGCTCGCGCGGTTCGCGGTAGTAGGTGGCGAAGGTGGCCAACACCTTGCCCGAGGAGGATTTCACCGGCGTGGACCAGCAGGCGCGCAGGCCGTGCTCGCGCGCCAGCCCCCGGTAGTCTTCCCAGAGCGGGTCGGTTTCGATGTCGGTGACCACCACGCGTTCGCCGCGCCAGGCCGCGGTGCCGCAGGAGCCGGCCTTGGGCCCGATCGCCAGGCCATGCACCGCGGCGTTGTAGGCCGCCGGCAGGCTGGGCGCCGCGCCCTGCAGCACGTGCTGGCCGCTTTCGTCGAGCAGCAGGATCGAACACAGGGCCCCGGCGAACTGCTCCTCGCAGACGCGGGTGGTGGCCAGCAGGCTGTCGGTGAGCGGCCGCCGCGCCGCGATGCTGGCCAGCACGCTGCGCTGCCCCGCTTCCAGCTGCCGCGCCCGCTTTCGCTCGGTGATGTCCTGCACGCTGCCGGAAATGAGCCAGGGCCGGCCGTCCTCGCCGCGCAGCACGCGGGCGCGCTCGTGCACGTGGCCGACGCTGCCGTCGGGCAGCACGATGCGGTGCTCCACGTCCATGTCGGGGCCGCCCTCGAGCATGCGCTGCTGGGCCGCCTGCAGCCGCGCCAGGTCCTCGGGGTACACGCGCGCGGTGAAGGCCTCGAAGGTACCTTCGAACTCGCCCGGTCGGACGTGGAAGATGCTGTAGACCTCGTCGGACCAGCGCAGCGAGTTCGCGGCGATGTCGAATTCCCAGGCGCCCATGCGCGCCACCTGCTGGGCGCGCTGCAGGCTTTCCTTCGCCTCGCGCAGGGCGTTGGCCTGGCGCTCGGCCTCGGTGACGTCGCGCGCCACGGCGAACATCAGCCGCTCGCGCGGCGACCACACCGCCGACCACTGCATGGACACCACGCTGCCGTCCTTGCGCAGCACGCGGTTGCGGAAGTCCACCGTGGGCCGGCCGGCCAGCACCGCGGCGCCTTCGCGCAGGGTGTTGGCGCGGTCGTCGGGGTGGGCCAGGTCGAAGTAGGCCCGGCCCACCAGCTCGCCGGGCAGGAAGCCCCACAGCGCCTGGCAGGCGCTGCTCACCTGCGTGAAGCGGCCGTTGGCGTCGATGACGCAGATGACGTCGAGCGAGTTCTCCAGCACCAGCCGGTTCATCACCAGCGACTGCTCGAGCCGGCGCGAGAGCTCGCGCAGCGCGTCCTCCGACTGGTGCCGCTGGGTGACGTCCTGGATGGCGCCCGAAGCCGCCACCGGCGTGCCGGCCTCGTCGCGCACCAGGGTGCCCAGCTCGCGCACGAAGCGGGTTTCGCCGTCGGGCCGGACGATGCGGTATTCGATGTCGAGCTCGGCTTCGCCGGCGTGCAGGCGCCGCTGCGCGTCCTGCAGGCGCCCGCGGTCCTCGAAATGCACCAGCTGCAGCATCGCCGGCAGGCTGTTGCGGGCCTGCCCGCGCGGCAGGCCGAAGATGCGCAGCACTTCCGGCGACCAGGACAGCTCGCCGGTGGCCAGGTCGTATTCCCAGCTGCCGAGCTGGGCGATCTGCTGGGCGCGCTCCGAGGCCGCGCGCGCCTTGACCATGCCCGCCTCGGCGCGCTTGCGCTCGCTGATGTCCTGGAAATACACCGCCAGGCCGTGCGGGTGCGGGAACACCCGCGCGTAGAACCAGGCCGACAGCGGCGGGAAGTGCACTTCGAATTCACGGGCCCGGTTGTTGGTGACCGCGTCGCGGAACTCCCGCTCGATCACCGAGTCGCGCGCTTCGGGGAACGCGTCCCAGACCCGGGTGCCGACCAGCGCCTCGCGCGGGCGCTGCATCAGCTGCTCGGCGCGCGGGTTCACGAACACGAAGCGCCAGTCGCGGTCGAGCGTGTAGAAGGCGTCGCTGATGCTGCCGAAAACCTGGGAGAGCTCCTGTTCGGCCTCGCCCAGCGCCGCGCGCGCGCGTTCGGCCTCGGCCATCTGGCAGGCCAGCTCGGTGCCCTTGCGCTCGGCCTCCTCGGCGCGCTCGCGCGCCAGGCCAGCCAGCCTGAGCGCCAGCGCCAGCAGGCCGCCGCCGAGCAGGCCGGTGAACAGCAGCAGGTTCGCCAGCGGCGCGCCTTCGGCCTCCGCGGCGGGCCAGATTTCCATGACCAGCTGGTCGTCGGGTCCTTCGATAGGCAGCACCAGCGGCGCCGCGGCGCCCGGCATGCCGCGCTGGTAGAGCAGCGTGCCGCCGTGCCGGATGCGCAGCGCGTTTTCCTCCGCCACCGAGGCCAGCACGCGCGGGTAAAGATCGTCGTGCATGACCGCGGCGGCCACGTAGCCCTGGAAGCCCTCCGCGCCCACCATCGGCGCGATGAGCAGCTCGCCCGGCCGCCCGTTGAGCAGCAGGATGGGCCGCGACTTCTCGGGCATGCCGCTGCGGCGCGCCCGCTCGAAGGCCTCGGCGCGCACCCGCTCGAAATCGAGCCGGATGCCCAGCACGTCGGCGGCGAAACCCTCGCGCTGCAGGGTGCCCATCACCCGCGTCTCCGGGTCCACCCAGAGCACGGAGGCGAAGCTCGGGAAGTCGCGCAGGTAGATGGCCGAATCGAGCCGGAACAGGTGTTGCCGCTCTTCTTCGCCGCTGGCGCCGGCGAGGCGTTCGGACATGCGCCGCAGCGCGTCGCTGCGGCCCTGCTCGCCGGTCTCGATGGAACGGCGCACCAGCTCCGCCCGCTGCTCGAGCTCAAGCTGCGCGCGACGGCCCTGGTCGCGGTCGATCGCGTACCACATCAGCACCGACGCGGCCGTGGCGCCCAGCGCCACCACCACCGGCATCCAGGCCGCCCGCTGCCGCAGCGTGCGCTGGATCTCGGCGCCACCGAAGCCCAGCCCGATGCCGATCAGCGCCATGGACACGCCGGTCATCAGCGCCATCGGCGTGTGCGAGCCCCAGCCGCGCAGCACCGGGATGCCGAACACGTAGCCGGTGAGCACGATCAGCGCGATCACCGTCACCACGAAGCCGCAGGCCCAGGTGGCCGACCAGCGCACCGGGCTGCGCTGCCCCCCAGGAGGCGCCAGCACCACGCCCAGGATGCCGAGAAGGAAGGCGGTGGCGGTGTTCGGCGCCATGCGGCCGGGCACCACGCCCTCGGCCACGATGCCGTGGCTGAGCAGCCATTCGCCCGCGCCCACGGCCCAACCGGCGTATTCCTCGGCCAGGCTGACCAGCGCCAGCAGCACCACCGGCAGCAGCGGCAGCAGCGCCAGGTTCCGGCGGCCGGTGGCGAGCAGGCGCAGGGCCACGGCCATCAGGAAGGCGCAGAAGGCGGTATTGAACTGCATCGGCACGTAGCGGGTGCCGCCCTGCACGATGTACGGCGCGTGCAGCCACCAGCCGGCCATCACCAGCAGGGCAAGGCCGGCGAGCAGCGCCGAACACAGGCGCAGCATGCGCTGCGGGCCCGGCTCGAGGTCGCGCACCAGCAGCCAGGCGGCGACGCCGCCCCAGGCCAGCAAGGGCGCGATGCCCAGCGGCAGGGCCTTGCCGCCGCCCTCGACCAGGGCACGCAGCGCCAGCAGCACCAGCGCCAGCAGCAGGCCACCGGCGGCGCGCGCCAGCATCGACACCCCGGGGTGCCGCCCGGCGGCCTGCGCGGCCAGCGCCAGGGCGCCCACCAGCGACGCCAGCCAGGGCGCCACGCTGCGCGTCGCGGCGTCGGCGCCGGGCCAGGCCACCATGGCCAGGCCCAGGGAGCCCAGTGCCAGGCCCGTGGCCAGCACCTTCCAACGCCGGCGGTCCACCCGCAGCCAGAGGCCGGCGGCCAGCACGGCCACGGGGGCCATCGAAAGCCAGGCCGGCCAGCCGGAAGGAACGAAGGCGTCGAGCCAGGCGGCCTCCACCGCACCCACGGCGGCGAGCAGCACGGCAAGCAGCCGTGCCCGCGGGTCGCCCTGCCCTGCGGCGTTCCCGGTGGCCTGTGCCGCTTTGCGATCGCTCGCCATGCGTGGTCGGCGCCCTCCTGGCGCCGCCCCCCGCGTCGCCCGTGGGCTAATAAGAGCCCATGTGGGGCAGGAAAGCCAAGCCCCGCCGCGGGAGTGGTGCCGGCTCCCGGAATCGAACCGGGGACCTACCGCTTACAAGGCGGTTGCTCTACCAACTGAGCTAAGCCGGCATGGCGCGGATTCTAGCCTGCCGCGACGGTGTTACTGGCAGGGCGCGGGGCGCGCTTCCAGCCCGCTGGCGTCGCCGATCGCCGCGGCCCAGTCGAGCCCGGGCTCGGCGGCCAGGTCGATCCACCACTGCGCGGCCTGTTCGGTGCGCGGTTCGAGCACGGGCTGGAAACCCTGGCCGGCGACTTCGTCGCGGCGCTTCTCGGCGTTGGCCAGCTCGCGGAACAGGCCCAGCGAAATGGTGTTCTCCTCTTCGCCGGCGGTCACGACGTAGTAGTCGCGCACGCCACGCGCGGCCAGCTGGCGCGCGGCGGCCAGCGCCTGCTCACGGCTGCCGGACGCGGGCAGGAACACGCGGTAGCCGCGCAGTTCGGTGGCCGGCAGTTCCCGGAACTGGATGCGCGCCACGCGGGGCGTCAGTGCATTCATGGCCGCGCGCAGCTGGGCCGGCGTGGCGAAGGGGCCGATGCTCAGGCACAGCGGTGCGTCGGGCAGCGGCACCGGCACGGCGGCCAGCTCCACCGCGTCGGGCGGCGGCGGCGCCTCGGCCTCGCCCAGCAGCACCAGGCCGCCGACGCCGGTTTCCATCGGCGGCGGCGGTGCCTCCACCGCGGGCACGTGCAGCCACCACCACAGGCCAACGGCGAGGTTCATGCACGCCAGCAGCACCACCAGGCCACGCACCATCATTGCGGTTCACTCCCGGCCTGCGCGGCGTACACCGCCAGGCCCTCCAGCACCAGCGCGGGCGCCAGTTCGTGTTCGATGTCGAGCGACTGCGCCAGCCGTGCCGCGCCACCGCCGCCCAGCAGCAGCCGCGGTGCCTGGCCAAGCAGGCGCGTGGCTTCGCGGTGGCTGCGTTCAACCAGCCCCAGCGCCGCGCCAATGCTGCCACCGGCGAGCGCGTCGGCGGTGTCGCGGGCGAAGGCCTGGGCTTCGCCGCCGGCATAGGCCAGCGCGGGAAAAAAACGCGCGGCCAGCGCCGAGCGCATGTGCTCGGGGCTGGGCGCGATGACGCCGCCGCGGTGCTGGCCGCCGGCGTCGAGCAGGTCCACCGTGAGCGCGCTGCCCGCCGACACCAGCAGCCACGGGCCGAGCCCGCGCGCATGCGCGGCCAGCAGCGCCAGGAAGCGGTCGACGCCCAGGCGCGAGGGCTCGGCGTAGGCGATGCGCACGCCGGCGCATTCGGCCAGGGTGCGCACGCGCGTGGCCGGGTGGCCGCTGCGCGCCAGCGCCTCGGCCACGGTGGCGGTGAGTTCCGAGCTGGCCACGGAAGCAAGCCAGCAGCGGTCGCCCGCCGCCAGCTGCGCCAGCCAGCGCTGCAGCGAGGGCGCGAAATCGGCGGCGCCATGCGCCCAGGCCTGCATTTCGCCCAGCGCCCGGCCGGGCGACCAGGGGGCCACCTTCAGGCGGGTGTTGCCAAGGTCGAGCAGCCAGTTCATGCGGCGCGCAGGCTCGCTTCGCCTGCATGGCACAGGTGTTCGCCGGCTTCGGTGCGCAGGCGCAGCGCGCCGTCGTCGGCCAGGCCGAGCGCGATGCCTTCGACCACGCGCGGGCCTTCCTGCACGCGCACGGGCTTGCCGGCGAGCAGGTCGTGACGCGCCCAGGCTTCGCGCCACGGTGCCAGGCCCTCGCGTTCGAAGCGCGCGAGCATCGGCAGCAGCGCGTCCAGCAGCGCCGCGGCCACGGCTTGGCGGGAAGGTGGCTGCGGCACCAGACCGGCCAGGTCGCACCAGGGCTGGTCGATGCTCTGCGCGGCGGACGGCGGCATCGCCACGTTCAGGCCCAGGCCCACGACCACGTGCAGCGGGCCGGCGGCGTCGCCGCGCAGCTCCACCAGGATGCCGCCGAGCTTGCGTGAACCCACCAGCAGGTCGTTCGGCCACTTCAGCCCGACTTCGCGATACCCCAGTCCATGCAGCGCCTGCACCGCGGCCACGCCCACGGCGAGGCTGAGCCCCTGCAGCGCGGCGATGCCGCCGTCGAAACGGCGCGACAGGCTCAGGTAAACATGCGCGGCCAGCGGCGAAGCCCAGGCGCGCCCGCGGCGGCCGCGGCCGGCGGTCTGGCGTTCGGCCAGCCAGGCGCGCGTGCCCTGCGCCGGCGCCGGCTGGCGCAGCGCCTCGGCATTGGTGGAATCGGTTTCGAACAGCACCTCGAGGCCCGCCAGTTCCGCGCGCGCCGCGGGCGACAGCGCGGCGGCCAGCGCGTCACCATCAAGCAGCTGCAGGGGCCGCGCCAGCGCATAACCGCGGCCGGGCTGCGCATCGACCTCCACGCCCGCCTCGCGCAGCGCCTCGATGCGCTTCCACACCGCGCTGCGGGTGATGCCCAGCGAGGCCGCGAGCTCGGCGCCGGACGCCGGCCCCGCGCACAGCCGCGCCAGCAGCGCGCGATCGCTCACGCCCGCCCCCGGAACAGCCGCGCCCAGATCCGCACGCGCTCGAAGCGGCTTTCGGTGCCGGCGCGCAGGCGCGCCAGGTTGCTGCGGTGCGTGTAGGCCAGGAACAGCGCCACGCCCGCGGCGAACACCAGCCTCGGCAGCGGCGCATCGGTGAGCAGCGCGAAGGGCACCAGCACCGCGCCGGCCAGGATGGTGGACAGGCCCACGTAACCCGTGGCGGTGAGCACCAGCAGCCAGGCGCCGATGAGCACCGCCACCGACACCGGCCACGCCACCAGCAGCGCACCCACCAGCGTGCCGGCGCCCTTGCCGCCGCGGAAACCATGGAACACCGGGTACACGTGGCCGAGGATGGCCGCGGCCGCCGCGGCATACGGCAGCCAGGCCTCGCCGCCGCCGAAGCGTTGCGCCAGCCAGACCGCCAGCACGCCCTTGCCCACGTCCACCAGCACCGTGCCGAGCGCGAACTTCCAGCCCTGGGTGCGCAGCGCGTTGGTGCCGCCGGCGTTGCCGCTGCCGTGCTGCCGGATGTCCACGCCGCGCAGGCGGCCCAGCAGCAGGCTGCCCGAAAGCGAGCCGAGCAGGTAGGCGGCGAGCAGGAGCAGCAGCGTGGTCAACGTCGGCGAAGTCATGCCGGCATTATGCGGGAGCCCCGCGGGCGGCGTCAGTCCGCGGGCTGCAGCGACACCACCAGCGCACCGGGGCCGGCATGCGCGCCCACGGCCGAGCCGGTTTCCACCAGCCAGCCCTGGGCCACCTCCAGGCGTTCGCGCAGCGCGGCCAGCAGGCGCTGGCCGTCTTCGGGCGCATCGCAGTGGCCCACCACGACGCGGTAGCGCCGGCCCTTGGCCACGCGTTTGGCCACGTACTCGGCGTAGCGCTCGGGCAGCCGCGACTGGCCGAACAGGCCGCCGACCACGCCGAGCCGGCCGCTGTCCTTCACCTTCGCCAGCGGCGTCAGGCCCAGCCACTCGACCACGGGCTTGGCCCAGGCCGGGATGCGGCCGCCGCGCACGGCGTGGCTGATGTTGCGCGCCATGGCCCAGGTCTGGGTGAGCGGCTTGAGCCGCGCCAGTTCTTCCAGGATCTGCGCGGACGTCGCGCCCGCCACCGCCATCTCCGCCGCGCGCATGGCCAGCAGGCCTTCGCCGCCGGAAGCGTTGCCGGTGTCGAACACGTGCGTGCGGCCGGGGCTGCAGCGCTGCGCGGCGGTTTCGGCCGACTGCAGCGTGCCCGACACCGCGCGCGAAAGACCCACGTACACCAGTTCGCGGTGGTGCGAGAGCAGGAATTCGAACTGCCGCCGGAAGTCGCCCGGCGGCGGCTGGCTGGTGCGCGGCAGCACCAGCTCGGTGCGCAGCTTGCGGTAGAACTCGGCGGTGGAAAGGCCGACCTTGTCCAGGTAGTCCTGGTCGCCGAAGTTCACGCGCGCCGGCACCATGTGGATGTTGAGCCGGCGCAGCTCCTCGTCGGGCAGGTCGGCGGCGCTGTCGGTGATCACCGCCACGCCGACGCCGCCGGCGGCGGTGCGCGCCTGGGCGTGCATGTCGTCGGCCTTGGCGCCTTCGACGCGGCCGAAGCGGCCGGCCACTTCGAACAGCTGGCTGGGCTGGGCCACGTGCGCGTGCAGGCGCACGCGGGTGTGGCTGCCGGCGATCACCACGCAGGACGCACCCAGCTCGCCCACCGCCGCGCGCAGGCCGGCGCGGTCCAGGCCCTCGCCCACCAGCAGGCATTCGCTGCACCAGCGGTGCTCGGGGTCGGCGTCGCCGAGCTCGCCGTGCGCTTCGGCGGCTTCCAGGTCGGCCGGCAGTTCGTCGGCGACGCCGGCGGCGTCCACCGCGCCCGAGGCGATGAAGTCGTGGATGCCCTCGAGCAGGTCCACGAAACCCTGCGCGCCGGCGTCCACCACGCCGGCCTTGGCCAGCACCGGCAACTGCGTCGGGGTGGCGGCCAGGGCCCGGCGGCTGCGCTCGAGCGCGCGCGCGAACCAGCTGCCGAGGTCGTCGTCGGCGCGCGTGTCGAGCCCATCGGCGAAGGCGCTGATGACGCTCAGGATGGTGCCCTCGCGCGGCTCGGACAGCGCCTGCCGGGCCGAGTTGGCGCCGGCGCGCACGGCGCGCGCCAGCGCGGCGGCCTCGAGCGCGCGGGCGGTGCCCACCGCTTCGGCGACGCCGGTGAAGAACTGCGCCAGGATGGCGCCGGAATTGCCGCGCGCACCGTCCACCGCGTCCTCGCCGACCCGGCGCAGCAGGTCGCCGGCGCCCTGGGTGCGGCGGCTCAGCGCGCCGGCCAGCACGCCTCCCAAGGTGAAGGCGAGGTTGCTGCCGGTGTCGCCGTCGGGCACCGGGAATACGTTGATCTTGTTGAGCGCCTCGCGCTGCGCGATCACCCGGCGCGCGCCGGCGATGAGGGCGCGGCGGAGCGCGGGGCCGCGGATGAGCGGGCGTGGGAAGGTGAGGGTGGCGGCATTCATGTGCCGCCGGAGTCTGCCCGAAGCGCGCGCCGGCGCCATGCTGCGGCGCCGCAAAAACGGCACTGGCGTCCGGCCCCGGCCAGCGTAGAATCCGATGCAACCCTTGGCCGCCCCGGCGCATCCGAATGGGTGTCCCGTTCCGCAGGTGAAGACCATGACCCGCCTTCTGCTCGCCCTCAGCCTGGCTTTCGCCACCACCGCGGCGTTCGCGTCCGAACCGGCGCAGGCCGAGCCCGATGGGGGCCTTTGCCCCAAGCAGGAAGCCCAGGACGCCAAGCCGGCCAACGGCAAGTCCACCGAGCCCTCCGCCGGCCCGGGCGCCACCGCGCCGGTGCGCCCGCGCAGCAGCGGCGCCGCCGGCCGCAGCACGCCCCGCTGGAACACCCTGCTGCCCGGAATGATCCGCTGAGCCCGCCCGGGCTTGCCTGATCGCGTCGCCGCCCGCACCCTGCGGGCATGAAATCCCTGCTCAAGCGCCTGCGCTCCGCCACGAGCCAGCCGCGCCTGTCGCCCACCGACCGCGACGCCCTGCTCGCCGCCCTGCCCTTCCTCGCCCGCCTCGACGCCGCGCGGCGCGACCGCCTGTGCACGCTGGTGGCGCGCTACCAGGCCGGCAAGACCATCACCCCGCTGCACGGCCTGGCGCTCGACGACGCGCAGCGGCTGCAACTGGCCGCACTGTGCTGCCTGCCGCTGCTCGAATTCGGCGCCGAGGGCCTGCACGGCTGGTCGCAGGTGCTGGTCTACCCCGGCGCCTTCCGCGTGCACCGCCGCCACCACGACGAGGACACTGGCGTAGTGGATGAATGGGTGGACGAACTGGCCGGGGAAGCCTGGGAACAGGGCCCGCTGGTGCTGAGCTGGGACGACGTGCTGGCCGACCTGGCCGAGCCCGAGGCCGGCTTCCAGCTGGTGGTGCACGAGATGGCGCACAAGCTCGACGCCCTCGACGGCGCCATGGACGGCACCCCGCCCCTGCCCGCCGCCTGGCAGCGCGCCTGGGCCCGCGATTTCCAGCAGGCCTACGACGCCTTCTGCAAACGCGTGGACGCCGGCGAGGACACGCCGATCGACGCCTACGCCGCGGAAGCCCCCGAGGAATTCTTCGCCGTCGCCAGCGAATACCACTTCTCGGCGCCGGCGCTGCTGGCCAGGGAAATGCCGGCGGTGGCCGGGCACCTGCAGCGCTTCTACGGCGAGTCGCCGATCCCCGCGCGCTGAGGCGGCGTCAGTAGGCCGGCGGGAAACGCACGGCGAAACGCGCGCCGCCGAGTTCGGGCGCCGGGCCCACGGTGAGTTCGCCGCGGTAGGCCGCCACGATGTCCTGCACGATCGACAGGCCGATGCCGTGGCCCTGCACGCGCTCGTCGCCGCGAACGCCGCGCTGGAGCAGGCGCTCCACCTGCTCAGGCGGGATGCCCGGGCCGTCGTCGTCCACCACGAAGGACACGCCGGGGCGGCGGTTGTCCGGCGCCGGCTCCACCGTCACCGTCAGCAGCACGCGCTTGCGCGCCCACTTGAAGGCGTTCTCGACCAGGTTGCCCATCAACTCCTGCAGGTCGCCCAGCTCGCCGTGGAAACGCGCCGCCGGGTCGATCTCGAATTCGCAGAACACACCCTTGCTGGCGTACACCTTCTCGAGGCCGGCGACGATTTCCTCGGCGCGCGGCTCGATCTCCAGCGGCGCCGAATACAGCGCATGGCCGCTGCGGGCGGCGCGCGAAAGCTGGTAGGAGACGATCTCGTTCATGCGCTGCACCTGCGCACCGACCTCGGCGCGCAGCTCTTCGTGGCTGGCGTCGGCGTCCAGGCGCGAGCGCAGCACGGCCAGCGGGGTCTTGAGGCTGTGGGCCAGGTCGGACAGCGTGTTGCGGCTGCGCTCGAGGTGGCTGCGCTCGCTCTCGATCAGGCTGTTGATCGATTCGGTGATCGACTCGAGCTCGCGCGGGTGCCGGCCCGAGAGGCGCTGGCTGCGGCCCTGGCGCACGCGCGAGAGTTCGCGCTCGACGTCGCGCAGCGGCAGCAGGCTCCAGCGCAGCACCAGGATCTGCACCAGCAACAGCAGCAGCGCCGCCATCACCAGGTAGCCCCAGAGCGCGCGCCTGAACACGTTCACCTGGTCCTGGATCTGGCCGGCGTCCTCGAACACGCTGAAGGTGATCGGGAAGTCGCCGGCGCTTTCCCAGATCACGCCCATCGAATAGGCGTAGACGCTGTTCTCCAGGCCGCGGGCGTCGACGATGCGCAGCGGGCCCTCGAAGCGCTTTTCGGCAGGCTTGAGGAATTCCACCGGCGGCAGCGAGCGGCCCAGCGCGGACGCGGACTCCCAACTCAGGCCCTCGCCGCGCACGTTCGCATACAGGCCGCTGCCCGGGCTGAGCAGGCGCGTGTCGGGCGGGATCTCGGGCGAGATGAAGGCGCCCGTGCGGTCGAATTCACTTTCCTGGATGTAGGCGTTGGCCAGGTTGGCCAGGCGTTCGCGCAGGGCGTTCTGGGCCGTCTGCACGAAGGCGCGGTCCAGGGCGTAGCCGGTGAGCCCGAGGAAGGCGACCAGCGCGACGCTGGCCGCCAGCATCTGCCGGGCCTGCAGCGACAGCGTGCGCCAACCGCGCACGCGGGTTTACTCGTCGCGCGGGATGGCGAAACGGTAGCCGCGACCGCGCACGGTCTCGATCGGCTTGATCTCGCCCTCGGGGTCGAGCTTCTTGCGCAGGCGGCCGATGAAGACCTCGAGCACGTTCGAGTCGCGGTCGAAATCCTGCTGGTAGATGTGCTCGGTCAGGTCGGCCTTGGACACCAGCTCGCCCGCGTGCAGCATCAGGTACTCGAGCACCTTGTACTCGTAGCTGGTGAGGTCGACGCCGGCGCCGTTGACGGACACCGTCTGGGCCGAGAGGTCGAGCTTCACCGGGCCGCAGTCGAGCGTGGGCTTGGACCAGCCGGCGGCGCGGCGCAGCAGCGCGTTCATGCGCGCCAGCAGCTCTTCCACGTGGAAGGGCTTGACCAGGTAGTCGTCGGCGCCGGACTTCAGGCCCTCGACCTTGTCCTGCCAGCTCGAGCGCGCGGTGAGGATGAGGATGGGGAACTTCTGGCCTTCGGCGCGCAGCGCCTTCACCAGGTCCATGCCCGACATCTTGGGCAATCCCAGGTCGATCACGGCGATGTCGAACGGCACTTCGCGGCCGTGGTACAGGCCTTCCTCGCCGTCGCCGGCGGTGTCCACGGCGAAACCTTCGCGCTTCAGGCGCGCGGCCAGGGTTTCACGGAGCGGGGCTTCATCCTCGACCAGCAGTACGCGCATGGCGTCTCCTTCGACAGGGGAACGGCCCAGGGGGGGCCGGGACAGGGGGAATCAGTTCTCGGCGTCGCCGCGGCGCGGTTCACCGCGGCCCGCCTCGACCTGCGGTTCCGGGCGCACCTCGACCGGCTCGGGCCGGCGGGCACGGTCGCGCAGCATGAGGCTGCGGCGGTCGGTGCGCGGCGGCTCGCGGTCGCGGGCGTCGTGCATCACGCGCACGCGGCCGTCCGGGGTGAGCACCTTGTAACGATAGACCTCGCGGCCACCGCGCTGCATGCGCTCGGCCTGCAGCACCCGGCCGCCGTCGCGCTCGACCTCGCGGATGCGCTCGGCCGCCTCCAGGCGGCGCTGGCGCGCTTCCTCGGCATGCACCGGGGCCGCGGCGGCGGCAACGGCGACAAGCAGCAGCAGGGGTCGAAGGGCGTTCAGCATCAGCGGGATACTAGCTCCGAGCGGGGGGTCCGGCTAGCCGGATGACGGGGTGAAGTCTGGTTCCGGGGCAGTGAATCCGGTCTGAACTTTAATATCTTCAATAACTTGGCGCTTGCCAAGGTTCAGGCTCAGTAGATTTCCGCCACGCAGCAGCGCAGGGAGCCGCCGGCCTTCTCGATTTCGTCCAGGGGCACCGGGGCCAGGGCGAAACCAGCCCCGGCCAGCGCGGCCACCTGGCCGGGCCGCAGGGCGTCGGCGCCGGCCTGGCTGATGCGCACCCGGTCGCCGCGCAGGGCGATGCAGTTGCCGGCGAAGCCGGCCTTCTGGGCGTCGTCGAGCGTGACCACGGCGGGTGCGTACAGCGCGGCCAGGGCCGCCGGCACCGCCGGGTCGGCGAAGCCGCCGGGGCAGACCACCAGGGCCCGGCCGGCCAGCACGCTCATCACCACGTTGGCGTGGTACTCGCCCGGCGCCAGGTCGAACAGCAGGGTGGCGCGCAGGCCGAGGGCGGCGTGCAGGGCGGCGGCGCCAACGGCGTCGCAGCGCTCGCCCAGGCCCGCGAAGCCCAGGCCGCGGGCGCGGTCGACCACCATCGAGCCGGTGAGCTCGCAGATGCCCGGCTGGGCCCGCAGGTCGATTTCCCGGTAGCCCAGGGCGCCGGTGAAGAAACCGCGGATGTCGGCGCGCTCCGCCTCGCGCTGGCGCACGGGGTGGCGCATGTTGCCGATGACCAGCCGTCCCGGCGCGGTGGCGAACACGTTGTTCGGGAACAGCGCGTCGGGCGTGGCGGGGTCGCCGGGGAAACACACGGTCGGCAGGTCTTCGGCCAGGGCGCGCTGCAGTTCGCGGTGCTGGTCGAGCGCGCGCCGCGGGTCCACGCGCACCGACAGGTCCATGTAGGCGTTGTCGCTGGCCGACTGCTCGGCCAGCGCGAAACCTTCGGGCGCGACCAGGAACGCGGCCTTCGCGCAGGCCGGGCCGAAATCGGCGGCCAGGCCGCGGGCGAAGGCCAGGAACCTTCCGGTATCGCGGGTGATCATGCCGCCGCCTCGCGCCGCGCGGTGGCGGCCAGCGCGCGTTCCACCAGGTCCCAGCCGGCATCGGCGCGCGGTGCGCCTTCGCTCAGCACCTGGCGGAACAGGCGTCCGCCCGGCTGGCCGTGGAACAGGCCCAGCAGGTGCCGGCTGATGTGCTTGAGCGCGACGCCGCGGCCCAGGCAGTCCTCGACGTACGGCCGCAACTTGCGCAGCAGCTCCGCGCGGTCTTCCGGCGGCTCCGACGGCGCGAACAGCGCGCGGTCCATCAGGTGCAGGCGGTAGGGCTCGTGGTAGGCGGCGCGGCCGATCATCACGCCGTCCAGGCCCGGCGACTGCGCCAGCACGTCCTCGACCGTGGCCAGCCCGCCGTTGATGGCCACCACCAGCTCCGGGCGCTCGCGCTTGAGGCGGTGCACCCATTCGTAGCGCAGCGGCGGGATCTCGCGGTTTTCCTTCGGGCTCAGGCCCTGCAGCCACGCCTTGCGGGCGTGCACCACGAACACGCGGCAGCCGGCCAGCGCCACGGTGTCGACGAAGGCGCGGAAGACGTCGTAGTCCTCCATCTCGTCCACGCCCAGGCGGCACTTCACCGTGACCGGCACGTTCGCCGGCGCGGCGGCCTGCATGGCGGCGACGCAGTCGGCCACCAGCGCGGGTTCCTTCATCAGGCAGGCTCCGAAACGCCCGGCCTGCACGCGGTCGGAGGGGCAGCCGACGTTGAGGTTGACCTCGTCGTAGCCCCAGTCGGCGCCGATGCGGGTGGCTTCGGCCAGGTGCGCGGGGTCGCTGCCGCCCAGCTGCAGCGCCACCGGGTGTTCCACCGCGTCGAAACCGAGCAGGCGCTCGCGGTCGCCGTGGATCACGGCCTGGGCGTGCACCATTTCGGTGTAGAGCCGCGCATTGGGCGCAAGCAGGCGATGGAAGACCCGGCAGTGCCGGTCGGTCCAGTCCATCATCGGCGCCACGCTCAGGCGCCACTCGCCGGCGCGGCCGGGTTCCGTCGTCATCGTTGTTTCGCCTGGGCAGGAAGGCCGCCGCGATGCGCGCGGCGGCGGCATAGGATGCCACTGTCCGCCCGGCGGGGCCCGTCAGCGGCCCGGGAGCGGCTGGCCGTCGGCGTCCGTGGTGACGCGGAAACGCTTCTGCCCAAAGTAGAAGGTGAAGCGGTACAGCCCGGCGTCCTCGCCCACGCCGCGCTCGCACAGGGTGGCGATGCGGCGGTCGGCCACCATGGCCGGCACGTCCTGCGGCGGCAGGCCCAGGCCCTCGGCCACCAGGCGGGCGTCCACGTCCACCGTCCTCACCAGCGTGAGGGGCATGGCTTCCACGGCGCCGCCGGTGCCGGTCTCGATGCCGGCGGCGTCCAGCGCCTCGGCTACGCCGGGCTGCGCGTGCGAGTCGAAGTCGTTCCAGTCGATGCTGTTGGCCATGGCGCCGCTCCCGCGGGGGTGGGACTGGCCGCCATGCTGGCGCTCCCTTTCCGCCACTTCCCTGACCTGGGTCAGGTGGCGGGCCGGCGCCCCGCCAGGCCGGGCCGTAAACTGCCGGCATGGACACCCCTCCCCCGCTGGACGAGGCCGCGCTGGCCCGGCTCGTCGACCGCTTCTACGCCAAGGTGCGCCGCGACCCGGCCCTGGGCCCCATTTTCGAGGGTGCGGTGCACGACTGGGACGAGCACCTGCAGCTGCTCACGGATTTCTGGTCCTCGGTGGCGCTGGGCACCCGCCGCTTCCGCGGCAACCCGATGGCGGCGCACCGGGCGCTGCCTTCGATCACCACCGCGCATTTCAGCCACTGGCTGGCGCTGTGGAACGAGACCACCGCCGAGGAGCTGCCGCCGGCCCACGCTCAGGCCCTGCGCCAGTACGCCGCCCGCATCGGCGAGAGCCTGCAGTACGGCCTGGGCCTGGACCCGCGCCGCCAAGGCCGCCCGCTGGGCCTGCCGGTGCGCGGCGGGGCCGACTGACGCGCGTCAAACCCGCCGCGCCCGAGTTGGCGCAAACTGGCCGCCACCCCAGGACCGAGGAGGACGGCCATGAATCGAGTGAAAGGCAAGACCTGCATCGTCACCGGCGCCGCGCTGGGCATCGGCCGCGCCTGCGCCGAGCGGCTCGCGGAGGAAGGCGGCGCGGTCGCGCTGTTCGACCTGCACGACGCCGAAGGCGAGGCGCTGGCCGCCGCGCTGCGCGCTAAGGGCGCACGCGCCCGCTACTGGCATGTGGACGTCAGCAACGAAGCACAGGTGAAGGCCGCCACCGACGAGGCCGCGGCCGAATTCGGCGGCGTGCACGTGCTGGTGAACAACGCCGGCATCTCCGGCTCGATCAAGCTCACCCACGAGATCACCGAGGCCGAGTGGGACCAGGTGCAGGCGGTGAACGTGAAGGGCGTGCTGTTCTGCGCCAAGCACGCCATCCCGCACATGAAGAAGGCCGGCGGCGGCAGCATCATCAACCTCTCGTCCATCTACGGCCTGGTCGGCGCGCCCGACGTGCCGGCCTACCACGCCTCCAAGGGCGCGGTGCGGCTGATGAGCAAGACCGATGCCCTGTGCTACGCCGCCGACCGCATCCGCGTGAACTCAGTGCACCCGGGCTTCATCTGGACGCCGATGGTGGAACACCACCTGCAGGCCAGCGGTGCCACCCGCGAGGCGATCGGCGCGCTGCACCCACTGGGCCACATGGGCGAGGCGGACGACATCGCCTGGGGCGTGGTCTACCTGGCCTCCGACGAATCGAAGTTCGTCACCGGCACCGAGCTGGCGATCGACGGCGGTTACACCGCCCGCTGAAACGAAGACGGCGGCCCTTGGGCCGCCGTCTTTCCAACGCAATCCGGGAACCGGGGCTCAGCGGCCGTGGCCGCGCCCCTGGTTGCCCTTGTCGGGCTTGCCACCCTGGCCGCGGCCCTGGCCCTGCCCCCCCGCGGGGCGGTTGCCCTTGGGCGCCGGGCCGGACTGGTTGCCACCACGCGAACCACCGGCCTTCGGGCCGCCGCGCGCCTTCATCTTGCCGTGGCCCTTGCCGACGTTGCCCTTGAGCGTGTGGAACTCCGGCGAACCCGGGCGGATGCCCAGGCGCTGGGCGATCACGCCCCAGCCCTGCCCGTGGTCGCGCTGGTAGATGTCCACCACCTCGATGCAGGGGCGTCGCACCAGCTGCGCCAGCGCGCAGGCGTAGTAGATGTCGCCCGGCGCCCAGCGGCGGTCGTAGTAGAGCTCGCGCACCAGGTAACGCGGCGCGCCGTAGCTCACCACCACGTCATCAATGAAGCCATCGGTGTTGCCGCGGGCGAAGACGTTGATGTCGCCGAGCTGGGTATCCACCCAGGCGTCGCCCGTGCGCGGGCTGAAGCCGAAGGCGAACTCGTCGACGATGGCCTGCGCGCCGGCCGAGAAGGCCAGGCCGAGGACGAGCACGAAGCCACTGAGCTTTTTCATGTTGTTCTCCTGGAACCGGGGGGCGCAGCAGAGTTTGCCGCAAGCGGGTGAATGCTGTCGAAACCGCTCAGAGCCGCTGGAGGCGGTAGGCCAGCGCGCCTTCCAGCGGCCGGCCTTCGCCGTCGAGCATTTCCAGGCTGCCGTCGGCGCGCAGTTCGAACCAGCGGTCCGGGCCCTGCGGGTCGAGGCGGAACAGGGTCGCCGTCTCGCCGTCGCCGCGACGCGTTTCCTGCACCCAGTCGCCCTCGGTGACGAAGACGTTGTCGCCGGGCGCGCCGAGGTAGGTTTCCTCGAGCTCGTAGCGGCGCTCGCTTCCCTCTTCGTGCAGCTGCAGTCGGGTCTGGATGCCGTCGCAGTCGGCGCAGGGCAGCACGCCCAGCCAGGCGGTTTCGAAAGCCTCGTCGCCGAGAGGCGCGGCAGCCTCGCCGGGCGCGGCGCCGTCGTCGGCGGCGCTGGCCGCGGGGTCAGGCGCGCGCCCGCAGCCGCCCAGCAGCGCGGCCGCGAACATGAATGCAAGCCATCCGGGAAACGGGGATCGGGACATGGCGCACATCCTAGCGCTTGCGCGCACGCACGGGGCCGTCGCAGTCTCGGGGCAACGACGAGCGGCGGCCGCGACCCTGCCTTCCGCGCCGGCGCGTTGGCGACCTTGCACCCACCCGAGGAGGTGTTCCATGGTCCGAAGCCTGCCCCACCCCACCCCGTCGTCCCCGTTCGCCGGCCTCGATGCCAAGCGCATCGCCGGCACCACGCTCGCGCTCTGCGTGCACGCCGTCGTGTTCGGCCTGTTGCTGGTGCCGACCCGCTGGACGCCACCGGAAGCCAAGCCGCGGCCACAGACCACCGTGGTCGAAATGCAGCCGCTGCCGCCGCCGGAGATCACGCCCACCCAGGCGCCGCCGACGCCGCAGCCCGAGCGGCGACCGCAGCCCGTGGCCCAGCCGCAGCCGCAGGTACAGCAGGCGGCGGCCCCCGACGCCACGCCCGCGTTCGACACCGGCGAGATCGAAGCGCCGCCCGCTTTCGATACCGGCCCTGCCGAGGAAAGCTTCGACGTCGGCCAGCCCGGCCTGGCCACGCTGGCCTACGCCTTCGCCCCCGCGCCGCGCTACCCGCGCCAGGCCGCCATCGCCGGCATCGAGGGCACGGTGCTGCTGAAGGTGCTGGTGGATGAAACCGGGCAGCCGCTGGAAGTGGCCATCGAGCGCAGCAGCGGCGACCGTCGCCTCGACAGGGCCGCGCGCGACCAGGTGCTGCAGCGCTGGCGCTTCCACCCGGCGCAGCGCGGCGGCCGCGCCATCGCCGCCTACGCGCTGGTGCCGGTCGAGTTCCGCCTGCCCTGAACTGGACAATCACGCCGGTTCGACGGATCGTCGCCAACAGTGGCGATCCCGTCGAACCGGAGTTTCCCCCGATGACCCCGCGCCTGCTCCCCGCGGCCCTGGCCGCCGCCCTGCTGGCCACCCTGCCCGCCCACGCGCAGGAAAACGCCCAGCCGCGCTGGACCGTCGGCCTGCTCGCGATCGAACGCGACTCGCCCTACCGCCAGATCGACGAAGACCTGCTGGTGGTTCCGCTGGTGCGCTTCGAAGGCGAGCGCGCCTACCTGCGCGGCCTGCGCGGCGGCATCGTGCTGGTGGAAGACGGGGGCTTCGAGTTCGGCCCCTTCCTGCAGGTGCGCGGCGACGGCTACGACGCCGGCGACTCGCCTTACCTGGCCGGCATGGACGACCGCAAGTTCTCGCTCGACGCCGGCGTGGCGGCCAGCTGGCGCATCCCGCGCGTGGGCCAGTTCGAGGCCTCGCTGGCCACCGACGCACTCGACCGCAGCGGCGGCCAGGAAGCCGAACTCTCCTACACCGCGCTGCTGCGCGCCGGCGGCTGGACCGTGCTGCCCTCGCTGGCGCTGCGCTGGCAGAGCGCCGACATGGTGGATTACTACTACGGCGTGCGCGCCGACGAGGCCATCGTCGGCCGGCCGGCGTACGCCGGCGATTCGGCGCTGTTCCCGGAACTGGCGGTGCTGGTGACCCGCCCGCTGGGCGGCCGCTGGCAGCTGTTCGCGCGCGCCGGCCACAGCTGGCTGCCCTCGGAAGTGACCGACAGCCCGCTGGTGGACCAGGACGGCCGCACCACCGTGCTGGTGGGCGTGGGCTACGCGCTGGCCGACTGAGCCGGTGCCAGCGTGGCGCGGTCGCGGCCCGCGGCCTTGGCGGCGTAGAGCGCGGCGTCGGCGCGCGCCACCAGGTCGATGGTGGCTTCGCCCGGCATGGCCTCGGCCACGCCGATGCTCACCGTGACGCGCTCGAACGGCCAGTCGGCCACGTGGAAGTCGCGGCAGACGCGCTCGGCCACGCGCAGCGCACGCTCGCCGTCGGTGCCGGGCAGCAGCACCGCGAACTCCTCGCCGCCGTAACGCGCCGCCACGTCGCCCGGACGCAGCGCGGCCTGCAGCAGCGCGCCGGTGTTGCGCAGCGCCTGGTCGCCGGCCAGGTGGCCGTGGGTGTCGTTGTAGGTCTTGAAGTGGTCGAGGTCGAGCATCAGCAGGCTGAAGGACTCGCCGCGCGCCTGCAGCGCCGCCAGTGATTCGTCGAACGCACGGCGGTTGCCCAGATGGGTCAGTTCGTCGGTGAGCGCGGACTCCCGCAACTGCCGCGCCACGCGGCGCTGCCGCTCGATGCCGTCGAGCAGGCGGCTCGACCACCACACCAGCCCGGCGGCCGCGAGACCCGAGGCCACCGCCAGCCAGGTGATGGTGGCGCCTTCGGTCAGCAGGCCGGAGTTGCGCGACACCTGCGCCAGGTAGCTCAGCAGCACCGGCATCAACAGCACCGGCAGCAGCAACCGCCGCGCCAGCACGCCGCCGAGGCTGTTGGCCACCAGCACGCTCGGCAGCATGGCCCCGGGCACGGCCACCAGCCAGCCCAGCGCCAGCAGGAACAGGCAGACGGCGGTGTTGAGGCCGACGGGATTGATGGCCGGGCTTTGCCCGACGGCGCCCATCAGGTAGCCGTAGCCGCTGAGGCTGAAGAGCGCGCCCACCAGCATCACCAGCGCCAGGGCCTGGCCCAGCCAGTGGCCCGGTCGCCAGCTGGTGGCCAGGCCGATGGCCCCGGCCAACACGAAGCCCGCCGCCGAGAGCTGCGACATCTGGCCCGGTACGCGGCCGGCGCGCAGCGCGGCGGGATCGTCGAACAGCAGCGTGCCAATTCCGAAGTCGGCGCCCAGCAGGTATTCCACCAGCACCGTGCCACCCAGCAGCAGCAGGGCCACCGACGCCAGGCGCGACACCACCCGGCCCATGCCCAGTCCGCAGGCGCCCAGGGCCAGGCTCGCGAACAGGAAGCCGATGGCGGTGTTGGCCTTCATCTGCACGTGGCCGGGCAGCACCGAGCGCAGTACCGACACGTCGAACAGCCAGCCCAGCAGCGCGACCACGGCCAGCCCCGCCACCACCGCGGCCGCAATGCGGCTGTGCCGGCGCAGCCGGTCGGCCTGGGCCTGGAGGATGCGGGGCTCGATGGCCGGGTTCATAGCCATTGCGTGCGTAGGTCCACCAGGCTGCGGTCCAGTGACTCGAGCAGCCTCGCATCGTGTTCGACCGTGGGCAACTCCTGCCGGAAGAACCAGTCGCAGGCGGCGAGCTTGCCGGTCAGGAAGTCGCGCTCGGCCTCGCTGGCCGGAGCGGCCTGGCTCGCCGCCAGCGCCTGCCGCAGCCACGACCAGGCCACGGCCACGTGGCCGGCGAAATGCAGGTAGCGGCTGGCCTGGGCCAGCGCCACGCGCGCGTCGCCGCGTGCCATCGACGCGCCCAGCGTGGCGGTGACTTCGGCCAGGCGCGTGGCGGCGGATTCCAACGCAGCGGCATGCGCGGCCAGCGCGGGAACCGAGGCGGCCTCGCGCGCCGTGCCGGTGATTTCGCGACGCAGCAGCGACAGCGCCGCGCCGTCCGCCATCAGCACCTTGCGGCCGAGCAGGTCGAGCGCCTGGATGCCGTTGGCGCCTTCGTGGATGGGGTTGAGGCGGTTGTCGCGCCAGTACTGCTCCACCGGGTATTCGCGGGTGTAGCCGTAGCCGCCCAGCACCTGGACGGCGAGGTCGTTGGCGCGCACGCACTCTTCCGCCGACCAGGCCTTGATGATCGGCGTCAGCAGTTCCAGCAGCAGGCCGGCCTCGCGGCGGCGGGTTTCGTCCGGGTCGTGCGCCTGGATGTCCACGCGGCGCGCGGCCTCGAAGGCCAGGCCCAGCGCGCCTTCCACCAATGCCTTCTGCTGCAGCAGCAGGCGGCGCACGTCGGCGTGTTCGATGATCGGCAGCGGCGGGCTGGCCGGGTCCTTCTGGTCGGGGTGGCGGCCCTGGCGGCGCTCGCGCGCGTAGGCCAGGCAATAGCGGTAGCCGGCCATGCCCAGGCTGATGGCGCCCACGCCCACGCCGATGCGCGCCTCGTTCATCAGGTGGAACATCTGCGCCAGGCCCTGGCCGGGCGCGCCCACCCGCTCGGCATGGCAATCCCCGCGCTCGCCGAACTTCAGGAAGGTGTTGACGATGCCGCGCTGGCCCAGCTTGTGGTTCACGCCGGCCAGTTGCACGTCGTTGCGTTCGCCCGGCTTGCCGTCGGCGCCGACGCGAAGGCGCGGCACGATGAACAGGCTCAGGCCCTTCACGCCCGCGGGCGCGTCGGGCAGGCGGGCCAGCACGAGGTGGACGATGTTTTCCGCGAGCTCGTGCTCGCCGCCGGAGATCCACATTTTCGCGCCGCTGAGCCGGTAGCTGCCGTCGCCGGCGGGCTCGGCGCGGGTGCGGATGTCGGCCAGCGAGGAACCGGCCTGCGGCTCGCTCAGGCACATGGTGCCCAGGTAGCGGCCCTGAAGCAGCGGCCTGCGCCAGCGCGCGTTCTGTTCCGGGCTGGCGTGCGCCTGCAGCAGGTTGGCCACGCCGCGCGCCAGCAGCGCGTAGCCGGTGGTGGAAACGTTGGCGCCGCAGAACAGCGCGTCGCAGGCCAGCGCCACCGTATAGGGCAGCTGCATGCCGCCCTCGGCCTCGTCGGCCAGCAGGGCCGGGAAGCCGGCCTCGGCGAAGGCGTCGAGCGCGGCCTTCACTTCCGGGACCACCTCGACCCGGCCGTCCACGAAGCGCGGCTCGCGTTCGTCGGAGGCGCGGTTGTGCGGGGCGAAATGCGACAGCGCCAGGGCGCGCGCGGAATCGAGCACGGCGTCGAAGGTGTCGCGGCCGTGGGCGGCGAAGCGCGGGTAGCGGCACAGCGCGGCCGCGCCCTGCAGGGCGTAAAGCTGGAAATCGAGTTCGTGGCGCGGGATCAGCGGGTCGGTGTCCATGCCGCCAGATTAGCGCGGCACCGTGGCCCCGGCGCGCTCGCGCAGGGCCGCGATGGCGGCCGGGATGCCCGCGGCGCCCTGCACTGTTTCCATGCGCGCCGCGTCGTCCGGCCCCAGGCCGTGCTCGAGCTCGTGCGCCCAGGTCACGTGGTAGGGCATGTGCACGCCCCAGCCGCCCAGGCGCAGCACCGGTTCGATGTCGGAGCGCAGCGAATTGCCGACCATGGCGAACTGCCCGGGCGCCAGCCCGAATTCACCCAGCACGCGGTCGTAGGCGCGCACGTCCTTCTCGGACACGATCTCGATGCGGTGGAACAGCCCGGCCAGCCCGCAGGCCTGTACCTTGGCCTCCTGGTGGAACAGGTCGCCCTTGGTGATGAGCACGACGCGGTGCTCGCGCGCCACCGCTTCCACCGCCTCGCGGATGCCCGGCAGCAGTTCGACCGGGTGCGACATCACTTCCTTGCCCAAGGTGACGATGCGGTGGATGTCGGCGGCGCTGATGCGTTCGCCGGTGATGGCGATGGCGGCCTCGACCATGGACAGCGTCATGCCCTTGGCGCCGTAGCCGAACAGCTTGATGTTGCGGCGCTCGGTGGCCAGCAGGCGTTCGTGCAGGCCGGCGTCGGCCAGGTCGACGTAGTGGCCCACGATGCCCTCGAAGGCCGCGTGCGCGACGCGGTAGTAGCCCTCGCTGTGCCAGAGCGTATCGTCGCCGTCGAAACCCACCAGTTCGATCATTGGTTGCGCGCCCGGGGCTCAGTGCCCGACCGGCTGGTCGAGGCCGGGGTCGGTGCCGCCGATCACCACCGAGCCGATGCGCATGGCGTAGAGCGCGTCGTGCGGCTTGCCGAAGATGGCTTCGGTGGCGGCCGACAGCGCCGGGCCGGCGCCGTCGCGCAGCAGGTAGCCACCGCAGGCGTCGCCCATGGCGGTGGAGCGCTCGAGCCGGTGCACGCCCAGGCGCTGGCCGGTGATGCGCTGGGGCGCGTCGCCGATGGCGATGACCGCGCGCAGTTCGGTTTCCGGGCCGGGACGCACGTGCCAGGCGGTGGCCTCGGGCGCGGTGAGCAGCAGGGCCACCGGGCCGGGCACGGCGATGTCCACGCGGCGGATGATTTCGCGGCCGGGCTCCGCGCCCGGGTCGGGCGTGCCGCCGTCCACCACGAACAGGCGGGCGGGCACCGGCAGCGAAAGGCCGGGGAAGCGGCAGTGGCTCCAGTCCGGGCCGGTCTCGGCGGGCGTGGTGGCGGTCGCGGCGGTGGCCGCCGCATCGGGAGCCGGCGCGTCATCGCCGCCGCAGCCGGCGAGCGGCAGCAGCAGGAACAGGGCGGCGAGCATGCTGGACTTCGGCATCCGGGGGCTTCCAGGGAGACGTGCCGCGAAGCATAAACCGTCGCGCCGCGCGGCGGGTTCAGGGATGCTCGGCTTCCACGTGCACGCGCTCGCGCCGGATCAGGTACAGGCCGCTGGCGACGATGATGCCGGCGCCGGCGAAGGTCCAGGCATCCGGCAGCACCTGCCAGACCAGCAGGTCCAGGCCCAGGCCCCAGGCCAGGGCGCTGTACTCGAACGGCGCCACCACCGAGGCCTCGCCCAGGCGGAAGGCTTCGGTGATGGCCACCTGGCCCAGGAAGCCGGTAAGGCCCACCCCGGCGATGACCCACGCGTCTTCCGCGCGCAGGGGCTCCCAGCCCGGCAAGGCCAGCGCGCCAGCGCCCAGCGCGGTCATGCCGATCATCCAGAACACCATGGCCTGGCTGCTGTCGGTGCGGTGCAGCACGCTCACCATGATGGCCGAGAGCGCGTAGCCCGTGGCCGCCACCAGCACCGCCAGCCCGGCCCAGGTGAACACGCCCTCGCCGGTGGGGCGCATCACCACGAGCACGCCCAGCAGGCCCACCGCGATGGCCGCCCAGCGCCGCGGCCCCACCTTCTCGCGCAGCAGCGGCACCGACAGCGCGGTGATCAGCAGCGGCGCGACGAAGAACAGCGTGTAGGCACCGGTCATGGGCATGCGCGCCAGCGCGTAGGCGAAACACGAAAGCATGGCGATCGACAGCCCCGCGCGCAGCAGGTGCAGCCCCCAGCGCACGCGCCAGAGCGTGGCCACCGCGCCCGTGGCCCACACCCACAGCAGCACCAGCGGCAGCGCCGACCAGCCGCGGATGGCCGCCACCTGCATCGGCGGGTAGTGGCTGGCCAGGTGCTTGAGGCCACCGTCCATCAGCGAGAACAGGCCGACGGCGAGCAGCATGGCGACGATGCCGCGCAGGTTCGAAGGGTTCCGGGTCATGCGGCCATTGTGCGGCCGGCGCCGGCCGACGGCGAGGGCCGGGGGTCATGGCCGGGCGTTCTCAGCGCGCACAGGCCCGCGCCACCCGGGCGTCGAGTTCGGAGCGCTGGTCGAAGCTGAGGCGGTTCCAGAGCCGGTCGCGCTGCTCGTCGGCCTTGCGGCGCGCGGCCTCGCAGCGCTCCCGGCGCGGATCCCGCCGCGGCCGGGGCGATTCGGCCAGGCTGGCGCGGACGCGCGCCGTGGCGGTGCGCTCCGCCGGCGCCGCGGCGCGCGGCACCGGCGCCGGGTCGGGTTTCACCGGCTGCACCCAGCGCTGTTCGCTGCCGGCGGCGCAGGGCAAGGCCTGGTAGCTGACCGCGCCGTCGGCGGCCACGCATTTGCGCAGGACGTTGGCTGGCGGCGGCAACACTGCCAGCACGAGGATGAGCGGAAGCGGGTTCATGCGGTCCTCCACGCGGGAGGACCAGTTCACGCCGGTGTGCGCGCCCGTGTCGCCCGGGGAAACGCGCGGACGGGCCGTGGAAAACGCCGCGTCAGGACTCGTAAACGTCCGCGCACTGCTCGACGACCCACTGGCGCAGGTTCGCCTTCTGGGTCTCGTCGAGCTGCAGCCAGTCCTTGGCCAGCACCGCGTCGGAAAAGTCGTGGGCCTGGGTGCACTCGCTTTTGGTAGGCGGGCGCTCGCCGCTGGCTTCGGCCGCGCGCTGGCGGGCCTGCTGCTCGCGGCGGGCCTGCTCGGCCAGCCGTGCCTCCTCGGCCAGGCGCGCGGTTTCCGCGGCGCGCCGGGCTTCGGCATCGGCCAGCGCGGCGCGGGCCGCCAGCTCTTCCACGCTGGGACCGGCCTCGGGCGTGGCGTCGCGCTTCCACGCCTGGGTGCTGCCCGCCGGGCAGGCCTCGGACTGGATGCTCACCGCGCCCTTCGGATCGACGCACTTGTACAGCGACTCGGCCGCCGCCGGCCCCGCGGCCAGCAACGACGACACCAGGAACAGAACCGCGCGCATCGCTTACTCCGCCTTCGCATCCGCCGCCGGGGCGGCCGGCGCGGCGTTCTTCAGGTGCTGGTCCAGGAAGGCCAGCATGCGGCCGTAGCCTTCGATCTGGTTCTTCTTCTTCGAGAAGCCGTGGCCCTCGTCGTCGAACACCACGTACTCCACCGGCACGCCGTTCTTCTGCACGGCCGCCACGATGTCGTCGGACTCGGGCTTGATCACGCGCGGGTCGTTGGCGCCCTGCAGCACCATCAGCGGCACGTTGATCTTGTCGGCGTGGAACAGCGGCGAGGTTTCGACCAGGAAATCGCGCTGCGTCTCCGGGTTGCCGATCTCCTGGTACAGCGCCTCGCGGAAGCTCTCCCAGTACGGCGGGATCGATTCGAGCGTGCGCAGCCAGTTCGACACGCCGAAGATGTTCACGCCCACCTTGAATTCACCAGGCTGGAAGGCCAGCGCCGAGAGCACCATGTAGCCGCCGTAGCTGCCGCCCACGATGCCGATCCGGTCGTCGTCGACGTAGTCCAGCGTCTGCAGGTACTTCTTGGCTTCAACGGTGTCCCAAAGCGGCTCGCGGCCGTGCTTGCCGTCGTCGGCGGCGAAGAAGGTCTTGCCGTAGCCCGAGCTGCCGCGGTTGTTGATGCCCAGCACCACGTAGCCGTGGTTGGCCAGGTACTGGATGAGTGCCGAGTGCGCGCGCGTGGTCTGGCCGCCCGGGCCGCCGTGCACCCACACCAGCGCCGGCGCCGGGTTTTCCGCGCTGGCCTGGTGCGGCTTCCACAGGATGTTCGGGATGACCATGCCGTCGAAGCTGGGGAAGCGCACCACGCTCGAATCCACCAGGTCGGCCGGGTCGATGGCCGGGTTGAGCGAGGTGGTCAGCTGCTTCGGCTCGCCGCCGGCCAGCTCGAGCACGTACAGGTCGTTGGGCTGGCGGTCGCCGTTGAGGTAGAAGGCCAGGCGCTGCTCGGAATCAGCGATGCGCAGGCCGCGGATCTCGCCGGCCGGCAGCGCCGGCAGCGGCTGCTCGGCGCCGGTGGCGGCGTCGTAGAGCTTCACGCTGGTGCTGCCGTCCACGTTGGTGGCCACGGCCAGGTACTTGCCGCCCTTCGAGAAGTAGGCCGCCACGATGTCCCAGTCGGCGCTGCGCACCGGCTCGTGCTCCCAGCTGCCCAGCTTCACGCGGCGCAGCTGCGCGAACTCGCCCTGGTCGTTGGCGGTGTAGTACAGCCACTGGCCGTCGGGGCTGAAGTCCTGGGCGTCGAACGCGGCCTGGCCCTCGTGCTGAGAAACCTTGGTGGATTTCCCCGTGGCCAGCTCCACCACGTGCAGGTCGCTGTCGTTGGTGGTGTTGGACTGGCCGAGCGCCAGCCACTTGCCATCCTGCGACACGACGCTGGGCTCGTAGCCATCCTTGTTCTCGTAGACGCGGGTGCGCTCGTAGGTCCTGGCGTCGTAGCGGTAGACGTCGAAATAGCGCGGGTCACGCTCGTTGCTCATCACGTGGAAGGCGTTGCCGTCGCCAGTGAAGCCCAGGAAGTCGGCCTTGAGGTTTTCGCCGGGGGTCAGGTCGCGCTCGCTGCCGTCGGCTTCGATCACGTACAGGTGGTCGAGTTCGTTGCCGCCCTGGTCGCGCGTCACCAGCACGCGGTCGTCGGCGGGGAAATAGGCCACGGCGTACACGTTGTCGGTGTCCGACGAAGTCACCGCGGTCCATTCGCCGCCGGCCACCGGCATCGAATAGGCGTTCCAGATGCCGCTCTTGTTCGACGAGAACAGGATGCGCGATTCGTCGGCGTTGAACGAGGCGCCGGCGACGCCGGTGGACTCGATGAACTCCTCGATGCCGTACTGCCGGCTCGGGCGCGCCACTTCCGCTGGCGCGGCGGCGGCCTGGGGGCCCTGCCCTTCGGCGGGCGGCGTGCCGGCGGGCTGGCAGGCGGCCAGGGACAGGGCCAGGGTGATGGCCAGCGGCAGGACGGTACGGCGAAGGGTCATGGCTCGGGCTCCGGCGGGCGGGATGAGGCCCCGACTTTACGCCTGTGCCCGGCGCACCGCGATCAGCCGGCGGCTTCCACCCGGTTGCGGCCGCCCTGCTTGGCCCGGTAGAGCTGCTTGTCGGCGGCCTCCACCAGCGTCGTGGGTTCGCGGCCGCGCACAGGCTCGCAGGTGGCTACGCCCAGGCTGATGGTGACCACCCCGGTGGCGGGGTTGCCTTCGTGCGGCAGGGCCAGCGCCTCCACCCGCTGCCGCAGCGACTCGGCCACGGCGCGGGCCGCGTCCGCGTCGGCGCCCGGCAGCACCACCACGAACTCCTCGCCGCCGTAGCGCCCCACGAAGTCGCCACCCTGGCGGATGCCGGCCTTGAGCGCCGCCGCCACCTGCTGCAGGCAGACGCCGCCGGCGACGTGGCCGTACTGGTCGTTGTAGCGCTTGAAGAAATCGATGTCGGCCATGACCACCGACAGCGGGCCGCCGTTGCGCAGCGCGCGCTCCCATTCGTGCACCAGCGCGTCGTCGAAGGCGCGGCGGTTGGCGATGTGGGTCAGGCCGTCGGTGGCCGAGAGTTCGCGCAGGCGCTCCTCCAGTTCCTTCTGCGCCGCGACGTCCTGCAGCACCACCACGAAATGGGTGATGGCGCCGGCGTCGTCGCGCACCACCTCGGCCAGGGCGCCCGTGGGGTAGCGCGTGCCGTCGGGGCGCTGGCCCCAGACTTCGCCCTCCCAGTGGTCGCCTTCGTCGATGGCGGCCTTCAGGCGCGCCAGCAGCGCCGGGTCGCGCGTCAGGGACGGGGGCATCAGGCCCACCACGTCCGCGCCGCGCAGCCCGGTCAGGCGCTCCCAGGCGGGATTGACGCTGACGATGCGCATCTGCGGGTCGAGCACCATGATGGCTTCGCTGGTCTTGCGCACCACGATGTCGGCCATGCGCAGGCCTTCCTGGGCCAGCTGGAGCTCTCCCAGCTGCTCGGCGAGCCGCTGGCCCAGCCCGGCCTGGCGCTGCGCGGCCTGCCGCTGCAGCTGCAGGCCCACCAGGAACAGCGCCACCAGCGCCAGCACCAGCCCCGAGATGGCCAGGCCGAAGCTGCGGTAGCGCGCCTGGGTGTCCATCCAGGTGTGCTGCTCGATGTCGATGCCGAGCACCGCCAGCAGGCGGCCTTCCGCATCCGTCACCGGCGCCAGCGCGCTCACGAAGCTGCCCCACTCGTCGTGGACCACGCCCGAGAAGAGCGACTGGCCCGATTCCACCACCCGGCGCAGGTCGTGCGACGGCCCCTCGTACACGTCGCCCGGGGCGGAATAGTCGGGCGAGGTGGGATCTTCGCCGTCGGCGAGGAACACGAACCGGTCGGTCCGCCCGGGCAGCGGCCGCATCAGGTAGACGAAGCGGAACTCCGGGTTCGACTCGAGAACGGCGCGCAGGTCGGCGCGGACGGCGTCGTGGGCCGGCGTGCCGGCGTCGCCGGGCTCGCCGCGCAGTGCGGCGACTTCGCCGGGATCGAGCAGGGCGGCGGTGGTGTTCGCCACGCTCAGGCCGTGCTGGTGCTCGATCCGTTCGCCGTACCCGACCATCTGGCCGACGAACCAGGCCGAGGCCGCCAGCGTCACCAGGAACAGCACGCCGCCCAGCCACAGCGGACTGCGGGTGGTCGGCGGCGCCTGGGGTCCCGCGGGAGCGGAGTCGGCCATGCCCCCGAGTGTATCCAGCGGGCGCAGGAATGCCAGCGCCCGCCGGGGCCCCGGGCCGGGGCGGGTTTACGGGGCCTGCTTGGTATCGGGCGCGGGCTCGCGGGGCCTGGCCAGCTGCACGTCGGCGTCCTGCGGCGCCGGGCGGGCGTCGGCCGCGGACAAGACGTCGATCGGCCAGTCGGCGCAGCTGGCCTGCGGGCAGAAGCTCACCGGCACCAGCACGCGGGTGGCCAGGGGCTGGCCGTCCACTTCCTCGACCGCGAAGGTCCACTTGGCGACGGCGCGCAGCACGGCCTTCTCGAAGGACTCGCGGCGCGCGGCGTCGTCCGACGGCTTGCCATGGCGCGCCAGGGCCACGCGCTCGATGCGCGAGTTGGCCATGTCCACCTTGCCGTCGGCGCGGATGGACAGCCGCACCAGCACGCCCGCGCCATAGCCGGCGCTGGCGGCGATGCCCGGGAACGGCACGCGGCGGCGCTTGTCGAAGGCCACGGAACCGCCACCGACGTCCACCACGCGGGCGAAGTAGTCGCCGTTCCCCGCCTGCTCCAGGCTCATCTTCAGCGTCAGCGAAGTGCGGCTGGGCACCGGCACGCCGCCTTTCCGGGCCGGCTCGAATTCCACCTTGCGGGCGGTATCCTGCAGCAAATTGCGCACGGCCCGGGGCACGTCGCCCAGCATCTCGGCCCCGGTGACGCGGCCAGCCGCATCCACGGAAACATAGGCCGAGTAGTACTCGGTCCGGGTCCGCGGCGCGTCCTCGCGCGCGGCGGCGGCCAGGGGCAGGAGCACCAGCAGGAAGCAGGACAAGACACGCAGTTTCATGGGTTCACCGTTCCGTTGGGCAGGGACCATCCCACCATACCCGCACCCTCGCCCGCTGCCGGCTGAATCCGGCGAAAGTGTCCGAATTTTCTCACTCCGTCAGCGCTTCGAAGCAGCCGATGCCAGCGCCGCATACGCCGCGCGCACCGCCAGTTCGCCGTGCTCGCGCTCGAGCCGGCGCACGATGAAGTGCCCGCGCGCCGCCTGCTGGAAATGGCTGATGAACACCAGGTTGAGCGTGGCCCCGCTGGCCGCGCCCACCAGCGGCGCGGCCTGGGCCAGCGCCTTCTGCGTCACCGGGATGGAGAAGCGGCTGGCCACGCCCTTGATCAGCTTCACCAGCGCCGGCGCCGCGCCGCCGCCCATGCCGGCGGCGACGTAGCGCGTGGCGGCCGTCACCTGCTGCGCCAGCGCGGCGCGGGTGGCGAAGTAGCCGCTCTCGGCGCCGTCGTCGTCGGCGCGCGTGCCGCCCAGCGCCAGCACTTCCAGGCAGGCCAGGCGCGTGGCCGGGTCGGCCGGCGACTCACCCTCGCTGCGGGCGATGTCGGCGATCGAGCGCAGCATGGCGGTGGTGGTCAGCGGCAGCTCGACCAGCAGGCCCGGCAGGCCGAAGAACCCGCCGATGGCGCCGGTGCCCGCCACCGCCGCCTTGTGCAGGCGCGGGCTGGCGCGGGCGCCCGCGGGTTCGTCCCGCAGGGTCAGCAACGCGGCGCGGAAGGCGGTTTCCACCGCCTTGTGCGCGCTGCGGTCGAGCAGGCGCTGCGCAGGACCGGGCAACCGCGCCAGCATGCCTTCGATCGGCGCGCCCACCAGGTTCGCCAGCTGCACCGCCAGGCCGGGCGACTCAAGCAGCGCCCGCGCGCGCTCGAGCTCGGCCTGGTCGGCGGGGGGCAGCGGGCGCAGGATTTCGCTCATGCGTGCTCAGGCTCGGCGGGGAAAGGCAAGGACGCTGTCGGCAGTCTGGCAAAAAACGTATCGTTCCGCCTGCGGCGTCGCCCCGGGTGCGCGGCATGGCCGACCATGGCACCGAGGTGATGATATGACCGAACGCATTCGCTGCCCCGCCCTGCGGGCAAGGCTCAAGACCGCCGACGAAGCCGCCGCGCTGATCGGACCCGGCGACACCGTGGCCATGAGCGGCTTCACCGGCGCGGGTTACCCCAAGGCCGTGCCGGGCGCGCTGGCCAAGCGCATCGAGGCCGCGCACGCCGCCGGCCAGGCCTTCCAGGTGCGCGTGCTCACCGGTGCCTCCACCGCGCCCGAACTCGACGGCGCGCTGGCCCGCGCCCAGGGCATGGAACTGCGCCTGCCCTACCAGTCCGACCCCACCGTGCGCGCGCAGATCAACGCCGGCGAGATGGACTACCTCGACATCCACCTCAGCCACGTCGCCCAGCACGCCTGGTTCGGCTTCTTCGGCGACATCGACGTGGCGGTGGTGGAAGTGGCCGGCATCCTCGAGGACGGCCGGCTGGTGCCTTCCTCGTCGGTGGGCAACAACAAGACCTGGCTCGAGCAGGCCAGGCGCGTGGTGCTGGAAGTGAACCGCTGGCAGCCGGCGGCGCTCGAGGGCATGCACGACATCTACTACGGCACCGCCCGCCCGCCGAACCGCAAGCCCATCCCGCTGGTGGCGCCGGGCGACCGCATCGGCGAACCCTACCTGCACGTGGACCCGGACAAGGTAGTGGCCGTGGTGGCCACCGACGCGCCCGACCGCAACTCGGCCTTCGCGCCGCCGGACGCGGACTCCAGGGCCATCGCCGGGCACCTGCTGGAATTCCTGCGCCACGAGGTTTCTCGCGGCCGGCTCACGCCCAGCCTGCTGCCGCTGCAGTCGGGCGTGGGCAACATCGCCAACGCCGTGCTGGCGGGCCTGGCCGAGGGCGGTTTCCGCGACCTGAGCGCCTTCACCGAGGTGATCCAGGACGGCATGCTCGGCCTGCTCAAGAATGGCGTGCTCAAGCTCGCCTCGGCCACCTCGTTCTCGCTCAGCCCGGCCGGCATCGAGGAGTTCAACGCGCACGTGGATTTCTACCGCGAGCGCATCGTGCTGCGGCCGCAGGAAATGTCGAACCACCCGGAACTCATCCGGCGCCTGGGCTGCATCGCCATGAACGGCATGATCGAGGCCGACATCTATGGCCACGTGAATTCCACGCACGTGGCGGGCACCAAGATCATGAACGGCATCGGCGGCAGCGGCGACTTCGCCCGCAACGGCTACCTGTCGGTGTTCATGTCGCCGAGCACGGCCAAGGGCGGCGCCATTTCCTCGATCGTGCCCATGGCCAGCCACGTCGACCACACCGAACACGACGTGATGGTGCTGGTGACCGAACAGGGCCTGGCCGACCTGCGCGGGCTCTCGCCCAAGCAGCGGGCGCGCCTGGTGATCGAACGCTGCGCGCACCCGGAGTTCCGGCCGATGCTGCAGGACTACTTCGACCGCGCCTGCCGCGACAGCGCCGGCAAGCACACGCCGCACCTGCTCGGCGAGGCGCTGTCGTGGCATGATCGGCTGGTCCGGACGGGGAGCATGCGGCCCTAGCGCCGCCACCGGGCCCACGCCATGCGGGGTAAAGGATGTCCGACTACGCGCACCGCGCCGCCGTCTTCATTGCCGAGCTCGATGCGGCCGTCGACGTACACCTGGACTGGACCCGGCGGGTTCTGCGCTGCGCGCTGACCCATGAGCCGCCCGGGGAGCAGATGCTCGCCGACGACGCCCACGAACGCTGCCACTTCGGCCAATGGCTGGTGGCCGCCGGGCCGGAGCTCGAACGGCTGGACGCACGCAAGGCCCACCAGCTCGTCTCGCTGCACCGGCGCATGCACGACGCCATCCGGCTCATCTGCCAGGACGTGCATTCGGGCCGTCCCGGCAACCTGGAGGCACTGGCCACCTTCGAGAGTTCGCAGGCAGGGCTGGTGCAGCGGCTCGCCACCTTCAAGACGCGCATCCTCGCCGACGCGGTGCGCCTTGACCCGCTGACCGGATTGCCGCTGCGCTACAGCCTCGAAGGCGAGTTCATGATGGGCCAGCGCGCCGCCCACCGCGGCGGCACCGCGCTGTTCGTCGCGATGTTCGACATCGACCATTTCAAGCGGGTCAACGACACCTTCGGCCACATCGTGGGCGATCTGGCGCTCAGGCACCTGGCCGATACGCTGCGGCGGATCCTGCGGCCCAACGACCGCCTGTACCGGTACGGCGGCGAAGAATTCCTGCTGCTGATGCTGGCCGAAGACGACAGCGAGGCGGAAGCCGCGGCGGGACGGTTCCTGGACGCCGTCCGGGCCTCGCCCGTGCCGGTGCCCGGCCATGGCGACCTGCCGCTACGGGTGACCATAGGCCTGGCCCGCGTTGCCGAGGGCGACGGGCTGGAAATTTCGGTGGAACGCGCGGACCAGGCGCTCTACCGGGGCAAGCAGGCCGGCCGCGACCGCTGCGTCGTGGCCGGCTGAGCCGGTTGCCGGTTCATCCCCGCCGCAGCGCAGAAAACGCCAGCCCGGCGCGGTGGCGGAAGCCCATGGATTCGTACAGCCCCAGCGCACGCGTGTTCGACGGGCTCACGTGCAGGAAGGGCTGCAGCCCGCTGGCCAGCAGGTCGTTGCACAGGAAGGCGGTGAGCCTTCGCGCGTGGCCGCGGCCCAGGTGCTCGGGATGCGTGCAGATGGCGCTCACCTCGCGGTAGCCGGGCGGCCCCATGCGTTCGCCGGCGATTGCGGCCAGCCGCCCGCCTTCGTACATGCCGAAGTAGCGGCCCATGGCCATGGCACGCGGGCGGAAATAGTGCGGGTACACCAGCGCGATCAGCTCCAGCAGGTCGGCGTGGCGGTCTTCGCCCAGCTCGACGATCTCCGGCCCCGGCGTTTCCGCCAGCGGCTCCGGGCAATGCATCTGCACCAGGGTGAACTGCGGCTCTAGCGCGAAGCCCGGCGGCAGTGCCGGGTGCGGGCCGATCACCAGCACGGTGTCGCCGGGCGGCACCAGGGCTTCGAGCGCGGCGGCGTCGGCGTGGCCGTCGCGCGGCACGCCCAGGAAGGGCGCCACGTCGGCCGGGTAGCGCAGCACTTTGCCGTGCGCGAGCGCGAGGCCGCGGTGGCGGTGCGCCAGCGAATCAAAGGCGGGGTTGTCGAGCGGGTGCGGGGCCATGGGGCCAGTGTGGCGCGGCGGGCCTTGCCGGGGATGTGTCGGAAGTCGGACCGCTCAGGCCGGCAGGTCGGGGTCGCCGGGCGTGAAGCTGATTTCCTCGATCTCGTCGAAGGCCTTGCTGTCGAGCAGGCCATCGTCGAACTCGAACTCCTCGGGGGCCGGGGCGGTCTGCCATTCCTGCACCAGCAGGCGGGCCTCGTCGGCCTCGTCGCTTTCCACCACCACGCGGATCTGCGGGGTGGTGGCCAGGGCGCCGGAGGGGTCGGCCACCTGCGGGCCGAAGATGTGGGCGACGATGCCCGAGGTCACCAGCAGCTCCTGCACCAGCTGCGCGTCCAGCTCGTTCTGGGCGATGTAAACGGGGATCACGGCCGGTCATCCTGTGAAGGGTCCGGGGAGACATTGGGGCCCCGTTTTGCCTGTGAAACCGTGAACTGCGTCACATTTTTGCTGGGTTTCGGGCGGGTGGTGCCTGGGGGCTGACCAGCGGGGCCCGGCCCTCCGGCATAGGCGAAGCGGGGCCGGTGAACGTATCCTTCACGCGTCGCTCCTGCAGGGGGAGCGGGAGACGCCGCTGAAGTGAACACCCTCAAGGCCATCAACGCGCAGGTCACCGCGCCCCAGGAAAGCCCCGACGCCATCCCGCTCACGCTCAAGCCGGGCGACCCGGTGTACGTGCGCCACCCCCACCCGGACCGCCCGGGCTACGTCTGGGCCGAAGACGGCCAGCTCAGCGCCGGCTGGGTGCCGCTGGACCTGATCGACACCAATTCCGGCCGCCCGCAGGCCAAGGCCGAATACTGCAGCGCCGAACTCACCGTGGAACCCGGCGACACCGTGCGCCTGATCTGGGAAGACCCCAGGCACGGCGCCTGCTGGTGCGAGGACCGCCACAGCGAGCGTGGCTGGATCCGCAACGAGCGGCTGGCGTTCGAAAAGGACGCCTGAGCGGCGGGCCCTACGGGTTAGGCCCGGCCTGTTCGAGTTCGCCGATCTCCACCTGGCCCTGCTTCGGGTTGCTCCAAGTGGAATCCACCCAAGCTTGGTAGTCCTCCGGGTCCCAGAAGCGGTTCGCATAGAAGTCGTGGCCCCGCAAGACCATTTGCTGGCCACCGGGCGAAGGCACTACGACGATGATGTCCTTGCGCGGCCGGCCTGAAAGCATGTAACGCCGTGCCAGCCGCAGGTGGCGCGCGATGCGGGGCTTGGCGGCGGCATCCCCGTGTTCGGCCATCAGTGGTTGCCCGACCTCCATCACCCTGCGCTGCTCGTCCGCCGACAGTTGCGACCAGTACCGCTCGCGCTGCGCCACGAACGCCGGGTAACCACGCTCCGCGGCAATATCGGACCACGCGTAGCCAAGCGCGCGATCGACCGGCTGCCCGATGCCACGCCAGGCCAGCTCGGCCAGGATCGCCTGCGAGGGCTTGTCGGCATACGAGGCGGCGCGGGTGAAGTGGGCGCGGGCCTCGTCGAACTTGCCTTGCTCGAGCGCGTGAAACCCTTCGACGCGGAACTTCAGGTCGGGGTGCGCATCAAGGTAGGCCTTCGAGGCCATCGTAGCCTGTACGTCGCGGCCTCCGGCGCCAGGCGCAGACGCGTCCGCGTCCACCGCGGCGGTGACATGGACGAGCGCCAGGAGCAAGAAGAGGAAGGCCTTTCGCATCGGTCAGCTCCGGCGGAAATTCAACTGCACGCGGCGAGTACGGCATCTCCATGCCGACGCAGACCATCGTGGGTTACGTATTTGAGCGGCTGGCGGCGATACGCCGCGTCCGCGGCCCGGGCCGCCTTGCAGGCCAGGCTCTTCGAGCCGCCATGTTCCTGCGGCGGCTCCCAATAACCACGGTTCGATGACGCCGCCTGCCGGCGTGCCCGCTCGGCTTCGAGCGCCTGGCGCCGGCGTTGCTGCGCCAGCTGCGCGGCGGTCGGACCAGCCTCAGGCGTCGCATCGCGCACCCAGGCCTGCTGGCTTCTTTCCGGGCAGGGTTCCGACTGGTAGCTGGCATGGCCGTCGGCGGCGACGCATTTGTAGAGCAGCCCCTGCGGCCGTGGCGCGGGGCGTGCGGGTGCCGGTCGGGCATAAGCCGGCGCCGCAGCCGGGCTGACCGGCGGCACCACCCTCGCCGGGGCAGGCCGCGCGGCAGGGGAGCTGGAAATGGTGGCGACATACGCCGCCGAGCCCAGGATGGCCAAGGCCCCGACCACGCCGATGAGCTTGCCGTAGGGCAACTCGGCGGGCTGCAGCCGGCCACGTGCGTCGCGCCGGGGCGGCGGCGGCAGGAACAGCGCCAGGCCGCCCGTCGCCAACGCCATCAGCAGGAACAGATAGGCCAGTGACGCGTGGCCGCGCCCAATCATGACCCCCGCGACCACCAGGTCCACGAACGCCAGCCCCATCAGCCACCAGAATCGCGCCATCGCCCTCCCCCGAAACGAACGCGCCACCACGGTAGTCACCGGGGTGGCGCGCGTCGATCAGAGGATTTCAGCCACGCGGCCCGGGATGTGGGCGAACGGAAATTCCCGCAAGTCACCGGCACGTAAAATCAATCACTTACGCTGATCACAACCATGACGCTTGCAAGTGAATTTCCAGAATTCCTGCAAGCCATGGAAGCCCGGCCGAGAATTCCTGCAAGCGCTTTTGACTCGGACGAGGCTGCCGAAATCCTGCCAGTGGGAATGTGCCAACTGCGGCCATATTAAGGGACGCTTTGCATACGCTACGCTTAATTCGGAGGCGACCTCATGACCAGTAGCCGCGTCACCAGTCTCGATACCAAAAGGGTTCTCGCCGCGGCCGACCTGGTTACAGGCGATCGCAAAGAGTCTGTCGCCTGGTTGAAAAGCCCTGTAGGCGCTTTCGGCGGTCAATCTCCCGAAGCTCTGATTACTCTTGGCAGAACCAATGACGTGATCAGATATCTAGAATCTCTCTCAAACGGGTATATAGGTTAGAAGTGGCCTTCGGTGAATCAACCAAGTGTCGGCCGAGACATCTCATTGGCCATAATCTGTTGCAGTGTTGATGCGCGCCCAAAATTGACCATCCCTGCGCGTTGAAAATTGACCAGGGC
>NZ_JAYSEG010000010.1:0-87145 GCF_041913985.1 Arenimonas sp.
CGGGGGTGTTCGGCGGGGGCCCCGCCGCCTGCTCCCCGCCGGCCGGGGCGGGGCGCTCCCCCCGCTCCTACAATGGCCCTTCAAGCCGGCGGGTCGCCCAGGCGCATCGAGAGGTCGAGCGCCTGCACGTGCTTGGTCAGGGCGCCGATCGAAACGCAGTCCACGCCGATTTCGGCAATGGCGCGCAGGCGTTCCAGCGTCACGCCGCCGGAAACTTCCAGCGGCGTGCGGCCGGCGGCGCGGCGCACGGCCTCGCGCAGGTCGGCTTCGCTGAAGTCGTCCACCAGGATGCGGTCGCAGCCGGTGGCCAGGGCCTGGTCCAGTTCGTCCAACGACTCCACTTCGATGATCAGCGGCAGCGCCGGGTGGCGGGCGCGCGCGGCCGCGGCCGCCGCGGCGATCGAGCCGGCGGCGTGGATGTGGTTTTCCTTCAGCATCACCGCGTCGTAAAGGCCCATGCGGTGGTTGCTGCCGCCGCCTGCGCGCACCGCGTATTTCTGGGCCTGGCGCAGGCCGGGCAGGGTCTTGCGGGTATCGAGCACGCGGGTGCGGCTGCCGGCCACCGCGGCCACGCATTCGGCGGTGCGGCTGGCGGTGGCGGAGAGCGTCTGCAGGAAGTTCAGGGCCGGGCGCTCGGCGCTCACCAGCGCGCGCGACCGGCCCGAAATCGTCACCAGGACGGTGCCCGCGGCCACGTGCTGGCCTTCGGCGACGCGCCAGTCGAGCTTCGCCGCCGGGTCCAGCGACCGGAAGCAGGCGTCGAACCAGGGCCGGCCGGCGATGACGCCCGCCTCCTTGGCGATGACGTAGGCGCGGGCGGGTTCGTCGGGCAGCAACTCGGCGGTGGCGTCGCCCGGGCCGATGTCCTCGGCCAGGGCGCGCGCAACGTCGGCGGCGACCACGTCCGCCGGCGGCGGGATCAGCGGCCCGGCCATGTCAGCGCGGGAAATCGGCGACCTGGGCGGTCGCGATGGCCTCGTCGGCCAGCAGCACGGGGATGCCGTCGTCGATGCGGTAGGCGGTGCGGCGGTCGCGCGTCACCAGGCCCTCGGCCAGCGGCTCGGACTGCGGGCTGCCGTCGGCCCGGGTGACGCCGCCGGCGGCGATGGCCCGGTTCAGGGCCTCGAGGTCGGCCGCGGCCAGCAGGGCCAGGGGCTGTTTGCTGGCCGGGCAGCAGAGGATGTCGAGCAGTTTGCGGTCCATGGGAAACGCCGGTGTCCGGGCTGGGAGCTTGGGTCTAGAATAGCCTTTTGCCGAAGCCGCCCGCCATGAACCAAGCCGCCGTAGCCCCGCTGGTCGGGGTCGTCATGGGTTCCCGGTCCGACTGGGAGACGATGCAGCACGCCGTCGCCAGGCTCGAGAAGCTGGGTGTGCCGCACGAGGTGCGCGTGGTCTCCGCGCACCGCACGCCCGACCTGCTCTGCGAATACGCCAAGGCCGCCGAGGGCCGCGGGCTGCGCGCGATCATCGCGGGCGCCGGCGGCGCCGCGCACCTGCCGGGCATGATCGCCGCCATGACGCCGGTGCCGGTGCTGGGCGTGCCGGTGCAGAGCAAGGCGCTCAGCGGCCTCGATTCGCTGCTGTCCATCGTGCAGATGCCGGCCGGCGTGCCGGTGGCCACCTTCGCCATCGGCGTCGCGGGCGCGGCCAATGCCGGCCTGTTCGCCGCCGCGCTGCTGGCAGCCGAGCTTCCGGCGGTGCGCGAGGCGCTGGCGCGCTTCCGCGCCGAGCAGACCCGCGACGTGCTCGAGCACGCGGACCCGCGCCTGCCATGACCACCGTCGGCATCCTCGGTGGCGGGCAGCTGGCCCGCATGATGGCGCTTTCCGGCGCGCCGCTGGGCCTGCGCTTCCTGGTGCTCGATTCCACCGCCGACGCCTGCGCCGCGCAGTTCGCGCCGCTGCTTCAGGCCGACTACCGCGACGAGGCCGGCCTGGCCGAATTCGCCCGCCGCGTGGACGTGGCCACCTTCGACTTCGAGAACGTGCCCGCCGAAAGCGCGCGCTGGCTGGCCGAACGCGTGCCGGTGTTCCCGAACCCGCGCGCGCTGGCCGTGGCGCAGGACCGGCTGGCCGAGAAGACGCTGTTCCAGGAACTCGGCATCCCGGTGCCGGAGTTCGCCGCCATCGATTCGCGCGAGGGGCTCGACGCCGCGCTCGCGCGCATCGGCACGCCCTGCATCCTCAAGACCCGGCGCCTGGGTTACGACGGCAAGGGCCAGTTCCGCCTGCGCACGCCGGCCGACGCCGAAGCCGCCTGGGCGGCGCTGGGCGCGCAGGCGGCCACGGTGGGACTGATCCTCGAAGGCTTCGTGGCCTTCCAGCGCGAGCTGTCGGTGGTGGCCGTGCGCGGCCGCGACGGCGAACTGCGCACCTGGCCGCTCACCGAGAACTGGCATGAAGAGGGCATCCTCTCCGCCAGCCTCGCGCCGGCCAGCGCCGGGGCGGCCCTGGAAGCGCAGGCGCTCGACACCGCGCGCCGCGTGGCCGAGGCGCTCGACTACGTCGGCGTGTTCGCGCTCGAGCTGTTCCTCAAGGACGGCGTGCTGATGGCCAACGAGATGGCGCCGCGCGTGCACAACTCCGGCCACTGGACCATCGAAGGCGCCGAAACCTCGCAGTTCCAGAACCACCTGCGCGCCGTGCTGGGCCTGCCGCTGGGCAGCACCCGCGCCATCGGCCACAGCGTGATGCTCAACTGGATCGGCGCCATGCCCGAGGCCGCGCCCTTGCTGGCCGAAGCCGGCGGCCACTGGCACGACTACGGCAAGTCGCCGCGCGAAGGCCGCAAGGTGGGCCACGCCACGCTGCGGGCGGACAGCCCGGCCGAACTGGCGGCGGCGCTGGCGCGCGTGGGCAAGGCCCTGGGCCGCGAGTCGCAAGTCGCGCCGCCCATCGCCCGCCTGCAAGGCGCTTGATCCCGGCTCCCCTGTAGGAGCGGCTTCAGCCGCGAAGCTTTTCGCGAAGAACTTCCCGGCTGAAGCCGCTCCTACAAGAGCGGTTCACGCCTCGGGCGGGAAGACCACCACGTGGGCCAGGTCGGGCCGGATGCGCACGCGCGCGCCGGGCTCGCGCTGCTGGTGGCTGGGGAACAGGGCGCTGAGCGTGGTGCCGTCGGCCAGCACCAGCGTGTGCAGCGATTCGGCGCCGCGGAAGGCCACCGCGCCGACTTCGGCTTCCATGCCTTCGCCCTCGCCGGGGCGCAGGTCGTCGGGGCGCAGCAGCACGCGCACCGCGCTGCCCACCGGGTAGTCCAGGCCGCCCGCCACGTCGAGTTCGCCGAGCGCGGTGGCCACGCGGCCGCCGGGCAGCACGCGCGCCGGCAGGAAGCGGCCTTCGCCCACGAACGAAGCCACGAACGGCGTGGCGGGGCGGTGGTAGAGCTCGAAGCCCGGCGCCCACTGCAGCAGGCGGCCGGCCTGCATCACGCCCACGGTGTCGGCGAAGGCGAAGGCCTCCTCCTGGTCGTGGGTGACCAGCAGCGCGGCGATGCCGAGTTGCCGCAGCAGCGCGCGCAGGTCGTCGCGCAGGCGGCCGCGCAGGTCGGCGTCGAGGCTGGAGAAGGGTTCGTCGAGCAGCAGCAGGTCGGGGCGGGGCGCCAGCGAACGCGCCAGCGCCACGCGCTGCTGCTGGCCGCCGGAAAGTTCATGCGGGTAACGCGCGGCGAAACCGTCGAGCCCGAGCAGGGCCAGCGTTTCCAGCGCACGCGCCCGGCGTTCGCCGCGGGGCAGCCGGTGCAGGCCGAAGGCCACGTTGTCCTCGACCGTGAGGTGCGGGAACAGCGCCAGGTCCTGGAACACGAAGCCCAGGCCGCGGCGCTCGGGCGGCAGGCGCAGCGCGTCGGCGCCGCGCAGCCGCAGCTGGCCCGAATCCGGCGCGTGGAAGCCGGCGATCGCGCGCAGCAGGGTGGTCTTGCCGCAGCCGCTGGGCCCGAGCAGGCAGCCCAGCTCGCCGGGGCGCAGCGCCAGGCTGAGCGAAACGACCGCCGGCTGCCCTGCGTGCGAGCAGGACAGCCGGTCGACCTCGAGCAGCGGCGCCGCGTCGGGCATCAGGCCATCTGGCCGGCGACGAAGTCCCAGTTCACCAGGTTCCAGAACGACTCGACGTACTTGGCGCGGGCGTTGCGGTAGTCGATGTAGTACGCGTGCTCCCAGACGTCGCAGGTGAGCAGCGGCTTGTCGGCGCCGGTGAGCGGGGTGGCGGCGTTGGGCGTGCTGACCAGGGCCAGCGAGCCGTCCGGGCGCTGCACCAGCCAGGCCCAGCCGGAACCGAAGGTGGTCAGCGCGGTCTGGGTGAACTGCTCCTTGAACGCCGCGAAGCTGCCGAAGGCCTTGTTGATGGCTTCGGCCAGCGCGCCGGTGGGCTCGCCGCCGCCGTTGGGCTTGAGGCAGTTCCAGTAGAAGGTGTGGTTCCACACCTGCGCGGCGTTGTTGAACATGCCGCCCTGCGACTTGCGCACGATGGCTTCCAGGTCCAGGGACTCGAACTCGGTGCCCTTGATCTGGTTGTTGAGGTTGGTGACGTAGGTCTGGTGGTGCTTGCCGTAGTGGAAATCGATGGTTTCGGCCGAGATGTGCGGCTCGAGGGCGGCGCGGTCGTAGGGCAGGGCGGGCAGTTCGATGGCCATGGGGCTCTCCTTTCGGGTGGGGTGGGGCGCCGGCGGGCGGCGTCCAAGCCGTATAATTCTAGCCCCAACGCGGCCCTTCCCCCCGGGCCGCCATCGCAACGGAGCTTCACATGAGCGTCATGGACCGCATCAAGGCCGAAGTCGAAGGCCACCCGATCGTGCTCTTCATGAAGGGCACGCCGCAGTTCCCGATGTGCGGCTTCTCCAGCCGCGCGGTGCAGGCGCTCAAGGGCGCCGGCGCCACCAGCTTCCACAGCGTGAACGTGCTCGAGGACCCGGAAATCCGCGCCAACCTGCCGCGTTATTCCGACTGGCCGACCTTCCCGCAGCTCTTCATCAACGGCGAACTGATCGGCGGCTGCGACATCACGGTCGACCTGCTGCAGAGCGGCGAGCTGGCCCGCATGGTGGCCGAGGCGCAGAAGGCGGCATGAGCACCGCGCCGGCGCCGCTGCCCCTGGTCGCGCCCGACGCGCTGGCCGGCCGGGTGGTCCTGGTCACGGGCGCGCACGGCGGCCTCGGCGCCGAGGCCGCCAAGGCCTGCGCGCGCGCCGGCGCCACCGTGGTGTTGGCCGGGCGCAAGGTGCCCAAGCTCAACCGGGTCTACGACGCGGTGAAGGCCCTGGGTCCGGAGCCGGCCATCTACCCGCTGGACCTCGCCGGCGCCGACCCGGCCGACTACGCCGCCCTGGCCGAAAAGGTCGCCACCGGGCTGGGCGGCCTGCACGGCCTGCTGCACTGTGCGGCCGAATTCAGCGGCCTGGCCCCGCTCGAGGCCACCGACCCCGAGGCCTTCGTGCGCACCCTGCACGTGAACCTCACCGCCCCCTGGCTGCTGACCCAGGCCTGCCTGCCCTGGATGCGCCGCCATGACGACGCCGCGGTGGTCTTCGTCACCGACGACCCGGCCCGCGTGGGCAAGGCCTACTGGGGCGCCTACGGCCTGGCCAAGCAGGGCCTGGCCGCCCTGGTGCGCCAGCTCAGCGCGGAAACCGACGCCACTTCCGTGCGCGTCGCCGGCCTGGAGCCGGGCCCCATGCGCACCGACCTGCGCGCCCGCGCCTATGCCGACGAGGCCCAGCTGCGGGTGCCCGCCCCGGCGGCCTACTCCCCGGCCTGCGTGCACCTGCTTTCCCCGGCCGGCGCCCCGCTGCGCGGCCAGGTCTGGGCGCCCCGGGTGCCGGCATGACCACGCTTTCCGCCGCCCTGCTGTTGTTCCTGATCCTGGACCCGCTGGGCAACATCCCGGTCTTCCTGGGCCTGCTCAAGCCCCTGCCGCCCGCCCGCCGGCGGGTGGTGCTGGCCCGCGAGCTGCTGATCGCCCTGGCGGTGCTGTTTGCCTTCCTCTGGGGCGGCAAGTACGTGCTCGAGGCCATGCACCTGCGCCAGGAGTCGGTCTCCATCGCCGGCGGCATCGTGCTGTTCCTGATCGGCCTGAAGATGATCTTCCCCAGCGCCGAGGGCATGTTCGGCGAGGTCCCGGACGGCGAGCCCTTCATCGTGCCCATGGCCATCCCGCTGGTGGCCGGTCCCTCGGGCATGGCCGCGGTGATGCTGCTGGCGGCCCAGGAGCCCCACCGCATGGCCGACTGGAGCCTGGCCCTGACCCTGGCCTGGCTGGGCACGGCCGCCCTGCTGTTCTCGGCCACCTACCTCTACAAGGTGCTGGGCATGCGGGTCCTGACCGCCGTGGAGCGCCTGATGGGCATGCTCCTGGTGGCCATTTCCGTGCAGATGCTGCTCGACGGCGTCGCGGCCTACCTGCGGGTGGGCCTGGCGGGGTGACGGCCGTCCCGGCGCCGTAACCTGAATGACATCTAAGCCGGTTAGCGTGTTAAACTCTTGTTATTGCTAAGGGGCCCAGGGGACACCCTCCCGGCAATTCATCAAGGAATAGCCGTGCCTGGCCCGTCAGGCACCGCGGCGGGACGCCGCAGTCTCTTTTTCGCCACTCCTAAAATCAGGGTTAACCACCATGACCAATCGCAACCGGGTTCGGCTTTCGCAGCTCTCCCTCGGCCTCGCCATCGCGCTCGCGGCGGCTCCGGCTTTCGCGCAGAACACCACCGCCGCCGTCGGCGGTCGCATCGTCGGCAATGACGAGCAGCCGGTGGCCGGCGCCCAGGTGACCATCGTCCACACCCCGTCGGGCACCGTCAGCAACGCCATGACCGGCGCCGACGGCCGCTACTCCGCGCGCGGCCTGCGCGTCGGCGGCCCGTACACGATCACCATCGTGAAGGACGGCGTGTCCGAGGTCCGCGAGGGCGTGTACCTGCAGCTGGCCGAAACCACCTCGGTGGACGCCACCCTGGGCGAAGACGTCGCCACCCTGGCTGCCGTCGAAGTGACCGGCTCGGCCGTCATGTCGGAAGTGTTCGCCGCCGACAAGATGGGCACCGGCACCAACGTCAACCGCGGCCAGATCGAGGCGCTGCCCTCGGCCAACCGCAACATCCAGGACTACATCCGCCTGGACCCGCGCATCGCCCAGACCAGCAAGGCCGACGGCGCCATCTCGGCCGGTGGCCAGAACACCCGCTACAACCTGATCAAGATCGACGGCGTCAGCAGCTCCGACCCGTTCGGCCTGGAGTCGAACAACCTGCCGACCGAGCGCCAGCCGGTCTCGATCGACGCGATCGAAGAAATCAACATCGACCTGGCCAACTACGACACCACCATCTCCGGCGGCACCGGCGCGGTGGTGAACGCGGTCACCAAGTCGGGCACCAACGAGTTCCACGGCTCGCTGTACTACACCCTGCGCGACGGTGACTGGGTCCGCCAGGACCTCAACGGCGTCGAGTTCAACGGCTTCGAGTCCGAGGACACCTACGGCGGCACCTTCGGTGGTCCGCTGGTCAAGGACCGCCTGTTCTTCTTCGTGAACTACGAGAACTACGTGCGCACCGCGCCGGCCACCGGCTTCGGCGCCACCCCGTACGGTTCGGGCCAGATCACCGACGCCGACATCTCGGCGGTGCAGGCCGCCGCCGCGGCCTATGGCTTCGACGCCGGTGGCGTGGACGGCCTGAACGCCGACACCGAGATCGAGGAATACGCGGTCAAGCTCGACTGGAACATCACCGAGAGCCACCGCGCCGCGCTGCGCTACAGCTTCCTCGAGCAGGGCGTGCTGCGCTTCCCGCAGGTGGACAACAACTCCATCTCGCTCGACACCTTCTGGTACAACTACGCGAAGGAATTCGAGTCGACCGTGTTCGAGCTGTTCAGCGACTGGACCGACAGCTTCTCGACCGAGTTCAAGGTGTCCCGCCGCGACTACGTCGCCGTGCGCGAGACCAACTCGAACCTGCCCCAGATCGAAATCCGCGGCTTCGGCACCGGCAACAACTCGATCTACCTCGGCACCGAGCAGAACAGCCACGTCAACCTGATCGACACCGAGCAGACCTCGATGTTCCTGGCCGGCAACCTCTTCGTGGGCGACCACGAGATGAAGTTCGGCGCGGACTACGAGAAGAACGACGTCATCAACTTCTACGGCCGCGACCTGAACGGTACCTACCAGTTCAACAACCTGGCCGACTTCATCGCCGGCAACCCGGCCACCTACGTCGTGCGCGCCCCGCGCCCGAACGGCGGCAGCTACGACGACATCCCGGCGGCCTACACCCAGAGCAACACGGGCCTGTTCATCCAGGACACCTGGTCGGTCAACTACAACCTGACCCTGATGTTCGGCCTGCGCTACGACGCCCCGGACTTCGACGAGCAGAAGCTGTACAACGAGTACGTCTCGAACATCTACGGCTACGACAACTCGAACACCGTCGACGTCTCGATCCTGCAGCCGCGCGTCGGCTTCAACTACACCTTCGACAGCGAGCGCCCGACCCAGGTCCGCGGCGGCCTCGGCCTGTTCCAGGGTGCCTCGCCGAACGTCTGGCTGGCCGGCGCCTACCAGAACACCGGCCTGAACTACGTGCAGTACGAAGAGCGCAACGGCGGCAACTTCGAGCCGGGCGTGCCCCCGTACATCCCGGGCACCGGCCTGAACCCGGCCTGCAACCCGGTGCCGACCCTGGCCAACTGCCCGCGCCAGAACGTCGACATCATCGCGCCCGACTTCGCGCTGCCGTCGGTCTGGAAGGCCAACGTCGCGTTCGACCACGAGCTGCCGTGGCACGGCATCGTGTTCAGCGCCGAGGCCCTGGTCACCAACGTCAAGGACGGCCTGTTCATCCAGCGCCTGGATCCGTTCAACGCCTCGGGCGCCGGCGTCACCGCCATCGGCCCGGACGGCCGCGAGCTGTTCTGGAACGCCAACGGCCTGAACCCGGACCGCCGCGGCAACTTCGGCATCGCCAACGGCACCAACGGCGCCTTCAACCGCGCCCTGCGCCCGAACGGCGTTGGCGACGTGTTCCTGATCAGCAACACCGACAAGGGCGAGAGCACCCAGCTGACCTTCGGCCTCGACAAGCCGCTGGTCGACACTTGGGGCTGGAGCCTGTACTACACCTACACCGAGGCGACCGACGTCAGCCCGATGACCAGCTCGACCAACTCGTCGAACTGGGGCGGCACGCTGATCGGCTCGATGAACGAGGACGTGGCCTATGACTCGCGCTACGCGATCAAGGACCGCATCACCGGCACGGTGACCTGGCGCCACAACTTCTTCGAGAACTACGAGACCCGCGTCTCCATGTTCTACGAAGGCCGTTCGGGCCGTCCGTTCAGCTACATCTTCCGCAACGACGCCAACGGCGACAACGGTGGCTTCAACGACCTGTTCTACGTGCCGAACGGCCCGGGCGACGTGGTCTTCACCGGCGGCGCGGCGATGGAAGCCTCGTTCTTCGCTTGGCTCGAGCAGAACCCGGAGCTGGCGGCCTACCAGGGCCAGATCGCCCCGGCCAACGCCTTCCGCACCGAGTGGGTGAACAGCTTCGACGTTCGCATCACCCAGGAGCTGCCGGGCTTCGCCAAGGGCCACAAGTCGATCCTGGCCCTCGACATCATGAACATCGGCAACCTCCTGAACAAGGAATGGGGCCTGATCGAGGACTACGGCTTCAACTCGACCCAGCAGCTGGCCAACTACGCCGGCATCTGCGGCCCGACCACCGTCCTGGCCGCCTGCGCGGGCAACGAGGGTCGTTACGTGTACCACTGGACTGGCCCGGGCACCGGCGCGCAGATCCAGGAAAACAACAACGACAAGGGCAACACCGCGGTCTCGCGCTGGTCGGTCATGCTGAGCTTCAAGTACCAGTTCTGATCGAAGCACCTTGAGTCACCTGGACGGCCGGCGGGAAACCGCCGGCCGTTTTCTTTTCCGCGACCCGGGCGGTGATAGAGTTCCGGGCTCGACAACGACAGACAGAAAAGCAGAGAAGATGAGCGAGACCCCCAAGGCTTCGGCCACCGTCAACGCCCGCATTTCCCCACGCGGCGGCCTGGACATCCTTTCCCGCGACGAGGTGGCCCGCCTCGCCGACGCCTCCACCGGCGGCCAGCGCGACCTGCTGCGCCGCTGCGCGCTGGCGGTGCTCACCAGCGGCAGCGATTCCGACGACCCGCGCGCCGCCGCGCAGCGTTTCCCCGACTTCGACATCGAGGTGCACCAGCAGGACCGCGGCATCAAGATCGAGCTGCGCAACGCGCCGGGCGAGGCCTTCGTCGAAGGCGAGATCATCCGCGGCATCGCCGAGAACCTGTTCGCGGTGGTGCGCGACATCGTCTACAACGCCAACGAGGTGGCCGGCAGCGGCCGCATCGACCTCAACACCGGCCCGGGCATGACCGAGGCGGTGTTCGAGATCCTGCGCAACGCGCGGGTGATGAAGAGCTACCAGGAGCCGAACCTGGTGGTGTGCTGGGGCGGCCACTCGATCAACCGCGACGAGTACCTCTACACCAAGAAGGTGGGCTACGAGCTGGGCCTGCGCGGCCTCGACATCTGCACCGGCTGCGGCCCGGGCGCCATGAAGGGCCCGATGAAGGGCGCCACCATCGCCCACGCCAAGCAGCGGCACTGGAAGCCGCGCTACATCGGCATCACCGAGCCGGGAATCATCGCGGCCGAATCGCCGAACCCGATCGTCAACCACCTGGTGATCATGCCGGACATCGAGAAGCGCCTGGAGGCCTTCGTGCGCCTGGGCCACGGCATCATCGTGTTCCCGGGCGGCGTGGGCACGGCAGAGGAAATCCTGTACATGCTGGGCCTGCTGCTGCACCCGGCCAACGAGGACCTGCCGTTCCCGCTGATCCTCACCGGGCCGAAGGCCTCGGCGGCCTACTTCGAGCAGATCGACCAGTTCCTGCAGCTCACCCTGGGCGAGCGCGGCCGCAGCCGCTACCGCATCATCGTGGACGACCCGGCGGCGGTGGCCAAGGAAATGCGCGCCGGCCTGAAGAAGGTGCGCGAGCACCGCCTGGGCGAGCACGACGCCTTCTTCTTCAACTGGTCGCTCACCATTCCCTTCGAGTTCCAGCAGCCGTTCGCGCCCACCCACCGCGCCATGGCCGAGCTGAACCTGCGCCGCGACCAGCCCCTGCACCTGCTGGCCGCCGACCTGCGCCGAGCCTTCTCGGGCATCGTCGCCGGCAACGTGAAGGAAGAGGGCATGCGCGAGATCGAAAAGCACGGCCCGTTCCGCATCGACGGCGACCGGGACATCATGCGGGCGCTCGACGCCCTGCTGCGCGCCTTCGTCGAACAGCGCCGCATGAAGATCGCCGGCACCTACGAACCCTGCTACCAGGTCGTCGGCGACTGAGGTTCAGGGCGCGTCGGGCAGGGTGATGGTGGCCACGTAGCGGCCGCCCTCGACCTTCGTCTCCAGCCGCCCGCGCCCCTCGCTCAGGGCCTCGATGCGTTCGCGCGCCGAGGCCAGGCCCACCTGGTGGCCGGCGGCCGGGCGCATGCCCGGGCCGGGCAGGTCGTTGCTCACCACCACCCGCACTTCGCCCTTGCCCCGGCTCACCCGCACGTCCAGCCGGCCGCCGGTGGGCGAGGGCTCGATGCCGTGGCGGATGGCGTTCTCCACCAGTGGCTGGATGGAAAGCGTGGGCACCTGCACCTCGGGCAGCGGTTCGGGCAGGTCCCAGGCCACGGCCAGGCGGTCGCCGAAACGCAGGCGTTCGATCTCCAGGTAGCGCCGGGCCAGGCCCAGTTCCTCCCGCAGCGGCAATTCCGAGGGGCCCGACAGCGCCGCCCGGAACAGGTCGGCCAGGTCCAGCAGCAGCTGCTCGGCCTCCTCGGGCCGGGCATGCACCAGGGCCGCGCCGGTGTTGAGCGTGTTGAACAGGAAATGCGGCCGGATGCGCGCCTGCAGCGCCTCCAGCTCCGCCTGCTTGGCGCGCACGGCCGCCAGCCGCCCCTTCCAGTGGTTGTGGAAGGCGGCCAGGCCCAGCAGGCCCACCGTGAGGGTGATGCCCGACACATGCCAGGCCAGGCCCAGCCAGTCGACGGGCCGGGCCGGGTCGCCGGGGCCCAGGTAGGTGCGCACCACCAGCGTGATCAGCCAGCACATGGCCAGGCCGATCGCCAGCGCGATGGCCGCCACCTGCGGCGGCCGCAGCCGGTTGAGCGGGCGCCGCAGCAGGTAGAGCACGGCCAGGGTGAGCAGGGCCGTCCACTGCACCCACAGCGAGGCCAGCCCGAAGTAGACCAGGCGTTCGCCTTCCAGCCCCGGGGCCAGCGCCAGCACCGCGGCCAGGCCTTCGCCGCCCAGGATCACCCAGATGATGGCCGTGGCCTGCCACAGCACGTCCAGCGGTCGGGAGGGGGTGGGAGCGGGCGGTGCGCGCATCGGGGCCGGGCAGGGGCGGAGAACCCCCATGATGCCCAGAAACGCCGCCGGCGTGGCGTCCCGCCGCCTGTTCGGACCGGCGGCCCGTTCGTCGGGGGCCGTTGGCCTTGGGGTCGGGCTTGGGGATAACTTTGTGCCATCAGCCTCCACAGGAAGGGACCATGGGGCGTTTCGCTAGCAACCAGGCACGCACGGCGGTCGGGGCGGGGAGCCCGCGGCCTTCCGGGTTCACGCTGCTCGAGCTGGTCATCACGGTGGCCGTGCTGGCCGTCGCGCTGGGCATCGCGATCCCGAGCTTCCAGGGCATCACCAACCGCAACCGGCTCACCTCGGTGGCCAACGAGGTGGTCGCGGCCATGCAGCTCGCGCGCATGGAAGCCATCCGCCGCAACCAGCGCGTGGTGATGTGCCCCAGCACCGACGGCAGCACCTGCAGCGGTGCCAACTGGCTTCGCATGGTCGTCCGCGAGGCCGACGCAGCCGGCGAGGTCATCCGCGAGTTCCAGTTCACGGGGCGTGGCCTGGCCATCAAGTCCAGCTCCAACGTGGACGACAACAACCAGATCGCCTTCACCTCCTCGGGCTTCGCGCGGGTGGGTGGAACCACCAATGCCTCCGGAGGCCTGTCCGTGTGCTCGTCGGTGCTGCCGGCGGCGGAAAACACCCGTGACGTGATGGTTGCCGTGAGCCGCATCAGCGTCGTCACCCGCAACGGCACCGCGGCCTGCACCGCGGCGACTGACTGAGGCCCCCGACCATGCAAGCAAGCATCGCCCCCCGTGGCCGCGCCACCCGCCAGTCCGGCGCCAGCCTGCTGGAAGTGCTGGTGTCCGTGCTCATCCTGGCCATCGGCCTGCTGGGCATCGCCGCCCTGCAGTCGATCACCCTCAAGAACACCCAGAGCTCGTCCGAGCGCACCGCCGCCATCATCCAGAGCTACGCCATGCTCGACATGATGCGCGCCAACCGCGACCAGGCACGCGCAGGCAACTACAACACAGGCCTGCTGTGCGAGGCGCCGGAAGACCCGGCGGCGTCCCGCGTGGCCGGCGACCAGGACCGTTGGATCGCCCAGCTCAAGCAGAGCATGGGCGACTCCGCCTGCGGCAGCATCAACTGCGGAGCCGTGGCTTGCTCGGTCACCGTGCAGTGGGACGACAGCCGCGCCAGTGACGGCGACGCCGAGCAGACGATCACGACCACGACCAGGCTCTGACCATGCGTACCTACCAGACCATTCGCAGCGGTTCCCGGGCCCTCCAGGCCGGCTTTTCGCTCATCGAGCTGATGATCGCCATGCTGCTCGGCCTGCTGGTGGTGGCGGCCGCGGGCGGCGTGTTCATCTCGAACAAGCGCATCTACAACGCCACCGAAACGCTGGGCCGCATCCAGGAGAACACCCGCGTCGGCTTCGAACTGATGTCGCGCGACCTGCGCGAGGCCGGCGGCAACCCTTGCTCCAGCGCCTCGGCCATCGTCAACCAGATGTCCAGCGGCGGCAACGACTGGTGGGCCGACTGGGGCAACGGCATCCAGGGTTACGACGGCGACGACGCCATGGCGGGCACCGTGGCCGGCATGGGCGTGTTCGGCACCGGCGTTGGCCAGCGTGTCGCCGGCACCGACGCCGTGGAAATCAACTCCGCGCTCGGCGGCGGCATCCGCGTGGTGGACCATGCCCAGCCCAGTGCCGTGGTCGAAGTCAGCGACCAGGGCGACATCGTCACCAATGACGTGCTGGTCATTTGCAACATGGACTATGCCTTCATCTTCCAGGTGACCCAGCTGCCGGGCGCGAACAAGCTCCAGCACAATGCAGGCACCAGCCTCAATTGCGCCCAGGAGTTCCAGTACGACGAGCCCTGCACCGGCAGCGGCGCCAGCGGCGCCTTCGGCTACTGCTTCGTGCCGGGTGCCACGCCCAGTGCCCAGTGCGTAGGCAGCAGCACCTCGCCGGCCTACGTGGCACGCGTCGGTTCGTTGCGCTGGTTCGTGGGCAACAATGCCCGCGGCGGCACGTCGCTTTACCGGGCGACGGTCACCAATCGCAGCAACACTGTCAATCCCGACACCCTGCTCGAGAACATCGAAGTGGTGGAAGGCGTGGAGGACATGACGGTGACTTACCTGGAACAGGGCGAGAATGCCTACACCGGCCCCGGCGACGTGGCCGATTGGTCGCGCGTGGTCGCAACCCGTGTTGAGCTGGTCATGCAGGGCACGCAGGGTGCGCTGACCGGCCGCGAGATCGAAGGAACCGACGGCGAGGCGCTGGCACGCACGCTCACCCACGTCGTGGCGCTGCGCAACCGGGAGGGCACCCTGTGAAGCCGAGCATCCATTCCCCGCGCGGCAAGCAGCGCGGCATCACCCTGGTGGTCGTGCTGCTCCTGCTGGTCATCGTCACGCTGCTGGGCCTGGCCGCCATGCGTGGCACGGTGATGCAGGAGCGCATGAGCGGCAACGCCGCCGCCCGGAGCATCGCCTTCCAGGCGGCCGAGGCGTTGCTGCGAGAGGCTGAGTTCTGGGCCTCCGGCAAGCCCACCGTGCCGTCCAGCGGCTGCAGTGGCGGCATCTGCGCCATGCCGGTCGCCGGCGCCGCCTCGGCCTGGGAGGCCGATGGTTTCTGGACCACCGCCGGCGGCTACCGTGTTTCCGCCCTCGAAGCCGACAACATCGAAGCGGCCCGTTACGTCGTCGAGTTCATGGGGCAGGGCATCGCGGGCCCCTCGGAGTGCACGAGTGACATCGACCTTTCCGCGCCGACCTGCACGTCCACGGGTGGCGGCGCCAACAACTATCGCATCACCGCCTTCGTCCGGATGGACAACGGCGCGCAGGTGATGCTCCAGTCTGCTTACCAGGTGCCGTAAAGGCAGGTGACCCGCATGAACACGCAAACCGCCCCGCAGTTCCGCAAGCGCTCCCTGCCCACGTTGGCTGCCTTCGCAGCCACGTTGCTGGCCTTGCCGGTGTCCTCGGCCCTGGCGCAGAGCTTCCCGTCCTACCCGCTGCAGACCGGCGCGGGCGACGTGGAGCCGAACATCATGTTCCTGCTCGACGACTCCGGTTCCATGGCCTTCGAGGAAATGCCGAATCCGGACGTGCCCCGCATCTGCCGCTGGACCAGCAACAGCAACTGCGCCAACAACACCACCGTCACCGACTTCAGCTACGTCGGCAACACGGTGTACTACAACCCGGCGGTCAACTACCTGCCCTGGCAGAACTCCGACGGTACCCGCATGACCGGCGGCACCACCCTGGGCTCGGTGTTTGGCTCGTACAACTTCGCCGGCCCGGGCACGGGCGGCGAGTACGACACCATCGACCTGACCAACAGCGGCGACTGCGAAGACTACGACCGCAACGGCAACAGTTCGACCGTCTGTGGCGGCACCCAGACCTTCTACGTCCCCAAGGACGTCACGCAGACTTCGGCCACCTACCTGCGCGAGCTGACGAACTACTACCGCTACCAGATCCGGCAGTACAACGGCGCCACCCGCATGATCCGCAGCGAGTTCGTGCAGGGCGGCGGTTATGGCGATTTCCCGCCGGTCGTCACCACCGAGCCGGTGGTCAACGAGCGCATCGCGGAGTGGGACAACGAGGATTTCGGCCGCAACGCCTCCCGCAACTTCCCGTTCACCATCAGTTTCACTGCAACGACACTTCGTGCCACGACGCGTGGCGATGACCCCAATGCGCAGTTGTTCCTCCAGCAGCGAACCGGCAACAACAGCTGGACCACCGTCTGCCAAGGCACGAACTCGACGAGCACCCGTACCAGTAACGAGGAATGCTCGGTCAACAACATGCCGCCGGGCGATTACCGCGTCCAGGTCACTACGCCCAACGGCCGGGACCCGGACGATTCAGCCAATGACGTGGATATCGACGTCTACGCCAGCTACAACCGCGAAACCTCAACGCCGCAGGACGTGGGCTGTTCCGTCGTGGGCGCCACCACCTACGCCTGGGGCAACTGCACCTTCGCCGTGCCGACGGCCGCGCGTAGCAGCGAGGCCGACGAGTTCACCAACTTCGCCACCTGGTTCTCCTACCACCGCACCCGCATGAAGACCGCGAAGGCGGGCGCCAGCCAGGCCTTCAACGAACTCGGCGACAACGTGCGAGTGGGCTACCGCACCATCTGGAACCGCAGCAACTACAACATCCCGGTCGAAGACGGCAACAACGGCGTCTTCGAGGGGACCGCGCGCACCACCTGGTTCAGTCGCCTGTTCGGCGCGCGTGGCCAGAACGGCACGCCGCTGCGCGCCGCGCTGTACGACACCGGCGAGTACTTCTCGCTCGACACCGCGAGCGGCCCCTATGGTCCGGCTGCCACGGCGGACCAGCTCGAGTGCCGCCAGAACTTCGCCATCCTGACCACGGACGGCTTCTGGAACGGCGATATCGGCAGCCGCACCATCGGCGACCAGGACGGCACCAGCGGCCTGGCCATCCTGAACCCGGATGACAACAGCAACACGGTGCGCTACACCCGCGTCCACCCGTACCGCGACACCAACAGCACCACGAACTACAGCAACACCCTGGCCGACGTGGCCATGAAGTACTGGAAGACCGACCTGCGCCCGGACCAGGACAACATCATCCCGACCGGCGCCAACAACCCGGCTTTCTGGCAGCACATGGTGACCTTCGGCATATCCATCGGCCTCAAGGGCACGGTGGACCAGGGTTCCGTGGCCGAAATCCTCCGCGACGGCCGCCCGCGCATCAACGGCTCGGCGGTGGACTGGCCGGATCCGACCGATACGGAGAACAACGAGCGCATCGACGACCTGCTGCATGCCGCGGTCAACGGCCACGGCGAGTTCATCGCCGCCAACAACGCCGAGACCTTCAGCACCGCGCTGACCGGCGTGCTGGGCATCATCCAGTCGCGCCTGGCCTCCGGTTCGAACGTGGCCACCAACAGCACGACCTTCCAGTCCGATACCCGCATGTACCAGGCGACCTACCGCTCGGGCGTGTGGACGGGCGACCTGGTGGCGCGCGACGTGACGGCGTCGGGTGGCATTTCCAACACCGAAGCCTGGCGGGTGACCACCCGGATCGACGTCAGCTACGACAACAACCAGACTGGCGACGACTACCACCGCCGTCCCGTGCTGACCTGGAGCGGAACCGGCGGCGCCGCCTTCCCGACGACCGCGCAGGCGACCGCCCTGGCCCGAAGCACGGGTCCGGCCATCGTCACCGGCGCCAACAACGCGGCCTACATCAAGGGCGACCAGGCCCAGGAAATCGCCGCTGGCGGCGTGCTGCGCAATCGCACCACGGTGTTCGGCGACATCATCAACTCCTCGCCGTTCTACATCCGCGACTCGGAGCACATCTTCGTCGGCGCCAATGACGGCATGCTGCACGCCATCGACGCGCTCACCGGCGACGTGACTTTCTCCTACGTGCCGGCGGGCCTGAACTGGAGCAAGCTGGCCAGCATCAGCGACCCGGCCTATACCCACGGCTTCTTCGTGGACGGCCCGGTGGCGGTGTCGAGCTACCGCCTGGTCTCGGGCACCAACTACCTGGTGGGCACGCTGGGCCGCGGCGGCAAGGGCGCCTTCGCGCTCGACGTCTCCGACCCGGATTCCATCGCCAACGCCGACGTGCTCTGGGACAAGACGGCGGCCAACGACGCCGACATGGGCTACGTCACCGGCCTGCCGCTGATCGTCAAGGGCAACAACGACGAGATCCTCGCCGTCGTTCCCAATGGCATCGACAGCACCAACGGCCACGCCGTGCTCTACATCTACGACGTGACCGACGGCACCCAGATCGCCAAGATCGACACCGGCGCCGGCAGCGGCAACGGCCTGTCGTCGCCGCGCGCGGCCGACATGAACGCCGATGGCAAGGCCGACTACATCTATGCCGGCGACCTCAAGGGCAACGTCTGGAAGTTCGACGTCACCTCGGCCGATGACGCGGACTGGGCGGTGGCCCTGGGTGGCCAGCCGTTGTTCACCGCTACCGACGCCGATGGCAATGCCCAGCCGATCACCGGTGGCCTTGCCCTGGCGCGCGAGTCCGCCAACCCGCGCATCTGGATCACCTTCGGCACCGGCCGCCTGATCTCGATCAGCGACCTGTCCTCGACGGATGTCCAGACCTGGTACGGCATCATCGACAACAACAGCACCACGATCGAGGGTCGCGACGACCTCACCGAGCGCGAGATCGCGATCGTCGGCACCAATGCGCAGGGCCGCAGCGTCCGCGCCTTCGAGGCCTACGATCCGCTCCCGGTGGGTTCGCGTGGCTGGTACGTCGACCTCGACGAGCCGACCCCGGGCGAGCGCGTGGTCAGCGGTGCCCGCGTCAACGGGCGCGCCGCGTTCATCTCCAGCGTCATTCCCTCGGAAGGCAATGGCTGCGAAGCGGGCGGCAGTGGCTACCTCAATGCCATCGACATCTTCACGGGCACCAGCCCGGAGGGCGCGGACGGCGGCGGCACCTCCTCGTCGTTCTTCGACATCGATGGCAGTGGTTCCGGCTCCAACGACACGGTCACCGAGGGCGAAACCACGCTTCCGGTGGGCTCCGTGGACCTGGGCGTCGGCATGCCGACCGAGTCGAGCCAGATCGACGACCTGGTGCTGGTCTGCGGTTCGGACGGCACCTGCGAAGAAGTGCCCGCCGCGCCGCAGGTGGGCGGGCCGGGTTCGCCGCGCCGCATGTCCTGGCGTGAACTGTACGGAGAGGATTGACCGATGACCCTGCACCAGAACAAGGAACGCGGTTTCACGCTGATCGAGCTGATGATCGCCGTGGCGATCGTCGCGGTGCTCGCCGGTATCGCCTATCCGTCCTACGTGAACTACGTCACCAACACCCGCCGCGCGGCCGCGGCGGCGTGCCTGACGGAGATGTCGCAGTTCATGGAGCGCTACTACACGACCAACATGGACTATGAGGATGCCAGCATCCCCGAGCGGGATTGCGAGGCGAACCTCGCGGACTTCTACACCATCGGGTTGTCGGGGGAGCCCACCAAGTCTGCCTATACCCTGACGGCCGTGCCCAAGGGGGCCCAGCTTTCCCGCGACACCAAGTGCGGCACGCTGGGCCTCGACCAGACCGGCGACAGGACCGAGACCGGTACTGCCGAGGATGCCTCCGAGTGCTGGTAGCGGGCGGGCCTGCGAACAGGTCGCGCAAAAAGAAAAAGGCTCGCATCGCTGCGAGCCTTTTTCATTTCATCTGGCGCCCGAAGTTGGACTCGAACCAACGACCCCCTGATTAACAGCTGTCCCGGACAACCTTACAACCCGCACTCTGCAAGGCTCGCCAGTAGTCCGGGGCCGCCAAATTCAGGGCAAACCAGCCACTGCTGGCTACGATCTGGCTACGTCAGCTCCTGTCGCAGACCACTCGATTGACGCCAGTCTCTGGTAAGAAAAATTCTCAAGGTGGCTGAATGGATGGGCCGACGCTCTCCGGCATTGATTTCGATTGGGTGTATAACCAGACCACGGCATCCGCAAGCGCGGGCGTCGGGCTTTAAAGTACAGCGGTGCCGGATTTTCCGTTTTGCCAACCCGCGCGAACCTGTCGCGTGCAACCATCGGAGGTCTGTATGTTTTCAGTTCTTCTTTCATTGGCGCTCGCAGCCGCTCAACCTGCGTCCTCTGCGACCGATCACCTTCCGCCAATGCCCGAGACGAGGGCCAGCGACGTAGCGGCATCTCTGAACGCGATTCTCAAGAAGGAAACCGGTAATGCGTCGGATGTCACAGACGGCACGTGGTTGGTTCTTTTCGGGTCCGAGAAAATCAGCCCTGAGCGTCTGTCGGCTATCAACTTGACGAAAGTCACTTCCATCGATGTGCTCACCCGACGCAATGGAAGCTTCCAGGGAACAGTTGTTCTGTCTGTATCCGAATAATTTCGGTTTAACACCCTGCTGGCATATTCAGACCGGCCAAGCTCTGTCGTAAGACTTGTGTATTGCGTTATCCACGGGCGACGCAGCCCGAAGCCCGCGCGGCGGTTCGGCGGTTACGTCGAACCGAACCGCTGCGCGGGTTGCTTCGCGGAGCGAAGCAAGGCTGTGGAGGCGGTGGGTAACGCACGCTTGACGGCCACATTTCCTCTGTGGCAGCTTAACGGCACACAAGCAGCTATATCGCATAGACAGTCTCCGGCGCGTTGGACGATGGCGTCGGGACGGCCCCACAAGGGTCGTTGAATAGCGGGACCACCGGCTCAGGCCGATGTGGAGCTACCGCAGCCCAGACAGTACGGATCGGAAATAGGCAGGATCCGTGGCCAGAGGCAAAGAACATTCCAGACCGGGCCTGCCCCCTCCTTGTGATTTCCCGCAGACATGCGGCGGAGTCATTTGGGCGCCCAATCGCGTAGCCGTGACTCCTCCGCGCCGACCGGAGTCACGCATATGCAAACAGAATCACCCCATACCGCGCAGGCATCCGCTGCCTGTGCAGACGCGCGGGCGACGCGCGGCAGCTCAGGCGGCGGCGCAGCGCCGGCTGAGTGCGAGCCCCGTCCAGTAACACGGGGCGAAAGTCACACGGGAATCGCGCACGTCGATTGGTTCGCTTGCACCTTTCTGCCGGGGGCAGGGGGCTTTGCCGCGATCATTGAGTCCGTTTTGCTGATCCCTCGGGACCAGTGGGTCTCCCGGCCCGGTGGCTGGCAGGGGTACGAGGTCCGCATTGACCTTGGGGGGCTTGGGTTGCTCGCCTACGGGGGCGAGCACCAGCGGGGAACTGTCCACTTGGAGCTCAACGCCCACGGCTGTGCTCGGGTTCGGGACTGGAACGCCGTACGAGTCTGGTGCGAGGCCTGCGGGGTGAAGATCACCCGCATCGACCTCGCTCACGACGACTTCAGTGGGCGCACCGTCAGCGTCCAGCAGGCCCGGAAGTGGTTCGCTGAGGGCCAGTTCATCACCAGTGGGCGGGCGCCGCTGGCCCGTCTTCTGGACGATCTCGGCTCCGGCAGGGGGAAGACCCTTTACGTCGGGCAACGCCAGAACGGGAAGCTCTGCCGAATCTACGAGAAGGGCAAGCAGCTGGGCGACCCCAGCAGCCCTTGGTGCCGCGTCGAAGTCGAGTTTCGGGCTAAGTCGCGGGTCATCCCGCCGGATGTGTTGGTGAAAGCGAGCAGCTACCTCGCGGGCGCTTATCCCTGCCTTGCCTACCTCTCTGAGCGCCAAGACAAGGTGCGTACCCTCAAGAAGTCCGCTGAGATCGAATACGCCCGCATGGTTGATTGCCTCCGCACCCAGTATGGGCCGGCGCTCAACGTGATGCTGAGGGCTGAGGGCGGCGATCCCTTTGCAGTTCTCTATCAGGCGATGCGCCCTGGGGTGCCGAAACGGCTGGTCCACCTTCCGCTGCCTGGAATGCCGCGGCGGGAAGGCTGCGGCCAGTGAAAACGCTCACCCTGCAAGAAGCCGCGCAAGTGCTGAAGCTGCATCCAGTTACGGTGGCAGAGCGGGCATCCGATGGACGTATCCCAGCCGCCAAGATCGGGCGGCGCTGGGTCTTTGTCGAAGATGACCTGATCGCCTACGTTCGGGCACACTACACGCGGCGAGCCTTGCAGGGTGGCAGCTCGGAGATTTCAGAATGTCACTCTACAAGCGCAAGGACTCACCGTATTGGTGGGTCAAACTCACGGTCAGCGGTCTTCGCGTGTCGGAAAGCACTGGGACTGCCAACAAGCGGCAAGCTCAGGAATACCACGACAAACGACGGGCTGAACTGTGGGAGCAGCAACGACTCGGCGTAAAGCCGCGTCGCTCGTGGGATGAAGCAGTACTTCGGTACTTGGGCGAGGAGGTGAAGAAGAAGTCTGTCGGCGATGACAAGCTGCATCTTCGTTGGTGGCAGCCTCGGCTCGAAGGCATGGACCTGACCCAGATCACCCGTGATGTGGTGGACAGGTACAAGCAGGAAAGCCAGCGCAGCGGCGTCAGTGATGCAACCACGAACCGTCGTCTTCAGGTCTTGCGTGCAATTCTCAGGCGTGCGGCTCTGGAGTGGGATTGGCTCGACAAGCTGCCTCGCTTCCGGTTGCTCAAGGAACCGCAAGGCCGCGTTCGTTACCTAACGCGCGAGGAGGCCGGGCGGTTGCTGGCTGAACTGCCGGAGCACTTGCGGGCCATGGCGCGTTTCTCGTTGGCAACGGGTCTGCGCCAAGGCAACGTCAAGGGGCTGCGTTGGGCGAAGGTCGATCTGGAGCGTTGCTCTGCGTGGGTCGAAGCATCGGAGGCAAAGGGCAAGCGGGCCATTCCCGTTCCCCTGAACGCCGAGGCGATGCGGGTCCTCGAAGAACAGCGCGGGAAGCATCCCGAGTGGGTCTTCACGTTCCGGGGCCGGCCCTTCGAGTTCAAGACCAGCACGAAGGCTTGGAGGAGGGCGCTAAAGCGGGCAGGGATCGAGAACTTCCGCTGGCACGATCTTCGGCATACCTGGGCAAGCTGGCACGCCCAGGGCGGGACGCCGATGCACGTGCTACAGAAGCTCGGCGGGTGGCAGACCCCGGCCATGGTCCAACGCTACGCGCACCTAGGCATGGATGACCTGAAGCGCTACGCAGAACAGGTTCGAATAGAGGAGGGCTACGATTTGGCTACGCCAGAAATGAAGAAGGGCCGCCGAAGCGACCCTAAATCATTGAATGCTATGGCGCCCGAAGTTGGACTCGAACCAACGACCCCCTGATTAACAGTCAAGTGCTCTAACCGGCTGAGCTATTCGGGCGGGGACGGGCATTTTAAACGACACGGCCCCCCGGTCAAGCCCTCGTGGCTCACGGAGCATAGGGGCAGGGCGTGTTTTGGCCTTCCCGGGCCCATTCCACGCGGGCGCGGCCGCCCACGTTGACCACCACCGCGCCCAGCAGGCGCGCGCCGCGCAGGCTGCAGGCGCGCAGGCTCAGGTTGTTGCCGCCGGAGAACCCGCTGGGCTGGTAGCGCACCCGGTGCCGGCCCACCGAGCTGCGCACCGCCACGGGGCCCGGCGCGCGCAGTTCCACCCACAGGATGGCGCCGGCGTCGGCGGGCTGGGGCGTCCGGCCCGGATCCCGGTACACGATCCAGCCCTGGTCCCAGCGCAGGTCGAGGCGGCAGGTGAGCCCATCGGCGCTCGGGCAGAGGGTGACGGGGCGCCCGTGGGTGATGGCGGCCATGCGCGCCGTCATCAGTGCCGTGGTGAGTGCGTGGAAGGTGTTCATGGCTGCGAAGCGCTCGCGCAGGGCCCCGAACGCCGGCAGGGCCACCGCCAGGGCGATGGCCAGCACCAGCACCGTCACCACCAGTTCCACCAGCGTGAAACCCTTGTGCCGCCTGGCCATGCGCGCCACCCCCGGGAAGCCGGCCGTCAGTGTCGCCGCCACCCGTCGCCGCTTGAACCGGAGGTCCCCGCGTCCCCATGTAGGCAGCACGCCCGGGCGCCCGTCGGCGCGCCGCTATACTGCTCGTTTGCCCCCGCGAGGACGTCCCCCGTGTCCGACCGCTTCCAGCTCGTCGCCCCCTACCAGCCCGCCGGCGACCAGCCGCAGGCCATCCGCCGCCTGGTGGACGGGTTCGAGGCGGGCCTGGCGCACCAGACCCTGCTGGGCGTCACCGGCTCGGGCAAGACCTACACCATCGCCAACGTCGTCGAGGCGGTGCAGAAGCCCACCCTGGTGCTGGCGCCGAACAAGACCCTGGCCGCCCAGCTTTACGGCGAGTTCAAGTCCTTCTTCCCGAACAACGCCGTCGAGTATTTCGTCAGCTACTACGACTACTACCAGCCCGAGGCCTACATCCCGAGCACGGACACCTTCATCGAGAAGGACAGCAACATCAACGAACACATCGAGCAGATGCGCCTGTCGGCCACCAAGGCCCTGCTCGAGCGCCGCGACGCCATCGTCGTGGCCAGCGTCTCGGCCATCTACGGCCTGGGCGACCCGAACGAGTATTTCCGCATGGTTCTGCACCTGGTGAAGGGCGACCGCATCGACCAGCGCGAGCTGATCCGCCGCCTCACCGAGATGCAGTACAGCCGCAACGAGACCGAACTGGTGCGCGGCGCCTTCCGCGTGCGCGGCGAGGTGGTGGACGTGCACCCGGCCGAATCCGAGATCGAGGCCCTGCGCATCGAGCTCTTCGACGGCGAGATCGAGAATCTGTCGCTGTTCGACCCGCTCACCGGCCACGTCACCCGCAAGCTGCCGCGCTACACGCTGTACCCGAAGTCGCACTACGTCACCACCCGCCGCACCGTGCTCGAGGCCATCGAGACCATCAAGGCCGAGTTCACCGAGCGCATGGAGGTGCTGTACAAGGCCAACAAGCTGCTCGAGGCCCAGCGCCTGCAGCAGCGCACCATGTACGACATCGAGATGATGGCCGAGGTGGGCTTCTGCTCGGGCATCGAGAACTACAGCCGGCACCTGACCGGGCAGATGCCGGGCGAGCCGCCGCCCTGCCTGTTCGACTACCTGCCGCCGGACGCGCTGCTGGTGGTGGACGAGTCGCACGTGACCATCCCGCAGATCGGCGCCATGTACAAGGGCGACCGCTCGCGCAAGGAAACCCTGGTGGAGTTCGGCTTCCGCCTGCCCTCGGCGCTGGACAACCGCCCGCTGAAGTTCGAGGAGTGGGAGCGCCGCTCGCCGCGCGCCATCTTCGTGTCCGCCACGCCCGGCAAGTACGAGCTGGAGAAGTCGGGCGACCAGGTCATCGAGCTGGTGGTGCGCCCGACCGGCCTGATCGACCCGGAGGTGGAGATCCGCCCGGTCGCCACCCAGGTGGACGACGTGCTGTCCGAGATCCACGTGCGGGTGAAGCAGGGCGACCGCGTGCTGATCACCACGCTCACCAAGAAGATGGCCGAGAACCTCACCGACTACCTGGCCGAGCACGACGTGAAGGTGCGCTACCTGCACAGCGACGTGGACACGGTGGAGCGCGTCGAGATCATCCGCGACCTGCGCCTGGGCGTATTCGACGTGCTGGTGGGCATCAACCTGCTGCGCGAGGGCCTGGACATGCCCGAGGTGTCGCTGGTGGCCATCCTCGACGCCGACAAGGAAGGCTTCCTGCGCTCCACCGGTTCGCTGATCCAGACCATCGGCCGCGCCGCCCGCAACCTGCGCGGCAAGGCCATCCTCTACGCCGACCGCGTCACCAACTCCATGAAGGCCGCGATCGACGAAACCGACCGCCGCCGCCAGAAGCAGGTCGAGTACAACCTGGCCCACGGCATCACCCCCAAGTCGGTGGTGCGCGCGGTGATGGACGTGATGGAAGGCGCCCGCAGCGAGCCCGAGGACGTGCGCGGCCGCGGCCGCAAGGTGGCCGACCAGGGCGCCGACTACGCCCTGCTCGACCCGGCCCAGCTCGCCGCCCGCCTCAAGCAGTTGGAGGCGAAGATGCACCAGCACGCCCGCGACCTGGAATTCGAGGAGGCGGCCCGCGTGCGCGACGAAATCCACCGCCTGCGCACCCAGGGGCTGATGGCCTGACCGGGCCGTTGCATTACTTCCGGCAGGGGGGTAGAAAGAACCTCGGGGGCGGGTAGGGGATCCGCCCCGGACGGTGACCCGCCCGGACCGGAGCGTCCGCAGAGGCCGGCCCGCGTGCTGGAGTCGAACCCATGGGGACCTTGGGTTTCAGGGGGCTGCTTGCCAGCCTGTTCGCCATGTCGCTGGGCCTGTTGGCCGGCGCCAGCCACGGCGCGTCCGCGCCGGGCGGCATCGAGCCAGGGCCCGTATTCGAGGCGCCCGCGCCGGGCCTGCTGGCCCGCGCCAAGGCCAAGGCCTGCGAGCTCAGCCACGCCGCCACCGGCCACGCCGACCAGCGCGCCGTGGCCGACCGCAAGGTCGAATGCGCCCGCCGCCACGGCCTGGGCCGCTGACGCCGTTGTCCTCCCGCGGGTCGCTTGTTATACTTCGCGGCCCTTGCGGGCGGTTAGCTCAGCGGTAGAGCACTACCTTGACATGGTAGGGGTCACAGGTTCGAAACCTGTACCGCCCACCATCCCTTCGAACCGGGATGGCACGCATCGGAACAGCCTTCGAAGCCGCCTCCGGGCGGCTTCTGTTTTTTCCGGCCCTCAGGGCCGCATCCGGTGGGCGCGCAGCCGCTCGTAGACCGGCCGGCAGGCCTCCGCCACGGCCTGGCCCCGCGCATCCAGCGCCACGGCCTTCGGGGCCGGCGCCTCGAACCCCGTCGAACGCCAGACCGCCTCGTACCAGTGCGGCGCCCACACGCCGTCGCTGTCGCGCGGGCCGGCGGGCCAGTGCAGCATCCGCTCGGTGAAGGCCAGGCCGAGCTCGGCGCACAGGGCGCGCAGGTGCGCCTCCGGCGCGGCCAGGAAATCGCCGGCGTCGATCACGGTGGGCGCGCGGCCGCTGGCCTCGGCGAGTTCGTCGAACAGCTCGCCCTGCTGCAGCAGCCCGATGTCGGCCGGCTCCACCGTGGCGCGCGAGCGCAGGTAGGAGGCCACCACTTCGGCCGGGTCGCGCACCAGGAAGACGTTGTGCAGGCCGTGGATCCAGCCGCGGTCCATGCCCGGCAGCAGGTGGTGGCTCATGTGCTTCTGGTACCAGACCGGCCGCCCGCCGGGCACCGGCCCGAGCAGGGCGTCGGCCACCTTGCGCCAGTCGGTCTCGCCGGCGGCGATCACCTCGTCGCGGCCGGGATGGTCGGCGCCGGTCATGGCCAGGTAGGCGGCGTACAGCGGCTCGTCGCTCACCGCGCAGTCCGGGCGGTTCTCCCAGGCCCGCATCATCGCCGTGGAAATGTTGCGCGGGCCGCTCCACATGGCGATCCGCAGCGGGCTCACGCCAGCTTCTCCCCGGCGCGCACCAGCACGTCGCGCTGCACCAGCTCGCGGTAAAGCCCCTGCAGGCGCGCCACCATCGGCCCCGGCCGGCCGTCGCCAAGGGTGCGGCCGTCGATCTCGCGCACCGGCACCACGCCGGCGAAGGTGCCGGTGCAGAAGGCCTCCTCGGCCGAATAGACCTCGGTAAGGCTGAAGTTCTTTTCGCGGGCCGGGATGCCGGCCTCGCGGCACACGTGCAGCACGTTGGCGCGGGTGATGCCACCCAGGCAGTAGTCGCCGGTCGAGGTCCACACCTCGCCCTTGCGCACGATGAAGAAGTGGGTGGAGTTGCAGGTGGCCACGAAGCCGTGCGGGTCGAGCATGAGCGCCTCGTCGGCGCCGGCGGCGGTGGCCTGGATGCAGGCGGTGATGCAGTTGAGCTTGCTGTGGCTGTTGAGCTTGGGGTCCTGCACGTCCGGGAAGCCGCGGCGCACGTGCACGGTGAACAGCTTCAGGCCGGTGGAGAGGGTTTCGGGCTTGGGGGTTTTGTGCTCGGGGATGATCACCACCGTGGCCGGGCCGATGGTGACGCGCGGGTCCTGGTAGGGCGTGCGCTTCACGCCGCGGGTCACCATCAGGCGCAGGTGCACGCCGTCGTGCATGTCGTTGGCGGCGAGGGTCTCGCGGATGGCGCGCTCCAGGCCGCGGCGGTCGAGGCCGATGTCGAGCGCGATGGCCTTCGCGCCCTCGAACAGCCGGTCGAGGTGCGCGTCCAGGAACACCGGTTGGCCGCCCACCACCCGCAGCCCCTCCCAGACGCCGTCGCCCAGCACGAAGCCGCTGTCGAACACCGACACCGTGGCCTCGGCCCGGGGCACCAGCCGGCCGTTGATCCAGACCCGGATGGCGGCGTTGCGGGGGTCGTCGTGGAAGTCGTGGATGCTCTGGGCCATGCGCGGGTCTCCCTGGAAAGCCCCGAGTCTAGCCCGGAAAGGCCTGTTTTCATTGACTTTCAGGCCCCCGGGGCCTACCTTTGGAGCCGTCAACGGCTGAGACAAGGTGGCTCCGGGAAACCGGCGTCGAGCGTGCGACATGAGCACTACCAGCACCCAGTAGACGACCTGCCAGGCTTCGCATCCGCGAGGGCGCCTGGCGCCCTTTTTTCTTGCCCGCGACCTCCAGCCCAAGACCCGAAATGATCAACATCACGCTCCCCGACGGCAGCCGCCGCCCGTTCGAACATCCCGTCACCGTCGCCGAGGTGGCCGCCTCCATCGGCGCCGGCCTGGCCAAGGCCGCGCTCGGCGGCAAGGTGGACGGCAGGCTGGTGGACGCCAGCTTCCGCATCGAGAACGACGCCTCGCTCGAGATCGTCACCGACAAGCACCCGGACGCGCTGGACGTGCTGCGCCACTCCACCGCCCACCTGCTGGCCCAGGCCGTGCAGCGCCTGTTCCCCGGCGCGCAGGTCACCATCGGCCCGGTGATCGACAACGGCTTCTACTACGACTTCGCCTACGAGCGCCCGTTCACGCCGGAAGACCTGCCGGCGATCGAGGCGGAGATGCAGAAGATCGTCAAGGAAGCGCTGCCGGTCACCCGCAGCGTCAAGAGCCGCGACGAGGCCGTGGCCTTCTTCAAGGGCCTGGGCGAGCACTACAAGGCCGAGATCATCGAATCGATCCCGGCCAACGAAGACCTGTCGCTGTACACCCAGGGCGAGTTCACCGACCTGTGCCGCGGCCCGCACGTGCCGGGCACCGACAAGCTGCGCGCGTTCAAGCTGATGAAGGTGGCCGGCGCCTACTGGCGCGGCGACAGCAACAACCAGATGCTCAGCCGCATCTACGGCACCGCCTGGCTCAACGACAAGGACCTCAAGGCCTACCTCACCCAGCTCGAGGAGGCCGAGAAGCGCGACCACCGCAAGATCGCCAGGCAGCTCGACCTGTTCCACATCCAGGAAGAGGCCCCGGGCCTGGTGTTCTGGCACCCGAAGGGCTGGCAGCTGTGGCAGGTGGTGGAGCAGTACATGCGCCGCGTCTACCGCGCCTCGGGCTACCAGGAAGTGCGCTGCCCGCAGATCCTCGACGTTTCCCTGTGGAAGAAGTCCGGCCACTGGGACAACTACAAGGAAAACATGTTCTTCACCGAGTCGGAGAAGCGCACCTACGCGCTCAAGCCGATGAACTGCCCGGGCCACGTGCAGGTGTTCAACCAGGGCCTGCACAGCTACCGCGACCTGCCGATCCGCTACGGCGAGTTCGGCGCCTGCCATCGCAACGAGCCTTCGGGCGCGCTGCACGGCATCCTGCGCGTGCGCGGCTTCACCCAGGACGACGGCCACGTGTTCTGCACCGAGGACCAGATCGAGTCCGAGGTCACCGCCTTCCACCGCCAAGCCCTGCGGGTCTACGCCGACTTCGGCTTCAGCGACGTTCAGATCAAGATCGCCCTGCGCCCGGACAACCGCCTGGGCGACGACGCCACCTGGGACAAGGCCGAGCACGCCCTGCGCGCCGCCCTGTCGGCCTGCGGCGTGGCCTGGGAGGAGCTGCCGGGCGAGGGCGCCTTCTACGGCCCGAAGATCGAATACCACCTCAAGGACGCCATCGGCCGCACCTGGCAGCTTGGCACCATGCAGGTGGACTTCATGATGCCGGGCCGCCTGGGCGCCGAGTACGTGGACGAGAGCTCGACCAAGCGGCACCCGGTCATGCTGCACCGCGCCATCGTCGGCTCCATGGAGCGCTTCATCGGCATCCTGGTCGAGAACCACGCCGGCGCCTTCCCGGCCTGGCTGGCCCCGGTCCAGGCGGTGGTGATGAACATCACCGACGCCCAGGCCGACTGGGCCGAGTCGGTCCGGAAAACCCTTGTGAATCAAGGCTTCCGGGTCCAGTCCGATTTGCGGAACGAGAAGATCGGCTATAAGATTCGCGAACACACCCTGCAAAAAGTCCCCTACCTGCTGGTCGTTGGCGACCGCGAGAAGGAAAATGGGATGATTGCGGTGCGCACGCGGTCAGGCGAGGACCTCGGGACCCTTTCGGTCGACGACTTCCTGGCCAGGCTGCGCGAAGAGAACGGCCCGGTCGCCTGAGGGCGGCCGGTTCAAACCACGAACAAGGAACACGCGAATCAATACTTCATCTTCCGACAAGGGCAACCGCAAGAACCTCGAGATCCGGGTCCCGCGCGTGCGCGTGATCGGCCTGGACGGCGAGATGATCGGCGTCCTGTCCCGCGACGAAGCGCTTGCGCTCGCCGAAGAATCCGGCGTCGACCTGGTGGAGATCCAGCCCACCGCGGATCCGCCGGTCTGCCGCATCATGGATTACGGCAAGTACAAGTTCGACCTGCAGAAGAAGGCGAACGCCGCCAAGAAGAAGCAGAAGATCGTCGAGATCAAGGAACTCAAGTTCCGCCCGACCACCGACGACGGCGACTACAACATCAAGCTGCGCAACCTCCGCCGGTTCCTGGAGGAGGGCGACAAGGTCAAGGTCAACATCCGCTTCAAGGGCCGCGAGATGGCCCACCAGGAGCTGGGCCTCGAGATGGCCAAGCGCATCGAGGCCGACCTGGGCGACGAGGTGATCATCGAGCAGCGTCCCCGCCTCGAGGGTCGCCAGATGATCATGATGGTCGCGCCCAAGAAGAAGTAACCGGGCGGGTCCTACCCAAAGCCTTGGTTTTGTTGCATAATTCGCGGCTCGCCGGGTTTCCGGCGGGCTCCCGGTGCGGCATCCGGGCCCAGTCCATCGGGCGAAGTCGTCATGGACCTGCCATTGGTTCCCTTGGGAATCAATGGCTTACAAGCCGGCACGGGCAGGAAGGAAAGCGTGGCATCCGCCACCGCCCAGGCCAGTAACCAATAAATCCCAAAGGGACTCCCATGGCCAAGATCAAGATCAAGACCAATCGGGCGGCGGCCAAGCGCTTCCGGAAGACCGCTTCCGGCAAGTACAAGGCTGGCCACGCGAACCGTAGCCACATCCTCACCAAGAAGGCGACCAAGCGGAAGCGCAACCTCCGGCAGACGAACCACGTTCGTGCCGAGGACGCGGGCCGTCTGGACCGCATGCTGCCGTACCTCTGAGGAGAATAAGAAATGGCACGAGTCAAGCGTGGTGTCACGGCGCGCCGCCGTCACAAGAAGATCATCAAGCTCGCGAAGGGCTACTACAACGCCCGCCGCAAGGTTTTCCGCGTTGCCAAGCAGGCCGTCACCAAGGCCCAGCAGTACGCGTACATCGGCCGCAAGCAGAAGAAGCGCCAGTTCCGCAGCCTGTGGATCGTGCGCATCAACGCCGCGGCCCGCATGCACGGCCTGAGCTACAGCCGCTTCATGAATGGCCTGCTGAAGGCGAACATCACCATGGACCGCAAGTCCCTGGCTGACATCGCCATCCACGATCCCGCCGCCTTCGGCGCGATCGCCGAGCAGGCCAAGCGCGCTCTCGCGGCGTAAGGCCACTGCCTGCGGCGGTTCGCCGCACGCAGGCAAGACCGAAGTGGGGAAGGGCGAGAGTCCTTCCCCATTTTGTTTTCTGGACCCGGAAGACGAGCCGAGAATGTCCGACATCGAATCCCTGACCCGCTCGGCCCTGGCCGAGGTCGAAGCCGCCGCCAGCCTCGAATCGCTGGACGCCCTGCGCGTCTCGCTGCTCGGCAAGAGCGGCACCATCACCGGCCAGCTCAAGCAGCTCGGCGCCCTGGCCCCGGAGCAGCGCAAGCTGGCCGGCGAAGCGGTGAACCGCGCCAAGGACGCGCTGTCGGCGGCCATCGCCACGCGCAAGTCGGCGCTGGAGGAAGCCGCGCTGGCGCAGCGCCTGGCCAGCGAGCGAATCGACGTGACCCTGCCGGGCTGCGGCGCTGCCGTGGGCAACCTGCACCCGGTGTCGCGCACGCTCGAGCGCATCACCGACATCTTCGCGCGCCTGGGCTACCAGCTGGCCGACGGCCCGGAGATCGAGGACGACTTCCACAACTTCGAGGCGCTGAACTTCCCGCCGCACCATCCGGCGCGCGCCATGCACGACACCTTCTACTGCCCGGACGGCCGCCTGCTGCGCACCCACACCTCGGGCGTGCAGGTGCGCTTCATGCAGGGGAACAAGCCGCCGCTGCGCATGATCGCCGCCGGCAAAGTCTACCGCAGCGACAGCGACCAGACCCACACGCCCATGTTCCACCAGGTCGAAGGCCTGCTGGTGGACGAGACCTCCAGCTTCGCCGACCTCAAGGGCACGCTGGCCGAATTCGTGCGCGCCTTCTTCGAGCGCGACTTCGAGATGCGCTTCCGCCCCAGCTACTTCCCCTTCACCGAGCCCTCGGCCGAAGTTGACATCGCCTGGCAGCAGCCGGACGGCAGCACGCGCTGGCTCGAGGTGCTGGGCTGCGGCATGGTGCACCCGAACGTGCTGCGCGCCTGCGGCATCGACCCGGAGAAGTACACCGGCTTCGCCTTCGGCCTGGGCGTCGAGCGCTTCGCCATGCTGCGCTACGGCGTGAACGACCTGCGCAGCTTCTTCGAGAACGACGGCCGCTTCCTGCGGCAGTTCGCCTGAGCCAAGGAGGGCAGAAATGAAATTCCCCGAAAGCTGGCTGCGCGAACACGTCGCCACCGCCGCCCCCCGCGAGGAGCTGTCCGCGCGCCTCACCGCCATCGGCCTGGAGGTCGAGGACCTGCAGGTGCTGGGCGAAGGCCTGGGCGGCGTGCTCGTGGCCGAGATCCTTTCCTGCGAAAAACACCCCGAGGCCGACCGCCTGCAGGTGTGCCAGGTCGCCACCGGCGCCGGCACCGTGCAGATCGTCTGCGGCGCGCCGAACGCGCGCCCGGGCCTGAAGGCGCCGCTGGCCACCGTGGGCGCGACGCTGCCCGGTGGCATCGCCATCAAGGCCGCCAAGCTGCGCGGCGTGGATTCGCAGGGCATGCTGTGTTCGGCCAAGGAGCTGGGCATCGACGCCGACGCCTCCGGCCTGCTCGAGCTGCCGGCGAATGCGCCGGTAGGCGAACCCATCGCCGCGTTCCTGGGCCTGCCCGACGCCAGTTTCGAGCTCAAGCTCACCCCGAATCGCGCCGACTGCTTCAGCGTGCGCGGCATCGCCTTCGACGTGGCCGCCGCCATGGGCGCCCAGGTCAGTCCGATGGCCATTCCCGAAGCCGTCGTCACCAGCCCCGCCGCGTTCGACGTGGTGCTGGGCGCCGGCGCCGACTGCCCGCGCTATTGCGGCCGCGTCGTCGAGGGCGTGGACGCGAAGGCGGCCTCGCCGCTGTGGATGACCGAGCGCCTCAAGCGCGCCGGCCTGCGCCCGATCAGCCCGCTGGTGGACATCACCAACTACGTGATGCTCGAACTGGGCCAGCCCATGCATGCCTTCGACGCCGCCACCCTGGCCGGCCCGGTGGGCGTGCGCCGCGCCCGCAAGGGCGAAACGCTGAACCTGCTCGACGAGCGCGAGGTTCCGCTCGATGAAGGTTTCCTGGCCATCACCGACGGCGACCGCCCGGTGGCGCTGGCCGGCGTGATGGGTGGCTTCGACACCCGCGTCACCGACGCCACCACCCGCGTCTTCCTCGAGAGCGCGCACTTCGCGCCCGACGCCATCATCGGCCGCGCCCGCAAGCTGGGCCTGCACACCGACGCCTCGCACCGCTTCGAGCGCGGCGTGGACCCGGAACTGCCGCGCCTGGCGCTCGAGCGCGCCACCGCGCTGGTGCTGGAGATCATGGGCGGCCAGGCCGGTGCCATCACCGAGGCCGTGCTGCCGGAATTCCTGCCCCAGCCCAAGCCCGTGGCCCTGCGCCGCGCGCGCCTGAAGCGCGTGCTGGGCGTGGCCGTGGCCGACGCCGAGGTCGAGCGCATCCTGCGCGCGCTGGGCATGCAGGTCAGCGCCACCGCCGACGGCTGGTCGGTGCTGCCGCCGAGCCGCCGCTTCGACATCGCCATCGAAGAGGACCTGGTCGAGGAAATCGCCCGCATCCACGGCTACGAGACCATCCCGACCACCACGCCCACCGGCGAGGTGCGGCTGGTGGCTCCGAGCGAGACCCGCGTGGCCGACGCCGTGCTGCGCCGGCAGATGACCGGCCGCGATTTCGTCGAGGCCATCAACTACGCCTTCCTCGACGCCGCCACGCTCGCCACCTGGCAGCTCGACGCCGGCGCCGTGGCCCTGGCCAACCCGCTCACCGCCGAGCTCGGCGTGATGCGCACGGCGCTGCTGCCCGGCCTGGTCGCGGCCCTGGGCCGCAACCGCGCGCGCCAGCAGCCGCGCGTGCGCCTGTTCGAGCTGGGCAAGGTGTTCCACCTGGCCGACGGCGCGCCGCGCGAGACCCCGCGCATCGCCGCCGTGGCCTGCGGCCCGCAGTCGGCCGAGCAGTGGGCGCTGGACGACCGCGAGGTGGACTTCTTCGACCTCAAGGCCGAGGTCGAGGGCCTGCTGGCCCTGGCCGGCGCCCGCGCCGAATTCCGCCCGGACGGCAGCCCCTGGGGCCACCCCGGCCGCAGCGCCTCGGTCTGGCGCGACGGCCAGCGCATCGGCTGGGTCGGCCACCTGCACCCGCGCCTGGCGAAGGCCCTGGACCTGGACGGCGAGGTGGTGGGCTTCGAGCTCGACCTGGCCCCGCTGGCCACCCGCGACGTGCCCCGGGCCGGCGAGTTGTCCCGCTTCCCGTCCGTCCGCCGGGACATCGCGCTCGTCGTCCCGGAAACCACCCCCTGGGCGGGCCTGGAAGCCAGCCTGCAGGCGGCCCTGGGCGGCCTGCTGCGCGAGGTGGTGCTGTTCGACCGCTACGTCGGGCCGGGCCTAGAGAGCGGCTCAAAGAGTCTGGCTATGGGCTTGATTCTGCAGGACGTTTCACGCACCCTAACTGACCGCGACGCCGACCAGGCCGTCGCCACCGCCCTCGAGGCGCTGGCCAGGGACTGCGGCGCGCGGTTGCGGTCATGATGGCCGCCGGCAACGGCGGGTTACAGGGGATGTTATGGCACTGACCAAGGCCGAGATGGCCGAGCGCCTGTTCGAGGAAGTTGGCTTGAACAAGCGCGAGGCCAAGGAATTCGTGGACTCCTTCTTCGATGCGCTGCGGGAGGCGCTGGAGCGTGGGCAGCAGGTCAAGCTGTCGGGCTTCGGCAACTTCGACCTGCGCCAGAAGAACCAGCGTCCGGGCCGGAACCCCAAGACCGGGGAGGAGATTCCCATCTCCGCCCGCACCGTGGTGACCTTCCGTCCGGGACAGAAGCTGAAGGAGCGAGTGGAAGCCTATGCTGGATCCAGGCAGTAACCGGGAACTCCCGCCGATCCCGGCCAAGCGCTACTTCACCATCGGTGAGGTGAGCGAGCTCTGCGACGTCAAGCCGCACGTGCTGCGCTACTGGGAAACCGAGTTCACCAGCCTCAAGCCGGTGAAGCGGCGCGGCAACCGCCGCTACTACCAGCGCCACGACGTGCTGATGATCCGCCAGATCCGCGGCCTGCTGTACGAGCAGGGCTACACCATCTCCGGTGCGCGCCAGCGCCTGGAAGGCGAGGCCGGCCGGGTCGAGACGAGCATGTCGGCCCAGATCGTCAAGCAGGTGCGCATGGAGCTGGAAGAAGTCCTGCAGCTCCTCCGCCGCTGAGGTTTCGCGTATACTTCGCAGCCCGGCCCCCGGCCGGGACACGAATCGGGGCGTAGCGCAGCCTGGTAGCGCACTAGCATGGGGTGCTAGGGGTCGTGAGTTCGAATCTCACCGTCCCGACCAATTCGTGAAGCCTGGCCCGTTCCCCGGGGCCGGCGAAAGAAGAAGCCCGCCAATCGGCGGGCTTCGTCGTTTCCGGGCAGGGAAAAGCCGCGGTCAGCTGTCGAACAGCGCCGCGTCCAGGCCCAGCAGGTTGCCGGCGCCGCTGCGCATCGCGGCCGCATGGGCCTGGGTGCGCGGCAGCAGGCGGGCGAAGTAGAAGCGGGCGGTTTCGCGCTTGGCCGCCTTGAAGCCGGCCGGGTGGTCGCCGGCTTCCGCCACCGCCACCGCCTTGGCCCACCAGAAGGCCAGGGCCACGTAGCCCGAGTAGAACAGGTAGTCCACCGAGGCCGCGCCCACTTCGTCGGCGTTGGCCATGGCCTTCTTGCCCACCTCCATGGTCAGTTCGCCCCACTGCTTGGCCACTTCGGCCAGCGGCAGCACGAACTCGGTGAGCGAGGCGTCCTTGGCGTGCTCGGTGCAGAACTCCTGGATCATCTTCAGGAACATCTGCAGGCCGGCGCCCTGCAGCTGCATGGTCTTGCGGCCCAGCAGGTCGAGCGCCTGGATGCCGGTGGTGCCTTCGTAGATGGTGGTGATGCGGGCGTCGCGCGCCAGCTGCTCCATGCCCCATTCGCGCACGTATCCGTGGCCGCCGAAGCACTGCAGCGCGTGATAGGCGCACTCATTGCCCCACTCGGTGAGCATGCCCTTCACGATGGGGGTGAGGAAGCCGAGCAGGGTGTCGGCATCCTTGCGCTCGGTTTCATCCTTCGAGCGTTCGAGCACGTCCACCAGGGTGGCGGCGTGCAGGGCCAGCATGCGCCCGCCCTCGGCCAGCGCCTTGCAGGTGAGCAGCATGCGGCGGATGTCCGGGTGCACGATGAGCGGGTCGGCCGGCTTCTCGGGGTTCTTGGCGCCGGAAAGCGAACGGCCCTGCAGGCGGTCGCGTGAGTAGGCCAGCGCGTTCTGGTAGCTGCGGTCGATCAGGGCCAGGCCCTGCAGGCCCACGGCCAGGCGCGCGGTGTTCATCATGGTGAACATCGCATTGAGGCCCTTGTTCGGCTGGCCGATCAGGTAGCCCTGGGCGCCGTCGAAGTTCATCACGCAGGTGGCCGAGCCGTGGATGCCCATCTTGTGTTCGATGGAGCCGCAGCGCACCGCGTTGCGTTCGCCCACGGTGCCGTCGCGCGCGGTGCGCAGCTTGGGCACGATGAACAGCGAGATGCCCTTGGTGCCCGCCGGCGCGTCCGGCAGGCGCGCCAGCACCAGGTGCACGATGTTCTCGGTGAAGTCGTGCTCGCCGCCGGTGATGAAGATCTTGGTGCCGGTGACGGCGTAGCTGCCGTCGGCCTGCGGTTCGGCCTTCGTCTTGAGCAGGCCCAGGTCGGAGCCGCAGTGCGGCTCGGTCAGGCACATGGTGCCGGTCCACTGGCCGCTGATGATGGGCTTGAGGAAGACTTCCTGCTGCCAGGCCTCGCCGTGGTGCTTGAGCGCCTCGGTGGCGCCGTGCGAGAGCAGCGGGTAGTTGCCCCAGCTCAGGCAGGCGGCGTCGATCATTTCCTTCAGCGCGGCGCCGAAGCTTTCCGGCAGCTCCTGGCCGCCGAAGCGCTCGGGCGCGGTGAGCGCGCTCCAGCCGCCTTCCACGAACTGCGCGTAGGCCTCCTTGTAGCCCGGCGGGGTCTTCACGCTGCCGGTGGCCTTGTCGAACTCGCAGCCGTGTTCGTCGCCGACGGCGTTGAGCGGCGCCAGCACGGTTTCGTTGAAGCGCGCGGCTTCCTCCATCACGGCGTCGAGCAGGTCGCGCTGGGCGTGTTCGATGCCGAGCTTCGCGTACAGCTTGTCGGCGCCGATGACGTCGTAGAGCGCGAACTTCATGTCGCGCACGGGGGCGGTGTAGCGGTTCATGCGTGGGGTCCTCGGTAAGTCAGCGCAGTACGCCCTCGAGCCCCGGGACGGGGTCGAGCGCGCTCTGGTATTCGAAGGGGTCGTCGGTGCCGGGGTCGGAGCTGGCCAGGCGGCCTTCCAGCGCGTAACGCACGCTGCGGCGGCTGGCCAGGGCGGCCTCCACGGCGGCCTTGGGGCCGGCGGCGGGGGCGAAGGCCTGCTCGATGATTTCGGTGGAGCCGGGGCCGACGCTCAGGCCCGGGTCGAAGTCGAAGCGGGTGGCTTCCGCGCCGCCCACCGTGAGCGTGGCCTGCAGGCGCGAGAAGCGCATGGGCACCGTGCTGAAGTTCTGGATGCGGATGCGGGCCAGCCAGCGGCCGTCTTCCTGCACGCGCAGCTCCTGCAGGCTGGCCTGGGGCGGGTAGACCCGCTTGGGCGGGCCGCCGGCGCATCCGGCGAGCAGGGCAAGCAGCAGCAGGGAGAGGGCGACGCTCAGTTTCCGCATGGCAGGCTCCGGTCCGGTCAGGGCAACCCCCGGAGCATACCAGTCCGTACGTTTCCGGCGCGTGCGGCCCGGCTCAGCGCGGCGGGTTCGCCACCACCAGTTCGTCCAGGTCGTAGCCCAGGGCGCGGGCACGGGCCTTGAGCGACTCGAAGGTGGCGGTGTCCACGGTGGGTTCGCGGGTGAGGAACCACAGGTAGTCGCGGTCGGGCTCGCCGACGATGGCCCACTGGTAGTCGCGGTCGATGGCGATGACCCAGTAGTCGGCCCAGACGAAGGGCAGGAAGGACAGCCAGGCCGGGGCGAAGCGCACTTCCAGTTCGGCGGCCCGCTCGCCGCTGCGGCGGGCCATGCCGTCCACCGACTGGCGGCTGCCATCGGCCTTGCGGCAGGCGTTCACCACGCGCATGCGGCCGTCTTCGAGCGGCGTGTAGGTGGCGGTGATGTCGCCGGCGCAGCGGTCTTCGAAGCGGTTGGGCAGGCGGGCGATCTCGTGCCAGGTGCCGGCGTAGCGCTGCAGGTCGAGTTCGGGCACGGCGCGGAGCGACTGCGCCGAGGCCAGCGAGGCGGCCAGCAGGCCGGTGAGCAGGACGAGGGTGCGGACCATGGCGCGCTCCTGGGGAAACCTGCCCCGAGGCTACGTCCGCGCTTGCCGCCAGGCCGTGAATTCGGCGCGATCAGGCGCCCGGCGTTGCCTGCGCGTTCATTTCCGCGGCCAGCTTTTCCTGGAACTGGTCGAAATCCAGGCCCTGCGCGGCGGCTTCCTGGTGCGCCGCGGCGCGCAGCGTGGCGGAAAACACCAGCGTGGCCTCGCGGCCCTCGGCGCGGGCCAGCGCGGCGGCGCGCTTGAGGATGGCCAGCACGTGCGCGGCGCTGTGCGATTCGCCCACGATCTTTCCGTCCAGGCCCAGCACCCACTGGCCGTCCTTGAACACGATGCCGCCGAGCAGCTTGCCCTGGGCGTCGCGCAGTTGCGCGTGCGGTTCGCCGAGTTTTTCCGCCGGGATGGCCATGGGGTTTCCTTTCACCAGATGAGGTCGTCGGGCACCTTGAACTGCGCGTAGTAGGCGTCGTCCTCGGAGCTCGTGGGGTCGGGGTCGCTGGCCTGGCCGTGGTCGAGCACCACCAGGCTGGCGTCGCGTTCGCGCACTTTTTCGCCGGCGGCGCGCGGCAGCAGTTCGTAGCGGTCGCCGGCGCGAACGATCACCACCGTGCCGGCGGCCAGGCGCTTGCGCTGGTCGTCGTCCACCAGCACGGTGCGGATGGCGCCGTCGGCGGGGAAGCGGTATTCGCTCTCACCCGTGCGCGGCAGCTTCTTGTCCTGGATGATCTGGCGGGCCTGCGCCGCCAGTTCGGCGGTGCGCGCCCTGGCCTTGCGCTCGGCTTCCAGGGCGCGGTCGCGTTCCACCTTCTCCAGGCGCGCGCGCTCGGCCTCGCGCTGGATTTCCGCGGAATCGGACGGCGCCTTGCCCAGCCGCGCCTTCTGCTGCTCGCGTGCCACCTCGGCCACCTTCGATTTCTTGGCCAGGCCGGCCTTGAGCAGCTGTTCCTGGAGGGGGTTGGGCTTGGCCATTTCGCTGTCGTGCCGGGGAATTCCGCGACATCATAGCCTCCGCCCGCCGCCGACGCCCCGCCCACGCCGCCCATGACCGCCCTGAAGTACCTTGCCGGTTACCCCGAGCCGCTGCTGGCGAAGGTGCGCGCGCTGCTGGGCGAAGGCCGGCTGGGGCCGATGCTGGCGGAAAAGTACCCGCAGGCCCACGCCGTGCGCAGCGACCCAATGATGAGCTGAACTCGGGTTCTTGCGGGTCCTCTCGGAGGAAGGTATGGCAAATGAGGAGCGAGCCAGAATGCCAAGATCGGCAACTAGTAATTCGGGCCGCCGAACGCAGCTCCCCGAGTGGCTTGAGAAGCACAGGGGGACCTATGGAAGCGCTTGGCCGAGATTCTTCCATCGACAGCCCAATGTCATTAAGTTCTGGACGAGCCTGGCTTCCCATATTGAAGACTTCGATAGCCACACCGCCCTTAGGTTGTTCGGTGCGATCGAAGAAGGGCTGAGACTGTCAGGATCAAAAGTTCAGACTTCGTCCCAGCGACGTCTTGTAGGCAGGAAAATTGCGAGCAAGGCTTCTGAGCTGGCGGAGCTAATTCGTCCAACGGACGTCCCCGGGTACTTGCCGGGTTTCGCGATCAATGACCCTCTGCAGAGGGTAATCCATGAACCATTTCAGCAACTTATGGATCGATTTCTCGATCAGATCGTTGAAGGTGGATGGATAAGCCCAAAGCCCGAGGGAAGAGAAGGCCTGATGTTGAGGGCAGGTGCTCGGTACGCAGTCTGGCATCTGCATAGCGCGATTGAGTCGCTCGCAACGGCTGGACGTCAGTGGGCGGAGACGCCCCCGATGCAAGGCCAACTTAAAGGGCCTCGGGCTCTTCGGCGCAGTGTGCTGTTTGAAGTATCAAAGTACATGATCTCGTTTACCGGGAGTCGACGCCCTGCACTTGAGGCGGCGACAGTAAACATTCTTTTCCAAGATGAAGGGTTCGAACCTCTCGGATCTCGACGCAGGGATGTGGACGAAGCCATGTCCAAGATTCACCGTAGAAAGCTTGACGCTGCGCAGGCTTCAAAGCTGAAGATGGAGAGGGATCGCGCCGAATGGCTGAAAAATCCAGAAAACGCTGCGTACCTCGAGAGAGTTATGAGTGGGGTAAAAAGTCGAGGGTGAGTGTCATTTACCCCCCTCTCGTCATATGGCGGGCCTTGAGCAACATCCTTCCTGAAGTCTGGTCGGGTTGATCGGACAAGGCAGGAAGGAGTGCTCTTGGTAAGTCAGTCGGGAAAGAGAAAATTTGGGCCGTGTCCCACGTGCAGGCGCAATCGTAGGATTGGTCATCAAGCCTCGCGATGGCCTATGCATGGGCGATGGGAAGATGTTCTGACTCTAGTGTTGCAATTGATCCGCATCATCGTTGCTCTTGGGAGCTTACTCGGTTGAGTTGCCGGACTTTCTTAAGCTCACTGCGGGCTTTCGTTGGCACGACCTGCGGCACACCTGGGCGTCTTGGCACGTCCAGAACGGAACGCCGCTGCAAGAGCTGATGGAGTTGGGTGGGTGGGCGAGCTACGAGATGGTGCTTCGGTACGCGCATTTGGCGGCCGATCACCTGCGGGGCGCGGCCAGCCGCATCGATGGCACGTTTTTGACACACAAACAAAAGCCGCAACTAGTGCGGCTTTCGTAAGTGCTTGAAGAATATGGTGGCCGAGGACGGAATCGAACCGCCGACACGGGGATTTTCAATCCCCTGCTCTACCAACTGAGCTACTCGGCCAGGAGTCTGGCGACGCGCGGGGCAGGGCCCGGGCGAGCGCGAGATCATAGCCGAGGCGGGCGGGCCGAGGCAAGCCGGGGGAGGCCGTAAATGCGTACTGAATGCCCGGCGGGCCGTGTCTGGGCGCTTCACGCGGGCGGGAGTAGGGTTGGGCGCATGGCCCTGCACGGCCATCGCCCAAGGAGACCGCCATGAACGCCCGCCTCGCCCTCTCTTCGCTCGCCTTCGCCCTGTCCCTCGGCCTGGCCCTGCCGGCCGCAGCCGCCGAGCCGCCCACCGAACCCGCCACCGCCGCGGCGCCGGCCGCCCCGGCCAGCAAGGCCGACAAGCGCCTGGAGCTGCTGCGCGCCAACGCCGGCGAATCGGTGGCGCGCGTGCGCTTCCTGGTGCCGATGCACGGTTACGAAGTGGTCGGCCCGCTGGAACTGCTGGTCTGGGAAACCCCGTTCAAGGCCTGGCTGGTCACCGTGCGCGACTCCCCGGCCTGCAACCGCCTGGAAAAGGAGTGGAAGCTGGGCTTCGACGTGCTCAACGACACGCTCAACACCAGCAACGGCTACGTGGTGGGTGACAACGGCCTGCGCTGCCGCATCGACGACCTGCGCGAGGTCAACGTGAAGGCCTGGCGCCAGGCCGAGCGCGACGCCGGCATCTCGGAATAATTCGCTTCAGCCCGCCGGCGGCACGTAGCCGGCGGGTTTTTCGGCGCCGTCGCCGAACAGGAACTTTTCCATCTCCGCCTCCAGGAAGGCCCGGTGCTTCGGGTCCATCGGCGAGAGGCGGTTCTCGTTGATCAGCATGGTCTGGTGCGCCAGCCACTGCTGCCAGGCCTCGCGGCCGATGTTCTCGAACACGCGCTTGCCCAGCGGGCCGGGCCAGGGCACGAAGGGCAGGCCCTCGGCCTCGGCCTGGGTCTTTTGGCAGAACACGGTGCGGCTCATGGCAGGTTTCCCAGCAGTTTCTTGACGGGGGCCGGCAGGCCCAGTTCGTGCAGCCGCTCGCGCGGCTGCCAGCGCAGTTCGTTATTGTCGCCGGTTTCAGCGGCGCTGTCGGCCACGCGCCAGCGCAGCGGTTCGATGTGCAGGCGGTAGTGGCTGAACACGTGTTCGATCAGCGGCAGCGCTTCGCCGGCATCGAAGGCGGCCGGCGCGTGCCTGGACAGGAACGCGCGCGCCTCGTCGTGGCTTTCGGCCTCCGGCAGCGACCACAGCCCCGACCACACGCCCTTGGCCGGGCGCCGCGCCAGCAGGATTCGGTCGGCGTCGTCGTGCACCAGCAGCATCAGCGTGCGCCGTTCGGGCAGGGGCTTGCCGGGCTTGGCCTCGGGCAGCTGTTCCACGCGGCCCTCGCGGCGCGCCACGCAGTCGTCCTGCAGCGGGCAGAGCATGCAGGCCGGGTCGTGGCGCGTGCACAGCGTGGCGCCGAAATCCATGATGGCCTGGGTGTAGTCGGCCAGCCGCGTTTCCGGCAGGTGGTTTTCGGCCAGCTCCCACATCGCCTTTTCCACGGCCGAGGCGCCGGGCCAGCCGCCGATGCCGTGGAAGCGCGCCAGCGTGCGCTTCACGTTGCCGTCGAGGATGGGGAAACGCAGGCCGTGCGCCTGCGCCAGGATGGCGCCGGCGGTGCTGCGGCCGATGCCGGGCAGGGCGGCCAGCTTGTCGAACTCAGCCGGCAGGTCGCCGCCGTGTTCGGCCACGCACACCTGCGCGGCCTTGTGCAGGTTGCGGGCTCGGGCGTAGTAGCCCAGGCCCGCCCACAGCGCCAGCACGCGGTCGGTGTCGGCGGCGGCCAGGTCGGGCAGGGTGGGCAGCGCGTCCAGGAAGCGCGCGTAGTAGGGAATCACGGTCTGCACCTGGGTCTGCTGCAGCATGATTTCCGACAGCCACACCCGGTAGGGCGTGCGCGGGTGCTGCCAGGGCAGGTCGTGGCGGCCGTCGCGGTCGAACCACTGCAGCAGGCGGTGCGCGAACTGGCTCATTCTTCGGAAGCGGCGTCTTCGGCGGGCTCGGAGAGCCTTACTTCTACGCCCTCGAGCGTGAAGCCCTCGACCACCAGCGCGGGCGTGGAGAGCGTGCCCTGCAGCGGCGGGAGCGGATTGCCGCCGTCGTTTTCCAGCCAGGCCAGCAGGCCGGTGAGCGAAAAGCGCGAATCCAGGCGCGTGTCTTCGCGCGACACGAGCAGCTTGAGCGGCGTGGAGAAATCGGTGGCACCGCCGTAGGTCAGTTCGTAGTCCAAAGGCATTGGCGTGGACGCAAAGGACTCCGGCAGCGGCGGCCAGTCGGCCGGCCAGTTCGCCAATTGGCCGGCCAGTTCCAGCAGCAGTTCGTCTCCGAGCGCGAGGCGGCCCCTGGCGTCGAGCTCCGGCAGCGGCGATTCGCCCTTGAAAGCGAGCGCGTCGATTTCGAGCACGCTGGCGGCACCGGTCAGGTCCATGCGGCCCGCGAGCGTGGCCGACCAGCGCGCGTCCAGTTCGCCGCTGCGCAGCTTGCCGCCGCCCTCGAAACGCAGCGGCGAATCGAGCCCGGCGGTTGCCAGGGCCAGCGGGCCGGTGAAGAGCAGGGTGGTGTCGCCTTGCACGAATTCGCCGGAAACGTCGGCTTTCGCGGCCTTGCCCGGCGCCAGCGCCGGCAGGTCCACCGACAGCGCCTGCAGGCGCCAGCCATCGCCCTGCACGGTGCCGGCCGTAAGGTGAAGGCCGCGGGTGAGCGTGGGCATTTCGGCCGGCCCGGTGTCGGGGCGCGTGGACAGCCAGGCGTCGAGCGCCGCCAGGTCGAGCGCGGGCTGCTGAAGTTCGATGCGGGTGATGACCACCGGGCCTTCGCCCAGCACCGTGTCCCAGGGCAAGGAGACTTCGGCGCGGGCGGCGGTGAGCAGCGGCGCGGCGGCACCGGGCTGGCGCACCACCACGCCTTCCAGCAGCAGGCGTGGCTCGGGGCGTAGCGCGTATTCGGGCGTGCCGGTGAAGCTGATCTCCAGGCCCTGCGACTCACCCACGCTGGCCAGCACGGTGGCGGCCAGGTGCTGCGGTTCGAGCGCGCGGTTCACCCACCAGGCGCCCAGCAGCAACGCCACGGCCAGCACCGCGAGGCAGAGCGGCCAGCGGCGCTTGCGCGGCGCCGTGCCCATTCAGGCCCCGAGCGTGCCGGGCAGCAGCGCGTCGACGAATCCTTCCGGGTCGAACACGCGCAGGTCCTCGGGCTTCTCGCCCAGGCCGATGAAGCGGATCGGCAGGCCGAATTCACGCGCCAGCGCGAACACCACGCCGCCCTTGGCGGTGCCGTCGAGCTTGGTCACCACCAGGCCGGTCACGCGCACGGCGGCGTGGAACTGGCGCAGCTGGTTGAGCGCGTTCTGGCCGGTGGTGCCGTCGATCACCAGCAGCACCTCGTGCGGCGCGCGTTCGTCGAGCTTGGCCAGCACGCGGCGGATCTTGCCCAGCTCGGCCATCAGGCCCTGCTGGGTGTGCAGGCGGCCGGCGGTGTCGGCGATCAGGATGTCCATGCCGCGCGCCTTGGCGGCCTGCAGGCCGTCGAAGGCCACCGAGGCCGGGTCGGCATCCTGGCCCTGGGCGATCACGGCCACGTTGTTGCGTTCGCCCCAGATCTTGAGCTGTTCCACCGCGGCGGCGCGGAAGGTGTCGCCGGCGGCCAGCATCAGGCTGTGGCCGTCGAGCTGGAAGCGCCGCGCCAGCTTGCCGATGGTGGTGGTCTTGCCGACGCCGTTCACGCCCACGGTGAGGATGACGAAGGGCTTGGCGGCCGGGTCGATCTCGAGCGGCTTGGCCACCGGCTTGAGCATGGCCAGCAGGTCGTTGCGCAGGGCGGTGAGCAGGGCCTGGGCGTCGGCGAAGTCGCGCGCCTTCATGCGCTTGCGCATGCGCTCGACGATCTCGGTGGTGGCGGTCACGCCCACGTCGGCGCCGATCAGGGCGGTTTCGATCTCGTCGAGCAGGTCCTCGTCGAGCCTTGGGTTGCGCGAGAACAGCCCGCCCAGGCTGCGCGCGAACAGGCTGCCGCCCAGCACGCCCTTCATGGCCTCGCGACCCTCGGCGCGCTCGGCTTCGGCGCGGGCGGCCTTTTCCTCCTGGTGCACGGTGAAGGCGCGGGCCAGGTCGTCGGGGCTGAAACCGGAGCGTGCGGGGGCCGCGGCGGGCTTGGCCGGCTCGGGTTTCTCGGGCTTCTTCTTCAGGAAATCGAACATCGCGCTGCTTTCGCGGACAATGGCCGGAATCTTACCACCCGGCCCCTTGCCTCCCCGATGAACCCGCGCCCTCCCGGCACCGTCCGGATCATCGCCGGCCAGCTGCGCGGCTCGAAGCTGCCCGTGCCCGACCGGCCGGGCCTGCGCCCCACCTCGGACCGGGTGCGCGAGACCCTGTTCAACTGGCTGCAGCCGAAGCTGCCGGGGGCGCGGGTGCTGGACCTGTTCGCGGGCACCGGCGCGCTGGGCTTCGAGGCCGCCTCGCGCGGCGCGGCCACGGTGCGGCTGGTCGAACGCGACCCCGGCCTGGCCCAGGCCCTTCGCGACAGCGCCACCCGGCTCAAGGCCACCCGCGTGGCCGTGGACACCGCCGACGCCCTGGCCTGGCTGCGGCGCAGCCCGGACCAGGCCTTCGACCTGGTCTTCCTGGACCCGCCCTTCGAGGCCGGCCTGTGGGAATCCGCGGCCGCCGCGCTGGGCCCGTGGCTGGCGCCCGGGGCGTGGATCTACGTCGAAACGCCGCAGAACGTGGCGCCTTCGCTGCCCCCGGGCTGGCTGCCGCACCGCGAGGGCCGCACCCGCGAGGTGCGATATGCGCTGTTGCGGGCGGAAGGGGGGCCGGCGCCGGATTCCGCTGCTACACTTCAGGCCGAATCCACCCCGCAGGGCGACTGATCGGCATGAGCCTGGCCCGAACCCGCGTCGCGGTTTATCCCGGCACGTTCGATCCCATCACCAACGGACACATCGACCTGGTCGCCCGGGCCGCGCCGCTGTTCGACAAGGTGATCGTGGGCATCGCCGAAAGCCCCGGCAAGGGCCCGGCCCTGCCGCTGGAGCAGCGCGTCGAGCTGGCGCGCATCGCCCTGGATGGCCACGCCAACGTCGAGGTGGTCGGCTTCCATTCGCTGCTGGCCCACTTCGTCCATGACATGGGCGCCGGCGTGCTGCTGCGCGGCCTGCGCGCGGTGTCCGACTTCGAATACGAATTCCAGATGGCCAGCATGAACCGCCACCTGATCCCGGACGTCGAAACGCTGTTCCTGACGCCCGCCGAACAACACAGCTTCATTTCTTCCAGCCTGGTGCGCGAGGTTGCGCGGCTCGGCGGCGACGTCTCCGGGTTCGTGCACCCGGCCGTCGCGCAGGCCCTGGCCGCCCGGTGGAAGCGTTCCTAAGCCCAACACACAAAAGAGGTACCGCCATGACCCGTGCTCTCGCTCCCGCCGCCCTGCTGCTCTCCGCCCTGCTGCTTTCCGCCTGCCAGAAGGCCGAGGAAGCCAAGCCCGCCGAACCCGCCGCGCTGGTGGCGCCGGCCGGCTCCGACGACATGGCCTGGAAGGACTACCTCGGCCAGGTCGTGGCCCGCAACCAGGCCGGCGTGACCGACCGCGTCTTCCCGTACTACCTGCCGATGAACGCCAGCACCCCGGCCGAAGGCGACCAGGACGGCAAGACCATGTACGACCGCCAGCTCGAGAACGTGGCCGCCGTCGTGCAGCGCACCGTGCTGCCGGGCAACATGCTGGCCTTCGGCTCGCCCGACAGCGCCAAGATGGCCGACCTGATCGTCACCGCCTTCACCGGCGCCGAGCCGAACGCCCTCAAGGGTTCGCAGGTGCTGTTCATCGGCGCCGCCGCCGACAACGAGCGCGTGAAGGCCGCCGTCGAGGCCGCCGGCGCCAAGTACATCTTCGTCGAGGCCAAGTAAGCCTGGCCCGCCGGGAACCCGCCCCCGCGGCGGGTTCCCGCGAACGGCCGGGACGCCCGCCATGTCCCTGCTGATCAACACCCTCTGCATCAACTGCGACGTCTGCGCCCCGGCCTGTCCGAACACCGCGATCAGCCAGGGCGAGACCATCTACGAAATCGACCCGAACCTGTGCACCGAGTGCGTGGGTCATTTCGACGAACCCCAGTGCGTGGTCGTCTGCCCGGTGGAGTGCATCGACCTCGACCCCGGCAACCCGGAAACGCGCGAGCAGCTGCTCGCCAAGTACCACGCGCTCACCCGAGGACAATCCGCCGCATGACCCGCCTGCTGTTGATCGGCCTGCTGCTGCTCGCGCCGCTGGCCCACGCCGACGCGCCCGCGCGCGCCGAACGCCCGGCCCAGGCCGGCATCGCCAGCGCCAACGCCTACGCCACCGACGCCGGCATGGAAGTGCTGGCCATGGGCGGCAACGCCTTCGACGCCGCCATCGCGGTCAGCGCCACGCTGGGCCTGGTGGAGCCGGAAAGCTCGGGCCTGGGCGGCGGCGGCTTCCTGCTGCTGCACGTGGCGAAGGACGGCCGCGACGTGTTCGTGGACGCCCGCGAACGCGCGCCGCTGGCCGCCACCCGCGACATGTACCTCGACGCCGCCGGCAACGCCGACCGCGACAAGTCGGTGAATGGCGCCCTGGCCGCGGCCATTCCCGGCATGCCCGCGGCGCTGGACCACCTGGCGGCGAAGTACGGCCGCCTGCCGCTGTCGAAATCACTGGCGCCGGCCATCCGACTGGCCCGCGAGGGCTGGCGCTTCGGCCCGAAGAACGCCGCCATGCTCGGCTGGCGCCGCGACGTGCTGGCGCGCAGCCCGGCCGCCGCGAAGCTCTTCCTGCGCAACGGCCAGGTGCCCGCCGAGGGCACGCTGATGCGCAACGAGGACTACGCCCGCACGCTCGAGCTGCTGGCGTCGCAGGGCGCGCGCGGCTTCTACCATGGTGCGTACGCGCGGAAGCTGGCGAAGGGCGTGCGCGCCGCCGGCGGCATCTGGAGCGAACGCGACCTGGCCGGATACGCCGTGGTCGAACGCGCGCCGCTGCGCCTGAGCCACCGCGGCCACGACATCGTCACCGCGCCGCCGCCGTCCTCGGGTGGCGTGGCCCTGGCCACCATCCTCAACGTGCTCGAAGGCTACGACTACCCGCGCCTGGGCAAGGTCGAACGCACCCACCTCACCGTGGAAGCCATGCGCCGCGCCTACCGCGACCGCGCGCTCTACCTGGGCGACCCGGACTTCGTGCAGGCGCCGGTGGCCATGCTCACCGGCAAGGACTACGCCGCCGGCCTGCGCGCCTCGATCCACCCGGACAAGGCCACGCCCAGCGACCTGCTGCCCGGCGTCAACGCCACGCCGCTGCGCCCCGACACCACGCACTTCTCCATCGTCGACGCCGAGGGCAACCTGGCCGCCGTCACCCAGACCGTGAACCTGCCCTACGGCAACGCGGTGGTGGTGCCGGGCACCGGCTTCCTGCTCAACAACGAGATGGACGACTTCTCGGTGAAGCCGGGCGTGCCCAACGCCTTCGGCCTGGTGGGCGAGGACGCCAACGCCATCGCGCCGGGCAAGCGGCCGCTGTCGTCGATGACCCCGACCTTCGTGATCGGCCCGGAGCGCACCGCGGTGCTCGGCACGCCGGGTGGCAGCCGCATCACCACCATGGTCCTGCTGGGCGTGCTGGAACTGCTCGACGGCAAGGGCGCGCAGGCCACCGCCGACGCCCCGCGCTACCACCACCAGTACCTGCCCGATGCGATCTCGGCCGAGCCGGGCGCCTTCACCGAATCCGAAATCGAGGCGCTCAAGGCGCGCGGCCATGCCATCGAGCTGGCCGACCGCCCCTGGGGCAACATGCAGGTGGTGCTGTGGAACCGCGCCACCGGCGAAGTGGAAGCCGGCACCGACCCGCGCTGGAAGGGCGTGGGCAAGGGTTCGTCCAGCGAAGCCTCGGTCTACCGATAAGGAGCCCGCCATGAAGCTCTGGTCCATCCTCGGCAACTCGCAGCGCCTCGACGGCGGCGCCATGTTCGGCAACGCGCCGCGCGCCATGTGGGCGCAGTGGTCGCCGCCCGACGACGCCAACCGCATCGACCTGGCCTGCCGCGCGCTGCTCGCCAGCCCGCTCAACGGCAAGACGGTGCTGTTCGAAACCGGCATCGGCGCGTTCTTCGAGCCGAAGCTGCGCGAACGCTACGGCGTGGTGGAGTCGCGCCACGTGCTGCTCGATTCGCTGGCCGAGGCCGGCTTCTCGCACGAGGACGTGGACGTGGTGGTGCTCAGCCACCTGCACTTCGACCACGCCGGCGGCCTGCTGGCGCCCTGGCGCGAAGGCCATGGCCCCGAGCTGCTGTTCCCGAACGCCACCTTCGTGGTGGGCGCCGAGCACTGGCAGCGCGCGCTCAACCCGCACCCGCGCGACCGCGCCAGCTTCATTCCCGAACTCACCGGCCTGCTCGAAGCCAGCGGCCGGCTGGAGCTGGTGTCGGGAGACCGCTGCGCGGCGCTCGGCGACAGCGTGCGCTTCCACTTCAGCCAGGGCCACACGCCCGGCCTGATGCTGGCCGAGATCTGCGGCGCGCCCGGCGCCGACGGCCAGGCGCACGGCGGCCTGGTGTTCTGCGCCGACCTGATCCCCGGCCGGCCCTGGGTGCACGTGCCCATCACCATGGGCTACGACCGCTTCCCGGAAATGCTCATCGACGAAAAGCGCGTGTTCCTGGAAGACAAGCTGGCGCGCAACGTGCACCTTTATTTCACCCACGACCCCGGCTGCGCCCTGGCCCAGCTGGCGAAGGACGCGAAAGGCAAGTTCACCACCACCCACGAGGTCGCCGCGCTGGCGGCCCGTTCCCTGGCCGCCTGAGGACCCGACACCATGCGCCTGCTGCTTCCGACCCTGCTGTTCCTGAGCCCGCTGGCCCTGGCCGCCGACTACGGCGAGCCCATGCCGGAAGGCGAGGCCGTGGCCATCGCCACCGCCGCCGCGAACCCGGCCGACTACGCCGGCAAGCCCGGCAAGTTCAGCGGCCGCATCACCGAGGTCTGCCAGAAGCAGGGCTGCTGGGTGGTGATGGAGCAGGACGGCCACAGCGCCCGCGTGATGGCCAAGGACCATGGCTTCGCGGTGCCGAAGGATGCCAGCGGCCCGGCCATTGCCTATGGCGTGCTCGAGGAAGAGCCCATCACCGAGGAGCACGCCCGGCACCTGGTCGAGGACGATGGCGCCAAGGCGCCGGCCGCGCGCGAGCTGCGCATCGTCGCCACCTCCATCAGCCTGCCTGGCGCCGCGCCGTCACAGGAGTGATACAGGCGGCTGCTGTAATCAGCGGTCGTCCATGCCAGGCAAGACCATGAGTTTCCATGACGACACGCCGCTGATTTCCCGCCGCCGCCTGCTGCAGGGCTGCCTTGGCCTCGGGGCCGCCGCGCTTGGCCTGAGCCCGGTGGGCCGGCTGCTCGCGCAGGCCGGCCACACGTCGCTGGAGCACCCGGGTTATGGCCCGCTGGCGCCGGTGAAGGACCAGGCCACCGGGCTGCCGCTGCTGCAGCTGCCGCAGGGATTCAGCTACACCACGTTCGGCTGGGAAGGCCAGGCGCTGTCCGACGGCCGGCCCTGCCCGGGCAAGCACGACGGCATGGGCGTGCTGGGCGCCGAGGGCGGCGTGGTCACCCTGGTGCGCAACCACGAGGTGAAGTACCAGCAGGTCGGCAGCTTCGCGCCGGCCGAGGCCACCTACGACCCGGACTGCGCCGGCGGCACGGTCACCCTTCGCTTCGACACCGCGCGCGGCGAATTGCTCGAGGCGCGGCCTTCGCTCTCGGGCACGCTGGTGAACTGCGCCGGCGGCACCACGCCCTGGGGCAGCTGGCTGTCGTGCGAGGAAATCGTTTCCGACGCCGGCGACCGCGTGCGCTTCGGCGACAACGCCTTCCGCCGGCTGGCGCGCAGCCACGGCTTCGTGTTCGAAGTGCCCGCGCACGGACTGGCGAGGCCCGAGCCGCTGCTGGGCCTGGGCCAGATGAAGCACGAGGCGGCCTCGGTCGACCCCGCCACCGGCATCGTCTACCTCACCGAAGACCACGAGCCCGAGGCCGGCTTCTACCGCTTCCTGCCCGCGAAGCCGGGCGAACTGCTGCGCGGCGGGCGGTTGCAGATGCTCAGGGCCGAGGGCGTGCCCGACCTGCGCACCGGCCGCCGGATGGGCGAGGTGTTCAAGGTGCGCTGGGTGGACATCGAACACCCGGAGCAGGGACGGGATTCGCAGGGCGGCCCGGCCGGCCTGTCGCGCCAGGGCGTGGCCAACGGCGCCTCGCTGTTCACGCGCCTCGAAGGCGTCATCGTCGGCGATGGCCGCGTGTTCTTCACCTCCACCAGCGGCGGCAACGCGGGCTGCGGCCAGCTGTGGTGCTACCGCCCGGGCGAGGAGACGCTGGAGCTGGTGTTCGAATCGCCCTCGCGCAAGGTGCTCGACTACCCCGACAACATCATCCTCAGCCCGCGCGGCGGGCTGGTGATCTGCGAGGACTCGGAGCAGCCGGTGCAGCGTCTGTACGGCATGACCGGCGACGGCGGGCTGTTCGAGTTCTGCCGCAACAACGTGGTGCTCGACGGCTTCCGCGGCTTCGACGGCGATTTCCGCGAGGAAGAATGGGCTGGCGCCTGCTTCTCGCCCGACGGACAATGGCTGTTCGCCAACGTCTACGAGCCGGGTTTCACCGTGGCCATCACCGGCCCCTGGAAACCCGGCCTCATCTGAGGAACGCCGATGATCACCCTGCTGTACGCCGCGCTCTGCACCCTGCTGGTCCTGGTACTGGCCGGGCGTGTCATGGCCTACCGGGTGAAGTTCAAGGTGGGCCTGGGCGACGGCGGCCACGGCGAACTCAACCGCCGCGTCCGCGCGCACGCCAATGCGGTGGAATACCTGCCGCTGGCGCTGCTGCTGCTCGGCGGCATGGAGCTCAATGGTTATCCCGACCCGGTCATCCACGGCTTCGGCGCCACCCTGCTGGTGTCGCGCCTGCTGCACGCCTGGGGCCTGAGCCGCAGCGCCGGCAGCAGCCCGGGCCGTTTCATCGGCACGCTGCTCACGCTGCTGCTGATGGTGGCGATGTCGATCTTCGCCATCGTCGGTTACCTGCAGCCGCTGCTCTGATTTACCTGTAGGAGCGGCTTCAGCGGCGGGGCGGGGCGAGCAGTTCGGCGCGGCTGAGGTAGCCGTCGCCGTCGGCGTCCTGGCGCCGGAACTGCGCGCCGAAGCGCTCGTGGTGCTGGGCAAGCGTGATCGTGCCGGCGTCGGGCAGGTGCTGCTCGTGCGGCTCCAGCACGTCGTCGCCATTGGCGTCCATCTGCCGGAAGGCGAAGCTCATGCGCTCGAGGAATTCGTGTCGCGACACGCGGCCGTCGCCGTCCAGGTCGACGCGCGCGAAATAATCGCCGGCCTGCGCCGCGGCCAGGCCCGGGGCCAGCAGCAGCGCGAGCAGGCTAGCCCGCATAGACCGTGATTTCCTCGCGGTCGTGGTAGAGCTGCTTGGCGCGCAGCGTCAGCGGCCGGCCGGCGTGGTCGACGAAGTGCTGCAGGCAGTCGCGGGTCTCGTCCCAGCGCTTCTTCATCGGCAGCTTGAGGTTGAAGATGGCGCGCTTGCACCAGCCCTCGCGGAACCAGGTGGCCATGCGGTCGGCCACCTTGGCCGGCGACTCGACCATGTCGCAGACCATCCAGTCCAGCGGCTTCGGCGGCTGCCAGCGGAAGCCGTCGGCGCGGATGTGTTCGATCACGCCGGTGTCGAGCGCGCTCTGCGCCAGCGGGCCGTTGTCGATGGCGGCCACGCGGATGTGCCGGCGCGCCAGCACCCAGCTCCAGCCGCCCGGCGCGGCGCCCAGGTCGGCGGCGTTCATGCCGGGCTGCAGGAATTCCTCGCGCTCCTGCGGCGTGAGCAGGCACATCAGCGCCTCCTCGAGCTTGAGCGCGGAGCGGCTGGGCGCGTCGGCGTGGGCGCGCAGGCGCGGAACGCCCAGCGGCCAGGGCGAGGCGTCCTTCGGGTCGGCGCTGCCGAGCAGGGCGTGGTTGCCGGCCAGCAGCAGCACGTGCAGGCGGGGCAGGCGCGGGTCGTCCTTGTCGGTCACCATGCCGCGCTGGCGCAGCGCCGGGCGCAGGGCGTTGCCCAGCGCGCGGGCCAGGCCGGCCAGCTGCTTGCCTTCGTCGGAATCGGGGTGCTCCACCCACACCTCGCCGTGGCGGCCGCGGCCGCCCAGCGCGTCCATGATCGGCGCGATGCGGTCCTTCGGGTCCAGGCCGGGCAGGTCGGCGAACAGGCGCAGCTTCTGCCGCGCGAAGATCAGCGTCGACCAGGGCAGGGCGCGCGACAGCGCGGCGCCGTCCTCCACGCCCAGGAACTGCACGTAGCCGGTGTTGCGCTCGGCGCGCGCGTAGCCGTGGAAGCCGGCCGCGGCGGCGCGTTCGCCCAGCTCGGCGGCGAGTTCGGGCTCGAAGCCCGGGCGGCAATAGGCCAGCAGGCCCTCAGTAGACAACGCCGCTCTCCCCGTAGTCGCGCAGCACGTCGCGGGCGTGGTCCCGCATCAGGTCGGTGTGCACGGCGATGCCGCGCTTCTCGAGTTCGCCCTTCCAGTCGGCGGGCAGCGGGCCTTCGTCGAAGCCGGCCAGGTCCTGCACGTCGTCGGCGCGGGCGGCGATGAGCAATTCGTCGATGCCGGCCCACACCACCGCGCCGTAGCACATCGAGCACGGCTGGGCCGAGGTGGCCAGGGTGATGCGCTCGCCGGCCTGGTTGAGGCGGTAGCTCTGCAGACGCTGCTGGCTGGTGGCCAGCGCCATCACCTCGGCGTGCGCGGCCGAGCAGTTGTGCGGCACCACGCGGTTCACGCCCACGCCCACCAGCCGGTCGCCACTGAACACGGCCGCGCCGAAGGGGCCGCCGCTGCGGTGGTCGACGTTGCGGCGCGAGAGCTGGATGGCCAGCGCCACCTTTTCTTCCGTGCCCGGGTAGCTGCGGCTGGCGTCCACTTCGTCGTGGATCCAGGCGGGCAGGGTGAGGTGGAGCTGGGCGTAGATCATCGAAGTCACCGTCAGGCGTACCAGGAAAGGCCGCCGGTGTAGGCCAGGAGCAGGAACAGCGTATCCACCAGCCCGTGCGCGCCGATGGTGACCCACAGGTTCCGGCCGGAAAGCAGGAAGACGCCGGCGAAGGCCAGGCCGAAGGCGAACGTGACCAGCAGGCCCGACAGCCCCTGGTAGGCGTGCGGCGCGGCGAACAGAAGGGCGCCGCCCAGCACCGCCACCGGCGCGCGTGCCGCGGCCGGCAGGCGGTCGGCCAGCAGGAAGACCTGGCCGCGGTAGTACAGCTCCTCGGCCAGCGCGGCGCTGAGCCACATGCCGGCGAGGTAGCGCAGCGTGGTGGGCGTGTTGCCCTGCAGCGCCGCGAACGCGGAGTAGTCGGTGGGCTCGCCGGTGGCGGCGGCGATGCCGGGCTGCACCAGCAGGTCCATCACCAGTTCTAGCACCACGAACGCGCCGAGCATCCAGGCCAGCGTGCGCCGCGGCCAGGGCCAGGCCAGGCCCAGCGGGCCCAGGCTGCGGTATTCGGCCCAGGTGGCGGCCAGCACCGCCAGCGCCACCAGGCCGCCGCGCCAGGGAAAGGACAGCCCCGGCACCAGCCACAGCGCGCCGATGGCGGCGAAGGCCAGCAGGGCCAGTGGCCACGGCCAGCGCGCGCGCATGGCCGCATCGGTCACTTGCCGCCCCAGGTGTCGCGCAGGGTGACGGTGCGGTTGAACACCGGCGCGCCGGGCGCGTGGTCGCGGCGGTCGGCGGTGAAATAACCGAGGCGCTCGAACTGCACGCTGTCCTCCGGCGCCAGCGCGGCGGCCGAGGGTTCCACCCAGCCGCGCACGACGCGCACGGAGGCCGGGTTGAGGTAGTCGCGGTAGGTCTTGCCGGCTTCGTCCTTGTCCGGGTCGGGCACCGAGAACAGGCGGTCGTACAGGCGCACCTCGGCGGCCACCGCGTGCGCGGCGCTGACCCAGTGGATGGTGCCCTTCACCTTGCGGTCGGCGCCCGGCAGGCCGGGGCGGGTGTCGGGGTCGAGCGTGCAGCGCACTTCCAGCACGGCATCGCCGTCCTTCACCACCTCGTCGCACTTCACGATGCCGACGCCGCGCAGGCGCACTTCGCCGCCAGGCACCAGGCGGTGGAAGCCCTTGGGCGGCACTTCCATGAAGTCCTCACGCTCGATCCACAGCTCGCGCGAGAACGGCACTTCGCGCTCGCCGAAGCTGGCGTCCTTGGGATGGTTGGCGAATCGCAGCGCTTCGGCATGGCCTTCCGGCAGGTTGGTGATGACGAGCCTGAGCGGCTCGACCACCGCCATGCGGCGCGGGCTGGCGGAATCCATCACTTCGCGGATGCAGCCTTCGAGCACCGAGAAGTCGATGAGCGAGTTCTGCTTGCTGATGCCGATGCGGTCGGCCAGCAGGCGCAGCGCCGCCGGCGGGCAGCCGCGGCGGCGCAGGCCCTGCAGGGTGGGCATGCGCGGGTCGTCCCAGCCGGCCACCAGGCCTTCCTGCACCAGCGCCAGCAGCTTGCGCTTGCTCATCACGGTGTAGTTGATGTTCAGGCGCGAGAATTCGATCTGGCGCGGCTTGGCGGCGGGCACGCTGAAGCCGGCGTCCACCAGCGGCTGGTACAGGTGCGGGTTGCGCACCAGGTCCACGTGGTCCACGAACCAGTCGTACAGCGGGCGGTGGTCCTCGAACTCGAGCGTGCACAGCGAATGGGTGATGCCCTCGAGCGCGTCCGACAGGCAGTGCGCGTAGTCGTACATCGGGTAGATCGGCCAGGCGTCGCCGGTGTTCTGGTGCGGCACGTGCTTGATGCGGTAGATGGCCGGGTCGCGCAGGTTGATGTTGCCGCTGGCCATGTCGATCCTGGCGCGCAGGGTGCGGGCGCCGTCCGGGAACTCGCCGGCGCGCATGCGCCGGAACAGGTCGAGGTTCTCTTCGACGCTGCGCTCGCGGAAGGGCGAATTGCGGCCCGGCTCGGTGAGCGTGCCGCGGTAGGCGCGCACCTGCTCGGCGTCGAGGTCGCAGACATAGGCCTTGCCGTCCTCCACCAGCTTGAGCGCGGCGCGGTAGAACACCTCGAAGTAGTCGGAGGCGTGGCGCAGCTCGGCCCATTCGAAGCCCAGCCAGCGCACGTCCTCCTTGATGGCCTCGACGTACTCGGGGTCTTCCTTGGCCGGGTTGGTGTCGTCGAAGCGCAGGTTCACGGGGCCGCCGAACTCGCGGCCGATGCCGAAGTTCAGGCAGATCGACTTGGCGTGGCCGATGTGCAGGTAGCCGTTGGGCTCGGGCGGGAACCGGGTGCGGATGGACGCATGCTTGCCGGAGGCCAGGTCCTCGCGGACGATCTGGCGGATGAAGTCGTTCTTTTCCGGCGCGGTGGCGTCGGCGGGGGCGGGGGTGGCGGTCATGCGTCCGGAGGGGCGTGGGAAGGCCGTTAGTTTACCGGCTCGGGGCGCCGGCGCGGCCCCGGCTGATTCCGGGCCGCGGCCGGGGTTAGAATCGGCCGGCAGGGGGCTGCATGCACAAACGGGGAGAGTGGCACTTGCGAACCGCATGGGCCTTGACCACGGGTATCGGCGCCATCGTCCTGGCCGCCGCCTTCTTGCTTGCCGGCCAGGCCGCGAGCGCCCAGGCGCCGGCCGACGAGCCTGTGCTCGACCTGGCGGTGATGGAGACGCCGGTCCTCACCACCCTCGACGACATCCTCAGTGGCCGCGCCCAGCCCGGCTTCACGCCGGTGCTCACCCCGGGCTTCCCGTTCACGGCCCGCGAGGGCCACGTGCTCTGGGTCCGCATCCGCACCGAACTGCCCGCCGACGGCCGCCAGTGGCGCCTGGGCGTGGCGCGGGTGCCGGTCGACCAGCTGCGCCTGCGGGTGCACCCACCGGGCGAGGTGGTGGCCCGGGACGGCTTCTTCCGCCGCACCAGCGAACGCGCGCCCTGGCCCGCCACCTTCGAGCTGGCGTTGCCCGAGGGCACGTCGGGCCCCACCGAGCTCTACCTCGAGCTCGAGGGCCAGGTGATGGGCGGCCTGCACCTGCGCCTGCGCGACACCGAGGCGGCGCGGGCGGAAAACGACAGCGCACGCTTCTGGTTCCGCGTGACCTACCTGCTGCTCCTGCTGGTGGCGGTGCTTTCGCTGGTGCGCCACGCCGAGGATTCCCGCGCCGGCGCGCTGGCCGTCGGCGGCGCGTCGTTCTGCGCCTGGCTGGCCTGCCTGGGCATCAACGGGCACCTGTATTCGCTGCCCGAGGTGGCGCTGCTGTCGGGCCTGGGCGCGGTGGTGCCGCAGGCGCTGTTCCTGCTCGGCGCCGGGCCGGTGGTGCTGGCCACGCGGCATTACAGCGGCCTGGCCAAGTCGGCGCCGCAGCTGGTGGGCTGGATGCGCGGCCTGGGCTGGGTGCTGGTGGCGGGCGCGCTGTTCGCGCTCACGCTGCCCGCCGCGGCCGCCACGACCCTGCAGTGGGTCGCCTGGTTCAGCTACCCGGTGGCCCTGGTGGCCTGCCTGTTCATGCTGGTGCTCGATCCACGCAGCACGCGCTGGGCGCCGCTGCTGACCCTGCTGGCGATGGCCGGCGCGGTGCTGGTGAACGTGCTGGCCGACCACCAGGTGCTGGCGGCGAACTGGTGGACGCTGCACGGCTGGCAGCTGCTGCTGGCCCTGGTGATGGTGCAGTACCTGGCGCTGCCCTGGGTGCGCGCCCGCCTGCAGCGCTGGGCCATCCAGCGCCGCGCCACGCCGCCCGAGCCCAGCACCGAGGAAAAGATCACCGCCGCGCGCGAGAAGCTCATCAAGAGCCTGCAGCACGGCCTCGAGCACGCCGACGACGACGATGTTTCCTGGATCGCCTACCGGCGCCTGCTCGACGGCCTCAAGGCCGTGTTGCCGCAGGATTCCTCCGCCGTGGTGGGCGAGCACGCCGACGGCGAGGAGCTGCTGCAGGTGGAGCCCAAGTCGGCCGAGCCGCGTTACCGCGACCTGCTGCGCGACCGCACCACGCTGCTGCGCAACCTCAGCAAGCTCAAGGCGCCCCAGCAGGTGGGCATGGACTTCGACGGCCCCGAGGGCCCGCTGGAAAAAGTGCAGCTGGCGGTGATCCCGCTGCCCATCCCCAAGCCGGGCTGGGGCGCGCTGCTGGTGGAACGCCCCGACGGCGTGACCTACAGCGATTCGGAACTCGCGCTCTGCGCCGAATTCGCCGCGGTGGCCGTGGTGGCCGGCGAGGAGGCTTCGGTCACGGTCAGCGCCCAGCGACAGGCGGAAACCGACCCGGGCACCGGCGTGTTCCGCGAGGAGCCGCTGCGCGAGCGCCTGCAGCAGATGATGGACATCGCCCGCCTGAAGCAGACGCCGTTCTGCCTGCTTTACGTGGTGGTCGACCAGCTGCCCGCGCTGCGCGAATCCGGCGGCGAAGTGGCGGCCGTGGCGGCCCTGCGCCCCGTGGCCGGGATGCTGCGCGAGGAGCTGAGCCACGGCGACCTGATCGGCCGCAGCGGCCCCGAGGGCTTCATGGTGCTGGCACCGGGCAAGAAGCTGCTGCAGGCGCGCGAATACGCCGACCGCCTGCGCGAGGCCGTCTCGCACATGGTGGTGGACCCGCGCGTCGCGCCGATGCTTTCCATCAGCGTCGGCATCGCCCAGGCCAGCCCGGACGAGCGCGACGTGCCCGGCCTGGTGGCACGCGCCGCCAACGCCGCGCGGGTGGCGTCGAAGAACGGCGGCAACCAGATCTTCAGCTGAGAAGGACGCATGGCAACCACGCTGGTCATCGGCAACAAGAACTACTCCTCCTGGTCGCTGCGGCCCTGGCTGCTGCTGCGTCATTTCGGCGTCGCCTTCGACGAGGTGAGGCTGCCGCTGGACACGCCCGAGTTCCACGAAAAGGTGTGGCAGTGGTCGCCCACCGGGCGCGTGCCGGCGCTGCGCGACGGCGGGCTGGCGGTGTGGGATTCGCTGGCGATCTGCGAATACGCCAACGAGCGCTGGCTCGACGGCCGCGGCTGGCCGGCCGACCCGGCCCGGCGCGCCCTGGCGCGCTGCGCCGCGGCGGAAATGCACTCGGGCTTCGGCGCACTGCGTGGCCAGCTGCCCATGAACGTGCGCCGGGTGCCGCGCGAACGCCACTGGGACGAGGCCGCCCAGCGCGACATCGACCGCGTGCAGGCGCTTTGGCGCGAACTGCGCGGCGCCGCGGCCGGGCAGGGCGACTACCTGTTCGGCGACTTCGGCATCGCCGACGCCATGTTCGCGCCGGTGTGCGTGCGCTTCCGCGGCTACGGCGTGCCCATGGACGCGACGGTGCAGGCCTACGTGGACGCCATCTACGCGCTGCCGGCCATGCGCGAATGGGTGGCCGCCGCGCTGGCCGAAACCGAGCGCGTCGGCGCGGACGAGGCCTGAGGGCATGGATTTCGCCGCCCTGATCCGCGAGATCCCCGACTTCCCCAAACCCGGCATCCGCTTCAAGGACTTCAGCCCGCTGCTGGCCAACGGCGCCGCCTTCGCCTCGGCGGTGGCGGCCATGGCCGCGCCCTGGCGCGAGGCCGGGCTGCAGGCCGCCGCCGGCATCGAGGCGCGCGGATTCATCCTGGGCGCGGCGGTGGCGCGCGAACTGGGCATCGGGTTCGTTCCGCTGCGCAAGCCGGGCAAATTGCCGGGCGCGGTGCACGAGGTGAGCTACGCGCTCGAATATGGCCAGGACCGCCTGCAGGCGCAGTCCGACGCGTTGCCCGGCGGCGCCCGCGTGCTGATCGTGGACGACGTGCTCGCCACCGGCGGCACCCTGGCCGCGGCCGCCGAACTGGTGGAAGGCCTGGGCGCCACGCTGGCCGGCGCGGCCGTGCTGCTGGAACTCACCGCGCTCGAGGGGCGCGCGCGCTGGCGGCGGGAGTCGCCGCTGCTGGCGACGCTGCGCTACTGAATCACTCGGCCGACAGCTCGCAGACGTAGATCAGTTCGCAGGCACCGTCGCCGGTGTCGTTGCGGCTGAGCGAACTGCGCCAGACGCTGCCGTCCTGGCCCTGCACCTCCACCAGCCAGCCGCGCAGGCGCACGCGCTGGTCGGGCTCGATGCGCGACAGCGCCGAAGCCACCGTGCTGTTGGCCGGCACCAGGTGCATGTTCGCGCTGGAGCGGACGATCTCTTCTTCGGGCAGCGGCGGGCCTTCGTTGCCCCAGCGGTAGCGGTACCAGCGGCCGGACTGCCAGAGGTCGAGCCGCGAGTAGAACGCCGGGTCGGACATGCGGCCCCAGCCCAGCGCCAGGTCGGTGGGCGAAATCGCGGCGCCGCGGTCGAAGCGGTAGTCCTCGCGCCCCAGTACCCGTGCCTGCAGGCTGAAGCCGGCCAGCGGGCGCACGCGGTAATCGCCCAGCTGGAAGTCGCCCACGCCCTCGGGCACCGGCCCCTGCAGGGGCGGCTCGAGTTCGGACGCGGGCAGCGGCCCCGGCAGGCGGCAGTCGAACGCGGGCAGGCCGGGCGCCGCCGAGGGCGACGCGACGTCCGGGTGGCGGCCCGCCGCCCAGAGCAGGGCGGCCAGGGCGCCGGCGATCAGCAGCCAGGTCCAGCGGTTCATGCCACGAGCCTAGCCGCCGGCCGGCGCGCCGAACAGACCCGCGGTGTTCAGGCGAAGTCGGCCAGCAGGGCCTGGCGGGTCGCCTCGGGTACGGCGAGCTGCACCGGCAGGCGCGCGTCGTCGATGCCGAAGGCCAGCCCGGCGCCGGCGCGCAGGGCCATGACGGCCGTGGGCGAAAATTCGAAGCGCAGGAAATGCACCGCCGCCGACTTGCCGGCCTCGCTGCGCTCGAGGTCCTCGTCGGCGACGGCCAGCACGCGGGCCAGGCCCTGCACCTGCGCGTACACGCGGTGCTCGATGCCGCACAGGCGCGCCAGCTCGCGCTTGCGTTCGCCGGGGTCGGGGAACTCGAGCAGCATCGTCGCCTTGAGGTTGGCGCCGTCGGGCACCAGCGGGTTGTAGGCGTCGAGCTCGTCCTGGATGGCGCGCGGCTCGAAGATGCGCTCGATGCGCAGCATTTCCTGCACCTGGTACTGCACCGTCAGCCGGTCCTCGAACAGCAGGTTGACGTTCGCGCCCAGCGGCACGCGCCGGGCCTGCTTGTGCGCGATCACGCGGGCGCGGAATTCGTCGCGCGCTTCGGCGTAGGCCTCGAGCGTGAACAGGTCGGCGCGCCTGAGCTTGTCCATCCTGCGGGTCCTCGTGGAATCGTCGGAGTGCACCAGCGCCAGGTGGCGGCGGGCGCGCAGCGCCTCGCGCCGGGCCGGGAAGGTGTCGTCGCGCATCGCCGGCGGACCCGGGCGTGGTTCAGGCCGCCAGGTCGTCCAGGGCTTTCTGGAAGCGGTTGGCGTGCGAGCGTTCGGCCTTGGCCAGGGTCTCGAACCAGTCGGCGATCTCGTCGAAGCCCTCGTCGCGCGCGACCTTGGCCATGCCGGGGTAGAGGTCGGCGTATTCGTGCGTCTCGCCGGCGATGGCCGAGCGCAGGTTGCTGGCGGTGTCGCCGATCGGTAGTCCGGTGGCGGGGTCGCCGCAGGCCTCGAGGTATTCCAGGTGGCCCAGGGCGTGGCCGGTTTCGCCCTCGGCGGTGGAGCGGAACACCGCGGCGATGTCGGCCAGGCCCTCGACGTCGGCCTTCTGCGCGAAGTACAGGTAGCGACGGTTGGCCTGCGCCTCGCTGGAGAAGGCGGCCTTGAGGTTGGCTTCGGTGCGGGAGCCTTTCAGTTCCATGGCGACGTCTTCCTCGTGCGGCGCGGGCCCCGCCAGCTTAGCGCTGCGGGTGGCCCGAGGCCTCGGGCTGGTAGCTGATGCCGGTGACGCGCACCCGCAGGGCGCGGCCGCCCGGCGCGGTCCAGTCGATGGACTGGCCGACCGACAGGCCCAGCAGGGCGCTGCCCACCGGGGCGAGCACCGACACTTTCTGCTGCAGCACGTCGGCGTCGTGTGGATAGACCAGGGTGATGCGGTGGGTCTCGCCGCTGAGCTCGTCCACGCAGGTGACGGTGGAGTTCATGGTGACCACGTCGGCCGGCATGTCGGCGGGCTCGACCACGGTGGCGCGCTCGAGTTCCGCCGCCAGGGCCTCGGCCGCCGGCAGGTGGCGCAGGGCCGGGGAGTCGAGCATCGCCTCGAGGCGGGCGAGGTCGCGGCTGGACACGGTGATCGGCGGCGGCAGGGACACGGCAGGCTCCAAAAAAGTGAACGGGCGGCACGCTTGGCGAGCCGCCCGGGGATCAACAGGTTGTGGCCACCACCATAGCCCGCGGCGGCCGGGGCTTCAAGCCTTGGCCCGTGGCCGGGGCGCCCTGGCGGCAGGGGCTTCGGCGGCGGCGGGCAGGTCCAGCAGGCCGGCCGGCAGGTCGCGCAGTTCGCCGGCCAGCTCGCGAAGGAAAGCGGCCATGGCCGAGCTGCGGCGCCAGACCAGGGCCAGGCGCCGGCTCGGGGGCGGGTTGCGGAAGGGCAGCAGGCGCAGGTTCGCCGAGGGCGGCACCGGCGGCTTCACGGCCAGCACCGGCAGCAGGGTGACGCCGACGCCGGCGGCCACCATCTGGCGCAGGGTTTCCAGGCTGGTGGCGCGGAAGCCTTCCTTTTCGCCGGCGCCGGCCAGGCCGCAGACCTCCAGGGCCTGGTCGCGCAGGCAGTGGCCTTCCTCGAGCAGCAGCAGGTGCTGGTCGCCCAGGTCGGCCAGGGTCAGGTCGTGCCGGCCCGAGAGCGGGTGGCCTTCGGGTACGGCGAGCAGGAAGGGCTCCTCGAACAGGAACTCGCTGTCGGCCCAGTCCTCGTGCAGCGGCAGCGCCAGCACGGCGGCGTCGAGCTTGCCGTCGCGCAGCATGTGCAGGAGGGTCTCGGTCTTCTCCTCGACCAGCAGCAGCTCCAGCCGCGGGAAACGCCGGCGGATGCGCGGCACCACGTGCGGCAGCAGGTAGGGGCCCAGGGTGGGGAACAGGCCCAGGCGCACGCTGCCAGCCTCGGGGTCGGCGGTCCGGCGGGCGGTTTCGCGCATCTGCTCCACCTCGGCCAGCACGCGCCGGGCGCGCAGGGCGATGTCCTGGCCCGCCGGCGTGAGCATCACGTGCCGGGGCGCGCGCTCGACCAGGGACACGCCCAGCTCCTCCTCGAGCTTGCGGATCTGGGTGGACAGCGTCGGCTGGCTGACGTGGCAGGCCTCGGCCGCCCGGCCGAAGTGGCGCAGGTCGGCCAGGGCCACCAGGTAACGCAGGTCGCGAAGGTTCATGGTGATGGCTATAGCCTATGGAATAGTCGATAGCAATATGCAGCGCAAAAATGATAGGCGCAGGCTATCGCGCCGATTGAGCAAAACGATTTCACACGACGATAGGTTTTGCCTAACATTATCTCAACTTCGATTCACCCTCCCCACCAAACGGAGCTTCACATGTCCCTCATCAACACCGAAATCAAGCCGTTCAAGGCCCAGGCCTTCCACAACGGCAAGTTCGTCGAAGTGACCGACGCCTCCCTGAAGGGCAAGTGGTCGGTGGTCGTGTTCATGCCGGCCGCCTTTACCTTCAACTGCCCGACCGAGGTCGAGGACGCCGCCGCGAACTACCCGGAGTTCCAGGCCGCCGGCGCCGAGATCTACATCGTCACCACCGACACCCACTTCTCGCACAAGGTCTGGCACGAGACCTCGCCGGCCGTGGGCAAGGCGAAGTTCCCGCTGGTCGGCGACCCGACCCACGCCCTGACCCGCGCCTTCGGCGTGCACATCGAGGAAGAGGGCCTGGCCCTGCGCGGCACCTTCGTGATCAACCCGAACGGCGTGATCAAGACCATGGAAGTCCATGACAACGCCATCGCCCGCGACATGAGCGAGACCCTGCGCAAGCTCAAGGCCGCCCAGTTCGTCGCCGCCAACCCGAACCAGGTCTGCCCGGCCAAGTGGAAGGAAGGCGAGAAGACCCTGGCTCCGTCGCTGGACCTGGTCGGCAAGATCTAAACCGTCCCGCGGTGCTTCCAACGCCCGGGCGGACCCACCGCCCGGGCGTTTTCACACCCACGCCCGGAACCTTGCGCCTGCCGCCACCGCGGGCCGCAGTCGCAAGCGCCCTTTCCCCTTTCGTTTCCAGGAGCCACGCCATGCTCGACGAGAACCTCAAGACCCAGCTCGCCGCCTACCTGCAGAAGCTGGTGATGCCGATCGAACTGGTCGCCTCGCTCGACGGCGGCGAGAAGTCGCGGGAGCTGCAGGCCCTGCTGGGCGACATCGCCGCGCTCTCGGACAAGATCAGCCTGCGCCTGGACGGCGACGACGCCCGCAAGCCCTCGTTCGCCATCGTGCGCACGGGCACCGACGTGCAGGTGCGCTTCGCCGGCCTGCCCATGGGCCATGAATTCACCTCGCTGGTGCTGGCCCTGCTGCAGGTGGGCGGCCACCCGTCGAAGGAGTCGCAGGAGCTGCTGGCGCAGGTCGCCGCGCTCGAGGGCGAGTTCGAATTCGAATCCTACTTCTCGCTCTCGTGCCAGAACTGCCCGGACGTGGTGCAGGCGCTGAACCTGATGGCGGTGGTGAACCCGCGCATCCGCCACGTGGCCATCGACGGCGCGCTGTTCCAGGACGAGGTGGAGCGCCGCGAGGTGATGGCGGTGCCGACCGTGTTCCTCAACGGCCAGGTGTTCGAGCAGGGCCGCGTCGACCTGGCGCAGATCGTCGCCAAGCTCGACACCAATTCGGCCGCGCGCGAAGCCGACAAGATCCGCGCCAAGGCCCCGTACGACGTGCTGGTGGTCGGCGGTGGCCCCGCCGGCGCGGCCGCGGCCATCTACGCCGCGCGCAAGGGCATCCGCACCGGCGTGGCGGCCGAGCGTTTCGGCGGCCAGGTGCTCGACACCATGGGCATCGAGAACCTGATCGCCGTGGACCACACCGAGGGCCCGAAGCTGGCTTCCGCGCTGGAAGCCAACGTGCGCGCCAACGACGTGGACGTGATGAACCTGCAGCGCGCCGAGGCCCTGGTGCCGGCCGCCGAGCCGGGCGGCCTGGTCGAGGTGAAGCTGGCCAACGGCGCCAGCCTGTTCTCGCGCAGCGTGATCCTGTCCACCGGCGCCCGCTGGCGGCAGATGGGCGTGCCCGGCGAGGACGAGTACCGCAACAAGGGCGTGGCCTACTGCCCGCACTGCGACGGCCCGCTGTTCAAGGGCAAGCGCGTGGCGGTGATCGGCGGCGGCAACTCCGGCGTCGAGGCGGCCATCGACCTGGCCGGCATCGTCGCCCACGTCACCCTGGTGGAGTTCGACGTGAAGCTGCGCGCCGACGAGGTGCTGCAGCGCAAGCTGCGCAGCCTGCCGAACGTGGAGATCGTGCTCAACGGCCAGAGCACCGAGGTGCTGGGCGACGGCCGCAAGGTGACCGGCCTGGCCCTGCGCGACCGCGCCAGCGGCGAAGAGCGCCGGATCGAGCTCGAGGGCATCTTCGTGCAGATCGGCCTGCTGCCCAACACCGAGTGGCTCCGGGACGTGGTCGAACTCAGCCCGCGCGGCGAGGTGGTGGTGGACGCCCACGGCCGCACCTCGGTGCCGGGCGTGTTCGCCGCCGGCGACGCCACCACCGTGCCCTACAAGCAGATCGTGATCGCGATGGGCGCGGGCGCCACCGCCAGCCTGGCCGCCTTCGACTACCTGATCCGCCACGCCGCGCCGGCCCCGGCGGCCACCGCGGCAGTCGCGGCGGTCTGAGCCCCGGCCCGGCGCCGGCCCCCGGGCCGGCGCGGTATCATGGCGCGGCCCCCCGAGGACCGCGCCATGCCCCCTGCAGAACAAGGCGCCGCGAACGACATCGATCGCCTGTTCGCGGCCATCCCCGAACGCAACACCAGCGACTGCCTGCTGCGCACGATGCAGCAGCACCACGTTTCGCTGTCGACCATGGCCGACACCAAGGCCAACATCATCATCACCATGTCGTCGATCACGCTGACGCTGGTGCTGGGCCGCATCAGCGACCCGATGCTGCGCAACGCCTCGATCACGCTCGCCGCCTTCACCATGCTGGCGCTGCTGCTGGCCGTGCTGGCGGTGCTGCCCAAGTACCGGCCGCTCAAGCTCCAGGACGGGCAGATCCCGCCGCAGTTCAACCTGATGTTCTTCGGCCACTTCGCCGAGCTCTCGCGCGAACGCTTCCTGAGCGAGATCGCCGGCGCGCTCAAGTCCGACGGCTCGGTGTACGAAACCATGGCGCGCGACACCTACGCCCTGGGCTGGTACCTGGCCCACCACAAGTACCGCTACCTGCGCCTGTCCTACCTGTTCTTCCTGGGCGGCTTCCTGCTGGCCTGCTTCGTCCAGGGCTGGCAGCTGCTGGCCGCCTGACGGTGACCACGCTCGCCAACGCCATCCGCGACGCCGCCACGCGCCTGCCCGGCGACGAGGCGCGGTTGGAAGCCGAGCTGCTGCTGGCGCACGCGCTGCAGCGGCCGCGCAGCTGGTTCTACGCGCATTCCGGCGACGTGCTCGACCCCGGCGAGGCGCGCGCCTTCGACGCCCTGCTGCGCCGGCGCGAGGGCGGCGAACCGGTGGCGCAGATCACCGGCCACCGCGGCTTCTGGTCGCTGGAACTGGCGGTCACCCGCGACACCCTGATCCCGCGCCCGGAAACCGAGCTGCTGGTCGAACTGGCGCTCGAGCGCCTGCCGGTGAACGAAATGGGCCAGGTGCTCGATCTGGGCACCGGCACCGGCGCCGTGGCCCTGGCCATCGCCAGCGAGCGCCCGCTGGTGGACGTGAGCGCGGTGGACGTAAGCGCCGCGGCGCTCGAGGTGGCGCGCGCGAATTCCGAGGACGCCGGCCTGCCGCTGCGCCTGCTGCATGGCAGCTGGTTCGAGCCGGTGGCGGGCGACGTGTACCGCATGATCGTTTCCAACCCGCCCTACATTGCCGACGCCGACCCGCACCTGGAGCAGGGCGACCTGCGCTACGAGCCGCGTTCGGCGCTGGCCTCGGGCCCCGACGGCCTGGACGCCATCCGCACCATCGCCGCCGGCGCGCCCAACCACCTGCTGCCCGGCGGCTGGCTGCTGGTCGAGCACGGGCACGAGCAGGGCGCCGCGGTGCGTTCGCTGTTCCAGGCCCAGGGCTTCGCCCACGTGGCCAGCGCCCGCGACCTGGAGCGCCGCGAGCGCGTCACGCTGGGCCAGTGGCTGGGCTGATCAGTCCGCCAGCCGCACCTCGACGCGGCGGTTGAGCGCGCGCCCGGCCTCGCTGGCGTTGTCGGCCACCGGCCGCGATTCGCCCAGGCCTTCCGAAGACAGCCGTTCGGACGCGATGCCCTTGCCGGTGAGCCAGGCCACCACCGCCGCGGCGCGGCGTTCCGAGAGCGACTGGTTGTAGGCGTCACCGCCCTCGCTGTCGGTGTGGCCGGCGATGACCAGGCGCAGCGGCGGGTCGGCCTCGAGCACGCCCAGCACCTGCTGCAGCGTGGCCTCCGATTCCGGCTTGAGCGTGGCCTTGGCGGTGTCGAAGTAGATGCCGTACAGGTCCACCTTGCGCTCGCGCTCGAGCTGTTCGGCCAGCGAGCTGCTGTCGGTCCCGAGCGGTTCGAGCTCCAGCACCAGGTCTAGCGTTTCGCCGGCGAGCAGGTCTTCGGCCTCGCTGTCGGGCGCGTAGCCGGGCTTGCTGCCGGTGGTCACCACCAGGCCCGCGGGCACCTCTTCCAGCGTGAAGCGGCCCTGCGCGTCGGTCTGCGCCTGGCGCACGTTCGAGGCCGACACCAGCACGCCGGCCAGCGGCTTGCCGGCGCCGGTGTCCACGGCGATGCCGCGCACGGTGCCGGTGTACTTGTAGCCCTTGGGGTTGATCAGCAGGCGCGCGAAGTCGAAGGCGTAGCCGTCGCCGGCGTCGTTGTCGGGGTCGTCGATGCGCACCACCAGCTTGCCGTCGCGCACCAGGTCGAGGTACTCGGGCAGCAGCTGCAGGGTGAGCAGCTTGCCGATCGGGCCGGTCTGGTCGAGCGCATTCAGCGTGACCGCCAGGTCGCCCGCCTCGGTGTCGTCGAGCCAGGCGCGGAAGCGGCTGCCCATGCGCTTCGATTGGAAGTCGTCCACGAACAGCTGCAGCGCCACGGTCTTCACTTCGATGCCGCCGGCGTCGAACTCGAAGGTGAGCGGCTGCGGCTGGTTGGCCGGCCGCTGGGTTTCGTAGGTGTAGCCGTCGCGGTGGGCGCCGTCGCCACCGGTGTAGCCGCTGACCACCATGATGCGGTCGGTGCCGGGCGGGTCGTCGGCTTCCGGCAGGTAGGGGAAGCGGTGCACCGGCGTGGACTTGCCGTTGAACGGGTCGAAGCCGCTGGGCCAGCCGAAGCCGAGGTTGTCGATGTCGCCCACCTGCACCAGCAACTCGGCCTCGGGGCCGTCGCGTTCGGTGCGGAAGGTTTGTTTCCACTGCCCGGGCAGGTTCTCGAGTTTGGCGGCGCGGCGGTCGGAGTCGGCCTGCAGGCGGGCGTCGCGCACGGCGCGCTGCGAGGCCTTGACGCGCTCCATGGCGGCTTCGCGCTTTTCCGGGTCGCTGCCGGCGGCGGCGAGCGCCTGCATGGCGGCCATCACTTCGGCCATGCGTGCCTTCTGGGCTTCGAGTTCGGCGCTGGCGTCGGCCAGTTCGGCCTGCGGGTCGCCGGGGGCGGGGCCCACTTCCTGCCGCGGGCTGTCGGGGCTGAATTCCTCCTCGCCGGCGGCGCGCGCCGCGTCGGCGATGGCCTGGCCGAAGGGCAGGTCGGCGATGTCGTCGAGGTCGGCGGCGCCTTCGGTGGGCAGGGCGTCGGCTTCTTCGAAGCCTTCATGGGCCGGGGCCGCTGCGGTGTCGTCGTCGGCGACGAGCGGCCCGGCGTCCGTGATTTCGGGCGGGGCGACTTCGGCGGAGGCTTCCGGGGCGGCGGGACCGGCCGGGGCGGGTTCACCCCCGCAGGCCGACAGCAGCGCGCCCAGGACCAGGGCGGGAACGACGCGGGCAAGGCGCATGGGCACTCACTCCGGCAACCGGGGGGTGGCCCACTCTAACAAAGCGGGGGCGCGCCGGAAGGCGCGCCCGGCTCAGCTCCCGGTGGCGCGGTTCGGGCCGGCGGCCAGGGCCGGCCAGCGCGCCAGCACGGCGCGGCGGATGCCGTCGACGTCCAGGCCGGCTTCGGCCAGCAGCTGCTCGCGGCTGGCGTGTTCCTGCCAGGCGTCGGGCAGGCCCAGGTGCAGCACCGGCAGCACCACGCCCTCGGCGGCCAGCAGTTCGGCCACGCCGCTGCCGGCGCCGCCCATGACCACGTTGTCCTCGAGCGTGACGAAGCCTTCGTGGGTCTTCGCCAGCTCCAGCAGCAGCGCGCGGTCGAGCGGCTTCACGAAGCGCATGTTCACGACGGTGAGGCCCAGCTCGGCGGCGACCTTCTCGGCCGCCGGCAGCACCGCGCCGAAGGCCAGCAGGGCGACGCGGCCGCCGCGCTGGCGCAGCTCGGCCTTGCCGATGGGCAGGACGTCGAGCGAGGGCTGCACGGCCACGCCCGGGCCGGTGCCGCGCGGGTAGCGCACGGCGGCGGGGCCGGGGTGGCGGTAGCCGGTGCTGAGCATCTGCCGGCATTCGTTTTCGTCGGCCGGCGCCATCACCACCATGTCGGGCACGCAGCGCAGGAAGCTCAGGTCGAAGCTGCCGGCGTGGGTGGCGCCGTCGGGGCCGACCACGCCGCCGCGGTCGATGGCGAACAGCACGTCGAGCTGCTGCAGCGCCACGTCGTGCACCAGCTGGTCGTAACCACGCTGCAGGAAGGTGGAGTAGATGGCGACGACCGGCTTGGCACCCTCGCAGGCCATGCCCGCGGCGAGCGTGACCGCGTGCTGCTCGGCGATGGCGACGTCGAAGTAGCGCTCCGGGAATTCCTTGCTGAAACGCACCAGGCCGGAACCTTCGCGCATGGCCGGGGTGATGCCCATCAGCAGCGGGTCGGCGGCGGCCATGTCGCAGAGCCAGTCGCCGAACACCTGGGTGTAGGTGGGCTTGGCCGGGCCGGCCTTCTTCACCACGCCCACGCTGGGGTCGAAGGGGCCGACCGCGTGGTACTCGATCTGGTCGCCCTCGGCGAGCTCGTAGCCCTTGCCCTTGGTGGTGATCACGTGCAGCAGCTGCGGACCCTTGAGGCCGCGCAGGGTGCGCAGGGTGGACACCAGGGCCGGCACGTCGTGGCCGTCGATGGGGCCGGTGTAGTGGAAGCCCATTTCCTCGAACAGGGTGGAGGGCACGAACATGCCCTTCCAGTGCTCTTCCCAGCGGCGCACGAACTTCGCGGCGGGGCGGTTCTTGTCGCCGAGCAGCTTCTTGCCGCCTTCGCGCAGGGCGTTGAGCGTCTTGCTGCCGGACATGCGGCCGAGCATCTTGGTCAGGCCGCCGACGTTTTCGGAAATGGACATCCGGTTGTCGTTGAGGATGACCAGCAGGTTCGGTTCCGGGTCCATGCCGCCGGCGTGGTTCAGGGCCTCGAAGGCCATGCCGGCGGTCATCGCGCCGTCGCCGATCACGGCCACCACCCGGCGGTCGTCGCCCTTGGCCTGGGCGGCGATGGCCATGCCCAGCGCGGCCGAGATGGAGGTGGAGCTGTGGCCGACGCCGAAGGTGTCGTATTCGCTTTCGTCGCGCTTGGGGAAAGGCGCCACGCCGTCCTTCTGCTTCACCGTGTGGATGGTGTCGCGGCGGCCGGTGAGGATCTTGTGCGGGTAGCACTGGTGGCCCACGTCCCAGACCAGGCGGTCTTCCGGCGTTTCGTACAGGTAGTGCAGGGCGACGGTGAGCTCGATCACGCCCAGGCCGGCGCCGAAGTGCCCGCCCGACTGGCTGACCGCCTCGATCAGGTAGGCGCGCAGCTCGTCGGCGATGGCGGGCAGCTCCGCTTCGGGGAACTGGCGCAGGTCGGCCGGGACGGCAATGCGGGAGAGGCGCGGGTAGCGCTGGGAGTCCATTCGGAAGTCGTGCGTGGGGGCAGGCGCCAATTGTCCGGCACCCTTCCGATGGGGGCAAGGCGAAGCGGACCGGCGTTCAGCCGGTCCACACGCGCGTCAGCGGCGGAAACGCCCCAGAAGGCCGCCCTTGGCGGCGTCCGGTGGCGGCGCCACGGCCACGTCCGGTTCGGCCACGCCGACCGCGAGGCTGGCGTTGACGAAGTCGATGACCTCGGCCAGCTCGGCGCCGCTGAGCTCGGCGATCTCGGTGAGCAGGGCCGGGCCCTTCATCATCACGGTGGCGATTCGGAAGTGGCGCGGGAACTCGCGCTCGGTCTGCGGCCACTTGAGCAGCTTGTAGCGGTCGTTCGGGTTGTAGCCCGCCGCCAGGCTGCCGTTGCCGCCGCCCAGCGCGCAGATCCAGGCCAGGCGCGCGAACGGGTGGCTGCCGCCAAGCTGGGTGGCGAGCGCCGGCAGTTCGGCCGGGTCCACCGGGGTGAAGTCGGCCGGGTGCACGATGGCCGTGCAGTAGGGCAGCAGCGGCTTGAGCGCGGCGCCGCCGAGGTAGGCCTGCTTGCCCGGGTCGAGCACCAGCAGGGGCGCGTCGGGCAACTGCAGCTTCACCGGGCCAGGCAGGGCGCCGGGGCGCAGGTAGTCGGCCAGGCGCGGGTCGGCGGGCGGCGCGGCGGCCACGACCGGCTGCGGTTCGGGTTCGGGGGTCGGCGCGGGGGCCGGTTCCGGCGGCGCTGCCGGGGCGGCCACGGCGGCCGGGGCGGGCGCGGGTTCGGGCGCGGCCGGCGCCGGGACCTCGGCCACGGGCGCCGGCGCGGGGGTCGCCGGGGCCTGGGCTTCGATCTGGGACAGCAGCGCGGACACGCCTTCGGCGGTGACCGGGCGGGCCAGTTGGTAGTCGGCGTCCACGCGGCCGCCGGCGGTGAGCGCCACCACGACCTTGCCGTTGCTCAGGGCCTTCATCAGGCTCATCTGGCCGTACATGGAGTCCATGTCCACGACCACCACGGCGGCTTCGTTCTCGTTCGCCAGCGACCAGCGGTTGCCATGCTGGGTATTGGCCTGCCTGAAGGCGGCCTCGATCCCGGCCTGCTCATCACGCGGCAGGCCGGCAAAACAGATGCTCTGCGTCGTCATTCCCTGTGTTCCCCCTGGTCACGCGGCGGTTGCCGCGTGAAGGCCGGCAGTGTCGGGCGCTGGGCGGGGCGGCGTCAAATGCCCTCAGGCAGGGCGGCCGCTGCGCCTGGGCAGGTGGCTTTTCAGGAAGGCCATCTGGTCGGCCAGGATGTGCCGGTTGGAAAGGATCAGGTGCTCCACCCAGCTTGGCCGGTAGGGCACGGCCAGCAGCGGCATGCCGGCCTGCTGCGGGGTGCGGTTGCCCTTGCGGGAATTGCAGTGGAAGCAGGCGCAGACCACGTTTTCCCAGACGTCCCGGCCGCCGCGCGACACCGGCATCACGTGGTCGCGGGTGAGCGAGTGCCGGCTGAACTCCTGGCCGCAGTACAGGCACAGGTTGGCGTCGCGGGCGAACAGGGCGGTGTTGGTGAGCGCGGGCGAGGGATCGAGCGCCTTGCCGTTGGCGTGGCTGCGGCCGGCGACGATGGGGTGCAGGGCGATGCTGCTCTGCAGTCCGGTCCGGCGGTTGGTGCCGCCGCGCACGGTGAGGCAGGGCTCGCCCAGGGTCCAGGCGACGGCGCCGCGCACGTACAGGCAGACCGCGTCCTGCCAGTGCATCCAGTCCAGGATGCGGCCGTGCGCGTCGAGCGAGAGCACGCGCGGCAGGGCGGTTTCGTGGGAAGACGGGGCCCCGGCCGGGTGGGTAGGCTTCCCGGTGCCCACCAGACTCAAACGGGTCGGCGGTGTTCCCATCTGGAACCGAGCATACACCTCGTCCATGACAGTTCAAGCCTTGGGGCAGGGGGCGTCGCGCGGGCTAGAATCGGGGCCCCCACCCCGGCACCGAGGCGAGCATGCGCGGCCTGTACCCCGAGATCGAACCCTACGACAGCGGCTTCCTGCAGGTGGACGCGCGGCACCGGCTCTACTACGAACAGTGCGGCAACCCGGACGGCAAGCCGGTGGTGCTGCTGCACGGCGGCCCGGGCGCGGGCTGCGGCGCCAAGATGCGCCGTTTCCACGACCCGGCGCGCTACCGGATCATCCTGTTCGACCAGCGCGGCTCCGGCCGCTCCACGCCGCACGCCGACCTCGTGGACAACACCACCTGGGACCTGGTGGCCGACATCGAGAAACTGCGCCGGCACCTGGGCATCAACCGCTGGCAGGTGTTCGGCGGCAGCTGGGGTTCGACCCTGGCGCTGGCCTATGCCGAGGCGCACCCCGGCCAGGTGACCGAACTGGTGCTTCGCGGCATCTTCATGCTGCGCCGCTGGGAGCTCGAATGGTTCTACCAGGAAGGCGCCTCGCGCCTGTTCCCCGAGGCCTGGCAGCGCTACCTCGAGCCCATCCCCGAAGTGGAGCGCCACGACCTGATGAGCGCCTACCACCGCCGCCTGACCTCGCACGACGAGGCGGTGCGGCTGTCGGCCGCGCGCGCCTGGTCGGTGTGGGAGGCCAGCACCAGCTTCCTGCGCCAGGACGAGGCCTTCATCGACAGCCACGAGGACGCGCACTTCGCGCTCAGCTTCGCGCGCATCGAGTGCCACTACTTCGTCAACGGCGGCTTCTTCGACGCCGACGACCAGCTGCTGCGCGACGCGCACCGCCTCAAGGGCATCCCGGGCGTGATCGCGCACGGTCGCTACGACGTGGTGTGCCCGGTGCAGAACGCCTGGGACCTGAAGCAGGCGTGGCCGGAGGCGAAGCTGGAGATCGCGCCGACCGCCGGGCACTCGGCCTTCGAGGAAGAGCTCACCGACATCCTGGTGCGCGCCACCGACTCGTTCCGCTGAGCACCAGGGTAGGAGGGCCTTCAGGCCCGACAGGCGGGTCGGGCCTGAAGGCCCTCCCACACAATCAGGCGGGGGACCCGTCCGGGTTGCGTTCCAAGAGCCACAGCCCCGCCCAGAGCTTGGGGTCCATGGAATAGCCCTCGGCCATCTTGGCCGAGAGCCAGCGCGGGGCGTCGTCCACCGGCACCTCGTGCACGGTGATGTCCTCGGTCTCGTCGCCGCCGCCGGCGTGCACGCGGGTGAGGCCGCGGGCGCGCACGAAGGCGATCAGCTCGTTGCTCATGCCCGAGCTGGTGGGCCCGACCATCAGCACCTTCACCTCGGACGCGAGCCAGCCGGTTTCCTCCAGCAGCTCGCGGCGCGCGGCGTCTTCCATGGTGTCGTGGGCGTCGAGGTCGCCGACCAGGCCGGCCGGCATCTCGATGGTGGGCGCGCCCAGCGGGATGCGGAACTGCTCGACGAACAGGAGCTTGCGCTCCGGCGTGACCGCGATGACGATCACCGCGCTGCCGGCGTTGGTCCGCTCGGCATATTCCCAGTGCCCGCGCTTCACCAGCCGCAGGTACTTGCCCTCGCACATCGTCTCGGCGTCGTCGCTCATGCGCCGATCCTAGCGCGGCTTCAGGCCGACATCAGCCGGCGGCGGGTCATGGGGCCGAAGCGCAGGTCTTCGCACAGGGCGTCGAGCGCGGCGGCATCGGGGGCGCGGCGCTCGGCCGTGCCCAGGTCGGGCGGCAGCGGCGCGGCCACGTCGATGGTGGCCAGGCGGCGCGAGAGCAGGGCGATGTCGCGGTGTTCACGCAGCCGGGCCGCGTGCTGGGCGCTGCCGCGCAGGCGCAGGTAGGGCACTTCGTCCAGGCGCTGGTAGATCTCGTCCAGGCTGCCGAAGTGGCCGAGCAGGGTGGCCGCGGTCTTGGGGCCGATGCCGGGCACGCCGGGGATGTTGTCGATGGCGTCGCCGGTGAGGCCCAGGTAGTCGGCCACCTGGTGCGCGTGCACGCCGTAGCGCGCCTTCACGCCGTCGGCGCGCCAGCGTTCGTTGCGGGCGTAGTCCCACTGTTCGTCGTCGGCGTCGAGCAGCTGCGACAGGTCCTTGTCGGCCGAAATGATCAGGCCGGCGTGGCCGGCGCGGCGTACCTGGCCGAGCGCGCTGCCGATCAGGTCGTCGGCCTCGTAGCGGCCGTCGGCCAGTACCGGCAGGCCCAGGGCCCGGCAGACGCGCTGGCAGTGCGCGAACTGGCGCTTGAGTTCCTCGGGCGCCGGCTCGCGGTTGGCCTTGTAGGCCGGGTAGATCTCGTTGCGGAAGTTGGTGTCGAGCGACTCGTCGAAGGCCACCGCGATGCGCGCGGGGCGCTGGCGTTCGAGCAGCTCGAGCAGGAAGCGGGTGAAGCCGTGCACGGCGTTCACCGGCCAGCCGTCGCGGTCTTCGAACTCGGGCGGCATGGAGTGCCAGGCCCGGAACACGTACAGGCTGGCGTCGACCAGGTGGACGGGGCCGCTCATGGCGCCCAGTCGGAAAGCAGGGCGTCCGGGTCGGGGCGCTGGCGCTCGGGGACTTCGCCCGAGGGCGTGCCCACGTGGATGAAGCCCAGCACCACCTCGTTCGCCTGCAGGCCCAGGCGCGCCGTCACCACCGGGTCGTAGGCGGCCCAGCCGGTGAGCCACTGCGCGCCGAAACCCAGGGCCTGGGCCGCCTGCAGCAGGGCGAAGCAGGCGGCGCCGCCCGAGAGCAGCTGCTCCTGCTCGGGCACCTTGTGGCCGGGGGTGAGCCGGCCGACCACCGCCAGCACCAGCGGCGCGTGCGAGAAGCGCAGCCGGTCCTTTTCCACCGCGGCGGCGGGCGCGGCCGGGTCGCGCTCGAGCGCGCGCGCGGCCAGGAGTTCGCCCAGGGCGTGGCGGGCGTCGCCGCGGATGGCCAGGAAGCGCCAGGGCGCGAGCTTGCCGTGGTCGGGCACGCGCACGGCCTCGGCCAGCATGGCGCGGAGCTGGGCGGCGTCGGGGCCGGGTTCGCCCAGCTGGCGGGAGGGCACCGAGCGGCGCCGGCGCAGGAAATGCAGGTCGTTCATCCCGCCAAGCCTACCATCCGTCCGCGGGTGCCCCTGGGGTCGTTTTCTGGGAATGAAGTCACAGTTATCTGTGGCAGGATTGGCCACAATCACCCCAAAGCGCGTAGTCCCCCCGACGTGCAGAGGATCCCATGAGCGACTTCCCCCTCCCAGGCAGCGAGCGTGCAGGCACCCCGCCGACGGCCAGGGACCTGGTTGCCGGCATGCATCGCCGCAGCACCGAACACCTTCAGTCCGTTCTGGCGCGCGTGTTCGCCCGCGCCGACGACTGGCTGTTCGACCTGGCCAAGAAGGACGGCGTGCCCGACGGTTCGCCCTACCTGTTCGCCATGCGCGCGCTGCGCACCTCGCGCGCGCCGATCGAGCGCGGTTTCCGCGAACACCTCGACCAGGGCTTCGCCAAGCTCGGCCGCCAGGCCGCGCCGGGCGCCACCGATGGCGCGCCCGAGCTGAGCCTGCTGGAGGAGAGCGAACTCGAGCAGCAGCTGGCCACCAACCTCACCGCCGAAGCCATCACCCGCATCCACGGCGCCCAGCTCGACGAGCTGTCGGCGCGCCTGGCCCGCATGGTCGGCGTGGCCAAGCTCGAAGCCGACGCCAACCCGCTCAGCGCCCACAGCCTGGCCGCCGCCATCAGCGACGCCCACCGCGGCGTCGACCTGCCGGCCGACGTGCGCATGGTGCTGTTCAAGTACTACGAGCGCGAGCTCATCCACGACCTGCGCGACCTGCTGGCCGACCTCAACGCCCGCCTCGAAGCCGCCGGCTTCCGCGCCGACGTGGCCGCCGCCAAGCCGGCCCCGCGCCCGGCCGCCCGGCCCGAGATGGCGCCGCCGCCGGCCACCGCCGACGGTTACGCTCCGGCTGCTTCCGCCTACCCGAACGCCGGCTTCGCCGCCGACCCGGGCGCCGGCGCGGCCGAGGACCGCGTCGTGTTCGATGCGCTGCGCCAACTGCTGCACGCCTGGCGCCCGGCCAACCAGTCGCAGCCCCAGGGCGGTCGCCAGACCGGCCGCGGTGGCCAGCGGCCGCTGCAGGCCGCCGAGATGATGTCGGTGCTGTCGCTGATGCAGAGCCAGGTGCCGGAGTCGGTGAACGAGGCGCTCGAGCGCCCCGAGGTGTCGCTGGCGGCCCTGCTCAAGAACGAGCTGCTGCGCGGCGCCGGCCAGATCGGCCTGCCGCCCGAGCAGGTCAGCATCAGCCAGGACGACGAGGACGCGGTCGACCTGGTCGGCATGCTGTTCGACGTGATGTTCGACGAGCGCGACTTCGAGCAGGCCGCGCGCAAGATGATCTCGCGCCTGGTGGTGCCGTTCGTGAAGGCCGCGGTGATGGACCGCCGCCTGTTCCTGTACAAGACCCACCCGGCGCGCCGCCTGCTCAACTCGCTGGCCGAGGCCGTCGAGGGCAACCGCGGCGAAGGCCCGCAGGAGCGCGAGCTGCTGCAGAAGGCCGAGTCCACCGTGGACCGCCTGATCGCCGAGTTCAACGAAGACCTGGCCATCTTCGAGACGCTGGAGCAGGAGCTTCGCCAGTTCCTCGAGCAGCACCGCCGCCGCGTCGAGCTGGCCGAGCGCCGCGCCGCCGAGGCCCAGCGCGGCCAGGAGCGCCTGGAGCAGGCCCGCGACCTGGCCAAGGTGGAGCTCGAGCAGCGCACCCGCGGCCTCGACCCGACCCCGGCCATGCGCGATTTCCTCGAGCGCAACTGGACCCACCACCTTTCCATGATCGCGCTGCGCGAAGGCCCGGACAGCGGTTCCTGGCAGTCGGCGCTGACCGTCGCCGACCGCCTGCTGGCGCTGCTGCCCAAGCCGGGCGATGGCGCCGGGCAGGTCGCGCCGGCGCTCAACGCCATGCGCGAGCCGATCGAAACCGTGCTCGCCAGCTCCGGCATCATCGGCGAGGCGGCGCAGGACGTGATGCGCGGCCTGGCCGACAGCCTCGAGCGCCGCGCCCGCGGCCTGGCCCCGGTGCCCGCGCCCGCGGCCGCCGCCGCGCCGGCCGAGGACAACGTGGTGCCGCTGCCCGGCCGCCGTTCGCCGGTGAACGACCTGCTGGGCGACCTCAAGCCGCGCCTGGAAGTGGTGGGCGGCAAGGCCAACCTCGACGTCAGCGACAGCGACGTGGAGCAGATGCGCCAGCTGAAGGTGGGCACCTGGATCCACATCGCCGGCGACGACGGCAAGCACCACCCGGTGAAGCTGTCGTGGGTGAGCCCGATCTCCTCGCGACTGATGTTCACCAACCGCCGCGGCGTGCGCGTGCTGGTCGCCTCGGTCGAGGAACTGGCGGCGATGAAGCAGGCCGGCAACCTGCTGGTGCGCGAGCAGGAGCAGGTGTTCGACCAGGTGCTGCACCGGGTCATGGGCAAGCTGCGCGAAGACCTGGCCTGAGGCCCCTGCCGCCCCGGCGGCGCTTCCGGTAGCATCCCCCGCATACCCAGCGGGGAGTGCTGCGCATGTCGGTCTGCATCGTGTTCGTCCGTGAGACCGCCGCCGGCGAGCGGCGCGTGGCGCTGACGCCCGAAACCGTGAAGAAGCTCGTCGCGCTCGGCGCGCGCGTGCTGCTGCAGCGCGGCGCCGGCGAACCGGCGTTTTTCCCCGACGCGGCCTACGCCGGCGCCGACTTCACCGACGACGCCGACGGCGCGCTGGCGCAGGCCGACGTGCTGGTGTGCGTGCAGCCGCCCTCGAACGAACGCCTGCGCAGGCTCAAGCCCGGCGCCGTGGTCATCGGCCTGCTGGCGCCGCACGCCGACCCGGCGCGGGTGGAGGCCTTCGTCGCCGGCAAGCTCACCGCCTTCCCGCTGGAAAAGCTGCCGCGCACCACGCGTGCGCAGGCCATGGACGTGCTGTCCTCGCAGGCCGGCATGGCCGGCTACAAGGCGGTGCTGCTGGCCGCGCAGCTGGCGCCGCGTTATTTCCCGATGCTCACCACCGCCGCGGGCACCATCCGCCCCTCGAAGGTGCTGGTGGTGGGCGCCGGCGTGGCCGGCCTGCAGGCCATCGCCACCGCGCGCCGGCTGGGCGCGCAGGTGGAAGGCTTCGACGTGCGCCCGGAAACGCGCGAGCAAATCGAATCGCTGGGCGGCAAGTTCCTCGACCTCGGCGTCAGCGCCGCGGGCGAAGGCGGCTATGCGCGCGAGCTCACCGCCGAAGAGCGCGCCGAACAGCAGCGCCGCCTCGGCGAGCACCTCAAGTCGGTGGACGTGGTGGTCACCACCGCCGCCGTGCCGGGCCGCCCGGCGCCGAAGATCATCACCGCCGCCATGGTGGCCGGCATGAAGCCCGGCAGCGTGGTGGTGGACCTGGCCGCGGAAACCGGCGGCAACTGCGAGGCCACGCGCCCGGGCGAAACCTACGAGCAGGGTGGCGTCACCTTCGCCGGCCCGCTCCACCTGGCCAGCCAGGGCGCCATGCACGCCAGCGAGATGTACGCGCGCAACGTGTTCAACTTCCTGGCGCTGTCGCTCAAGGGCGGCGCGCTGTCTCTGGACTGGGACGACGAGCTCATCGCCCGCACCTGCCTTGCCCACGCGGGCGAGAAGCGCGCCTGATCAGTCCACGCGCACCGGCACGGGTTCCGGCGCCACGCCGGGGCCGCCCACTTCCAGCCAGGCGCGGCGCTGCTGCGGGCTGAGCTGGCGCCAGCGCTCGCGCAGGGCCTTGCGTTCGGCGTCCGGCAGCGCGCGCACGGCGCGCATCGATTCCCGCATCTTCTCGCGCAGCGGCGGCGGCAGGTCGCGGTAGTTGCGCATGCCTTCGCGCATGCGCTCGCGCTGCCCGGGCGTCATCGCTTCCCAGCGCGCGCGTCGTTCGGCGCGTTCCAGCGCCACCACGCGGCGCGAGGCCGGCAGCGTGTCCCAGCTCTCGCGCAGCGGCGCCAGCGCCTGCTGCTGCGCCGGCGTGAGCTGCGCCCAGTCGGGCACCGACACGCCTTCGGGCACGGCCGCCTGGTGGTGCCGCGGGCCGTCGCCGCGGCCGTGCGCCGCGGCCGGGCTGGCCAGCGCGGCGGCCAGCAGGGCGAGGGCGAGCAGGCGCCTCACCGGCGCACCTCGGCCACGGCCACCGGGGCTTCGGCCAGCCAGGCGTAGAGGTCGGGGTCTTCTTCCAGCACCAGCGCGTCGACCTCGCTGGCGGCGAGCGGATCGGCGGGCCGTGCTTCGCCGGCCGGGCGCTGCGGCAGCCACCAGGCCAGGCCGAGCGCGAGCACGGCGGCGGCGAAGGCACCGGCCGGCAGCAGCCGCTGGCCGGCGTGCGTGCGCGCCGGCTGCTGCGCGGCCTGGCGGGCGCGGCGCAGGCGGAAGGCCATGCCGTGGTCGAGGCGGTCGCTGGCGCGGTCGAACAGGTCGCGCGGGTGCGGGGTGGTCGGGTCGGGGCGGCTCATCGCCAGTCCTCCAGGTGTTTGCGCAGGGCGGCCATCGCCCGCGACAGGTGGGTCTTCACGGAGCCTTCGGAGCAGCCCATCGCGGCCGCGGTCTCGCGCACGTCCAGGCCCTGCAGCTCGCGCAGCAGGTAGGCCTCGCGCTGGCGCCGCGGCAGCGCGCGCACGGCCCTGCCCAGGGCCGACCAGGCGGCGGCGTCGGCGAGCCGGCGCTCCGGGTCCTCGTTCGGGTCGGGCAGCATTTCCAGCGGGTCTTCGCGCTCCTCGCCGGCCATGCCCAGCACCGACAGCACGCGCCGGCGGACGGCGTTGCGGCGGTGCCGGTCGGTCACCTGGCGGCGCAGGATGGACCAGAACAGCGGGGTCCATTCCGCCGGCGGCCGGTCGCGGTAGCCGACCAGCCTGATCATGGCTTCCTGCACCGCGTCGAGCGCGTCCTCGCGGTGGCCCAGCGCCAGCTCGGCCATGCGGAAGCCGCGGCGCTCCACGGAGGCCAGGAAGGCGTCCAGGGTCGGGGCGTCGTTCGCGGCCGGGGCGGCGTCGAAGGGCATCACGGGCGGGCGGCGGGGCCGGTCATGCCGCCTTATAACGCATCGCCGCCGGGGCGGTTGACCGTGGCGGGGAACCGGCTGGCCGGCGCCCACGCTGCGGTTATGATGCCCCGGGAGCGCGCCTTCGCGCGGGGAGGGGACATGGACGGTTTCGTCGCGCTGTACATCTTCATGCTGGCGGCCTTCACGGGCTACGAAATCATCGGCCGCGTGCCGGTGATCCTGCACACGCCGCTGATGTCGGGTTCGAACTTCGTGCACGGCATCGTGCTGGTCGGCGCGATGGTGGTGCTGGGCCACGCCGACACCACGGCCGAGAAGGTCATCGGCTTCATCGCGGTGCTGATGGGCGCGGGCAACGCCGCCGGCGGCTACGTGGTGACCGAGCGCATGCTCGAGATGTTCAAGTCCTCGAAGAAGGGGGGCAGCGCATGAGCTGGCTGCCGATGCTGGTGAAGGCCAGCTATTTCGCTGCGGCGCTGCTGTTCATCCTGGGCATCAAGCGCATGGCCTCGCCGGTGACCGCGCGCAGCGGCATCCAGTGGGCCGGCGCCGGCATGGTGGTGGCCACGCTCGCCACCTTCGGCACGGCGGGCATGCACAACATCGCGCTCATCGTCGCCGCGCTCGTGCTTGGCACCGTGGTGGCCTGGTGGTCGGGCAAGCGCGTGGCCATGACCGACATGCCGCAGATGGTGGCCCTGTACAACGGCCTGGGCGGCGGCTCGGCGGCGGCGATCGGCGCGGTGGAACTGCTGAAGTTCGCCGACGCGGGCACCGCGCCCTCGCAGACGGCGCTGGTGCTGGGCGTGGTCGGCGCGCTCATCGGCTCGATCTCGCTCACCGGTTCGGTGATCGCCTGGGCCAAGCTCGACGGCCGGCTCGACAAGCGCTTCACCTTCCCCGGCCAGCAGGCCTTCAACGCCCTCGTCTTCCTGGTGGCCGTGGCACTCGGCGTGCTCACGGTGGTTGGCCTGCAGCAGCCGGTGATCATCGGTTTCTTCGTGGCCGCGCTGGCGGTGGGCGTGCTGATGACGCTGCCGATCGGCGGCGCCGACATGCCGGTGGTGATCTCGCTCTACAACGCGCTTACCGGCCTGGCCGTGGCCTTCGAAGGCTACGTGCTGCAGAACGAGGCGCTCATCATCGCCGGCATGGTGGTGGGCGCGGCCGGCACCATGCTCACCCAGCTGATGGCCAAGGCCATGAACCGTTCCATCGCCAGCGTGCTGTTCGGCAGCTTCGGCGCCGGCGGCGAGGCGAAGGAAATCACCGGCGCGCAGAAGCCCATCGAGGCCGGCGACGTGGCGGCGATGATGGCCTACGCCGAGCGCGTGGTGATCGTGCCCGGCTACGGCATGGCCGTGGCCCAGGCCCAGCACAAGGTCTGGGAGCTCACGCAGGCGCTGCTCAAGCGCGGCGTGAAGGTGAAGTTCGCCATCCACCCGGTGGCGGGCCGCATGCCCGGGCACATGAACGTGCTGCTGGCGGAGGCGGGCGTGCCCTACGACCTGATCGCCGACATGGACGACATCAACCCGGAATTCCCGACCACCGACGTCTCCCTGGTGATCGGCGCCAACGACGTGGTCAACCCGGTGGCGAAGACCGACCCGGCCTCGCCGATCTACGGCATGCCCATCCTGGACGTGGCCGACTCGAAGAACACCATCGTCATCAAGCGCGGCAAGGGCACCGGCTTCGCCGGCATCGAGAACGCGCTCTTCTACGCCGACAACACCCGCATGCTCTATGGCGACGGCGCAGCGGCCGTGGCGCAGCTGGTGGCCGAACTCAAGGCGGTGGACGGCGGGCACTGAGCCCGCCGGGCAGCCTCAGCGCGACAGGCGCCAGGCCAGGGGCAGGGCCAGCAGGGCCCAGGCCAGGTCCCAGCCGCTGGTGGCATGGCGCAGCAGTTCGCCGGCCAGCACCGGGCCCATCCGCAGGGCCGAATCCAGCGGTCGCAGGCCCAGGCTCAGGCCCATCAGGCTGGCGGCATAGATCCAGTAGCTGGCCGTGATCGCCAGCGTGGTGCCCGCCACCGCCGCCAGCGCCCGCGCGCGCCCCGGCGGGGTCGCGGCCAGCCGCAGCATCAGCGCCAGGTCGGCGGCGGCCACCAGGGCCAACCAGCCGGCCGGGCTGCGCAGCGCCAGCGACACCGCCAGCCAGGCCGCCACCATGCCCAGCACGCCCGCGGCCCAGGCCAGTGCCGGCAGCAGCCATCGCAACGCGGGGGTGGAACGGTCCGTTGGATGCAAGGCGGTTTCCCGGGGGCAGGGCGGGCTAAAATAGCCGCGTTTCCGCCCAGGCGATACCCGAGTGAGTTATTCCCGTACCAGCGAGCCGGTGAAGTTCGAACGCGACTGCGAGGCCGTGATGGTGCCGCAGGGCGAAGAGGTGAACCTGCCGGCCGGCACCACCGGCTACATCACCCAGGCGCTGGGCGGCTCGTTCACGGTGTTCGTGGACGGCAACCTGTTCCGCATCGCCGGCCGCGACGCCGACGCCATCGGCAAGACCGCGCCGGCGCCGCTGGTGCTGCCCGAGGGCGCGGGCGACGCCGAGGTCGAGAAACTGGTGTGGGACCAGCTGCGCACCTGCTTCGACCCGGAAATCCCGGTCAACATCGTCGAGCTGGGCCTGGTGTACGACTGCGACCTGGGCCGCAACGCCGAGGGCGAGCGCACCGTCGCCATCCGCATGACCCTCACCGCCCCCGGCTGCGGCATGGGCGACATCCTGGTGCAGGACGTGCGCGACAAGGTGGAGCAGGTGCCCACCATCGCCGAGGCCGACGTCGAGCTGGTGTTCGACCCGCCCTGGAACCAGAGCATGATGTCGGACGCCGCGCGCCTCGAGACCGGCATGTTCTGAACGCCGGCAGGCAGCGGCCCTGTCCCTGCCGCCGCTTTGTAGTGGTGCTCTAACCAATTCGCCCGCTGGCCGACGAACGGTCGGCAAAAACCCGGCTTGGCCCGTTGACCCGTGACTTTCGTCACGTTAGCGTCGGTTGGGTGTGATGCAGGCGTGAACTGCGTCACACATCCGGGTGGTAGAACTCCCCCCACGTTCATTCGAGGCCCATGAGGGCCCGGTGGGGAGGGGTTGTTCCAGGGGACCCGGGGCATGGATGCAAACACGGCCGCCCAGCGGCCCTCGTTGTCACCATCTTTTTCGGGGATCCAACCACCGTGAGCAATAACTCTCGCAAGCTCCGCCTGCGCGGCATCGTCGTGGCCACTTCGCTGGCCCTCGCCGGTACGTCCGCCTTCGCCGCCCAGGTCCAGACCGCCGGCCTCGAGCCGGGCCAGCAGTACGACCGTTTCATCGTGAAGTTCCGCGACAACGCGCCGGAAGCGCAGAACCCGGCCGCCGTGCAGCGCGCGCTGGAGACCGCCGCGGTGGGTGCGAACCAGGCCATCCAGGCCGCGCGCCTGCAGCGTGGCGAGCGCGCCGCCAAGTCGGCCAAGCCGCTGGCTGCCCGCCACATGCGCCGCATGTCGCTGGGCGCCGACGTGTTCTCGGTGTCGCAGAAGCTGGGCCGCGCCGAGGCCGAGGCGCTGATGCAGGAGATCGCCGCGAACCCGAACGTCGAGTTCGTGCAGGTCGACCGCCTGATGAAGCACACCCTGGTGCCGAACGACACCAACTACAGCCAGCAGTGGGGCTACAACGACGCCGACGCCGGCATCCGCGCCGACCAGGCCTGGGACATCGCCAACGGCAGCGGCATCATCGTGGCCGTGCTCGACACCGGCATCACCAACCACAGCGACCTCAACGCCAATGTCGTGGCCGGCTATGACTTCATCGCCGACACCGCCGTGGCCGCCGACGGCAACGGCCGCGACGCCGACGCCAGCGACCCGGGCGACGCCGACGGCGGCTACCCGTCCAGCTGGCACGGCACGCACGTGGCCGGCACCGTGGCCGCGGTGACCAACAACGCCAAGGGCGTGGCCGGTACCGCGTGGGGCGCCAAGGTCATGCCGGTGCGCGTGCTGGGCAAGGGCGGCGGCTACACCTCCGACATCGCCGACGCCATCACCTGGGCTTCGGGCGGCACCGTCTCCGGCGTGCCGAGCCTGTCGGCCGCCAACGTCGCCGACGTGATCAACATGTCGCTCGGCGGCAGCGGCAGCTGCGACACGCTGACCCAGAACGCCATCAACGGCGCCGTCAGCCGCGGCACCACCGTGGTGGTGGCCGCCGGCAACAGCAACGCCAACGTGTCCGGCTTCTCGCCGGCGAGCTGCAACAACGTGGTCGCGGTCGCCTCGGTGACCAACGCCTCGGCGCGTTCCAGCTTCTCCAACTACGGCACGCTGATCGACGTCTCGGCCCCGGGCTCGAACATCCTCTCGACCCTCAACGCCGGCACCGCGGGCCCGACCACCGAGAACTACGCCTCGTACAACGGCACCTCGATGGCCTCGCCGCACGTGGCCGGCGCCGTGGCGCTGGCGCAGAGCCGCCGCCTCGCCCTGGGCCAGGCCCTGTGGACCCCGTCCGAGGTCGAGGCCCAGCTCAAGGCCACCGCGTACGCGCTCGCCGGCGCCTGCTCGGGCGGCTGCGGCGCGGGCATCATCAACGCCAAGGCCCTTGTCGACGCCGCCGGTGGCAGCACCCCGCCGCCGCCGCCGCCGACCGGCGGCACCCTGACCAAGGGCGTCGCGGTCACCGGCCTCACCGCCACCACCGGCAACTCGCTCAACTACACGATGGCCGTCCCGGCCGGCGCCACCAACCTGACCTTCACCATGTCGGGCGGCACCGGTGACGCCGACCTTTACGTGCAGTTCGGCAGCGCGCCGACCGACACCTCGTACGTCTGCCGCCCGTACCTGAGCGGCAACGCCGAGACCTGCACCATCGCGGCCCCGTCGGCCGGCACCTACTACGTGCGCGTGAAGGCCTACTCGAGCTTCAGCGGCGTGAGCCTGGTGGGCAACTACACCGAGGGTGGCGGTGGCGGCGGCGGCACGACCCCGCAGACCTACAGCAACACCGCGGACTACACCATCAGCGACAACGCCACGGTGGACAGCCCGATCACGGTCTCCGGCCGCAGTGGCAACGCCCCGAGCAGCGCCTCGATCTCGGTCAACATCGTGCACACCTACAAGGGCGACCTGAAGGTGGACCTGGTGGCTCCGGACGGCACGCTGTACAACATCCACAACCGCAGCGGTGGTAGCGCCAACAACATCGTCGGCACCTACACCAAGAACCTGTCCAGCGAAGCCCTGAACGGCACCTGGAAGCTGCGCGTCAACGACAACGCCGGTGGTGACACCGGTTACATCAACAGCTGGTCGATCACCTTCTGATCCAGCGGTTGAAGCAACACCCCCTGACCCCGGCCTCGCGCCGGGGTCTTTTTTTGGTTCTTGTCCCAAGTTCGGGATGGTTTGGTCGGTTCTTCGCTGGCCAGCGATCTGGCGCCGGCCCCACCGCGAAGGCGAGGGTCGATTCCCGCTCAGTAGAGCGGCGGTCTCAACCGGTCGACGCAACACACTCGCTCAGCCGATAGGCTGGCG